>DAIDHQ010000001.1 GCA_027459645.1 Vulcanimicrobiota bacterium
CGTTAATTTGTACGGCGCGTTCTGTATGACGAAGGCGGTGCTCGAGCACATGATCGAACGCGGCTTCGGACGCATCGTGAATATCAGCTCGGTGATCGGCGAGACCGGCAACGTCGGGCAGGCGAATTACGCCGCATCGAAAGCCGGGCTCTTCGGCTTTAGCAAGAGCCTCGCGCTGGAGATGTCGCAGCGCGGCATCACCGTCAACTGCGTCGCCCCCGGATTCATCGAAACCGAGATGGTCGCCGCGATTCCCGAAGCCGCGCTCGCGAAAGTGATCGAGAAGATTCCGCAACGCCGTCTCGGCCAACCCGATGAGGTCGCACGCGTCGTCGAGTTTTTGCTCGACGACGAATCGAGCTATATCACCGGCGCCGTCTACAGCGTCAACGGCGGTTTAGATATGTGACGCGAGGTCGTCGTCGCCGACTTCTTCAAAACCGAGCACGAAGCGCAGCCGTAAACCGCCGAGCAGCACGCTGAGATTGATGCCGAAGATTTGCACGATCTAGGCCTCCATGCGGCGCCACTGCAGCACCGCGGCGATGAAATAGAGCAACGCCAGCATCGAGAGTCCGGCGAGCACCGGCTGAACGGCGTTTCCAAGGGTCACGCCGAGTGCGACCGTCTTCGGCGTCAGCGAGAAATGCTGCATGTACCAGAGCGGATCGAGCCGAACGAGCGGGATCAGGAATACGTGCACGGCCTTCCAGATGGGAAGCACGTTTCCGGCGGTACCGCTGAACGCTCCCGGAAGGATGAACGCAAGCGGCCACGCGAAGCCGACCACGAGGCCGCGCCCGCCGCGCAGGCTCGCCGTCGCCGCCAACAGCATCGCATACCAGGCGATCGGCGCGAGCAGGTTCAGCAAGATCGTCGCCAGCGTCGAGCCGGAGATCGTCGGGCGTACCTCGATGTAGATGGCAACGGTCGCGAGCGCAAAGATGACCGTCGCGATCTCGGCCAAAAGAATCGTAAGAATATCGGTGGCGATCGCCCGGATCGCTAAATGCTCGCGCGATTGCGGCCGCATGAAGCTCATCTCGAGATGTCCGTTGTTCTCGGAAGAGAACGTTCCCGACAGTACGGTTGCAAGAACGAGTCCAACGACGAGCGCAGCGTACCAGAAGTAGCCGAGGTTCATATCCTTATCAAAATTAAAATGTTCCGTATAGGCGGTTTTATGAACCGATTTATCAATCGAGGTTGTTTTCGTTAAATACGGTCCCGGCGTAAAGCCTGGACGCTTGACTTTGCTCGTCTTCGTTCTCGTGTCGTCAACGATGCTGCCGCGATAACCGCGATCGACGATCACCACGCGGCGTCCGAGCGCTTTATTGACGATGATGGTCTCTTTCGCTCCGTTGGGAAGGACTTCGTGGGTAGTGACCGATCCCTTCATGCGAGAGAGATCCGCGAACGACGGCGCCATATGAAACGTCGAACCTAACGAGAGACGGACGATCGCGTTGACGATGAAGATCGCCGCCAAGACGATGACGGTGACGACGAGCGCTCTGCGCCCGCGGAGCGCTGCAATATAATCCACGATTAGGCTTCCTCCACGACCGATGCCGTCGCAGCCTGTGGGGCAACGGCACCTAAGAAAATATCCTCTAGACTCAGATCGACGACGCGCAGCCCCTGCGCGCCGAGCGCGCTCATCTGCGCCGCAATCTCGTCGGGCCGATCGGTAACGAAGGCGCGCAAAATGCGGCCGTTCCGTTCGATCCGCCCGATGCGCGCGTCACTCGAAAGACCGTTGATGGAGAAATCGTCGCTCGGCAGGATGCCTTCCACGATTTTCCGCCCCGCCTTGAGATCGTCGACGACCCCTTCGAGGACGATGCGCCCGCGCTGCATCACGGCAATCCGTTCCGCAGCGCGCTCCACTTGCCCGATTTGATGCGAGGAAAAGACGACCGTGGTTCCCTGCGCCGCTTCGTTGATAATGAGGTTGAGCACGGTGCGCTGATTGACCGGGTCGAGGCCGCTCGTCGGTTCGTCGAGCAGCAGCAGATCGACGCGACGGGCGAATGCCAGCGCCACGGCGGTTGCCGTGCGCATGCCTTTCGAGAGCGTGCCGACTTTCTTGCGTTCGTCGCCGACGCCGAGCTGGGCGAGCAATTCGCGCGCGCGCTCCGGATCGAACCCCGCAAACGACTTCTGCATG
>DAIDHQ010000002.1 GCA_027459645.1 Vulcanimicrobiota bacterium
ATTGCAACGCCGATATATGCAACTCGAAGGACTCAACGCGATCAGCGACAATCAGGCCACGAGGCTGTCAGCGGTGATCACCGACTGATCGCCCACTTCGCCGAGCCGCGGCTCATACACCACGCGCTGGGACACGATCCACTAAGGCGCGTGCGTTCGAACGGTACAACACCAGGACGTACAAAGCGTGTGCGCCACCGACGAGCAGGGTGAGAGGGTCGGCATAGAGCGCTAGCGCCATTGTCGCGGCGTACCATAGCCACGTCGAGCTTCGTTCCGAGCGTAGGGCTCGTAGAAGAAATGCCGATGCGGCAATTAGCAGAAACGTCCAAAGAGCGTATTCGCGCGCCTGCGCACCGTAGTTAATAAAGAACGGCGAGACCGCCATTAACGCAGCAGCCGCCCCCGATATATAATGGCTCCTCGTCAGTTCGAAGCAGAACCAGTAGAGCGCAGCAATCGCGGCGAGACTCGCCAAAAGCGACGGCAGGCGCAGTGCAACAATTGAACTTCCTGCCATCCCGGCCCACCAGCGGTCGATGACGAAGAACAGCGGCGCGCTCTGCGGTTCTTCGGCGGCTAAGCCGGCCACCGTTGCAGTCGCACCCAAGCCAGGATTAACCCTCTGGAAAGCCCGAACCTGATTGACTGAGTATATTCCGCCATCGAATAATCGATTGAAACTTGCAAACGTGCGGCCCGAAACGCGCAACGCGGTCATGCTCTCGTCGGCCCGAAATTGGCGACGCTCGATGTGTTCGATACGATAGAGAAGACCAAATATCAGAGCCACCACTACGGCAATCGCAAAGCAGGCGGGAATCACCCTGTCAAGGGACACCTCCGGCTTATGATCCATCTTTAAATCATGCGCCAAGCGTCCTAGGCCAAAGAGAGCCCCTTGGCGCATTGAGCAGGGGCAAATGTCCTACCTCACCGGGACACTCGGGGTTTAGGACGCGGGACGCGCTGCAGCTGAAGCTTCCGCCGACTCGTTCGTTCGACGCTCGGCCATGCGTTCGGCGTCATGTTTTCAATGTAGCGTTCTTTCCTCGCGAAGCATCGTCAGAATCATCTGCATGCGGCGCGCTCGCGTTTCCGGTTTCTTGGCGGTCTGCAGTCGCCACGCAATCGCATATATGTTGGCTCGATTGAGCGTCTTGAAGAACGCATACGCGCGCCTATCGGCTTTGAGCTATCTCAGGAAATCTTCCGGCACTTCCATCGTGCTCGGGCCGTCATAGGCATTCTCCCAGCGGCCGTCCTTTTGCGCGGCCTCAACCTCGGCTAAGCCAGCAGCGGTCATGCGCTTTTCTTCGATGAGCCGCGCGACATGGTCGCGATTCCGTTTCGACCACACGCTCTTGGGCCGGCGCGGCGTGAACTTTTGCAGCCAAGACGTTGCGTCGTACGCTTCTTTCTGTCCGTCGATCCAGCCGAAGCACAACGCTTCATCTAACGCCTCGGCGTAGCTGACCGTTTTGATGCCGTAGCCCTTCTTGAAGATGCGGATCCAAACGCCGCTTGAGGCGGCGTGATGCTTCGTAAGCCACGTTCGCCACTCTTGCGCAGTCTCGAATGTCTTTGTCGGCAGCTTGCTAGTCGTGCGGTCGCTCATGCGGGGAATTTCGCGGCGGCGCGTGAGAAACCCAACGACGGCTCAGGCGGGAGTCGCGGCTGCGTGAGCGGTGCTACACGTGGGAAGGAATCTCGATAGCACACAACCCCATCACGAGCGAGGGCGAGAGCATGCGAGCCACCTGGAAGCCACACGAAAAACACGGTCGCCTGACGATGAAAAGCGACCTCCCCGATAGCGTCTTTGCGTTTCCGAAAAAGCGGAAAGAGCCGCTGACCGATGCGAAGCACGTCCGCAACGCGATCGCGCGCCTCGACCAAGTTACCGATGCGACCGATGACGAGCGCGAGCTGGCGTTCGCGAACATCAAAAAGGCGGCAAAGCACTACGACGTCGATCTCAGCGAGACGTCGTGGAAGGACGTAGGCGCTCACCCGCAAGCGCACCGTAAGGCGAACGCCGCCAAGGGTGCGAGTACGCGAAAGCGTACCGGCGTGGCTAAAACCGCGGCACGCAAGGCGGCGGCTACGAAGAAGCGAACGGGTGTTGCCAAGAAGGCCGCTAAAAAGGCGGCAGCCACTCGAAAGCGCCGAAAGAAAGCGTAGGTGCGATGCCCGTAAAGGAACGCGCAGGCCCCGTTCACACATTGCCGGCCGACTTGCGAAAAGCGATCGCCGCGGATGCGACCGTATCCGAGATTTGGCCGACGCTCACGCCTCTTGCGCGCAACGAATGGATCTGCTGGGTTACGTCGGCTAAGAAAGATGACACGCGCGCGAAGCGCATCGTCGTCGGCCTCGATAAAATGCGCAAGGGCATGCGCCGTCCGTGCTGCTGGCCGGGGTGTCCACACCGATAAGCGCTTGCCCGCTTGATCGGCCTATGAGGCAATTGCAGCTCGTCCGCCGAAGCGCTTTGGATGAGTATTTCGGCCGACCGTACCGCGACGGCCGCCCCGGACAACGTCTGGGAGATGGCTCAGCGGCAGCTCGATGAAATCGCGCGCCTCATCGGATTGAACGACGCGATCCACGCCTATATTCGCGTTCCCAAGCGGGTTCTCGAAGTCTCGATTCCCGTGAAGATGGATGATGGGCGTTTACGCATGTACACCGGCTATCGTGTACAGCACAATATGTCACGCGGCCCCAGCAAAGGCGGGATTCGTTTCCATCCCGACGTGACGCTCGACGAAGTCAAGGCGCTCGCGATGTGGATGACCTGGAAGTGCGCGCTCGTCAATATCCCGTTCGGCGGCGCGAAAGGCGGCGTCATCTGCGATCCGAAAGTGATGTCGCTGCAAGAACTCGAACATCTCACCCGCCGTTTTACGAGCGAGATTTCGATCATCATCGGCCCCGAAAAAGATATTCCCGCCCCCGACGTCTATACGACGCCGCAGATCATGGCGTGGATCATGGACACGTTTTCGATGCAACACGGCTATTCGATTCCGGGAGTCGTCACCGGCAAACCCATCGCCATCGGCGGCTCGCTCGGGCGGGATAAGGCGACCGCGCGCGGCTGCCTCTTCGTCGTCGACGAAGCGTTAAAAGTACTCGATCGTAAAATCGAAGGAACGCGCGTGGCGATTCAAGGTTTCGGCAACGCCGGCATGCACGCAGCCGAACTGATGAGCAAACGCGGCTATCGCATCGTTGCGGTTTCGGACTCGCGCGGCGGCGTTGCGAATCCGAAGGGTCTCGACATCACCGGACTCATCGCGCACAAGGAAGAAACCGGGTCCGTCGCCGGCTTTTCCGGGGCAGATCGCATCACCAATGCGGAGCTTCTCACCTGCGATTGCGACGTGCTCGTGCCGGCCGCGCTCGAAAAGGTCATTACGCGCGACAATGCGCCATCGATTCAAGCGACGATCGTTGCCGAGGCTGCAAACGGTCCGACGGTGCCGGAGGCCGACGAGATTCTCTTCGACCGCGGCATCATGGTTCTGCCGGACATTCTCGCCAATGCCGGCGGCGTTGCGGTTTCGTATTTCGAATGGGTCCAAGACCTGCAAGAATCGTTCTGGGATGAAGACGAAATCAACGAACGCCTCAGGCGAAAGATGGTAAAAGCGTTCGCCGAAACGCACGAACAGGCGCGCCGCAGGAAGGTCGACATGCGCAAAGGCGCCTACGCGGTCGCCGTGGACCGCGTGGCCGAGGCAACCAAACTTCGCGGGCTCTACCCGTAAAGGCGCGCGCGGCGGCTTGTCAAAGTCCGTTGCTATGATTCGTCGCTTTTGCACCCTTGCGACCGTGAGTTCCATGCTTGCGGTCGCCGCTTTTGCCTGTGGTCCCGTGGGCGCAGCACCCACGACGTTTGCTCCGGCACTGCGCGCCGTGCTCGCCGGATTCGGTGCCGACACTGCAAAGGATCGCGCGGCGATCGACGCCTACATTGCAGCACACCCGAAGGACGGGGACGGCTATGCGGTGCGCTGCGGCTTGATTTTCGAGTTTCAATCGAACGATCCGGACGCCCGGAAAGCCGGTGCCGCAGACTGCGGAAAAGCGCTGCAACTGGCTCCCGACAGCAGCTTCGTCCACGTCACGATCGCCAACGTGCTTTACGACGCCGGGAACGTCAAGGGCTCGCTGCAAGAGTATTCGAGGGCGATTGCGCTCGGGGAAACGCGCTTCGGCGTCTTTTGGAAGCGTTGCGATGCAGAACGGCGCACCGGCGATTTCGTAGCCGCGAAGGCCGATTGCGATCGCCAGATCGAATTGACGCCCGGCAGCTATCCGGCGCTTTATTCACGCGGCGTGCTCGAGGACGCACAGAAAAACTACGAGTCCGCGCTCGTGGATTTCGACACAGCCCTTGCGATGGAGCCAAAGAACATCGACGCTCTTTATTGGCGTGGAATTGCTTTTGAGGGACTGCAGCGCTACCAAGAGGCGGAAGCGGATTATTCCCAGGCGCTCAAGCTGGGCGATCAATCCGCCGACACGCGTTACCACCGTGGCAACGTCTATATGGCGCTCAAGCGTTACCAAGACGCCGCGAACGATTATGCTACGGCCATGCTCCAATACACGGTCATGCATCTTACCGACCGAGCCAAGGCGATGCGCGACCTCGTTATAAAAGCGGCAAGCCTCGAAAAAAGCGCCTCGCCTAGTCCGACGCCCTCACCGGCGCCGCACCCGTCGGTTAGCCGGCTCCCCTACCGCGTCCTGGAGTACGCGAGGTAGGCGGCTCCCGCGCCGAGTCCCACCGCGCCCAGGACGCCGATGGTTGCGATCCGGCGCACAATCGCGGCGTGCCGGGAACCGCGCATTCCGTCGCGTTGCGCCAAGCGCTCGATCTCGGCAAACCATTTACCCCGCGCGCGCTCGGGCGCTGCTTCGACCGATCCGATGAGCGTTGCCTCTGTCGGCCCGATGCCGGTCATCGCGAGCATGCGCCGCAGCAATCCGATCATATGCGCGCCGAACATCACGCGGTAGACGAACGAGGGCATGCCCATCGTAACGATGAGACGCGCGGAGCGTCCTTTCAACAGCGGCTTTCGAAAGCGCGAAGCTTCCGCGAGCACAAAATTGGGCCGCAGCGTCTGTTCGAGAAACGCTTTCAGGCGCGCCGGCACGTCCGAAAGCCACATCGGAAAAACGATGACGATGTGATCCGCCCACAGTATGGCCTCTTGCGCGGCACGAATCGCGGGCGGCGGAGTGCTTTTCTGGAAGTCTTCGCTGTTGCGGATGAACGGAAAATCGAGTTCGCCGACGATGATCCGTCGAACCTCGCTTCCGGCGGCTACGGCTGCATCCGCATACGTGCTGGCCAGAGCCCAGCACAATCGCTCGCTCGACGGATCGGGATGGCCCTCGATGATCGTCATTTTCATGGTATGAGCCTACGCCACCCGCGAGAAACGCCGAAGAATGGGCCACGCAGTTCGTTGGCCTAAAAAATGCAAACCGCAGGGTGACGCGAAGAATCCGCGATGCGTCCACCCACCGAATTTGCGACCGAACGTCTTCGCGCACGCCATATGGTGGAATCCGATCTCGATTACATGGTAACGATCGACGCGGACCCCGTCATGCAGGCGACCCTGACCGGCCGCATCTCGAGCCGCGCGGAATCCGACGCGCGCCTGGCGCGGTGGATCGACGAAAGCAAGCGCACGGGTCTTGGTTTTTGGCTCTTTCACAACGTCGACGGAGTGGCCGTCGGGCACGGCGGCCTCTTCGACTCGCCGCGCGACCCGGGCTGTATCGAGCTCGGATACGCCGTGTTGCCCTCATTTTGGGGGCGTGGGTACGCAACGGAAATGGCGATCGCGTTGCGCGACCTCGCCCGCAGCTTGAAACTCACAGGCGTCGTGGCGCTCACGCGCACGACGAACGCCCCGTCGCGCCGCGTGCTCGAAAAGGCCGGCTTCATCTACGATCGTGACGTATTCGCGAACGACATCCTCTTCGCACGATATGTCGACATCGGCGCGGCTACTTAATCTCGATCCGCTCCGCGCCGTCCCACTCGATGCCCGGCGTCGTCAAGGACTCTTTCACGGCCAACATGCAGCGGTCGCGATAATGCGCCGCAACGCGGTCCAGCGGGTTCATTTCGGCAACGCGCAAGAAACTGCGTTGCGCACTGAGCAGGCGTCCGGCTCGATACTCGTCGACGGCCTTTGCGAAGACGCTCAAGCTTTGCTGCTTTAGCTGCCGCTGCTCGATCGAATCGTTGTCAAAGCACTCGTAAATCTCGACGCTCCGGGTTTTACCTTTGGCCTTTACCGCGCCCAAATGGCGCAGGTGGAAGCCATGGTCGCCAGGGAGGCTGTCGACGATCGGCTTGCTGACGAGCAACGACACGCCGAAGAATTTGGTCATCCCTTCGATACGTGAGGCTACGTTCACGGCGTCGGCAATGACCGTCGTTTGCATCCGCTCTTCTTCTCCGATCGTGCCGAGGATCAACTCGCCGTAATGCAGACCGATGCCGACATGAACGGGAACGTAGCCGGCCGCCTTACGGCCTTGATTGTAGCCGACCAACGCGCGCTGAAACTCGACCGCCGCTTTGAGCGCATCCTGCGGTTCGCGCGGGAACAACGCCATGATGGCATCGCCGATGTATTTGTCGATGAAACCGTGATTCGTGCGGATGATCGGCGTAGCGTGTTTCAGATAGGAATTCAAAAACGAAAAATTGTCTTGGGGCGTCATGCCTTCCGAAAGGCTCGTGAAATCTCGAATGTCGCTAAAGAACACCGCCATCTTGCTCGCGACGTGATCGCCAAGCCGCACGTCGGCGATCGTTTGCCGGCCCAAGTGATGCAAAAACTCTTTGGGTACGAATTTACTTGAGGCGTTGGAGTAGAGTTCGATCACCGCCGTCTCTTTAGCGTCGGGTTTTGCCGTTCTCAGGCGAATCGTGAACTCGCGCAGCTGCTTTCGGTGCAGGCAGAGTTCGATGCGTCGCGTGACGATCAGGGCGTTGTCGGGGTCGAACGGCGTAACGATATAGTCTTCCGCCCCGCGCTGCAAGCACGCCTGAATGCGCTCCACGCCGTTTGCGGGGGCAGTGACAATGACCGGAACGCGGCTCGACTTGCCGCTCCGCGGCTGCGCCGCTTTTAGCAATGCAAACACGTCGTTGCTCGGTAGTGTAAGATCGAGCAGCAAGAGGTCGGTATCGCGCGATGCAACCAGATCGAGCGCTTCGGCCGGCGACGCCGTTCGCACATCCGCATACCCGGCGCCACGGAGTAAAGTCTCGAGCGTGCGTACATCGGCATCGCTTCCACCTACGCGAAGGATGCGCGCTGATTCCACCTCCCTTGCTTGGCCCGCTGCCGGCGTTTCCCCCGGCGCCTTTACCATTGCTTTACAGACGGGTACAGGGTGCATGTGAAAGGAGAGCCACGAGGCACTATGACGACACATAAGAATTTTGGACGCGATTTCGAAGCCGGCGTCTACTACGACCGGCCGTCGGCGGAGAACGCGGTCAACCGTCTTCAGGGCATGGGCTACCGGGAGAACGATATCAGCGTGATGTCCCGCGATCCCGAACGCGCCCGCGAGTTTGCCGAGGCAACCGGTACGAAAGCCGCCGAAGGGACGGTGACCGGCGGCGTCATCGGCGGAGCGCTCGGTGCCATTATCGCCGGGCTGACCGCCACCGGAAGCATCGCAGCCATTGCCGGAACCGGCGGAGCCGCGGCACCCCTCGTCGCAGGCCCGCTCGCGGCGGCGCTTGCTGGACTCGGCGGCGGCGGGCTCGTCGGCGGAATCATCGGCGCGCTCGTCGGGGCAGGTATTCCCGAAGACCGCGCACGTGAGTACGAAGAGGGACTCAATCGCGGGGGATTGCTCATCGGCGTAAATCCGCGCGAGGAACATCGCGAGCAAGTCCGAGGGGTCTTCGACGAAACGCGACGCGCGCGCACCGAACGGGGAGACATCGGCACGTCGGGTACCACTGCGACCGAGCGTGGAACCGGCACGCCGACGATGTAGCGCAGAAGCACAGGTTTAAAACGCGGCCTGCGCCGGTATAATCAAAGCGTAAGAGAAATCTAGGATAAGTCCAATGGCGTAGCAAGATGAAACGGAGCCGGAATCACCGGCTCCGTTTCTTTTCTCCCTTACCGTGAAAGGCGCCGGACGACGTGCGCGACTCGAACGTTATTCGGGCGCGTCGTCCACATGCTGCGCGTAGTCGCGCGGATTGAAGTACCACGACGGCAGCGATTTCGGAAAGATGAGATGCGTGTAGGTGTAATCGACGGTTTGGCCGTCACCGTCGTAGCCGCCGTAGACGACGCCGTGGATCGTCTTAATCACCGGAATGCCTTCCAGCATCCCGAAGTTCACCGTAAAAAGCACCGGATACACGGGGCCGCCCTGAATGAACAACTTGTCCGTTGTGACGAGTTTCTTTAGATCCAGCGTCTTCGCATCGACCCACAATTGCCGCAAGCGATTGCGATCCGGTTGGCGCCGTGGTTCCAGCGTCAGATGAATCTCGTTACCTTCGCGCTCGACCGACGTCACGCGATAATCAAACTCGCCCTGAACGCGCACGGTGACGAGCGTCGGCGGCTGGCTCACTTCGGGTGTCGGCACGAAGGTGGGAGAGAGCGAATGCGTGGGTGCCGGTTCAAAGACGTCGGCGGTCGGTGGTCCAGGGTCTGTCGCCTGGTTGAAGACCGGCCGCTCGAAACGTAGCGGTCCGATGTCGCCGAGTTCGGTTTCGCGACGCTCCAGCGCGGCATGATCCGACGAACGGTACCACACGTGATCGGTGTAGGTGTCGTTGTAGTCCGGGTAGCCGTAGTTCGTGAACTGTTTGCGCGAGATGACGTACTGTTCGAATGGCGGCGGCGGCCGATGCGAACGAAAGCGATTGCGAATCATCGCCAGCAGCACGTACGGCGACGGCAGCGGGGTCGGACTTGCAACGGCGGCGGGCGCGGCAACGCCGCTGCGTCCAAAGGCGCCGACGAGCGCCACGACGGCAACGAGCGCGGCAAACACGGCCGTGAGGCGTTTCCCACGAATCATACGATGGTCATACTCCGCTACCCGTAACGCTTCCTGAGGGGCATCCGTTACGCTTGCACCGGCGTTCTTACAAACATGAAACGAACGATTCTCGCTCTCGCCCTCGCGGTGCTCGCCTCCACTGGGGTGGCGCCCGCCCGGGCGCCACAAGAGCATGTGGTCCTTGCCGGCGGCTGCTTCTGGGGGATGCAGGCGGTTTTTGAGTCCCTCAAAGGCGTAACCAGTGTCGTCGCCGGCTTTAGCGGCGGCAGTGCTTCAACCGCGCACTACGAGATCGTGAGTACCGGCACGACGGGCCACGCCGAATCGGTCGACGTGACTTTCGATCCGTCGAAGATTTCTTTCGCGCAGATTCTCGACGTCTATTTCCTGGTCGCCCACGATCCGACCGAACTCAACCGCCAAGGACCCGACGTCGGCACGCAGTACCGCTCCGAGATCTTTTATACGACTTCAGCACAGCGCGCGCAGGCGCAGGCGACGATCGCTTCACTGACTCGCAAGCACGCGTTCGCGGCGCCGATCGTCACGAAGCTGGCGCCGCTCCAGGGCTTCTACCGCGCCGAAGCCTACCATCAGAACTTCCTCGTCCACAACCCCGACGCACCCTACATCGTTTACAACGATCTTCCGAAGCTGCGCGCGCTCAAAGCTAAATACCCGCAGCTGGTACGCGCGGATTCGGCTCCGATGCGGGTGCTTGCGAAGAGCTAACGCCTAGCGCGGCGCCAGACGAATCGCGCCGTCGAGACGAATCGTCTCACCGTTGAGCATGCGGTTTTCGATGATGTGACGCGCGAGCGCGGCATATTCCGCCGGGCGCCCGAGACGCGCCGGATACGGAGTTTGCTTGCCGAGCGACTCGCGCGCCGCTTCGGGAAGACCTGCGAGCATCGGCGTGTCAAAGATACCCGGCGCAATGCTGCAGACGCGAATCTGCTGCGACGCGAATTCACGCGCAAGCGGCAGGGTCAAACCGACGACGCCACCCTTCGACGCCGCATACGCCGCTTGACCGATCTGTCCGTCGAACGCTGCGACCGACGCGGTACACACGATGACCCCGCGATCCTCATCGGGACCGGACACGGATTGTTTCATCATCTGCGCGGCCGCAAGACGGGCCACGTTGAAGGTGCCGATCAAATTGATCGTCACAACCTTCGTGAAATGCGCGAGCGGCTGTGGGCCTTCTTTACCGACGGCGCGTTCCGCCGTCGCAACGCCCGCGCAATTGATCGCGCCGTTGAGCGCCCCAAACTCTTTGACCGCCACATCGACCGCAGCTTGCACCTGTTCGTCGCTCGTTACGTCGGTGCGCGTGAAGCGCGCGTTCTTCCCCAATTCGCTCGCCAGCGCCGAACCGTGCTCGCCGATGTCCAGGATTACGACGTTCCCGCCGGCTCCCGCAAGCTCGCGCACGCAAGCGGCGCCAAGGCCCGAGCTCCCACCCGTTACGAGAAAAGTCTTACCGGCAATCTCCACGTCGTCTCCTCTAGTCCAAGCGTTCGATGATGGTCGCGTTTGCCATACCACCGCCTTCGCACATTACCTGCAAGCCGTAGCGCCCATGGCGCGCCTCGAGTTCGTTGAGCAAGATCGTCATAAGGCGTGCGCCCGTCGCACCGAGCGGATGTCCGAGCGCGATCGCGCCGCCGTTGACGTTCGTTCGACGCAGATCGGCCCCGGTTTCGCGCTGCCACGCAAGCACCACGCTCGCGAAGGCTTCGTTGATCTCGATGAGGTCGATGTCGTCGAGCCGCAGACCGGCTTTTTGGAGGATCTTCCGCGTCGCCGGAATCGGCGCCGTCAGCATCAGCACCGGATCGTCGCCGAGGACGACCGAATCGACGATTCGCGCGCGCGCTTTGAGGGCGTGCCGTGTGGCGAACTCGTTCGAACACACGAGCACCGCGGCTGCGCCGTCGCTCATCTGCGACGCATTTCCCGCGGTGATCACGCCGGTTTCAACAAATGCCGGCTTGAGCGAGGCGAGTTTTTCCAGCGACGTGTCGCCGCGTATGCCCTCGTCGCGGGTGCGGCCGTCGATGGCAACGATCTGCGACGCGAACGCGCCCCGTTGCGTTGCGGCGTCGGCGCGCCGATGCGACTCCAAGCTATAGGCGTCGAGCTCGGCGCGCGAGAGATTCCACCGCTGCGCGACCATCTCCGCGCTCCGCCCTTGCGCCGTTTCGAGCAACGGAACGCGCGTCATCGATTCCACGCCGCAGGCGATCGCGCAATCGTATGCGCTCGCCATAACGCCTTGCGCGGCAAAGGCAACGGCCTGCTGGCTGGAACCGCACTGCCGGTCGATGGTCGTACCGGGGACGGTCTGCGCAAAGCCGGCTTCCAACAGGGCCTTTCGCGCGACGTTGAACGACTGCTCGCCCGATTGGCTCACGCATCCCGCGATCACATCGTCGACGAGCGCGGGATCGATCTGCGCGCGATCGACCAAAGCGCGCAACGTTCGCGCCAACAAGTCGACGGGCGTAATCTCGGCAAACATGCCGTTGCGCCGGCCGGACGGCGTACGAACCGCATCGACGATGACCGCCTCGCGCATCACCGCACCTCCGCAAGGGGAATGTCGTGTTCTTCGGCGAGCCGCTCCCAGGCCGACGCATCGCGTTGCCTGAAGGTACGCTGCAGCGTGCCGCGGTCGAGATCGTCGACGCCGAGCAGCGTTTGCAAGCGATCGATGAAGTGCGGCTCGAGCGCGGCGAGGGCGATAAAGCCTCGCGCGCATTCGTAGATGTCATACGTCGGCAGTCCGCCGCCGAGCGCCCCGCCGGCGCTCGTCAAACCGTGCCGATACGGCTCCGCAAACGTATTCGCGCAATCGGTAATATTCACGCGCGCGTGCGTCGGCATGCCCGTGCGTTCGCGCTTATAGAGCGCGGCGAGCGTCACCGCAACGAGCCGCTCCGCAGCGGCCATATCGCCGACGAGCGTACGCGGCATCGCCGGCGGCGCGATCGTTCCGGCCCGCGCTTGATAGGTCAGATCGTGACCGGCACGATCGTCGTGCGGCGGAGCCTCGCCGCTGAGTGTGATCAACACTGCGCGCGGATTGCGCGGGTGCAGCCGCTCCCAAGTGAGTCCCAGCTTTTCGACCGAACGTGCGCGCATTGCGGTCATGACGACGTCGGCGTTTGCGACGTGCGCAAAGAGCGCTCGCCGCGAGACCTCGTCGCGCAGATCCAAGCGCAAGACTTCTACGCCCGCGGCATTCTGGGCGTACCAAGCCGGCGACGCGAGTTCGAGCGGGTCGCCGCTAGGCACTTCGATCTTCACGACGCGCGCACCGAGCATCCGCAAACGCGCGGCGGCCAGCGGTCCCGGAATATTGCCGACGACCGCGAGCACGTTGATGCCGGTGAGCGCATCGTGAAGATCTTCGAACATGTCGCGCGTTTACTTCAGCGCGGCTGCAGGCCGTTTCTGATACGCGAGATAGAGCGCGACGGGTAACGCGTAAAACACGACGTGCGCGAGCAGTCCGCCGCGAAACGTCGGCCACCAAGGCGATCCCATCTTGAGCGTTAGCAAAAGGCTCATCGCCGCGTCAACGACGATGCCCCAAACGATCGCGCCGAGTATCCAATTGCGCAGTTGGCCGATCGCCCGAAAAACATACGCGTAGATAATTGCCCAGACGATCGAGACGATGAAGTGCACGCAAAATCCGAGCACCGCATACGACGGAGAAGAGTACGCGGCTTGCCCGACGACCGTCGAAGCAACGAATTGCCAGATGTTTACGGGCGAGGTGTGCCCCATGATGGCGAGAAACGCGTCGATGATAATGCCGCCGATAATGCCGGCGACAATTGCGGGACCAATCATGATGACCTCCTTTAAGACAAGGACGGGGACGAGCCGCGCAACGAACCACCGGTGGTCGTGCGCAAAATCGTTCCACTGGTACTCCTGCTCTTGCTCGCCGTTCTCGTCGGCTGGTTCCTCCTCCGGCCCGTGCGCCATCGGCAAACGCACCCCGTGGCGATCGCGACCGAAGCGCCTCTCTCGACGGCGACGCCGCTGCCGCAGGCCACCGCAACCGCGCCGCCTACCCTCGTGCCGACGCCCGAGCATTCCGCTACCCCGCGCCCAACCGCGACGCCCACTTTTGCGCCGCTCCCGCCACGCGCCGGCAACGTCAAAACGCCCAAACTCGCGCTGATCATCGACGACTGCGGCCAATGGGTATCGGTCGAGCGCGGCTTTATCGCGTTGCCGATTCCTCTTACGCTCTCGGTGCTTCCCGACGTGCATGCCACGCGCGAAATCGCAAGCGAAGCCGCGAACGCCGGCAAGGGCGTGATGCTGCATCTTCCGATGGACACGATTTCCGGACTCAATCCCGGGCCGGGCAAAGTCACGACCAAGATGACCGACGCCGAAATCAAAGCACAGGTCGTGGCCGACCTCGCGCAAGTTCCGCAAGCAAAGGGCGTCAACAATCATGAAGGCAGCAAAGGTACCGCAAGCCGCCGCGTCATGACGGACGTTGCGGACGTGCTGGTGCAGCACGGCGGCCTCTTCTTCATCGATTCCAAGACGACGGCGGCATCGGTGGCCGAAGACGTCGCGCATCAGGCGGGCCTGCCGACCGCATCTCGCGACGTGTTTCTCGACAACAAAGACGAGGTTGCCTATACCGAAGGGCAGTTGCGGCAGGCGGCGGAGATCGCCCTCAAGACCGGCAGCGCGATCGCCATCGGACACCCGCGCGCCACGACGCTCGCCGCCGTTAAGGCGATGATCCCGCAGTTTGAAGCGCAAGGAATTACGTTCGTCCTCGCGCAGCAGTTGACGCGCTAGGCGCTCTTGGTCTCTTCTGCCCCGGGCGTAATCCAGCGTTCGGCCCAGCGGCCGAGCGCATCGAGCGACTCTTGCAACTCGGCGCCAGCACACGTGAGGGCGTAGATCACCTTCACGGGCGAACCCGATTCGACGGTTCGCGTGATGAGATTTTCGCTTTCGAGCTCGCGCAGCCGTTCGGTGAGCAGACGGTCGGAGATTCCCGGAATGGACCCCAGGAGCTCGTTGAACCGGCGCGGACCCGAGAGCAGCACGCGGATGATGGCGCCCGTCCACCTGCGGCCGATCAGTTCGACGGCGCGGTGGAAGCGTGGACAGAGTGAAACGTCGTTGGACATGGCAGGCACCTCGGTTGTTTTCACCTTCCAGCCTACCAAAAGTATGTGCTAAGGGCAAGCGAAGCAAGGGAGCCCGTCCCCGCTCCGGCGGTGGCGTCTTCCCGATCTACGGCTTCGTGGAAGCCGCGGGATAGATCACGTGGGGCGTGATGAGGAACACGATCTCGTCACGCTCGTGGTGTTTCTGCCTGTTTTGGAAGAACTTGCCGAGGATCGGGATCTGCGCGAGGCCGGGTACCTTGGTGATCGTTTCGTTGTCCACGTCCCGCATCAAACCGCCCAAGACAATGGTCTGTGAATCCGCGACCCGCAAGGTACTGTCGATCTTACGGTTGGCGATGATCGGGTAGCCGTTGTCGGCAATCCCCAGCAACTCGCTGTATTCCGGGTGGAGGTCGGCGGTGACGACTCCGTCCGGGCCGATCGTCGGCGTGAGCCGTAGTTTCACGCCGATGTCCACGAATTGAACGTTCTGCCCGCCGAGCACCGACGTGTTATAGACCACCGGATACGTTTGACCAATCAGCAGATCGGCTTCCTTATTATTGAGCGTGACGAGCTTGGGCGTCGCGAGAATCTGCGCTCGGCCGGTCTGCATCAGGCTGTTGAGTCGCACGTTGACGGGTATTGAACCGCGCGTGAACGCGTAGGTCGTCGAACCGTTCGTCGGATGCCCTTGTAGATCGCTTCCGCCCCATTCGAAGCCAACGTTACTATCGCTCGTGTCGGGCGTGACATCGGCCACCTTCACTTCGAACATCACCTGCGGACTCGCGCGATCGATCGTTTCAAAAAGCCGTTCGGCCGTCCGTTGAACCGCATCGCCTCCGTCCACGATTACCGCGTTGTGAGCCTCGTCGGGCACGAACGTTCCCCCTGAAGCGAGGATCTTCAACGCTTTGATCGCGTCGTCCACGCGCACGTAGCGCAACCGGTAGGCGCGCGCGGCGGAGGTTGCGGCGCTCCGCGCGCCGTCGAGCGCCTGCACGAGGAATCGCGCCCGAAGCACGGTGTCGCGCGTTCCGGTGATCACGATTGCCCGCGTGCGCTTATCCGCAACAATGACGGTGCCTTCGGGAAGAGCGGGCGTCAGTTCTTTTGCGACATCGTCGGGAACGGCATGAACTAACGACAGTACCGCGGTCTGGGCGCCAAGTTGCGAGTTGGGCAGGTCGTACCGGCGGTTCATCGACTGCGCGTCACCGACGATCAGCACGCTTCCCTCGCGACGCACCTGCAGACCGTGCGCGCTTACCAAGACCGTAAGGGCGTTTTCGAACGTCACGTTGCGCAGATGCAGGCTGATCCGTTCGGGCTTGAGGCTGGAATCGGGCACGATGTTCGCGCCCGCCTCCGCACCCAGGAGTGCGAGAACGTCGGCAAGATTGGCATCCTGCACGTCGATCGTAATTAATCCCGCTCCATGCACCGCCGTCGTTAAAGCAAATGCGAGCAACGCGGCAAGCGCAAACGCTTTCACGGCCGGAGTTCCTTTTCGACCGTCAACCGCGTGCCGTCGCCAAGGATGATGCCGAGCGCGTCGATCGCCACGATGCGTTGCGTGCCGACCGCATCGCCGATCGCAAGTACGCGCACCTCACCTTTTCTCTCGACGAGCGCGCGTGGATCGTCGCCGACCACGACGGCACGAATCACTACCGCGCCGCCCGCCGCACGACCGAAAGCGGCGTCGGACACCAGGGGCACGAACGGATCGCGCTCGACGTTGATCTGCGGAAATGGAATTCCGTCGGAAGGCGCAGAAACCGTTACCTGACCAGCGTCGGGCAGCGGATGCGCGTGCGCTACGACCCACCGCGGCGGAAACGTCAAAGGCAAGACCGCAAGCGCGCCGGCGATCAACATACCGGCGGTCGTCAAGAGCATCTTTCGCTCGTCATCGAAGAGTGCGTACACGATCGGAAACCTCAGCTAACGGCAAAGCATACAGCGTGGCATGGACGGTGGCGCTAAGCACCGGCGCACGAGGTCGCGGGAGCGCCGTTTGCAGCGACGCATCGTCGATGCCCACGAGGACGTCGTGCTTCGGAAGATCCGCGAGCAACGCGACGATGCTCCGGAACGGGCCTCGCACCGCAAGCGTGACGCTCCTCCCGACGAGGGGTCCCGCCTGCTTCGCTTGCGGCGCATTCCCCGGCGTGAATGCTTCGATGCTCACGTGCAAACCGCGTGACTCTGCGTCGAGCAACTGCAGCAATGCGCCATCCGCCGTTCCCTCGGCGCCTCCGCCGGCGAGGCGGTGCAGATCGGCGCGAACGCGCGCTTTGGCCGCGCGCAATTCGCGTGCGCGATGGAGTTTCACCGCTATGGCGGCAGTTTGGTCGAGCGATTCCTCGGTGTGCGCGCGGAGTTCAGCGATGCGGCGCGACGCGGGCCACCACGTCATGATCCCGCCGCCGACGAAGAACACGAGCGCAGCAAAGAGCCATGCCATGCGCGTTTGCGCAGCTTTGTCGAGGCTCACGGCGCGCGCTCCGGTACCTGCAGTGCGAAATCCACGATATTCGCGCGAGCGTGCGGATCGCGAACGACGCGCAGAAGCAGCGGCGGCCGCGACGGTCGCTGTGCGCGCAGCTCCGCAATTGCCGCGGCGACCGGCACGATCGTGCGCGCACGCCCGTCGATCTGCACGCCATTTGCATCCCGTGAGAGTGACGTGAGCCACGCACCCTCCGGCAAACGATTGGCAATTGCGGCGAACCGCGCCGCGAGTTTGGAGCCGGACAAACGAACCTCGCGCAAGCGGCGATCGAGTGCGAGCAAACGATCGACGTCGGTGCGCGCAAGCGCGGTGGCTTTCCATGCGGCGCGCGCATCGTTCAAGCGTTCCGTCGCAATCGCGTCTTGACGCATCGCGACGCCAACCCAATGACGTTCGAGTGTCGCCCACGCACCGACCACGAGAATCGCCGTTAGGACTGCGCTCAACGGCACGTGTAGATGGGCGGGCACGCGCGCGCCGCGCAGGCGTTCCAGAGCGTGCGGTGGCGCATCGTTGAGAAAATCGAATCGCATCACCGGGCGATGCTCCACGTCGCAAGTGCCGCTGCAAGCGTCCAATCCGGGGCCGCCCGGCGCACCACGTCGTCGGGGTAGCTGCCCGATTCCAAGAGCGGCGGGACGCCGACGAGCGCATGCGCGCCGCTCGCGTTTTCGATATCCTCTGCGATGCCCGGCAGCCGCGCACCGTTTCCAACCAGGGCGATGCGCGCGATCGCTTCACGCTCGCGGGCGATTTCGATCGCGGTCACCAACGCTTGCACGAGGATCGCGCGGGGCGCCGTGCCGGTACCCGCCGTCCCGAGGATGCGCTTACGCCGTTCCGCCGTTGCCTCGTCGATACCTAAGGCGCCCGCGATGGCTTGCGTTACGCACGCACCGCCTCGCTCGATCTCGAAGGACGCATGGCTGCGACCGCACAGGTGCAACGTCGAGCGGTCGGATCCGATGTCGAGGATGGCGTCGGCGAAATCGATCACCCGCCGTAACGCCCATCCGTCCCAGTCGATTGCAATGACGCGCAGACGCGCCGAACGCAAGTGCCTCAGCGCACGCGTGAGCGCAGGCCCCAGCGCGATGCCGACGGCGTACGTTCCGGCCTCGCGGTCGCACGGGTGCACGCGAACGGTTCGCGCTTCCTCGCCTTCCGATGGCGTTGTCGCTCGATTCGCCTCGAAACGTGAAGCGCGAATGCGTTCGCCCCAGGTCATCTTCGGGAACGCGACGACACGCAGCGACGCATCCCGCGCCCCGAGCGATGCGATGCAGCGGCGTTCTCGCACCGCGAGTTCGTCTCGCATTTCATCCACGAGCGCGCCGAAGATCGCCGGATCGTCCGAACACGCGGAGGGGAGATCGCGCGCGGCGACGGCCTTCAGGCGCACCTCGCCCGAGGCGTCGGCCTCGCACGCGGCGATGCGTATGCGCGTTGCGCCCATGTCGATGCCGAGCGGAAGCATGCGATACCGCCTCACGGCCGGCCCAATCCGACGCCGAGCGCCGCGAGGGCAATAAACGGCGCGAAGGGAACCGCCCGCGATCGCTCCAGGTATTTGAGCGCGAGCAACGGCACATACACGAGAGCACCCGCAACAAACGCCGCACCCAGAACGGCAAGGGCGGCGCTCCCGCCTGCCGACGCACCCGCCAGCGCGAAGAGTTTCACGTCGCCAAACGCGAGGCCGCGACGCCTCGAAATACCATGAATTGCGAAGGAAACACTCGCCCCGATGAGCGCGCCTTCGGCCGTGAAAACCGCGGTGCCCCCGGCAAGTGCTTGGATAGCCACGAAGGCACCCGCCACGAACGCGACGACGTCGTAGACATATCCGCTCGCGATGTCGGTCGCGGCGGAAACCGTCAATGCGGCAATCGCGACGACCGCCGATGCATTCAACGCCGATCCAAAAAGCACGATCGCGGTTAGCGCCGTTGTGCAAAAGACGCACGTGAGTTTCCAATCGAAGCGATCGCCGCACCGCGCGGCGCGACGCGCCGCGAGCAAGGTAAACGTCAGGGCGGCCCCGGCAAAGGTTGCGGGACTTGTCAGAGCGTGCATTATCGGCGTAGCGCCACTCGAGCCGGCGCGAAGGAGGGATCGAAAGCGAGCGCCGCCTTCAGCAGCAGCCGCGAGCGCCCGATGCGTGAGAGCCGCCGCTCGTCGAGTGCTGCGAACATCATCGCCGACGGGTCGCGGCGCGCACGTGCCGCACCTTCGAAGTCGCGCGCGGCTGCCGCTAAGCGCCCGAGGCGCTGTTCGCACAGCGCACGGTCCATGCGCAATGCCGAATCGTTCGGATGGCGCGAGAGGTAGTCGGTGGCGACATCAACGCCCTCGCGCAGGAGCGTCGCTTCGTGCGACATCATGGCCGCGAACACCAATCGGTCTGCCGCCGTACCGTTGTCGCGATCGAACCACAGCGCGCGCTCGTACATCAGGCGCGCGCGCGGCGTCGATCCCCAATAGGCGAGCGCATCGCCGCGCGTGACGAGCGCCGAAGAGAGCTGCGCGTGCAGGACGACTGCCGACGCACTTAATGCCGCCGCTATTAGCACCGCTCGCCGGTACCCGTTCATGCCAACAGCCCGTAGTAGGCACCGAGCGCGAGGGTCACGCCCGCGCTCACCGTCCCGGCCGCCCGCGAATCGGGGAGCGAAACGCGCACCGGAAGCAGCAACAGTCCGAGCGGAGCGAGATGTCCGGCCGCAAAAGCTGCGGCCAGCAGCGCGGCGGATACGTGCGAACCCGAAACAAAGAGTGCCCCGAACGCAAGTACCGCGGGCGTGCAGCAGGGCGACACCACGAGGGCGGAACTCATGCCGAGTAACGCGATGCCTCCGAGCGAACGCGGGACCGTTGCATGCGTGCAGCAGATATCGTCGCGCATCAGCGTCGCTATCGCCGAAACGGCCAGCACCACCGCCATCACGGCGTAGAGCATCGGCGAATGGCGCACGATCGCGGATACCGCGCCGCCGGTTGCAGCAAGCGCGGCATAGCCGGCCACCGTGCCGGCCGTGAAGGATGCGAGCACCGGCATGCGCGTTCGAATGTTTCCGCGTGCAAAGGCGGCAAGCGCGAGATACCGCGGCGCAACGCAGGGTCCGATGCTACTTGCCGCGCCGGCGGCGCACGCGAGCGCGAGCGCAACAAACGTCATTAGAACGCCGTAAATCCCGACGTGGAATCGTATTGAATGCTGCTCTTCGCGCTCGTTCCGCCGATCGCCGTCATCGTATTGGGATCGTGCTGACCGGGGCACTGAATCGTGTACGTGGCGTTCCCGGATGACGGATTGGCAATCGAATACTTGTAGGTACCCGACGGCGCGACGGGATCGACCGGCGTCTGCCGCAGATACGAGCCGATGTTGGCCTCTTGATTCGTCACGTCGGTCGGAGAGGTGACATTCGGATATTGCTGGTGATCCGTCTGATACAGCTCGAGCGCGGTCGCGATTTCCTTTAAATTCGCCTCGCACGCTGCCGTCTGTGCTTGCGCGCGTGCGCGCATGAAATTCGGAACGAGAATTGCGACGAGAATAGCAATGATCGCGACGACGATCATCATCTCGATCAAGGTAAAGCCGCGTTCACCCTCACGCCTACGCTCGTGCACCTGTCGCATCGCCCCCGTCCTCGAGAAAGAGTTCGTGCGGTGCCTGGTGCCCGGAGAAAACCTATGTGGGACAGCTCACTCGTGCCCGTGTCGCTGCCTGCGCCTCTTATCGACCTCTCGCAGGCCGCGCACGATTTCGCGCCGATCCGCCGTTTTTTCCAGCACGACGTCCGCACCGGCGCTGTGAAAGGCGCGGGCGATCGGATCGGTCGCGGAGCTCGAGTAGACGTAGATCTGCGCTTTCGGAACGAGCACGTGAGAGAGGCGTATCCCCTCCAGCGGCTCGTTCAGAAAGTCGGTATCGATGAAGACCAGGTCGGGCTGATCGTCGAGTAGCCGGCGCGGATCGAGCTCCGCGCCGACGTAATCGACGAACAGGCCTGCCTCCGAGAATACTTCGATGAGCGCGGGGACGAACAGGTGCTGTGGCTCGATGAGATGCACCACCGTCCGCCCCCCACCGTCGAACATGATCCCCTCGTATCCGTGCAAGCTTTATCGCGATGCTGCAACGATCGGAGCGTCATCAGAATATAACCGCGGAACGTCTTCACCATAGGGCATATAGTCGGCGCGCCGCGGCTCCACACGATTCATCACGAAACCGAGCACGTTTTTCACACCCATCCGCTGCAGGCGCTTCATGGCGCCGCTCGCCTCGCGCAGATCGGTCGATCCTTGGGAGAGCACGAGAACCGTACCGTTCACGCGACGCGCGAGCACGGCCGAGTCCACATTTCCTACGAGCGCCGCACCGTCGAAGACGATCGTGTGATAGCGCGCATAGAGATCTTCCATCAAGCGGTCGAATCGCGGCGATTCCAAGAGCTTGATGGGGTTCGGCGTTGCGGTGCCGCTCGTCATGACGGCCAAGCCGCTTTTCTCGTCGATCTGGATCGCTTCGTCGATCGTTGCCTGCCCGACGAGAACGTCCGAGAGACCGCGGTCGTTGGGCATGCGCAACTTTGCGTGCAACGATGGACGCCGAAGGTCGCCGTCGACGAGCAGCACCGGCCCTTCTATTTCATTGAGGGCAAGCGCAACATTGAGCGCAATGGTGGATTTACCGTCGCCCTGCATCGGGCTGATCACGGCGAGGGAACGCAGCGGCTGATCCGTCGCGTACTTCATGTTCGTAACCAGTTGCAAGAACGACTCGAGCGCGAGCGACTTCACCCACGGTACGATCGCTTCGCCGTTGCGTAGGGCGACGAGCGGAATCGTGCCGAGCTGCGGCAGATTCAACTCGCCTTCGACCTCGCGTTCGTCCTTGATCGAGTTGTCGAAGTAGTCCAGAATCAACGCACCCGAGATCCCTAGCACGATGCCCAGCACTAGGCCGATGAGCGTGTTGAGCAGCAGGCTCGGCTTGACCGAAGCCTCGTGCGGCGATGCGGCTTGAGTAATCGTCACGTCCGAGAGCGCGGTTTCAGAAGCAACCTGCGCGTTGACGTATTTCTGCTGGAGCGCCGAATAGACGTCTTCCGCCGCCTTGGCGTTACGCTGCAGATCGGCCAGAGCCGCCGTTTGCGCGGGCAGCGAAGCCAGTTGCGGCGCGAGCGCTTTGCGCTGACGCTCGAGTTCCGTGATTTGCGCGCCGTCGGCAGCAACTTGCGAGCGGAAGTTCGCCGCGTTCTGCGAGAGCTGCTGGTAGACGGGATTGGGCACGCTGCTCGTTCCGGATACGACCGTCTGCTGCTCGTGCGCGATCTGAGATTGCAATTGGGCGACCTGCTGCTTGAGCGCGATTACGCCCGGATACTGCGGCGTGTATTGCTGTTCGGCTTGCTGCAACTGGGTCTGCGCTTGCGTCAACTGAGCCTGGAGCTGTCCGACGACCGGATTTTGCGCCACGGTCGTGCTGCCCGTGATCGTCGGCGACATGCCGGCGAGTTGGCCCTGCGTCGACGAGAGTTGCGCTTGCGCTTCCTGCTGGTCCGCTTGGACGGTACGAATCTTCGCATCCAGATCGGCCATCGAGGAAATCGTCGTTTGCGTCTGTTGATCGATATTGGCGATGCGATGCTGCGCCTCGAACGAGGCGAGCTTGTTTTGCGCATCGTTCATGCGCCCTTGCGCGGAGGGCAATTGCTGCTTCAGCGATGTAAGGGCGTCGTTCGCTTGGCTCGCAACGAGCTCGCGCTGCCGGTCGACGATCGCCTGGCCGAAGGCGTTGGCGATCTTAGCCGAGGTCACCGGATCGGACCACGTCACGTTTACCGCCAAGATATTGGTATTCGTGATCGGCTCGACCGTGACGTGCTGCGTAAGCAGCGCCTGCGGGCTGATCTTCAAGTGCAGGTCGTTAATGACGTTCTGCACCACCGGCCACTCTTTAAAGAGTTCGACGTAGGTTTCCGCCGACTGCGTGCCGTTGGCAATCATCAAGGCGTTGAGCACCGGAAGCGCGGTTCCCGGCGATCCCTGGGAGGCGCTCGGTCCGCTGGAGTCCCCGGTCATGACCTTGATCGTCGTGGTATAGGATTTCGGCCAGATGAGCGTTCCGACGATCATCAAGGCAACGAATCCGAGAAAGATCTTAAGCACCGTCGTGCGACGGCGCAGGATCGTCCGCCACAGCGAGGCGAGTTCTGCGTTGCCACCCGAGGGCGCACCCGTACCGGCGTAGGCCGGATCGATGGTTCCGGTGATCGCCGTGACGTGCTGATTGTTCGAAAGTGCGTTCTGCATGGTACTCCTACGGGATCAACAGGCGACCGAGAATGTAGAGCAAGCCGGCGTTTCCGAAGATGTTGGTCTTCTTCTTTGCGGCCGGCACGTAGATGGTATCGCCCTTGTGCAATGCGATGTCGGCGCTGCCGTCGCCGTGTTCGAGCGCGTCATAGAGATTGATCGTCTGCTCTTGCTGTTTTCCATCGACGACGCGCATGACGCGAATGTGATTGAGATCGGCATTGGACTGCGCGCTGTTGCCCGCTTTGGCGATTGCCATCGAGAGCTTGTCGCCTTTCGCAACCTGGATGTCGCCCGGATGATCGACCGCTCCCGTAACGACGACGTCGATCAACGTCGGCCCCGGCACGTATACGACGTCCCCTTCGCTCAGCGGTCGATCGAGCGATACGTCACCGTCGTGCAGCAGCTTTTGCAGCGACACGTTCGAGATATCGCCTTTCGGGTCGGAGATTCGCGCGACCGGCAAGGCGCCGTTGACGTCCGCAATTCCGCCCGCCGCCGCGATTGCATCGGTGACGCGCGCATCGGATCGTAATTGATACTTGCCGGGTGTCTTGACGTTCCCCAGGACGAGTACCGACGGCTGGCCGAGCTGGGCGATAGAAACCGAAACGAACGGGTGACGAACGTATCTCGCGAGACGCGACGCTAGGGTCTTTTGTGCCGCGTCGACCGTTTCACCGGCAAGCTGCACGCGTCCGATCAACGGGTAGTTAACGCTGCCGTCGGGCAGCACCGTCACGTTTTGGGAGAGGGACTGCTGACCGAATACTTGCACGCTCAACTGGTCCCCGGGGTGGATCTGCTCTTGCGGTGCCGTCGCCGCAAGCGTCGCAAAGAGCAGCGCGCACGGCAGCACCAGGCTGGAAAACCGCATCATATCTCCTATCCTAACGATGAGCCGCCGCGGCTCCGTGGCCCAGGCGGCTCAATCGTCTGTGGTCTCATGGTCCAATCCCGTGCGGTTAGGCTACGGAGTCGGGGCTCCGGGGCACGCGTTCGGTGCCGAGCAAGGTAGCGGAAGCGTGCTGTCGCCGGCGGTTCCGTCCGCGACGATCTGCTTGACATCCGCGGTGATCTTCGCGTTGACGCCGTCACTCGGATCGCCGTTCCATTGCGGCGTGAATCCCGGGTAAAGCGAGATGCCGGCCGTTTGCGCCGCGGTGATATCGTTGAGCAGGGTCTGCTCGTGCGCGTCGGGCGACGAACGCAGATGCTGCGCAAACGCGATGATGTTGTTGAAATTAAACCAGTCGAAGGTGTGGTCCCCGCCCGACGTTTCGGTTCCGGCGGCGTAGTAAATATAGAGCGCCGCAGCCGTCGAGGCCGTATCGGACACGTTGGCCGAAGCGTTCGTCGGCGCATTTGACAGGTTCAGGTTCGTCGCGGGTGAGTCACCCAGGAACATCATCGTCCAGACTTGCGTGCCGCCGGAATAGCCGACGATCATCAGGTTATGACCGTTCGGCGTGTACGTTTGATTTGGATTGAGCACGCTCGGTGCGGTTCCGCTAATCGTGTAGTTGCCGTTAGCGTCCGTGGTAATCATGCCGCCGTCACCCGAACATCCGCAGGTGAAAACGACCTTGTCATTTGCAAGAGGTGTACTGCCGATGACCAGTTGCCCGGTTCCGCCGGGAGTCGGCGTCGGCGAAGGTGTGGGCGTAGCAGCAGGAGGCGCCGGCGTGCCGCCGCCGACCGGCGGCGTCGAACCGCCCCCGCCGCCACCGCCGCCACCGCACGCGGTAAGCAATGCGGCGAGGGTGATGATCGATGCGCCAAAGAGCGGCGCCATGCGCAGGTTTTTCATGTACGTAAGTACACACCGTATCCACGCCCAGGAAAACGGCGAAAAGACCACCTGCTCGCGGGAAATAGAGGGCAGTCAAGCGAGCCCGTTCGTCTGGTACCACTAGAGCATGCTCTCATCGAAGCTCCGACGAGTCGCGCTCTCCGTTGCGGGCGGCGCCTTCGTCCTCCTCGTCGCGTTTGCGGTCCTCCATCATTTTCGCCACGTCACAGCCGTCGTCGCCGGTGACCGCGTACCGCCGCTCTCCATGACGAGCCTTTCCGGGCGCAGCGTTGTGCTCGAACCGCTCAAACGCGGCATCACCGTGTATAACGTCTTTACGACGTGGTGCCCGAGCTGCCGCGAAGAGACGCCTGCGTTTGCAAAGCTCGCGGACAAACTTCGCCGCCGCGGCGTTCAATTCGTCGGCATCGACCAAGGCGAGCCGGCCGCACCGATCGCGGCCTTCGCGCTGCAATTCGGCATCAGCTATCCGATCGTCGTCGACAACGGGCACCTCTCGAATGCCGTACTCGGAGCACGTGTTATACCGAGGACGATCGTGGTAAAGGACGGGATTGTGAAAGCAATTGCCGTTGGCCCCCTAACACCGCACGCGCTCGAAGCGATGATCGGAACGGTATGATGCGCTCGTCCCGCAGACATCGCGCGGTAGTGGTCGGATTTGAATATTACGGCCGTTTTCTCGCAAAGCTGGTTAACGAACGCAGCGAGAAGTGGCGCCTCTCGTTCTTCGGCTCTTCCCGGATCGAGACGGTCAAAGCACTGATCGCCGCTTCGAACGCGGATGCCATCGTATCGTTCGGCGGCCCGTCCCCAAACGTCGCTCTCGTGGAACTCGCACGCTCGCGCAACATCCCGGTCATCGTGATCTGGGCCGGTTCTGACGTTATCGCCGCCCGCAGCGAACCGCATCTCCTCGAAGTCATTAAAGCCTATGGATTCACGCACATCAGCGACGGCCCGTGGCTCGTGGACGAGTTACGGGACTTGGATATCGATGCGCGCTACGTTCCCGTCACCGCGGTACAACCCGTCGACGCCATCGCCCCGCTACCGGAGCAGTTCAGCGTACTCACCTATCTCCCGGAACCGCGCCGCGCCTTTTACGGGGAGAAGTTCGTGTACTCCATCGCGCGGCGCTTTCCCGACGTGCCGTTTCGCGTGGTAGGTGCCGGCGAGCCGAACATGGCCGCTCCTCCGAACGTGCAGTTCTTGGGGTACGTTCACGACATGAAGCACCGTCTCGACGACACCACGGTGCTTCTCCGCCTTCCCGAGCACGACGGCAAATCGATGCTCGTTTTGGAAGCGCTCGCGCGAGGCCGCCACGTTGTATGGAACTACGATTTTCCCGGAGTTCATTACGTGCAGCGCGAGGCCGATGCCGTCGCGGTTTTGCAGCACTTACGCGAACTTCACGACCGCGGGGAGCTGCGGCCCAACGCCGGCGGGGTCGCATATACCCGCGAGAATTTCACGCGCGAGAAGCTCGCCGAGGGGTTCGAACGCATCCTCGATGCCGTGCAGGCGGAACGCAACGTGCATAAACGAGCACGCACCGTTGCGATCTCCGGACTGAGCCTCTTCGTCGCGCAAGTTGCGCGCGGCGTTCAAGAGTACGAGCCCGCCTGGAACGCGCGCGTGATGCGCACGAGCGGCCGGCTCGAAGTGGTGACCTCGATGCTCACGCTGATGAAGGCCGACGTATGGTATTCGATCGGCGCACCGATCTCCGACCGTTGGCTGCACCTCTTCTCCCGGATCCTTCGCAAACCGCGCGTGATCCACTGGGTTGGGAGCGAAATCACCACGCTCGGCAAAAGTCCGCGCCTCCGGTGGTTCTCGACCCGTCCGAACGTACACAACCTCGCCGAAGTCGATTGGACGATCGAAGAGCTGCGCCGTTTTGGGATCGACGCAAAACTTGCACCGCTTCCGCCGCGGTTGCCGGCGGTCGACGATCTCGCCCCGATGCCGGACGTGTTCACGGTACTGCTCTATCTTCCAAAGACGCGCGGTGAATTCTACGGACGGCGCGAATACGAGCGCCTCATTCGCGCCTTCGCGAAACGCGGCGTGCGCTTTATCATCGTCGGCGGCGGCGAGTGTTACGCGCCGCCGGATGCCGACGTCGTTCAGCTTGGCTGGCGCGTCAAGCTGGATGACGTGTACCGGAAGTCCTCGGTCCTCGTGCGTTTCACGCGTCACGACGGTTTGTCGATCATGGCGCTGGAAGCGCTCACGCATGGACGCCACGTGCTTTGGTCGCAAGATTTTCCCTTTGCAACGCAAGTCTCGAGCTACGACGAGATGGTCGCCAAGATCGACCGGCTGCTCGGCCTTCACCAGAACGGCGAGCTGCACGTCCGTCAAGACGCGGCACGCTACGTCATGGAGACATACGGCACGAAACGCTGCATCGCACGCATCGCCGAAAGCTGGAACGCCGCCACGCCGGCCGTGCCCACGCACCGTAATCTCGCGATGGAGTCCACGTGATGCGCGCGTTGCGAATCGACGAGTGGTTGGAACGAGACCGCGCGCATCCTGCGCCGACGTTTTTCGCACGTCCGGCATGGGCGCAAGCGATGGCGGCGGAGTACCCGTCTCTCATACCTTCGGCGTTATGCGCCACCAACGGCGTCGTCGTCCCAACCATGCGCACGCAGTCGCGCATGCACTTCCGCGATCACGTCGCCTTTCCGCTCGGAGGCTACACGGCATTTCTGGACGAGCACAATCGCCCCGTCGACGATGACGCGGCGACCGATGCACTCGACGAACTCGTCCAGAATCTCCACCACTTGCGCGTAACGCCGTGGCCGCTGGCCCCGCAGCCGCGCGCGCCGAAAGACGCGCGGGTTCGCATCTTCGAAACCGCCACGATCGACTGCAGTCACGGCCTCGATCCGGCACTCGCGAACGTGCGCGGCGTTACCCGGCGCATGGCCGGACAGGCGGAGCGACGCGGCGTAACGGTGGAGCGCGCCGGCAGCGTGCACCTCGACACGTATTACGAGATGCTCGTGCAGGCAAGCGTGGGCTGGGGCCTCGCGCGCCCGCCGATTTCGCGGCGCTTACTCGATGCCGTCTTTAGCTTCGGCGGTGACGATGCGCAACTGTGGCTCGCGTACCTCGAAGGCGAACCGATCGCCGGAGGAGTGATCCTCTTCGGATCGGACGAGCTGTTTTTCTGGTCGGCCGCAATGCGCCGCGAGTGCGGCCGGTACCGTCCAAGCAATGCGCTCAACCTTCGTTTGATCCGTGCGGCGTGCGAGCGGGGCGTCCGCTGGTACAATCTCGGCGCGAGCGAAGGTCTCGAAGGTGTAGCGCGCTTCAAATCAGATCTGGGCGCAGCCAGCGTTCCTTATCCCGAATACTCGACGCGTCACGCGGCCTTCGCGCTTTACGAACACGTGCGCGCACGCGTCTCTGCACGGAGGTCCGCATAGTGGACGTTAGTTTTGAACCGGTCGCAACCTCATCGGTCGATCGCCTTCCCGAACGGCTCGCGAGCGCCGGGACGGCACTCTTTATCAGCGATGCAATGTGCGCGCTAGTCGTCGTCGCGGCCTTTGCCGTAGCCGGCTTCGGGGCCCCAGCGTTCTTGACGCTCGCGGCGACGCTCTTGATCGCACTCGGCACCGGACGTTATCGGTGGGACTTTGCAGCGAGCCCGGTTGAGGAATGGTATTCCGCGGGCGGGATGGCGCTGCTCGGCGCGATGTGCGGAATGCTCCTCTGCATCCCGCTGCATTTTGAATGGTTCGTCTCGGTCGCAAGTGCCCTCATCTGGACCGGCTTAGCCGGCGCGGCGGCGATGGTCATGGTGAAAGCGCGCCGCGGGGAACGACAGTATGAGCTCTCGCTGGATCGCGTTCGGGAGTGCCCCCTCTCGACCGGCGCACAGGTAGAACGAGCGTTCATTCGTTTCGCGGATCTGATGCTCGCCCTCAGTGCGCTGCTCGTGCTCTCGCCGCTCTTTATCATCGTCGCGGTTATAATCGCCGTCGACGACGGGTTTCCGCTGCTCTTCGCGCAAAAACGCATGGCTCGCGACGACGGTACGTTCACCATGTACAAATTCCGCACGATGCGCACGGATGCAGGCCCTGCCTGGGCATCAGCCGGCGACGACCGCATTACCAGATCGGGTTCCTTTCTGCGCCGCACGAGTTTAGACGAACTCCCGCAGCTCTGGAACGTCGTGCGCGGCGAGATGTCGCTCGTCGGGCCGCGCCCCGAAATGCCCGAATACGCCGAACGCTTCGCGCGCGACATATCGCAGTACTCGCAGCGGCACATCATCGCACCGGGCCTCACGGGCTGGGCGCAGCTTCGCCTGCCGCGCAATCTGCAGCCGTCCGACTCAGCCGACGTCCTTCGGTACGACCTCTTTTACGTGCAGCACGTCGGTCTGAACCTCTACGCGTTCTGCCTGGTCAAGACGGCGTGTGAAGTGTTTACTCACCGCGCGGTATAGGGCTCGATGCCGAGGAGCTTTCGCAGCAAGGTCGTGGGCGATGGTATTTACACTCTCGCCCTTCGACTCGTGAATATGGTCGTCGCGGCAGCGGTCGGCATCGTCACCGCGCGCGCGCTGGGACCCGAGGGACGCGGCATCTACGCGATGCCGATGGTCGATGCAGCCCTCGTTACCGCCGCGTTTTCGGGTCTCTCGACCGCGACGTCGTATTTCTTGCTGAGAAAAAACGCCGGGCGCGGCGTATTTCGCGCCGCCTTTTTGACGGCCGGCTCTTTCGTCGCCGTCGGAGCCCTCGTAACCGTCGGCTTGGCGGCATTAACCCATCACATATGGGCGTGCATTCCGGCAATGATCTCGCTGCCGGGCGCCGCATCTTTGGTCTTGGTGTATGGTTACGCGATCGGGACGCATCGGGTACGCATCAACACGTCGCTAGCGTTACTCAATACGATCGTGCTTTTCGGCTTCATGCTGACCTTCATCACGATCTTCGGCGCGCGTCCTACCGCCGCAATCATCGCCTGGGTCTCGGGCACGAATCTATTGGGCGCCGGCATTATCACCTGGATGGTGCTGGATGCACGCAAGCGGTTTCCGGAAGCGACCGAGCGCATCGGCCTTCGGCAATACGGCTCGTACGCAATTCGCGTGGGCTCCGTGAGCCTCGTTACGCTTTTGAATTACCGCGCCGACGTCTATCTGGTCGCCTATCTCACGACGCCGGCGATGCTCGGCATGTATACGCTTGCCGTCACCGCGGCGGAAACGCTTTTAGCCGCAACGCAAGTCACCTCTCAGGTGATGCTCCCACACGTGGGGAGCATGGAATTAAAAGCCGCCGAACAACTCACCGCTCGCTGCGTTCGTCACAACGTCATCGTCGCGGCAACCTGTTGCGGGGTGCTCGCGATTATCGCCCCGATGGTCGTGCACGCACTTTACGGTCCGCAGTTCTTGCCGATGGTCGGCGCGCTGCGCGTTTTGCTCGTGGGCGTCTTCGCACTCTCACTGGGTAGCCCGATGTCCAACTTCTTCACCGTACGTTTGGGCAAACCAGAGGTACCGCTCTTGCTCGCGGGGATCTCGGCCGCAATCTGCATCGGGTCGAGCATCGTGCTGATTCCGCGCATCGGCTTGGTCGGCGCGGCTCTGGCGTCCACGCTTGCTTACATCCTCGGACAATCCGCTGCGATTGGATACTTCTCGTCATTTTCAGGCATCAGTGCATTCCGCGTGCTGGTTCCGCGCTTGAGCGACCTTGCGACCTACATAGAGATCCTGTCCGGATTTGCGCGCCGGCTCCGCCCGAATCCGGGACCGTAGAGCCCAAGCGACCGGGGACGAATCGAACTACACCCTTGGGCGCGGCCCCGCTAGGATAAATCACGATGGCGTTTTCATATACCGGCGTTTCCGCGCCACGCGTACGGGTTTCGCAACAGACCATTCCGCTGATCGTGATCGCGATTCTCGCCGTAGCGGCGGCAACGGGCGCAATCATGCTTGCGGGCACCAAGACCGGAATCGCGCTTGCACTCCTGGCCGTGCTCGGCCCGATCTGCGGCTACCTTGCTCTCACGCAGCCGCTCGTCATGCCGTTCGGCCTCTTCCTGCTGCTCGTCCCTTTCGACAACTTGCTCGCCCTTTCTACCTTTGGAACGCTCACGAAGCTGATCGCGATCGCTTCCGGCGCGATGCTCCTGTTGTGGATGCTCCGTACCCGCCGCGTCGTGATTCCCGATCGTTCGATAAAATGGTGGGGCGCGTTTGCACTATGGGTCGTTTGCTCCATGCTCTGGGCCGTCGATCCGAAGGTTGGGCTCGCGCGGCTCGAAACGCTCTTCGAGCTGATGGCGCTCTTCGGAGCCGTTTCACTGATGCCGGTCGATCGGCGGCAGCTCGGGTGGATCGTCACGACGATCATCGCCGGCGGCGTGCTTGCATCGTTGTACGGGGCGTACGTCTTTCGCAGCGGTACCGACGTCTCTAAAGACGGACGGCTGTTCCTTGCAAACCAAAGCACCATCATCGATCCTAACCACTTTGCCGCAGCGCTCATTCTGCCGCTCTGCCTGGCCCTCATGAGCGCGGTCTCCGTGCGCGGTTGGATTCCACGCGGGGCGTTGCTCCTAGCACTACTCGCCCTCGGCGGCGGCATCGCCGTCGCGAGTTCGCGCGGCAGTTTTCTCGCCATCGTTGTGGCCTTCGTCTATCTGTTAATCCGCTCGCGCAAACGGCTTGCCATCGGCGCCGTCGCCGTCTGCGGTTTCGGCGTGGCAATTGCGCTTTACAGCAACGTGCTCATGCGATTTTCTAATGCGATTTCGACGGGCGGAGCCGGACGGGAAGATATTTGGCGCGTCGGCGTCGCCGCGTTCAAGCTCAGCCCGATCGTGGGCTTCGGCTTCGGGAATTTCCAGTACGCGTTCGACCGCGCCTATACGCTCGTGTCGCAACACTATTACACGCATTGGCATCGCGACGCGCACGACATCTTTCTCTCGACGGCCGTCGAGCTCGGCGTCATCGGCCTCGCATTGCTAGTTACCGTCATCTGGAAGCAGATACGCTCGTTGCGTCTGATCCAACCCGAGAATTCACTCTACTCCTTGCGTCTTGCGATCGAAGCCGGCGCGATCGGCGTTCTCACAGCAAGCATTTTTCTCGACACGACGACGATGAAGTATTTCTGGCTCGTGTTCATTTTGACCGCGCTCACGCGTAATGCCGCGATCTCTGAAGGAGTCCCCGTTGAGGCAAACGTTTCTCCCGTATTGCAAACCCGTCCTGACTGACGAAGAAATAGCGGCTGTCGTCCGCTCGTTGCAAAATTCTTGGCTGACGACCGGGCCGGTAGTAAAAGAACTCGAACAGGCCTTCGCCGAGACCTCCGGCGTCAAACACGCGATCGCGCTCAACAGTTGTACCGCCGCCCTCCATGTGGGGCTTCACGCGATGGGCGTCGGGCCGGGCGACGAAGTCGTCATGCCGTCACTCACCTTCGTAGCCGGCGCCCAATGCACGCTGGAGCTCGGGGCAACACCCGTCTTCGCCGACGTGGATCCCCAGACGCTGTCGCTCACCGTCGAAACCATCGACGCGGTTGTAACGTCGCGCACGAAGGTCATCGTGCCGATGCCCTACGGCGGCCGCCCTCTGGACATACAAGCAATCGTTCGATACGCGCGCGAACGCGGCATCAAAGTCCTCGAGGACGCAGCGCACGCAGCCGGCATGCTCGATCGCGGCGAGTGGGCGGGTCTGCACGGCGATGCGGCCGCCTATAGCTTTTACGCCACGAAGAACCTTACGAGCGCCGAGGGCGGTATGTTATTGACGAACGACGACATGCTTGCCGAGCGTGCAAGGGTCGTCGGCTTGCACGGCATGGACCGAGACGCTTGGAAGCGCTACACCGCGAGCGGCTCCTGGCGGTATGACGTGCGAGAACCCGGTTTTAAATACAATCTTGCGGACCCGCTCGCCGCGCTTGCTCTTGCACAATTGAAACGTCTCGATAATATGCAACTCCGGCGAGATGCGATAGCTTCACGCTATGCAACGCGACTGCGCGAGTTGCCCGGGATCGACCTTCAACGAGAGGTTAGCAATCCCGGCGATAAGCACAGCTGGTGCATGTTCGTTCTCTTAGTAGACGAGCAGCGCGCCGGCATCGGCCGCGACGCATTGATCGACGCACTACGCGACGCTAATATCGGCACGTCGGTGCACTACATTCCGACGCATCTATTCTCGGGCTATCGCTCGCTTGGAATGAACGCGTTACCCGCAACCGAAGCCGTGTGGCGACGATTGATCTCCCTCCCACTCTATCCCGCTATGAGTGACGATGACGTCGATGACGTTCTCGACGCTCTCGAACGAATCGTCGCTCCAAAGACGTTCGCATTCGCTCAAAGAGGAGCATAGCTAGAAACAATGCATCACTATACGAGATTTCTGGGGGCCGTCTTCATAGCCGGTCTCCTTGCCGCCTGTTCTGGCGGCGGAGGTACCGGAGGCGCGATTCCTACCACAGACGCGCAGCCTCCGATAACTCCTGGAGACGTCAGTCCCCAACAAACAGTATCCCCAGATGCAACGATTAGCACCCAGGCAACGACGTCCACGATAACATATAAAGGCACGATCACCGGCATAGAGACCGGCGGCGTCTTCGTCTTGCTCGTCGATGGTCCGGCCGGACACATACCGGTCCACACGAGTTCGACCACGGCATTCAATACGACGAAGGCCCCTTATAAAGCGGGCTCTTTCGCCGTTGTTTCCGGAACGGGAACGGTTTCGGATTTCCAGGCGCAGTCCGTGACGCTCTACGCCTCCGCTACGGAAGCGGCATCCGTCTCTACCACGACGAGCTCTTCCGGGTATCAAGGCACGATCAGCGGCATGGTGAGCTCCTCCGAGTTCATCCTCGACACGACCTCCGGAGCCGGACACGTTCCGGTCTATAGGAGCTCGACGACGCGCATCGACACGTCCCGCGCACCCTTTACGACCGGACGTTACGCGGTCGTCACCGGCAGTGGAACGAGTTCCCATTTTGATGCGACCAGCATCACGATGTATGCTTCGGCGCCGACCTCAACGTCGACGGCGACGCCGACGGCTACGATCGCTACGGCGGGCGTGCCAAAACACGTCTTAACGGGCGACTACTTCGGAACGCCGTGGGGCACGACGACCGTCGCCGCCTCGCGGGCCGTGCCGTACCTCAACTGGGTTCGAACGGGCATAGCAAACGCGAATGCCTACCACGCCGCGGGCCTGAAGGTGCAGATCTACAGCAACCCCAACCGCGTGCAGACGACCGACCCACTCTATCGCACGACCGCATCTTCGGGCTATGCGGCGACCTGCTCCGGATCGCGCGTGTACGACAAGTACAAGACGATCACGCAGTACGTTACCAAACCGGGGAGTACCGCGCTCAAGAGTTCGTACGGTTCCTTGATTGCCAACACCCTCGCGCAAGGGCACGTGGACGCGATTTTCGAGGACAACGCGGGACCGCTCGAGGACTTCGGCGTGACCTTCTATGCGAGCATGCCATGCTCGTATTCGGACTCCACGTGGATCTCCGGTGAAGTTGCGACGGAGGACTCGTTGCCCGTCGGAACGATCATCAACGGTCTCTCGGCATTTCACGACCATGGCGTCTCGCAATCGATCGCGATCGTTCGCGACGCGAGCAAGAGCCTGGGCGGCGAGATCGAGCACTGCTTCTCCGACGATTCCCGCGCGGAACAGGGCTCGTGGCCATGGACGGCGAGCGAGAATACGCAACTGCAAGTGACGGCGATTCACAAACTCTTCCAATGCCAAGCCGTCAACACATATGCAGCCAGCACCGAGACGGCCGCGCGCATCTACACGCTCGCGTCCTTCGAGATGACCTACAATCCCTCGTATAGCGTGCTGTGGGAAGAATTCGGCACGCCGTCCGGCCTTCACGTAATGCCGGAATCGCAGTTCGTCGCACTCAATCCCGCGGTGAGCGTCAGCAGCATCAGTCAGCTCAAGCAAGCAGTGGGTTCGTACGTGCGCGTCTATAATGCGTGTTATTACGCCGGGCGCCTGATCGGCAAGTGTGCGATGGCGGTCAATCCGGACTATTACGCACACGGCGTATCACTCGCCGGGTTCCACCACACGCTCAAACTGATCGGAAGCGGCATTCTCGATGGCGGGACCGTGTCGTTCGACGGCCCGGCGCCTCCTTCCACGCTTGCTGCGACGAGCGCCGTTATCGCACTGCCCTAACGGAACCGAAGCAACCGCGTTACGCGTTGCCGTTCCGATGGGAAACCAACGCAATATGTCATCGGACGGTACGGAACGTGACAACCAGCGGGAGCGGCTCGTCGCACGACGAGCGGCTCCCGTCGTTCTGTTCATTGATGGTGAAGCGGCCTTACAATCGTGTAGCCCGAACGGCCACGATCTCTGGCGGCGTTTAGAGCCGGCACTGCGCGCCCTCGTCGCCCTTCATCGAGACGAGTTGCAACGGGGCTGCGCCGTCACGACCATGCTTCCCGACGGGTCCTACAGCCTTCAAATCGTCCCGCTCTGCGGCGACGGCAACGGATGCGCGCTTCTGCTCGATCCGTTCGCACAGCGCGATCCGCTGCACGAACTCGACGAACGCTACGCCCTTACGCCGCGGGAGCGCGAGGTGGCGCGCCTATTGATCGACGGCGCGAATACGGCGGAGATCGCGGCGGCTCTTTCGATCGCACCGTCTACGGCCGTCATCCATGTCAAGAGCATCTTGGCGAAGACCGGCTCAAAGACGAGAGCCGCCGCAGTTGGACGCATTACAGCAAACCGAGTTTGATCGCGTGCACCGCGGCTTGCGTGCGCGCGTAAATATTCAGCTTTGAAAAGATCCGGCTGATGTGGTTTTTGATCGTTTTCTCGGACAGATTGAGGCGCGCGCTAATCTCTTTGTTCGAGAGTCCTTCGGCGATGAGCCGGATCACTTCCGTCTCGCGCGTCGAGAGTTCGTTTAGGTCGGCACGACGCGAGCCGTTCGAACGCCGGCGCAGCCAGCCGCCCGCAACGCGTGGGTCGACGTACGTCTCGCCCGAGGCGACGAGCTTGACCGCACGAATGAGCTCCGCGGGGGTCACGTCTTTGATGATGTAACCTTCAGCTCCGGCGGCGAGACAGCGTTGCATGATTTCAGGCGCCGGCCGCATCGTTAGAGCGCAGATGCGTGCGCTCGGCACGGCGAGACGGCAGCGCTCGAGCGCATCGACCAAGCCGGTGCTCGTTCCGTCCAGATCGAGAATAACGACGTCGGGCCGCGCTTTGGCAAGCAGGGTTTCGTTGACGTTTTGAGCGTCGCCGACGATGTCGACGTTGCGCTCGTTGGCAAAGACTCCGCAGAGAGCCTTTGCAAAAAGAACCTGACCTTCGACGACGTACACGCGTACGGTATCGAGCGCGGCGGGTGATGTTAGCAACGCGAAATCCTTTCGCAGGGGCGTAGGAGTGAACGATAAAAACGAGACGTTCCGACCATACCCGTAAACGCGAGCGGCATACTCCCCCAAATGGGGTAATTTCGCGCGGCGTACTAGCTCCGTGCGTAGAACGGCAACCAAAACTCCCAATCGTCGCGGGGGACCGACGGTATAGGCGAGCAGCCCGAACGACGGGCCTACGAAACGGCGTTAGGCTCTCCGGTCCGCTTCTGCATCGTTGACTGCCCATCGAGCGAGCGTGCGCCTTTCCTCCTGCATACAAGGGAGGTTTTGTAAAGCTACGGTTTGGAACGTGTTATCAACGTGAAAAGTGACCGATGTGGATGGTGCTATGAACCATCGGACTTTCACATTGCGGTGTTTCCGCATTTCTCTCATCCAGCGCGGCGCTTGTCTGATCGCCCTCGCACTCCTCGCCGCATGCGGCGGCGGCGGCGGCGGCGGTTCGAACTCTGCCACCGGCCCACTGGTACCGGGCAGCTCGCTGCCCGACACGACTTTGAGTACGAGCGGTACGATCATTACCGCCGACGGGACGATCTCCGGAATGATAACGGGCGGCTTCGTTCTCGACACGGGATATCCGCATGGAAAGATCCACGTCCTCATCGGCAGCGGCACGACCATCAGTGGACCGGCGCCTTTCGTCGGTGAGAACGTGAGCGTCGCCGGGAGCGGATCCTGGTCGACGTCGATCCAAGCGACGTCGGTTTCTGAACTTGCTACCGCGACCGTCGCTTCGCCCGCGCCGGTAGCAACGGCGGTGCCTCAAACGATCCCGATTCCATCGACTGCCGTCTCGACGCAAGGCAGCGACGCCGGCATTCGCACCGGCGGCTTCACCCTCGACCAGGGCTATCCAAACGGCAAAGTTCCGGTCAGCGTTACGGCTTCGACCGTGCAGATCGACGGCAGCCCCTCGAGCACCGGATCGCACGTGCAAGTAACGGGGACGGGCTCGGTGCACTCCGGCATCGCGGCGAGCATCGTCACCTATTGGAGCAGTGCGCCACCGCTGACGACGGCCACGGGCACGATCGTCGCGGCGACGGCCTACGGCTTCACGCTCGACGTCGATGCAACCCATCCGGCCGTTCCGATCGTGTTGAATCCGACGGTCGTAATCGCCGGAGGAACGCTGCAGGTCGGATCGATCGCGCAGGTCAGCGGGCCGGGCGGCATCAGCGAATCGATCACGCCGACGCAGATCGTCGTGACCAACCCGACGCCGCAACCGCTGCCGAACGTCACGCCGTCGCCGACGCCGGGGCCGATCGCGCAAACCCACGTTTTGACGGCCGATTATCTCGGCGGTTACTACGGAACGCACTCCATCGCATGGTCCGCCGCGCGTCCGTACCTAAACTGGGCCTCCACGAACCCCACCGACGCAAATGCAATTGCATCGACCGGCATCAAGACGATGTACTACACCAATCCGAACCGGCTTCAATCGAACGATCCGATGTACATTTCGGACGAAACGATCTTCGCCCACGACTGCAACAACAACCGAATAACGACCGTCTATAACGGCATAACGCAGTACGTCACTAACGTAACGTCTGCAAGCTTGGCGAACGACTATCACACGACGATCTCGAACGAAATCGGCACCGCGCACTTCGACGCCATGTTCGAAGACGACACCGGACCGCTCGGCGAGTACGGCATTAGCCCCCTGCCTTGCGGTTACACCGATTCGGCATGGATGACGGGCGCGGCGGCGGTGGCGCAAGCGGCGCCGGCACCGGTGATCATGAACGGGCTCTCGCTGCTCAACGGCCACGATCCCTCGCCCGTCGTCGGCATGGTGAATAATGCGAACACCATCGGCGGAAACTTCGAACACTGCTACTCCGATGATTCGACGCCGGAACAAAGCGGCTGGTTGTGGCAAGCGGTCGAGAATACCGAGTTGGAGGTTGCCGCCAAGCATGCGCTCTTCGTCTGCATGCTGCGCAACACCGGAACCGCCACGACGGAAACCGCGGCACGCATATACGCGACGGCATCGTTCCTTCTGACGTACGATCCGAAAACGAGCGTCATCTGGACGTACTTCGCGACGCCGTCGGGCTTGCACGTCATGCCCGAATCGCAACTCGTGGCACTCAACCCGAAAGTCGCGGCGCCCTCGTCGGTCGCCGGGTTACTGACGAGCAGCGGTGCATACGGCCGGGAATATAACGACTGCTATATCGCCGGTTCGTTCGTCGGTCCGTGCGCCGTTGCGGTCAACCCGAACAACGCGCAGAGCGTGACCTTCCCCTATCCGCAGTATCATCACACGCTGGCAATTGCGGGGTCCTCCGTACTCGACGGCGGCACCGTCGCCGCTAACGGGGGCGCCGCGCCAACGACGATGGCACCGCTTTCGGCTTACATCGTCTTCCCGTAGACCACCTCACGCGTCGCGACGCGATGATAAATCGCGTCGTAACGCCGGGCATTCGCAGCCCAGGTAAGAGCGGTACGTGCGCGAGCGTGTGCCGCTCTTTCCATCTCCTCGCGGCGTTCGGGATCGCACAGAACCGCGCGTACCCGTTCGGCCAACGCTCGGGCGTCGCGTGGCGGCGCCAGGTAGCCGGTCACGCCGGACTCGACGATTTCCGGTATTCCACCCACGTCGGATGCAACGACCGCTCGCCCCGCGTTCATCGCCTCACAGATAACGGTCGGCAAGCCCTCGCGATAACTCGGAAGCGCAAAGACGTCGGCAGCGGCATACGCCTGAGCGAGATGATGGTGATCGAGCGTCCCGAGAAACCGCGCGTACACACCCGCCGCCTCTAATTCTCGCTCGGCCCAGCTCTGGAGCGCTCCCTTGCCCGCGAAAAGCGCCCCCGCTTCCAAATCGCGCAGCGATTTCAATGCCTCGACGAGTTCGGTCACGCCTTTCTCGCGTTCGAGATGCCCGACGAACAGGACGAGCGGACGCTGCGGATCCAGATTTAAGATCTCGCGCGCCCGCGTACGGTCTTGTGGAAAGAAAATTCGCTCGTCTGCGCCGTTTGGAATGACGTCTACGTCGGGTGCGCCGAGGCGGCGCAGATGCCGGCCCACAAAGTCGGAAACCGCACAGACCGCCGCCGCGCGGCTGATGATCCGTTGCGCCAGCGCTTGCAGCGAGTTGCGCGTCCACGGAAGTGAATAGCTTTCGCTCCCGTGTCCGGTGAGAACAAGCGGCACGTTTCCCGTTGCGAGCGCCAGCACGCCTGCCGGCAGGAGACCGTGCACGTGCACGACGTCGGGCCGAAAATCGGCGATCTCTTCGTGCAGCCGCCCACGCAGTTGCTCGCCTAATGTCCCAATGCCCCAGTTCGACGGTCCCATAAGTCCCCGTAGGGTGCGTACCGGTACGCCATCGACGGCATACCGGTCTGGTACGGTACGATAGTGTTGCCAGCGCTTTTGTAACGGAGGCGCCCAAGGCACGCAACGTACGACGCGTGCGTCGATGCCGCGCTCACCGAGCGCAAGCAGGGCGCGCAAGTTAAACACTCCGTCGAAAGGGTGTTCCGGCCACGGAAAGTTGTTCGCGATGACGAGTACCCGCATGCCTTCTTCTCTTACCACCAAACGGCCGGTGCTTCACGTCACGACGGTCCATCAGCCGTTGGATACGCGTATCTACTATAAAGAGGTGCGCTCGCTCGCCGACTCCGGGTACGACGTTCGTCTTGCCACGACCGTTGCCGAAGCAACCGACCACGACGGCGTCTCGTTCCTTCCCCTCGGGGATCGCGGCGGATCGCGCTTACGCCGCATCTTTCGCGATCTGCGCGCATTCTTCACGATCTTGGCGCACCGCGATGCGATCGTACACATTCACGACCCCGAGTTGCTCTTGGTCGCCGCGCTCCCGGCGTTCTCGGGGGCGTGCATCGTCTACGACGTCCACGAGTTTTACGTCGAGCGGATCGCCGCATCTGAATGGCTGCCCCCGAAGCTGCGGCGGCTCGCCTCGGGCCTCTATGACGCAGTAGAACGCGCCGTGCTGCCGCGCTTTGCGGGTATCGTCGTCGTCAACGAGTCGATGCGCGCACGCTACGAGCGCTTCGTTCCACGCGAACGCGTCGCGCTCGTACGGAATTTTCCCAACGTCGGCGTTCCCGATCTGGAGCGCGCGCGACGAACGGCGCATCCCTTGGGCGGTGCTCCTTACGTGATCCACACGGGAGGCGCGATGCGTCTGCGCGCATTCCACGATCTCGTCGCGGCCGCCGAAAGCCTGCGCGCGCTCGGTTCGCCGCTTCGCATCGTGAACATCGGCGAAACGAGCCTTGCCGATTATGACGCGAAGGAACGCGACCGGCTGCTCGAACGCGCCGAACGCGCGGGCGTCGTTATGGTTGGTCCCGTCGGTTATGCCGAAGCGCTCGCGTGGCTCGCGCACGCGCGCATCGCCTATCTTCCGCTGATCGATACCGAGAACAACCGGTTCGGGATGCCCAACAAACTCTTCGAATACCAGCTCTTTGAACTCCCCATCGTGGCAAGCGACATCGGGCGCGTGGCCGAAATCGTCCGCGGGACGGGCGCCGGCGAAGTCGTACCGGTCGGCGACGGCGCGGCGCACGCACGGGCCATGCACGCGATCGACGCCGACGGCGAACGCTACGAACGTTACGCAAGTGCCGCACGCGAGGCGGCCCGCACCTACTCGTTTGCCGGCGAATTCGATCGCCTGCACGTGCTCTACCAGCGCATCGGTGAGGTCAAGGTTTCGTCGTGAACGCCAGAACCATCGCAAACGAGCTTCGACGCATGTTCCCGCTTTCGTGGCGCATGTCGCGCAGCTACCGGCTTCCATCGGATTATGTCGGGCAGCCGTACTACATCGCGTGGAGCGGCGCGCCGCGCCCGAAAGGTGAAGGCTGGAACGAAGCCACCTTTCACGACGACGGCGTACTCAAGCTCGGAAGCTACCGCAATCCGGTTCAAATCGCGCAGTTCGCGCTCACCCAATACGCCCTCGCCTATGACGGCCATCACATGGCGCGCGCCCGTTTTCTCGCGCAAGCGGATTGGCTGATCGAGGCGCAGCGCCTCGACGGCGGCTATCCCTATCCGATCGCGCTTCCGGCCTATAACGCCGCTCCCGGGTGGCTCTCGGGGATGGCACAAGGCGAGGCCGCTTCGGTCCTGCTACGGGCCTATTCGCTCACGCAAGACCCTCGTTATCGGGACGCGGGTTTACGCGCGCTCGCCCCGTTGCGACGCGACGTGCGTGATGGAGGGGCGTCGTTCTTGCGCGACGGCGCCGTGTTCTTCGAAGAGGTTGCCGCGCAGCCGGAATGCCACATTCTCAACGGGCACCTCTACGCCGCATTCGCGGTCTGGGAATACGTGCGTTTTGGCTTGGGCGACGAAGATCTCGCGCACCTGCACGCCAATGCCGTCGAGACCCTCAAGCGCTGGCTTCCGGCCTATGACGCGGGCGGATGGTCGTGTTACGACCTCGCCATCGATGATGCTGGCAGACGTCATTACGCGCCGCTCTGGTACCATCACTTCCACATCGCGCAGTTGCGCATCTATGCCTTAATGACCGCGACCCCGGCGTTCGCCGCGATGGCCGAGCGCTGGAACGAGGCGCTGGAACGTAACGACGTTCGCGCGCGCGTCTGGCGCTACAACGCGAAGTCGTTACTGCGATCGCTGCGACGCCGCGTTACCCACGGCAGCGTGGTCGCATTCGCGCCATTGCCCGGTGCTACGGCGCCGCCCGTTCGAACGTAACGATCTGCGCCCGCGTCCCTTCGAGCTGCTTGTACGAGAAGAGAAAGCCGTGAGCCGACGCGGCCACTGTTCCGGGAAAGCCCGCATCGTTTGACCCGCCGAGAGACTGCGCGGAGTATCGCGACCAGCGGCCGTTAGCGGCGTCGAAGCGATAGACGAGCGCGCAACCCCCGATTCCCGCGCAGCCCCACTTGCTGCCGATGCCGGCGAGCGCGCCGAGCGCAAGGTTTCCGCGGCCGTCGCTGCGCAGCGCGATTGACGCAAGCGATCCGCCGCCCGACGGCTGGTCGACGAAGCCCGTCCGCAGCGTACGGCCCGTTCGCGGATCGTATTCCAAATAGCAAATTGCGTCGGTACGCCCTTGCGTCTGGCAGCCGTGCGCGACGATCAAGATGCCGTTTCGCAACTGCGCGATCGACTCGGCGGAGATAACCGGATAGGGCACGTTCGATGCCGGCGGCTGCGCGCGCATCGTGAAATCATAGATGTAATGCGCGTAGTTTGACGGATATACCGGCGGAGGCCCGAGGAGATACGGGCTTCCGCGCCCGAGACGCGCTACCGGCGCGGCTCCAGGACGCAGCGTGAAGGGATGACGCCCCGAGCAATCGGTCCAACGCCACGCAGCGCCTTGCGGACCGCTCGTGCGAAAACAGGCGAGCGCAAGCGCGAGACTATTGTGCTCGCTGCCGTACCAGCTTCCCGTGACCTGCTGCACGTCGACGAGATCGTAGATATATCGGCCCAAACGCGTCACGCCTCCGAAGAGATAGTGACGATGCAATCCCGAGACGCGCACATCGTAGACGCGATCGGGGCCGGCCGGTGACGCACATGCGACGCCGCCCGAGCAGTCGAGACGCACCGCCGACGACGGCGGCAGCCCATTGGTGTCGCCATTGCGCGCGGCGATTCCGATCGCCGCCCCTCCGCTCGCGCGCTCCAACGGATCGAACCGCGGAACGATCGCCTCAAAGCGCCCGCGAAATGCGGGGCACGCGCTGTTGGCGTACTGAGCAAATTCCTGCGCGGCTCCGGTGGGACTTCCGGCGGCAATGCCGTTCATCGTGCAGCTCACGCCGGCGATATCGAGCGAAATTCGTCCGGATCCGGCGGCATTGGTGACCGCAAATTCAACATAGGCTCCGTCGCCGGGCGTCTGGGAGATCGTGTAGAGACCGTCGGACGGCGGGGCGTGGCTGCTGTGGAAATTCCACGAACCGGCGGCCGTATCGAATCGGCCGCCGCTGCGGTAACTCACGAATCCTTGCGCGCCTGCTTCGCCGCTGCCTGCGGAAACTTGTTGTTGACCCGCGATGAGCGTTGCATCGCCGAGCGTAGCCGACGAGAGTTCGGAGAGACCGCTCGAGGGAAGCAGATACTCCGGCGAAGCGGCGAGCGTCGAGGCAAGCGCGTCGCTCCGCGCGTCGCTCGGCGCGAATTTAAACGGCTCGCAGAACTGCGCGCGCAAGCAGCTCCACGCGGCCGGCGGATGATACGAACGGTACGTGCTCGCCGCACCATACGGAACCAAGACCGCATCGTCGCTTGTCAGGACGATTGCAGGCGTATCGTGGCCCGCGTTACTCGTCGCCGTCGTGAAATTTCCGTCAGGTGGAAGATTGATCTGGCGGTCGGTTAGCACGCGTTCCGACCGTTCGTCCCAAAGCCCCACCGCGGGCTGCAGCGTTCCCGGCGCGCCGTTGGTACCGTCACCGGGAATGGCGAACGCACTCAAAATGGCCCGGCCCGACGGACGATCCAGATCTGCCGCCGTGCGGGTCATATTCGCCGGTTCTATCGCGGAGGCGCGAGTTGACATCACGTGACGCGAGGCCGGTTTCCCTGCGGGCGCCGCCGCGACGTCGACCTGGTGCGCCGGCGCTGCGGTCAAAGTGGAGCGCGCTTCGACGTGCGCCGCGCAGGCTGCGGACGCAATCGATGCAAGACAGAGGATCGAACGAAGCGCGTTCACCGTACCGAACCGGCCCTTGCCGACGTCACGTCGTTTAAGATGGCAGCAAAACGCTCGCCCAGCCTGGTGCTTTCGAAGGGTTCTACCGCGTGCGGTTCCACGATCGGCGTCGCACCGGTGCGCCATTCTTGCACGGCCTGCACGATCGCATCGCGCAAGCCTTTGACGGAGCGCAAACGTTCGCCCGCGCCGCTGGTGTGTAACACTTCGTCGACGACGCTTTCCGACGGGCCGCCCACCGCAAGGATCCGCCGACGGGCGCCCAAGTATTCGAACAATTTTCCCGTGTACGTCCCGCGTTCGTTGGGGTCGTTCCACAAGAACAGCAGCAGACGCGATGCCTCGCGTTCCAAACGCAAGATCTCCGACCGCGGACGAGCGCCGTGGACTCGAACAACGGACCCGATTCCGTGACGACGTATTTCGCTCGTGAGCCATTCGCTGTTGTCGCCATAGAACTCTACGACCATTTCATCGGGCGACACGAGCCGTTCGCGCAGCGCTTCCGATATCGCCGCGAAGAACGGGCGCGGATCGCGCAATCCGCCGTAGAGCTGTCCGGCATAGAGGAACGTCGCGCGCAACGGCTCGGCGAATGGGATGCCGTCCCAATCCGCATTTGAAAAGGCATTCGGAATGCTATAGACCGGCGTCAGGGGATAGCGTTTGCGCAGCTCGTCCGCCAGTGGTTCGGAAACGGTCGTAATGGCTGCCGCGCTGCGCAGCGCACGGGGCTCCAACAAGCGGTCGATGGAATTGAGCGGCGCGAGCCGGCCGGGCACGTTCTCGCGAATCCAGGGGTCGCGCAGGTCCGCAATCCACGGAATATCGCCGTGCACGCGCGATGCCACCTGATGCGTCGTCTCGGGGGGCGACGTCGAAATAATCGCGTTGAAGCGCTGCTCGCGCAGCAGCTTCCCGACGCTCTGCGTTCCCGGCCCAATCCAGCCGAACTGCCGGTTAGCGTACTCCGTTACGTCGTGTCCGATCCGGATGATCTGTTGTTTTAGCGAAGGCGTACCGCCGACGAAGCCGCGTTCCACGCCCAGGTGTCCGCTGGTCGTCTGATCTTTTTTCACCCCGATGAGTTTTCGGGCAGCCGATTTAAAATCGACGACGCCCGTCGTGACGACGCTCCGCGGATAGATGACGTCGCCGAGATCCGGGGTAACCGGGACGACTTCCCATCCAAAGCGCGCAAGCATCGAGATCAGCTGCCCGACGCGAACCGTCGCGATGCTCTGACGAGGCGGCACGTGATAGGTGAGCAGTAACGCGCGTTTCATACGGCTGCGCCGCCTTCCGGAAGAGACGCAAGCCACGCGTCGACGATATTCGACCATGCAAACCGGTCGAGCGCGAGCTTGCGCGCCGCCTGCGACATGCGCTCGCGCGCCACGGGGTCTCGTGCGACGGCGAGCATTCCCTCGGCGAGTGCCGCTGAATCTTCCGGGGGCACGACGATCCCGGCGCCGGCGTCGGCGACCAGTTGCGCGCCCTCACCCTCTCCGCTGTAAATAACGGGAATGCCGCAACTAAAGGCCGGGAAGAGCTTCGATGGGCGCGCGCCGCGCGTCACGCTGCTGCGAACGAGCGGAACGATCGATGCAGCGGCCAACGCGAAATAATCGGGCATACTATCGAGTGGAACGGGATCGATGAAACGTACGTTCGTCGCACGGGCGCGTAGCGCGCGTTCGACGAGCGCGGGCTTTGTCGGCCCAGACCCGACGAACAGAACGACGGCTTCTTCACGCAAGCGTGCCGCCGCGTCGACGACGTGATGCAGCCCTTGGGCGATTCCATGCGTTCCGGCATAAATGAATACCGGACGGCCGTCGAGGCAGAGCATCTCGCGCAACCGTTCGGAGGGTGCCTGCGGGGCAAAGCGTTCGACGTCGATCCCGTTGGGAAGAAAGCGCAATTTTGCCGCCGGCACGTGTTTTTTTCCGCGAAGCGTCGCATCAATGCCGTCGGTGACGGCATTGACGATGTCCGCCCGGCGATAGCTCCATGCTTCCAGCCGTTCGGCAAAGCGCATCAGTGGGCCGTCGCCCATCACGCCCAGCTCCCGCACCGAATCCGGCCAAAGGTCGGCAACGTTGAAGACCAGCTTTGCACCGGTCGCCACTGCCGCGATCCAGCCCGGAACGCTTAGAAAGAGCGGCGGCGATTCGACGAAGATCACGTCGGCACGGCGCGCCCGCGCGAGACCGATAAACGAGCTCATCGCAAACGAGAGGTAATTCGCTATCCGTTTGAGGCCCGTACCGGTTGCGGCGTACACCCAGGTGCGGTGTACCGGCACGCCGTCGACGTTATCGCGCATGTAGAGCTTTCCGCGATACCCGTCGTACGTGCGGCCCACCAGGTGATGCGGCATCGCAGTTACCACCTCGACCTCGTGACCCCGCTGCACGAGATGGCGCGCGAACGCCGCCAAACGCGTCTGCGGCGCGCCGATCTCCGGCGGATAGTATTGCGTGAGGATTAAGAGACGCACGACTCTATGCGCGTAGCGTCGGGAATCGTTGCGGTAATGGCGTCGACGATGCGCTTGGCCGAATTGCCCGCACCAAAGGGGAAAATCCGCTCCGCCGGAGCCGGGCGCGAAGCGGCGGCTGCAATCGTTCGCGGATCGCTTCCCGCAAGAACGTTCCAACCGTCTTGCAGCGTCTCCGTCCATTCGGTACGATCGCGCAAGGTCACACACGGGGTTCCAAGCGTAATGGATTCTTTTTGAATTCCGCCGGAGTCGGTTACGACCGCGCGCGCATGCACCTGAAGCGCGAGCATGTCGAGATACGAGAGCGGCTCGCACGTCACGATGCCGTCTCCCGCCCCGACCTTGAAGGCCTCGACGAGCGGTCGCGTGCGCGGGTGCACGGGAAACACGACGGGCATGCCGCACCGGCGTAAGCCGGCTATCAAGCGTGCGAACACCGCCGCATTGTCCGTGTTTGACGCACGATGAATCGTCGCAACCGCGAACTGTTTTTCATGCAAGTCGAAGCGATCGAGGATTGCGGGTCGCGCCGGGAGGCGCTCGGCTGCAAGCAGCGCGAGGTCTACCATCAGATCTCCGACGATAAAGATCGGCGCTTCGACGCCCTCGCGCCGAAGTTGTTCCGCCGAGCCCTCCGACGGCGCGAGGAGCAGATCGCCCAAGCGATCCGCCACGAGGCGATTCACCTCTTCCGGCATCGTGCGATCGAAGGAGCGCAGCCCGGCTTCAACGTGCACGAGCGGCACGTTGAGTTTCGCGGCTACGAGCGCTCCCGCGATCGTACTGTTGGTGTCCCCATAGACGAGGACGCAGTCGGGCTCGTTCTCGAGCACGACCGACTCTAAGCGCATCATCATCTGTGCGGTCTGATGTGCGTGCGAACCGGAGCCGACGCCGAGATGCGAATGCGGCGCCGGCAGTTCGAGTTCGCTGAAGAACACGTCGCTCATGCGTTCGTCGTAGTGTTGGCCGGTATGCACGAGTCGTTCGTCGACCCCGCGCGCGCGAAATTCGCGCGAGAGCAGGGCCGCCTTCACGAACTGAGGCCTCGCCCCGACGATGCTGAGCACGCGCATTAGGCGACCGCCGGTTCCAGCGCGCCGCGCAACGCGTCGCGTACCGCCTCGCGCTGCTCCGCCGCGAGCTCTGGGAACATCGGAAGCGAGAGTACTTCACGCGCCGCCCGTTCCGAGTGCGGGAAGCTTCCTTCGCCCTGGCCCATCTTCGCGTGCACTTCTTGCAGATGCAGCGGCACGGGATAATACACCATCGTCTGCACGCCGGCGCTCTTGAGGCCTTCTTGGATCCGGTCGCGATCGGCAACGCGGATCGTGTATTGATGATAGACGTGCAGCGTGCCGTGCGTCTCCGCCGGAACTGCTACAAAGCTGCCGAGATGCTCTCCGTACCATGCCGCATTCGCGCGGCGCTGCTCGATCCAACGATCGAGGTGCGGAAGTTTGACGCGCAGGATGGCCGCTTGGACTTCATCGAGGCGGCTATTGACGCCAAGCTCCTCGTGATGGTACTTGATGCGGCCGCCGTGGGCACGCAAGCTGCGCATACGATCGGCAAGATCCTTGCGATCGGTCGTCACCATGCCGCCGTCGCCGTAGGCGCCGAGGTTTTTCGACGGGAAGAAACTGAAGGCGCCGACGTCACCGAACGATCCGACGCGCTTGCCCTCGATCGATGCGCCGATGGCCTGCGCGCAATCTTCAACGACTGCGAGACCATGCTTGCGTGCGATCTCCATGATCGCGTGCATCGGCGCGGGATGCCCGTACAGGTGCACCGGCAGAATCGCCTTGGTCCGCGGCGTTATCGCGGCCTCGACGGCGTTCGGATCCATGTTGAACGTCGCCGGATCGATATCGACGAACACGGGCGTCGCCCCCACGATGCCGATGGCTTCCGTCGTAGCGACGAACGTGAACGGCGTCGTGATCACTTCGTCGCCGGGGCCCACATCCAGGGCGCGCAGCGCCAGATGGAGCGCATCCGTCCCGGAATTGAGGCCGACCGCATGGGCCGTGCCAACATACGCGGCGATCTCGCGCTCCAGCGCTTGGACGTTCGGGCCGTTGATGAAGTGACCGCCCTCGAAGACTTCTTCGACGGCGCGCGTGATCTCGGCTTTGAGTTCGTGATACTGCTCGCGCAGATCGAGAATCGGAATCATTTCGTTCTCCGTACGGTTTCGCCCGACTTCTCGTACGCGCGCCCACACTCGGCACACGACGCCGCATCGTCGGTAAAGCTTAGCTTCACGCCGCACTCGCAGGCGTATCCGCGAATGCGTGCCGGGTTGCCGTACACCATCGCGTATGCCGGAATGTCGCGCGTGACGACCGATCCCGCGCCGACGAACGCGAACTCGCCGAGCGTGTGCCCGCAAACGATCGTCGCATTGGCGCCGATTGAAGCGCCGCGCTTTACCACGGTAGGCGCGTAATCGGCGGCCGTATTGCGCGGCGTGCCCGAACGCGGGGTCGTGACGTTCGTAAAGACCATGCTCGGTCCGCAAAACACGTCGTCTTCGAGTACGACGCCTTCGTACACGGATACGTTGTTCTGAATCTTCACGTTGTTGCCGATCGTGACGTTCGGCGAAATGACGACGTTCTGTCCGATCGAGCACTTCTTGCCGATGCGCGCGTTTGCCATGACGTGCGAGAAGTGCCAGATTTTGGTGCCTTCGCCGATCTCGCACGGTTCGTCGACATACGACGACTCGTGCACGAAGTAACGAACGGTGCTATCGATGACGGTCAAACCAGGGCCTCCATGGATGGATGTGCGTAGTCGTGACGAGCGGAGAGCATCGAGAGCACGCGCACGACGCGCAGACCCTCCTCTCCGTCCGTGAGCGGCGTGGTGCCGTGGGTGACGGCGTCCACGAATGCTTGCATTTCCGCGGCGAGCGGTTCGGCTGGCGTGAAAGCGACCCGCTGGGGATCTTCGCGCCAGAGCTCGACGCTATCGCGTTCGCCGTGTGCGTCGCCGCATGGGGTGAGGGTCAGTTCCGCGCCTTGGCGCGAATCCGTGAGGCGCAGCACGCCTTTGGACCCGAAGACGTCCAGACGCGCGCTCTTGTCGGGGTCGAGCCAACTGACCTCGATGTGCGCGCTGCGGCCGCCGGTCCAGAGCAGATCCGCGTACGCGAAGTCGGCGATGTTCGGACGCACGAACGCCGACGTGCTGCCCCTCACCGATTCGGGGGAGCCTCCGAAAATTTCGAGCACCAGCGCGATATCGTGCGGCGCAAAGCTCCACCACACGTTTTCTTGCACGCGCACCTTACCCCACGACAAGCGCCGGGAACGCACGTGGCGCACGTCGCCGATTGCTCCTTCGGCGATCAAGCCCAGCATGCGTTGCACCGCCGGATGATAGAGCAGCACGTGGCCGACGAAGAGCGTGCGGCCGCCCGCCCGCGCGGCCCGCGCGACGGTTGCCGCATCGTCGACGCTCATCGAGAGCGGCTTTTCGACAAAGACGTGCTTGCCGGCCGCGATCGCTTCGAGCGCAAGTTCCGCGTGGAGTGCGGCCGGAGCGGCAATGACCACCGCGTCGATGTCGCGCTCGAGCAGCGACGTGATCTCGAGTTCGAGACCAACTTCCGGATAGCGCTGGGCGACCGTTGCGATCGCCGCTTCGTTGGCGTCGCACACGCTATCCAGAATACCGAGCTCGTGGCAGACGCGAACGAGGTTCGCTCCCCAGTAGCCCGCGCCGATGACGCCGACTTTCACAGCATCACCACGTTGTTGCGGCCTTCGCGAACGTCTTTGGTGGCGTTGCGCGTGTCGATCACGAGGCGCGCACTATCGCACACGCGCCCGTAGTCGATCGTCGAATGATCCGTCAAGATCACGACGGCGTCGGCGCGCTCGAGCATCTCCTTCGAAAGCGGGATCGAGTGCCACATGCCGTCGTGCTCGTCGGTGAAGCTCGGCACGTGGGGATCGTGATAATCGATGCGCGCGCCGTCTTTACGCAGCACCTCCATGACCTTCAGTGCCGGCGACTCGCGCCAGTCCTCGATGTCCTTCTTATAGGCGACGCCGAGGACGAAGATCTCGGACCCCTTGATCGACTTGCCTTGCTCGTTGAGCGCGCGCATGACTTTCTCGCGCACGAAGTACGGCATCGTCCAGTTGATCTCGCCGGCGAGTTCGATAAAGCGCACGTTCATGTCGTACTCGCGCGCCTTCCATGCCAGATAGAACGGATCGAGCGGAATGCAGTGCCCTCCGACGCCGGGGCCCGGATCGAAGCGCATGATACCAAACGGCTTGGTTGCGGCCGCATCCAGCACGTCCCAGACGCTGATGCCCAGGCGGTCGCAGAGCAGCGTCATCTCGTTGACAAGCGCGATATTGACCGCACGGAAAGTGTTCTCGAAGATCTTGGTCATCTCGGCGACTTTGGGCGAGGAGACCGGGACGACGTTGAGGATCGTCTGCTGGTAGAAGCATGTCGCCACGTCGAGACATGCGTTCGTCACGCCGCCCACGACTTTGTTCGTGTTCTTCGTCGTGTAGCGCGCGTTGCCGGGATCGACTCGCTCGGGCGAAAACGCGAGGAAGAAATCCTCACCGACCTTCAGGCCCGACTGCGCCAGAATCTTCAGCAGCACTTCTTCCGTCGTCCCGGGGTAGGTCGTGCTCTCGAGGCTCACGAGCTGTCCCGGCCGAAGGTGTTTGACGATCTCCGCGGCGACGTTCTTGATGTAGGAAATGTCAGGTTCTTTATTTGCCGTGAGGGGCGTGGGCACGCAAATGACGATGCAATCGCAGCGCCCGAGCGTACTGAAATCCGTCGTCGCTTCCAGCTTGCCGTTTTCGACCATCTCGGCGAGCTCGCGATCGTCGACGTCGCGGATATAGTTCAAGCCTTGCTTGAGTTGATCGACGCGGATGGGATTGCGGTCGTAGCCGACGACGTCGAAACCGACCTTCGCCTTCTCCACCGCAAGGGGCAGCCCGACATAGCCGATGCCGACGACGCCGACCACCGCCGTTCGGTCGGCGATCTTCTTCTTGAGTGCGCTTGCACGTATCGAGGACGCTTCCAGGAGTTTCACGTTCTACTTGCCTCTGCTTGTGGTGTCAGGATGAAGTCAGGAATCTCCGCGCGTTCCACGTGCACGGACGTGGGCGGCGGCGGTTCTTGGAGGTGCGCGCCCGGAGTAAATTCCGGAACGAACTCTTTGAGGATGCCGACGGCGCCTTTTGCATCGCTGCGACGCACGACCGCGCGCAAACGATCGATGCCGTCGTTGAGCCGCGCGTAGTCCAGGCGCTGTTGTTTTGCGATAAAGAGCCGCTCGTGGCTCGTTTGCGTGAAGCCTTCGCTGTGGGTGAGAATCTCTTCGAAAAGCTTCTCGCCCGGACGAATGCCCTTTTCTACGATGTCGATATCTCGATACGGCTCGAATCCGGAGAGCCGGATCACTTGCTCGGCGAGCTCGAGAATCTTTACGGGTCCGCCCATGTCGAGCACGAAGACCTCACCGTCGAGCCCCATCGACATCGCTTGCAGCACGAGGGAGACCGCTTCGGGGATCGTCATGAAGTAGCGCACCATCTCGCGGTGCGTGATCGTCACGGGGCCGCCCGCCTGCACTTGTTGCTTGAAGATCGGAATCACGCTGCCGCGGCTTCCGAGGACGTTTCCGAACCGTACCGAGACGAACTCGGTCGCCGAGCCGCCGGCGAAGGATTGACAGATCAACTCCGCCATGCGCTTCGTGGAGCCCATGACGCTCGTGGGGTTGACGGCTTTATCGGTTGAGAGCAGCACGAACTTCGCACAGCCAGCGGCCGCCGCGGCGAGCGCGACGACCTTCGTACCGATGACGTTGTTGCGGACCGCCTCGCAGATGTTCTCTTCTACGATCGGCACGTGTTTGTGGGCGGCCGCGTGTAAGACGACGCGCGGCCGGTAGGTCGTAAAGACGTTGCGAATCGCGCTGTGATCGGCGACGTCGGCCAAGATCATCTTCGTGCGATCGAAATTGTATTGTTCGCGCAACTCGCGATCGATCAGAAAGAGACTGTTCTCGCCGTGTCCGAGCAGCAAGATCTGCTGGGGATCGAACGTCGCGATCTGGCGGCAGATCTCGCTTCCGATCGAGCCGCCGGCGCCCGTGACGAGCACGACCTGACCTTCGAGATGCGGCCGGATGCCCGCGGTATCAATAACGACGGGTTCGCGCTTGAGCACGTCTTCCAAGCGAATGTCGCGGATGCGTGAGACGGTGACGCGCTCGGTCAGCAGCTCCGAAGCATCGGGCACGACCGTGACGCTCGGCCGCAGCTCTTCGGAAACCTGAGCCGCGAGTTCGCGCACGTGATTGATCAGCGGCAGCGGCGCCCCGGTGATCGCCACGAGGATGTTGTCGATCTGGTGGCGGCGCACGATTTCGGGAATGTCGCCGATCTTGCCGAGCATCCGCACGCCGTCGATGCGCTTGTCGGAAACGCCGTCGTCGACAAAGCCGACGACGACGAGCGGCATGTTACGGTCTTCGAGAATCGCTTTCGCGGTCTGGTGCGCCGGCACACCTTTGCCGACGATCAGCACGCGCTTGGCGTCGGGACGGCGAGCGATCCACCACGTCCGCCCCGTTACGAGTGCGATGCGCGCGAACATGCGCAGCACGAACGCCAACATCGCCGCGATAACGACGAACCGCCCCGATGCGTGCGAGAGCGGCGTCGGGAGCTGCACGAACACCAGCGCCAATACCGCGCCGCCAAACGCACCGACCAGCAGGCGCAGCACATCGTGAAAGTCGAACGTGCGCGCGCTCTCGTAGCGAAACTGCACGTACGCGCCGACCAAGAGCAGGATCACGCCGACGATGGCGAGATCCGCGTGCGTTGCAGTGTTTATGTCCCCCACCAGGGGCGCCATCGTAACGGCAACCGCTACGGCGGCCATATCCGCTACAAAGAGCCCGGCGCGGAGAAGAGGACGAATCCTCCTGCTGCCGCTTGCGATTATCATCTTTCGCAAGAGCCCGCGCTAGTAACGCCCTTGAAGCGAGCAGGCCAAAGCCGCGAACTTCTTCATGCGTCAATCGTAGGGTAGCGGCTCGGCTGCAACGAGATTCAGGCCGCTCAATTGGCGTTGGGCCCCTTGGGCCCCGGTGCAGGCCTATTGCACCCGTTTCAATTCCTGGTTCAGGATTTCAACGAGTACGTCGCGCTTCGCATCTTTCTGAACGCGCGAATACCGTTCGTATCCGGCCTCACCGAGCATGCCTTTCAACCCTTCGATGACCAGGGCTTGCGACTCGGCCGAAGCGGGCGATCCGCTGCCCTTTGGTTTCAACTCGCCGTCGATCCGCTCGCGTTCGATCAGCCGCAAAACGGTCGCTTCGCAGGAGGGTACCCGATAGAGGTTGCGCTTTGCGCGTACCCCGGGAAACGATTGCCGCTCCCGCACGATAAAGCCCAAGTCCTCGAGTACGGCAAGCGCTTCGAAAACCATCGAGGGGGAATAGAGTCCCAAATCCTCGCGGATCTGCTCGATGGTGGGGCTGCACGCGCCTTTTTCGGCGAGCATGGTTAGGTAGAGATACATGCAGACTTGGCGCGGGTTGAGTACGTGAAACATAAACGCACTCCACCACGCCGGGATCTTCGCGCTCGGATCGCAATCCGACGTTTTAAGGCCCGTACTGGTTTCCACTATCACGCTCGTTACGAACGCCCCCCCTCGCATGCCTGTCTGCTTAACAGTCCAGATTTTTGGTGGTGTTGTTCTCCCCCGGTTTCCGGCCGTTATCGTGCCCGTGATGCAAGCTGACAAATCTCAGGGAATTCTTGGTGAAGAGATAGCAAGGGACGGCATCGCTGCCGTCCCTTGCTGCTGTCTCCCGGGCCCCGAGGTTACGCGGGCATGTCTTTCTTTTGCTCTTGGTAGATGAGCGTCGGCGGATCTTTCTTTTCGATCACGTCCTTGTTAATGATGCACTTCTTCACGCCTTGCAGCGACGGCAGGTCGTACATAACGTCGAGCATCGTCTCTTCGAGGATCGATCGTAAGCCGCGTGCGCCCGTCTTACGGCTCTGGGCCTTGGTCGCAATCGCGACCAGCGCGTCCTTCGTAAACTGCAGGTCGACGCCGTCCATATTCATGATCTTCTGGAACTGGCGCACGAGCGCGTTGCGCGGTTCGGTGAGTATGCGACGCAACGCGAGCTCGTCGAGCGCATCGAGGGTCACCACGATCGGCAGGCGCCCGATGAATTCCGGAATCAACCCAAACTTCAGCAGATCTTCCGGCATCAGTTGCTGCAGCAGCTTGCCGGTATGCGCGTCCTTCTTGCCTTCCGGAGTCGCACGGAAGCCCATGTTGTTGGCGCTTACACGCGATTCGATGATGCGTTCCAACCCGTCGAACGCGCCGCCGCAGATGAAGAGCACGTTCGTCGTGTCGATCTGAATGAATTCCTGATGCGGGTGCTTGCGCCCACCCTGCGGAGGTACGTTTGCCGTCGTGCCTTCGAGGATCTTGAGCAGCGCTTGCTGCACGCCTTCGCCCGAAACGTCGCGCGTGATCGACGGATTTTCGCTCTTGCGCGCGATTTTGTCGATCTCGTCGATATAAACGATGCCCTTTTCCGCACGCTTCACATCGTAGTCGGCGGCTTGAATCAGCTTCAACAGAATGTTCTCGACGTCTTCGCCGACATAGCCGGCTTCGGTCAGCGACGTGGCGTCGGCCATAGCCAGCGGAACGTCGAGAATCTTCGCGAGCGTTTGCGCGAGATAGGTCTTGCCGGAACCCGTAGGTCCGACGAGCAAGATGTTCGACTTCTGCAGTTCGACGTCGTCGGCGGTGCCGCCGGCGTTGATGCGCTTGTAGTGATTGTAGACCGCAACCGCAAGCGACTTCTTGGCGCGCTCTTGCCCGATCACATACTGATTGAGGATGTGATTGATCTCTTTGGGCTTGGGGATGTTGCGAAGGCGGAGATTTTCGTCGACGTTTTTATAGAGCTCTTCTTCGATGATCTCGTTGCAGAGCTCGATGCATTCGTCGCAAATGTAGACGCCCGGACCAGCGATCAGCTTGCGCACTTGTTCCTGCGACTTCCCGCAGAAACTGCACTTGAGCTGACCCTTCTCGTCTCCGAAACGGAACATGAGTTACGGGCGTCCTCCTCGGCTTAAGCCGGCGTCGACAAGGCCTGACGATCTTCGATAACGTGATCGATAATCCCGTAGTCCTTGGCTTCTTGCGAGGTCATGTAGTAGTCGCGATCGATGTCCTTAAGGATCTGCTCGAGCGGCTTGTGGGTGGTCTTTTCGTAGATGTGTGCGATGGTCTGGCGGGTCGCGATCAGGTCTCGCGCCGCGATCTCGACGTCGGTCGCCTGCCCGCCGATCTGAGATACCCACGGTTGGTGGATCAAAATCTTGGCATGGGGCAGGGCGAAGCGCTTGGTGGCGGCCCCGCCGGTGAGTAGGACCGAGCCCATCGAGGCGGCCATTCCCATACAGATGGTAGCCACATCGGGTTTGATGAAGCGCATGGCGTCGTAGATCGCCAAGCCCGCGGTCACGCTGCCGCCCGGCGAGTTGACGTACATGTCGATGTCTTTATCCGGGTCTTCCTTTTCGAGGAAGAGCAGCTGGGCGATGACGAGGTTTGCCAGATGATCGTCGATCGGGCCTCCGACGAAAACGATGCGATCCTTGAGCAGGCGCGAGTAGATGTCATACGCGCGTTCGCCGCGCGCGCTCTGCTCGACCACCATCGGAACTAAGTGACCCACGTGCGTTTCTCCCAACTTCCTTTTGACGTTACTGCTCTACTCTAACTACGGCCGTCGCTGCGGAGTTGCTTCGGGCCTTTCCTTTATTTTTTCTCGACGACCTTGGCGTTGTCGATCAGGAAGTCGAGGGTTTTGTTCCGCACGATTCCATCCATGAGCGACAAGACGTTGTTGCCGAGCGCCTTGCGGATCCGGTCGACGGGCTGCCCGTATTGGCGTGCAAGCGCGGCGAGCTCCTCACCGATATCCGCGGGCGTGGCTTGGATATTTTCGGCCTTGGCAATCGCTTCGATCAGCAGGGTGCCCTTGACGCGCGTCTGCGCGTCGGCGCGAAATTCGTCGCGCAGCTGATCCTCGGTTTTGCCCGATTCTTTCAGGTAATCCTCAAAGGTCACGCCGGCGCGCGCCGCCTGCGATGCCGCATCGTTAACCATATGATCGACCTCGCGGTCGACCATCACCTCGGGAAGCGGAAACTCGCGCGTACGCAGTAATTCGTCCATGACGGCATTGCCGATCGAGCGGCGCGAACGCGATTCGGCGATCGCTTCCAGGCGCTTGCGGACGTCGGCGCGCAATGCGTCGAGCGTCTCGTTTTCTGAGATGGCCTTCGCGAACTCATCGTCGATCGCGGGAAGTTCGAGCGCCTTGACGTCGTGCATCACCACGGTAAACACGGCGGTTTTCCCGGCCAGGCTCTCCTCGCCGTACTCGCTCGGAAAGACGGCCTCGACGTCCTTCGTCTCGCCCGCCTTCATGCCGGCGATGCCGCTGGCGAACCCGGGAATAAAACGGCTCTCGTCGAGCTCCGTCATCTGCTCCTTGGCGGTACCGCCGTCGAAAGCAACGCCGTCGATTTTGCCTTCATAGTCGATGTTGACGACGTCGCCCAAGCGGGCCTCGCGGTCCACCGGAACGAGGGTCGCGCGTTCCCGCGCCAGTGCCTCGATGCTGCGTTCAACGTCCTCGTCGGTGATTTCGACGGGCTCGCGGCTGACCTCGATGCCCTTGTAGGCGCCCAGGTCGATATCCGGACGCACGTCGACCTTCGCTTTGAGCAGGCGCGGCTTGCCGTCTTCTTCCGGAAGCAGCTCCATCTGGGGCCGATCGATCGGATCGAGGTCGTGTTCCCGAACGGCCTTGGCATAGACCTCGGGGACGATATCTTCCATCGCTTGGCTGGTGATGGACTCCGGTCCGTAGGTCTGCTCGAAGACGCGACGCGGCACTTTGCCGACCCGGAAACCCGGCAGCTTCACGTTCTTGGCGAGCTTGCGGAAGGTGCGTTCTTCGGCCTCGGCCAGCTCCTCCGCCGAGATCGGGATTTCGAGCTCCACCTGGGTGGGTGCGAGGCGCTTAAGGGTCGAGGTACTCAACGGACGACTGCTTTCTACAGGCTAAAAAACGGAAAGGAGCGCTTCGGCGCCCGAGCGCCTGCGCCCCTATCGGAAACTGGAGCGGAAGACGAGATTCGAACTCGCGACCCTCGCCTTGGCAAGGCGATGCTCTACCACTGAGCTACTTCCGCACGTTGTTGCTCGGTTTGATGCCATGCCCGTTCAGAGACGTTCGTCGCCGACCCTCGTGGCCGGCTCCTACTCGCTTGCCTCGCCGCTTTCGCCATCCCGGCTTCGCGGCTCGGTCAAGACGCTCTTCACGTGCACGTCCTCAACCCTCGCTGAGGATTAAAACTGAATCACCAGCCCTCGCTGATGGAACCACATAATTCTAGCGTTTGCTGAAAACTACAATTGTCGGCCTACTGGGCAAGCAGAGACTCGAACTCTGACGGGTTGCCCCACTGGAACCTAAATCCAGCGCGTCTGCCAGTTCCGCCACTTGCCCCAAGGGGCCGTGCCCCCGCGGCCGCGGCGACCCCCATAAATAGAACGCTGGGGTTGTGTTTCCTTCTGCCTCACGGTTCGACGAGCATGTTGCGCGGCTCGATGCCGATGTCGAGCCCCTTACCGGGTGTCGCCGCGGCTATATCTTCGAATCGAATCGCGGCCTTCGTGTAGACTTCGCCGCTGACGGACATCGGTGCGTCGGCGTCTTCTTCGGCGATATAGTGCGCGCCGTCCACGTCTACAAACCGAATCGTCCACGGAACTCTCGTGCCGGCGCCATTCGTAAAATTCAACGCATCTCTAAGCTTCCACGTAGCGTACGTGCTCTCGTCGATCCATGCTTCCCGGATGCGAAACCTTCCGGGCTCGCGCGTCGGCGTAAGAGCGAGATGATAGCACGGATGGCCGTCGACGTTTTCGGTCCCCAGCAAACGGATAGAATAATCGTGCATGCGCGCGACGACGACCGCAATCTCGGGCAGCGGCGTCGGCGTCGGCGGAGGAACCGGCGTCTTGTGCGGATCGGGATCGTGAAATTCTTTGCGAATTTCCGCAACGAGCGCCATGGAATTGAACGGCGTCGGCGTAGGCGCCGGTACGAACGGCGCCATACCGAAACTATACGTCGGGGTCAACTTCGGAACGCCCAGAAAATCGGCGACCGGTAGCGGCTTGCTCTGCCAAAAAATAAGGTTGATGTTGGCGCCCTTGGGCACAACGGGATGCTTACGCTCGTAATCGCTCCATGCATCGACGCCTACCACGTCGTTGACCGCATCGAATTGCGCATCGTAATGCTCGACGCGTGGCTTCCCGCCCTCGACGATGGCGACGGCGACGCGGTATCGAATCACCTCCGGATAGCGCTGGGTCAACCAAAACGCGCGCGCCTTCCCGAAGATCGCGTAGGGGTCGGGCGCAACCGGGGTAAGGCCGGCACCTCCCAACACCAACGCCGCACCTGTCGCTAGAAGAAACAAGGCCTGGCGTGTTCTCACGACTCCACTACGCCACGCGAACTATGGATGTTTCTGAGAAAACGCTCAGGTATGAGACCGATAGCCTATCGGATTCCAATACACGTCGTCGGCGCGCAATGCTCGCACCGGGAACATTTCGCCAGAGGCCACGCTTTCGAGATACCGTTCGAACGCCGGAACCGCCGCTTCGGCGATGCGCCTTGCGAGAGACGCAGCCGTGTCGCCCGAGGCGATTTCTACGAGTTCTTGATAAAGCACGGGTCCATCGTCGATGCGCGGCGTGAGTTCGTGCAGCGTGAAGCCCGTGCGCGTCTCGCCTCGCTCCAAACACCAACGCGTCGGAACGGGGCCCCGATAGTACGGGAGCACGGACGGATGCAGGTTCACGAGCGAAGCGAAGCGCTCGATCGTTTCGCGCTTGAAAATCTGGCCGAATCCCGTAACGATGCCGCGATCGTCGGGCGCTATGGCGTCGCGGAACTCGCGAGCGTTCACATCCCGAACGTACCAACGTCGTAGGTACGGATTGCGCATTCGTTCTACGGCATCGCGTAGCGGCGCGGAGAGATTTAATCGAGAGCCCTTCTTCCGCACCGAATACACCAGCACCACCGGCATGCGATGCGCGCCCGCGAACGCTTGCGAACGTTCGGCAAACGCCGCCCCGAAGGTGTCGTTGCAGAAGTGAAAGATTCTCACGTTGCAAGCGTACCCACGATTGGCGAAAAGCAACGAGGCCCGGATCGAATCCGGGCCTCGCGCGCGTGGGTAATGATGGAAACGACTAGTAGGCGTCGATGATCCACTGGCGATCGCTGCGATTGTAATAGAACTCGTAGCGATGTCCGGCGGTCGCGTCGGTGTACGTGTACATACGGCCGTTTGCCGTTTTGATCTTGATGGTGTAGAACCGGCAACCGTTCTTGGCCCAGTACCAGTAGCCGCGGCGCGACGCCAGGCGACGCAGCCACGGGGTTCCGGCGTCCTTACAGCCGTACCTGAAGGTCACGGGGATCCGACCGCTGTTGTAGAGGAAGATCGCATTGACCGGGTGGCTCGCTGCAGAAGCCGGCGCTGCGAGCGCAACGCCGAAAACCGCGAGCAAAAGCGCGCGTGAAATGAGTTTCAGCATACCAAAGTCATCGGCCGCCCGGGCAAGCGCCTTTATGGTCCTATCGGCTCAGGCGCCGGGAGTGCTCATTCTGGCCGCGCGTAGATTATTTGCCGAGAAACGTCTCCATATAGCCGACCTTCCAGGCGCCGTTTTCGCGAAAGCACTTCCATTGCTTTGGGTACCCGTTGAACTGAACTATCGCCAACGTCCCATCATTCGAGCTCACGGTCGCGGGGACGTCCGTCAGTTGTCGAAGCGCCTTCGCCGCGTGACGAAACGACGTCCAAAACCCCGAGACGATTCTGGGATCGTTCTTTTCGAAAAGGGCGCGTACGTCGTTCGCGTCCATCTTTTCATCCGACGCTATTGAGGTGACGATGGCGTCTTGCGAGTGCGCGCTAAGGAGCGCCCATGCAGTCGCGTAGTCTTTTCCAACGACCGCGCGTACCCACTGCTGCGTCACCAGGTTGGGAGCGGCGTTGACCACATCGGGGGATGACGCCGCGGGAGCCGCCTGCGCTTGTACCCGGACCGGCGTGAAGGATCCGATACACAAGAACGCGGCCATGAGCACGAAAAATCTCGCCATGATCGCGTGCTTCGCTCCCAGCTGACAAAAAGCCCGGAGGCATCGCCTCCGGGCTTGAATCGTTGGTGCACCGCCAGGGACTCGAACCCCGAACCAATTGATTAAGAGTCAACTGCTCTACCATTGAGCTAGCGGTGCACGTGCGCCCTCCGGGACTCGAACCCGGGACCAACGGATTAAAAGTCCGCTGCTCTACCGACTGAGCTAAAGGCGCTCGATGACAACCGACTCAGTTTAGCTACCCACGCGCCTTTTGGCAAGCCGGAATTCAGGCACGTGTGGATACGCAAGCGGGAACGCCGGGTCCTGCAGCTACGCAGATGCGCTCCGAGGCGCGCGCCCCAGCGCTTCCGGATACATACTGACCATCTCCGACGCGGACAACGGACGAGCATAGAGAAAGCCTTGCGCGAAACGGCAGCCCGCCTGCCGAAGAATCTCGCTCTGACGCGCCGTCTCGACGCCCTCGGCGACCACGCGAACGTCGAACGCTTCCGCGAGCGTCATCAACGTGCGAACGATGGGTTCGCTCGCCAGATCCCCATCGGGTCCGGCCACGAACGAGCGGTCGATCTTTATCGCATCGACCTTGAATTGCTGCAAATACCGCATCGACGAGTATCCCGTGCCAAAGTCGTCGATGCAGATCTTGAAGCCGCGATCGCGTACGCGCTCCAAGGTAGCATTCGCGCGCGTTCCCGCATCGAGCACGACGCTTTCCGTAATCTCCAGCGTCAGATCTTCGGGGGCGAGCCCGTGGTGTTCTACCACCTGCACCAGCATGCGTTCGAAATCCGGCTCGCTCAATTCACTGGCCGAAATATTCACATGCATCGTGAAATCCAACGTGCCGCCGCGATTGCGCCGCCACGACGCGAGCTGCGAGGCCGCAGTTTCCAGCACGTACCGTCCGATCGCGGATGCGAGCCCCGTTTGTTCGGCAAGCGGAATGAATTCGATGGGATTGATGACGCCTTCGGTCGGGTGGTCCCATCGAATGAGTGCCTCGCATCCGGTCGGACGGCCGTCACCAATATTGACGATGGGTTGATAGAGCAGCCGGAATTCGCTGCGTTCGATCGCAACGCGCAGATCGGTGATGAGTTCCAAGCGCTTTTGCGCCCGCGCATGCATCTTTGAATCGAAGAGCGCGTAGCGCGTGCCGCCGCTGCTCTTGGCGTGTTGCATCGCGATCTCCGCATCGCGCATGACGTCTTCCGCGTGTTCGTAACTTGCGGATCCGATGGCGATACCGACGCTTGCGCCCAGGTAAATGCTGCGCGATCCCAGCGTCACGGCCTTCGAGAGGTTGTTCAATATACGGCGCGCGATCGACTCGACGTGCAGGATGTCGCCGAGCGAGCGCACGAGGACCGCGAATTCGTCGCTGCCCAAACGCGCCACGACGTCGCGCGCATCGACCGAAGATCGCAAGCGGCCTGCAATCTGCGTGAGCACGACGTCACCGGCCGAATGCCCCATCGATTCGTTGACGTCGCGGAAGTGTTCGAGATCGACGAAGAGGACGGCGAAGAACGATTCCAGCAGCGCCGTCGCCTCGTCAAACCGATCGCGCAAGGCCTGTTCGAAAAGCTGACGGTTCGGCAGCCCCGTGAGGCTGTCGTGCAGTTTGTCGTGCATCATCCGGCGCTCGCTGTGTTTGAGTGCCGTCTTGTCGCGGAACATGCAGATGCCGAAGAGGGGCATGTCGCCGTCGTCGTTCACGATCGAGATCGTGGCGTCGGTGAAGATTTCTTGGCCGCTCGGCGATCGGGCCGACTGCTCGAACTCGAAGGTGTCCCGTTTCCCGGCCAGTAGTTCTGCAAGCTCGACTTCGTGTCCGGAGATCGCGCGTTCGATGTTGTCGCCGAACATCGTCCTATAGACGTTGTTCGCTTCGACGATCGTTCCGCCGCGATTGACGACCGCGATGCCGACCGCCGCACCGTCAAAGACCGCCCTGAATTGCGCCTCGGAGAGGCGCAGCGCTTCTTCGGCTTCTTGCCGCGCGAGTTCGGCCTGCAGCGCTGCCGATTCTTGCTGGGCGCGGCGCAACGCGAGACGATCGCGCCGGGCGACGGCCTGTGCGATCATGACCATGACGCCGACCAGCAGCATTGCGCCGACGACGAACGCCAGATAGAAATACCGGTTACGCTGCTGCTGAACCTTTCCGCGTGCGGCGAGGCTCGCCCGAAGCGCTTGCCCTTCCGCGGCGTGCATCGCGCGCGCTGCCGAAACGCTGGCCGTGGTTAACGCGCGCAGTTGCGCCAGATCGACGTTAGGCTGAGGCTTTAAAAGGACGTTTTTCGATACGTAATCGGCCAGACGTATGTCGGCGGCATTGGTCGCATTTGAAAGAGGTAACAGCTTCTCCCACTGCGCGCGCTGTGCGGGAAGCATTTGTTCGAGCCGCTTCGTCACCTGCGGCCAGTTATCGCCGGAAAAATCGCCGGCGGCGCGCACGCCGCTGGTTTGATTCGAAAGATCCAGGCGGCGCTTAAGGGTCACGTCGCCGTACTTCATCAGCGACTCGACCATCAATCGCAGACGTTCCGGCGTCGAGATCGCAAACGGCGTTTCACCGACAAAACTCGCGGCGATGTTCTGCCCCGTGATGCTCGTGTCGTACGAAAGATTCGATGCGTCTTGAAGAGAGCTGTAGAAATTTCCGATGGCGCTCATGACCGGCGACATCGCATGAATGCCTCCGCGCCCCGGCTTGGCTACGCGCGCTTTCTGCCAGAGCTCCCGAATCTTCTTAACCTTCCCCGAGAGGTCGAGCCGCGATGCGGGGCCGTAGTCGACCGATTTTGAGAGCGCCTGCATGGCGCCGTCGGCCGCAGCACGTTTGGCGCCGAGATCCGGCGCCTCCATCACGAGCGCGTAGCGATAGCGCACGAATGCATCTTGAACGGCCAGCGTTTGGTCCGTTACGTCCATGCCGATCTGTTCGCGTCGCAGCGTCGCGCGGTCGAGTCCGGCTTCGCCGCCGAGGGCGGTCAACTGCCAAAGAACGATAGCAAGCAGCACCGCTCCGAGAACGGTGAGCACGATCCCGAGGGAATCCCGCCAAGGACTCGCCGCTGCGGCTGGGCGCCTCATTTGCCTGGGACTTCTAGCCTACGGGAGCATCTACTCCCGACGAGTGTAAAAATGGGGTGACCGACCGGATTTGAACCGGCGACCTCCTGAGTCACAGTCAGGCGCTCTAACCAACTGAGCTACGATCACCGTGGAACGCCGGGCCGCAGTTCGCGCCCGGAGGGACTCGAACCCCCATCTTCGAGTTTAGAAGACTCGTGCCTTATCCTGTTAGACCACGGGCGCACGGCTTCGGGGGCACGGCACCAAGCTAGAATACCACGCCTTGGCAAGTGGTCGGGACGACAGGATTTGAACCTGCGACCCTTGCGTCCCAAACGCAATGCTCTACCAAGCTGAGCTACGTCCCGGTTCCACCATGCGACCACCCGAACTGCCGAAACGTCCTGCGACGGTGGCAATTCGCACAGCGCACCTCACATTTGGCAAGCTCCTCCGCGATCCTTTTCCATGAGGCTGAGCGCCTAACCATGTCGCTGATGTTCCCAATCTTCTTCCCATAGACGTGGTCGAACTCCAACACCAGCGCATCCCCCTCTCCACAATCGACACAGCGCTTTCCAGACAAATATTGCCACAGACGGAGCTCGTGCAGCGTTCGCAGTCGGCGCCGATTACTGTAACGGCGCCGGTTGTGCGCATGATCGTGTCCCAGCGCGTGGTGTATGAGCCGCGGCTCGGCGAAGTGGGCGATCAGTCGGTGATCACCGCTGACAGCCTCGTGGCCTGATTGTCGCTGATCGCGTTGAGTCCTTCGAGTTGCATATATCGGCGTTGCAATTG
>DAIDHQ010000003.1 GCA_027459645.1 Vulcanimicrobiota bacterium
CCCTCCGAATCCTCAAGCACCGCCGGGGCGCCGCGTTGCTTCATGCAACGGCAGGCGGGACGACGGTTGGCCCGAGATTGCACGGGCGAGGTCACGCTCCTGCCTTCCTACCTCTTCCCGGGGCGACACGTCGCGAAGAACGCGAAACTTTTTCCGCGTCGGCGAGTTATATATATTGGCAATCAACTGCCATGACTGCTAAGCAAGGAGAAACACCATCATGAGCGAGCTCACCACCATCGAACGCCCCGCCCTCCGCCCCGGCCTCCGGAGCGCGCTGGACCTCTTGAACTGGGACCCGTTCCGCGGTCTCGTCGGCAACCTGCCGCAGGGCCCGGCCTTCGAGGTCGAACGGAACGACGAGGGTTACCAACTCGAACTCCCCGTTCCGGGCTTCAGCCCCGAACAGATTGAAGCAACCGTCAACGACGGTATCCTCAACGTCGTCGGTAAGAACGACCGCCGGAATTTCACCCGGACGATCTCGCTGCCCGATGAGATTGACAGCGACCGCATCGAGGCGCACGTCGAACACGGCATGCTGACCCTGAAGCTTCCGCTGCACCCGAAAGCACAGCCGAAGAAAATCGCCGTCCGCGGCTAATTCCGAAGCCTTCGAAAAAGCGCGTCGCTCGCCCGCGAAAGGGGGAGCGACGCGCGACGGGGGCCAAGGCTGCGCGGTGTCATGACGCGCGCGCAACTTCCCGACGATCTCGAGGCGTTGGAATCGCAGAGCATCTACATTCTCCGCGAAGCATTCGCACGTGTCGAGAAACCGGCGATGCTCTGGTCGATCGGCAAAGACAGCACCGCGCTGCTCTGGATGGTGCGTAAGGCCTTCCTCGGCGAGGTGCCGTTTCCGTTGGTTCTGCTCGATACCGGCATGGAGTTCGCGGAGGTCTACGCGTTCCGCGATCGGCTCGTGCGCGAGTGGGGATTAACGGTCGTCAACGAAGCCTGCCCGCCCGAGAGCAGCGTCGACCAAAGCCTGCCGCCGGCGGCGCGCCACGCAGCGCGGAAGAGCGCCGGGCTACGAGCGTTGCTCGAACGCGAACGGTATGGCGCAGTCATTCTCGGTATTCGCCGCGACGAGCAAGCGATACGCGCCAAAGAGCGGATCTTCAGCCCGCGCAACAGCGACGGTTCCTGGGATCCGCAGCGACAACCGCCGGAATTATGGGACTATTATTCGACCGAGGTTCCCGACGGCGCGCACGTGCGCGTTCATCCGCTGCTCCACTGGACCGAACGCGATATCTGGCGCTACACGCAGGCCGAAGAGATTCCATTCGTTCCGCTCTATCTCGCGCGCAACGGGCAACGCTATCGAACGCTCGGTGAGAGCAATATTACGTTCCCGATTCGCAGCGATGCCGACACGATTGAAAAGATCGTCGCCGAGCTGGCCGCGACCCACGAGCCCGAACGCGCCGGACGCGCGATGGACGGAGAGAGCGAAGACGCTTTCGAGCGCCTGCGCGCCGGGGGGTACATGTGAGCGCGTTACGCGTCG
>DAIDHQ010000004.1 GCA_027459645.1 Vulcanimicrobiota bacterium
TGCGTCGTCGCCGCAGGTGAAGAAGCGGCTTTCCTCTCGCCGTTTCCGTTGAACGTACTCGATATCGATCCGCGAACGATCGAACGTTTCGCGCTTTTGGGCATCGAACGGCTCGGAGCGCTTGCCGCGCTCCCGCACGGGCCGTTGCTCCGTCGCTTCGGCGCGCAGGCCGCATGCTGGCATCTGCGGGCCTCTGGTATGGAGCGGCGCCCGCTCGTGCCGCGCGCATTCACGCTACCGATCGAAGCGAGCGCGTTGGGTGAAGGCGAGGCGCAGACGCAGGAGCAGCTGCTCTTCGCTTTACGGATCCTGATCGGGAAGATCTCCGAAAGTTGCGCGCGTCGCGGGCGTAGTGCCGGCGGCATTCGCCTTGATTTTTTTTGCGACGATGCAAGCGAACGGAGTATCGAGCTCTTTTTCGCGCTTCCGACCGCAGAGGAGCGAGCGATCTTCGACGTTCTGCGAGCGCGTTTGGAGCGCGAGCGCTTCGATGCAGCCGTCGTTGGGATGCGCGTTTGCGCGTTGCGCCTCGAAGAGGCGGGGAGCAGCCAGATGCTTTTCGCACGCGAACGGGTCCAACGACAAGATCTCGCGGTCGCTCTCGCTCGTTTGGAAGGATTGCTCGGCGAGCCGGTTCGACGCGCGTGTCTGCGTCCGGCGCACGCGCTCGAGGAGCGCTTCTCCTTCGAGCGTTTTACGCCCGATCTCGCGGCAGTCGAAGATCCGCGCATCTCGGCGCTCCCCGCTCTGCCGCCCCCGGCGCTGCATCTTCTTGCCGAGCGAGAAGTGGCGGTGGAGCTCCGCGACGGAACTCCGGTTGCGATCGGGAGCCCGCCGAGCGTGCTCTGCGAATGCGCGGGCCCTTGGCGCACGCAGGATGCTGCGCGCGAACTCCCACCTCGCGACGAATACGATGTCGCGCTCGCCGACGGGCGCTGGTATCGCATCGTGCATCGCCATGCGCGCTGGTATATCCGCGGCATCTACGAATGAGGGCGCGCTATGCGGAGCTGCACGCGCGTTCGAATTTTAGCTTTCTCGATGCCGGTTCGCACCCCGAAGAGCTCGTCGAGCGCGCGGCTGAACTCGGAATCGAGGCGCTGGCGATCGCCGATGCCGATGGTTTATACGGCGCGGTCCGTTTCGCGCGCCACGCCCGCGAGCGTTCCTTGCCCGGTATCGTCGGGGCGCGCCTGCATCTACCGAATGGGATTCCCCTGGTCTTGCTCGTCGCGGAGGCCTGCGGCTACCATCGTCTTTGCGAATTGATCTCCGGGGCGCAATTGCGTGGCAGCAAAGGCGCTCCGGAACTCCTCGTCGCCGATCTCGAAGGCGATAATCGCGGTCTGATCGCGCTCTGCGGCGATCTTCGATCGCCGTTTGAAGTGCTACGGAGCCTCTTCCCCGAGGCGCTCTATATCGAAATCGTTCGTCGTCTCTGCGAAAGCGACGCACCGCGAAACGAATCGCTCGTTGCGACGGCGCGCAAACTTCGCCTTCCCTACGTTGCGACCAACGATGTTGCTTACGCTCGCCGCGAAGATGCCGAGACCGCTGCGATCCTGCGCTGCATCAAACATGGGGTGACGTTGCAAGAAGGCGTCGCGCGCAACATCCTTGAGCCCAATACCGAGGCGCACCTCAAGAGTCCGCGAGCGATGGCCCGACTCTTTACCGACTATCCAGGTGCAATCGAACGCACGTTGGAGATCGCCGCCCGGGCGAGCTTCCGACTCGAAACCTTGAGCGAGCAGTTCCCGCTGTTCGGCGTTCCGGCGGGTTTCACGCGACAGAGTTATTTGCGCGCGCTGACGCTGGAGGGGGCGGCGCTTCGCTACGGCACACCGCTCTCGGTTGCGGCGGAGCGTCAACTCGAATACGAGTTAGGGATTATCGCCAAGCTCGATCTCGCCGGTTACTTTCTCATCGTGTGGGATATCGTCCGTGCGGCCAACGAAATGGGCGTACTCTGCCAGGGGCGCGGATCGGCGGCGAACTCTGCGGTCTGTTACGCATTGGGGATCACCGCCGTCGATCCGGTTGGGATGAATCTGCTCTTCGAGCGCTTTCTCTCCGAAGAGCGAAAGGAGATTCCCGATATCGATATCGATTTCGCCCATCGCGACCGCGAGCGGATCATTCAATACGTGTACGAACGCTACGGGCGCGCGCACGCCGCGATGGCGGCCGAGGTGATAAGCTATCGTTCGCGTTCGGCGTTGCGGGATATCGGCAAAGTTTTGGGCGTGGCGCCCGAACGGCTCGATGCACTCGCGATCGATCTACGCGGCGGGCGCTCTTACGGGCGCGAAACGGTTCGCGACACCGCGACGCCCGCCGTCGAACGCCCCGCTATAGAAGAGCGGCTCTCTCGCCTCTGCGCGCGCATCGACGGTTTCCCGCGCCATTTGGGGATTCATTCCGGCGGCATGGTGCTCGCGCGCGATCCGTTGGTGCGCGTCGCCCCGGTGGAATGGGCGACGATGCGCGATCGTACGATCGTCCAATGGGATAAAGACGATCTTCAAGAGCTCGGTTTGATCAAGATCGATCTCCTCGGCCTCGGGATGCTCTCGCTCCTGCGCGAAGCATTCGCGCTCCACCGCCGCTGCTCCGAACGTGGCGATCGTTGGCTTTTCACCCATTGCGACGCCCGTGTTGCGCTTTACGGTGAAGGCAAGGTATCCGCTGATGAAGCGGCTCTGAACGAGCCCCGGAGACAGGATGTCGGGAGGGGCGAGGAAGGCAACAGCGTTTTTCACAGGAGGTTGAAAAACGCGAGTGGCGCTGCATCAGCGGATACTTTGCCGGAGCGCCTTGCGTTGCACACGATCCCGCCCGACGACCGCGCGACCTACGAGATGATCTCGCGAGCCGATACCATCGGCGTCTTCCAGATCGAATCGCGCGCGCAGCAATCGATGCTACCGCGAATGAAGCCGGCGTGTTTCTACGATATCGTCATGCAGGTCGCGATCATTCGGCCGGGTCCGATCCAAGGCCAGATGATCCACCCGTTTTTGCGAAGGCGCTGCGGTTTGGAACCGGTTACCTATCCGCATCCAAAATTGAAGCCGGTGCTCGAACGAACGTTGGGCGTCCCGCTCTTTCAAGAGCAAGGCATGCGCATGGCGATCGAAGCGGCCGGATTTAGCGCGGGAGAAGCCGATACGCTGCGTCGCGCGATGGGGCACAAGCGTTCGCGGCAGCGCATGCAAGAGATCTATCCCCGCCTCGTCGAGGGCATGGTTGCAAACGGAATCGATCGCGAGGCCGCCGAGCAGCTCTTTCATATGCTCGAAGGCTTTGCCGATTACGGCTTTCCCGAATCGCATGCGGCAAGCTTCGCGTTGCTGGCGTACGCTTCGGCGTACGTGAAGTGTCACCATCCGGCCATTTTTGCGGCGGCGATCTTGAACGTTCAGCCGATGGGGTTTTATTCCACGGAAGTCTTGGTCAACGACGCGCGCCGTCACAAGGTCGTCGTCAAACCCGTCGCCGTAAACGCGAGCGAGTATTGGTCGTTCGTCGAGAGCGATGGAAGCCTTCGCTTGGGATTTCATCTCGTGCGCGGATTGGGAGAGGCGCAGAAGGAGCGGTTGGAACGCGCAATCGCGCGAGGGCCGTTTGCCGATCTTGTCGAGTTCGCCCATCGCACGCAACTCGAAAAAGAAGCGATAGAAAATTTGGCGGTAGCAGGCGCGTTTGCGCCGTGGTACGCATCCCGGCGCGACGCGATGTGGGCGCTGCGCGCGCTCGACGAACGCGAAGCGCGGGGCGAACTCGGGAAGTTGATGGATGTCGACGAACCGGCCGTGCGCTTTAAGGCGCTCGAGCCAAAACAAGAAACGGCGTTCGACCTTTGGTCCACCGGCGTGACCGCGCGCGGCCAGGCGATCGAACATTTCCGGGATCGCCTGGAGGCCGCTCGCGTCATTCCCGCCGCGCGTTTGAGCGGCATGCCGAATAACTGCGTTTGCCGGATCGGAGGCCTGGTCATCACGCGTCAGCGTCCCGGTACGGCAAAAGGTTTCGTCTTTTTGACCATCGAGGACGAGACGGGCCTGGTCAACGTCATCGTGCGTCCGGACGTCTATGAGCGGTACCGCCGCGCCATTCGAGCGAGCACTACGCTGATCGTCGAAGGAAAGCTGCAAAAAGAAGAAGGCACGATCGATATGCTCGCTCGTGCCGTTTGGCCATTTGAAGCCGACGGGATCTTAGATGGAGTGCGTCCGAGGAACTTTCACTGACGCCGTGCGTTTAGTGAATCGTGAAACCGGCACCCAGATAGTGAGGCTTCGAATTGCCCGCCGCGTTAAACGCATCGCCCAATTCCACGTTGAAGAGCAGATGCGAGTTGAGCAGACGACCGGCCGAAACGACCGCGCTGGTCTGCGCGCGCGACCGGAAATATACATTGCTCTGATTCGCCAATTCGAACGTCAGCGACGTGCGAGCATCGAGCGCCTGAGTCATCGAAGCCGCCGCCAGAAACGACGGACGAAAATGCTGGCGATAGACGGTTTCGTAATTGATCAGCCCCGCTTCGAAGCCAAATTCACGGCGATGCGAAACCGATGCATTCGCGCTTAGATGCAGATCTGAAAGCGGAACCAAGTTCAAATTTGCGAGCGCCCCGAGCGGCGGATGACTCTCGGCCGAAAAACTGTAGACCACCCCGTGCGACCGCGCGAGTTCGATCTTTCCGCCTAACCCGGTCTGCGTCATCAGATAGACGCCGCGCCCCTGTTTGCCGGATTTCGCGATCTCCGACGGCGTGTCGACGAAAAATTCGAAACGCGGAAACAGCCCGTAACGAATGCGCGCCTCGGGAAATGCCGCCAGTGCCGTTCCTCCGATGCGCGACGCGTTTTGATAATACGTCGTTTCGACGATCACCCGGCCGTGCGGCGTGACGCAGGGCGTCATCTTGGCGTGACTATGGTCGGCGACGTCGCGCAACGATGCGCCCGAACACGCCACCGCAGGCGTTTGCGTGGCTGCGCCGGCATGCGCTGCGCCAACGAAAAACAGGCCGGCGCATAGACCGGCGGAGATCCAAGAACGTACCATCAGAGCCTCAAGAACGGAGGGGCAACGCGTTATTCATACCAACATCGCGCCTAAGGCGCAAGCCGCTCTGGCCGCAGGAAGCCGATATCCTGAGCGCAGCCGCCGTCCAGGGCAAGCTGGGCGAGTACCTCGCCTATTGCCGGAGCGAACTTATAGCCGTGGCCCGAAAACCCGGTTCCGATGATGACGCTGGGACTCGCAGGATGCATGCCCACGATGAAATTCCGGTCCGGTGAGTTCGTGTACATGCACGCCTTGCTCGACCGAAGGGGGCCCGCAGCGCCGGGCATGAACGACTCGGCGATCTCCCGTATCGCTTCCACTTCCGTCGCCTCCACCGTGCGCTTCAGCGCATCGGCGCCCGTCGCTTCGCCAAAGCCGTGTAGGGCAATCTTTACGCCGTCGCCGGTGTCCGGCATGCCGTAAAGCGGCGCGGGCAGCGACGAGCGATCCAGAAAGAACGCCGGAAAACGCTCGCGTGAAAAGGCGTCGGTCGTCGCATCGAACCAGTATTGCACGTTGCGCTGCACGTCGAGCGGCAACCCGGCGCCGGGGAGTAGTTGCGGTGCCCATGCGCCGGCCGTGATAATGACGCGCGTTGCCTCGATCGCCCGTCCGTCGGTAAAAGCAACGCGCACGATTCCGTCGCGCATCGTTTCCCATCGCGCGACCGCCATATGCTCGTTGAGCGAGGCTCCGAGGTCGCGGGCAAGCCGCAGATGCGCGGCAATTGCCGCTTCGGGAGCCACCATACCCGCGTCGGGTTCCAAGATTCCAATTTCGCCGTCGCCGATGCGCAGTTGCGGATAGGCGCGGCGCAGCTCTTGGGTGTCGAATGTGTGCACGGCAATGCCGCGTTCGTGCGCGGCGCTCATCACGCCATTCGCAACGCCGCCGGCCGCGTCGCCGACGACGAGCACGCCGCACATGTCCAGTAACTGCGTCGCCGTTCGCCGCTCGAGCTCGCGCCAAAGCACGTACGCTCGCTCCAACAACGGCACGTAGGCCACGTCTTCGAAGTAGGCTTTGCGGATGATGCGGCTTCGGCCGCCCGACGAGCCGCCGTCGTGGCCGAAGGCGAAGCGTTCGAATCCGGCGACGCGCACGCCGCGTTGCGCCAGATGCACGCAGGCGGCGCTCCCCATCGCGCCTAGGCCGATCACCGCAACGTCGAAGCGTTCCATTACTGCTGCCGGATGCTGCCGGTGTAAATGGCGTTGAGCAACGGGCCGAGCGCCGTCCCGGGCGGCAGCACGTACCCAACGGGAGGTTCCGGAATCGGAAGTTGGTGCACGCGATTGAGCGGCAGCATCGCGTCGTGCGCGGCCGGGTAACAGACGGGCCACGGGATGTTGCCGTCCTCGCTTCCCCCCGTGCTGTACGTCGCATAGTAGTGCACGTAGTAGCACGAGAGGCCGTTTGCGAGCCAATGCTTTCCGGGAAGCGGGACCAGAATCGCGTCGATGCTTTCGCGCGGGCGGCCGCCGCTCTCGTCGAGCAGCGTTCGTCTGAACGTCGACGGCTGCTGCGGGGTTATCGTCGCAATGCTGAGCGGCGCTCGCGATTCGCGTAACGTTTGCGCTTCGCGTGCGAACTCGCGTTCTTCGCGTGCTAGCTGCGCTTGCAGCGACGATGCTTTTGCCGGGCGCGGACGATGCTGTGGCTGCGGCGGCGCCTGCGGCACCTCCCGGGCAAGTTCGCGCGGCGGCGCCGCACGCCGTACGGCGCGCGCAGGGGCGGCCGCCGCCTGCGGCGACGCGTGTTGCGGTTGCAACGCCTGCTTTTGCGGTTGCGGCGGCGCAACGTGATGGATGGGCCTCGGCACGGTGCGTCGCTCGATGCGCAGACTCGTCGACGACACGACGAATTCACGTTCGTGCTGCTTTACGCGCAGCGGGATTTTCAACGACCAGCCGGCGATGGCGGCCGCGAGCATCCATAGTGCAAGGTTGAACGCGGTCGACGCAACGAGCGAAAGCGCGAGCGTTCTGCGACTGCGGTCGGGAGTGTCGTCGCTAAAGATATGTGAGGCCTGCTGTTTGCAAAATGCGGCGCCCTTCACCATGCAGGATAAACGCAGCGAATCGACGCGCTGCCTGCGGGTGCGGCGCCGCCTTTAATATCACGAGCGTAAACGTAATCTGTCCTGAGAGCGACGCTTTTCCCGGCAATGCAACCGTGGGAATGTGGCGCGCGATCGCTTCGGTCGAGTACAGAAAGCCGCAGTCGACGACGCCGGTCTCCAAGCGCACCAGCAGATCTTCTTCCGGAAAGACAGCGCCCAGTTCCGGCGAGACGCCGAGATCGCGCAGCGACCGTATGGTGAACGTGCCCTTGGGGTCGAGCAGGGGGTCCGTCCGGGCGATGCGCAGGCCCGGCGTTTGCAGGAGCCGCGCGACCGAAAGCCGTCCTGCCGCAGCCTCCCGAAAGCGGGCAGCGTAGGGAGAGCGGGGGGTATATCCGAGCACGAGCCTGGCGCTCGCAAAGGTCCTGGCGGACGCCACGAGTCCCCTGCGTTGCAGGTCGCCTACCAGCGACCGGTCCGCGCTGATAAAGACGTCGGGCCTGCGCAATCCTGAGGCGATCAGGTGCGCGAGCGCCCTGCTGCCTTTTGCTTCGCCCGAAAAGGCCATGCCGCGTCCTGCCAGTGCGCTCGCAATCGGCCCTTCCATCGGCGTCACGAGAGAGCCCGCATACTCGACGACGACCGGTGCGGGAGCGACACCTACGGCGAAAAGAAGGGTAAGCACGAGCGTGAGGAAGCGCACTCGCGCCCGCTTCGCCCCGTTAGATGGAGGCCCCCGCGGGTGCGCGAATAAGGCACGAACATCTACAATGGAGACGCCAAACGTGGAACGCCCGGAACAGCCGGCTGAGAACAATCAACTCGCGCGCACCTTGATTTGGGTGGGGGTGGCAGGCATCGGTGCCGCCGTTGCCTTTACCGTCGTTCGCGCGCTGCTGGCTCGCCGTCCGGCCGACCCGACGAGCGAGCGCATTCAGCAGTTGATCGACGAGGCAAACCACTTGCTGAAGACGCTTGACGAACAAAGAAACAGCGCGTAGCGCTTCTCCGACCCTAAGCGCCGGCGCCGAGCTCGAACTTCTTTTCACCGACCTGCTTGCAAACGGCCAAGCCGTGGGCCGCGCAAGCGGGTTGGTTGTTTTTTGCTTCGGTCCCCTGCCCGGTGAGCGCGCGCGCGTCAGCATCACGTCGGTGAAACCGAAGTATGCGACGGCGGAGATGCTGCACCTCACGTCGTCCTCTCCGGATCGCACGGCGCCGTTCTGTTCGGTCTTCGGTTCCTGCGGCGGTTGCCAAGTTCAGCACCTGGCGTATTCCGCGCAACTCGAGTGGAAGCGCGAGATGGTGCGTAACGCGCTCCTTCGCATCGGCGGATTCGAAGAGCCCGACATCCGTCCCACGGTGGGCATGGCGAACCCGCGCAACTATCGCAACAAGATGTCGCTCGTCGTCGATCACTCGCAGGGCGCGCCGGTCATCGGGTTTTATCAGCAACGTTCGCACGACGTCGTCCCGATCGACGCGTGCCCGATCGTGACGCCTCAGCTCAACGGGTATATCGCGCGGTTCAACGCGGCGCGCAGCGCGGCGGAAACCGCGCCGGCGATGAAGGCCGCGCGGCATATCGTGTCGCGCAGCGCGGGTTCGACGCGCGAAGCCGTCGTGACCCTTACCACCGCGAACGCTTCCCCCGAAGTGGAGCGCGCGGCGCCCGTGTTTATGCGCGCGCTTCCGGGCATCGTCGGCTTGACGAACTCGTACGATTTGCGCAGCCAAAATGCTATCATGGGGCGTCGGCAGCGCGTGCTGCAAGGGCGTTCGGAGATCGAAGAGTCGATCGACGGCGTCACCTACCGGGTCTCGGCGCAATCATTCTTTCAAGTAAACATCGAGATCGTTTCTCGCATATTCGAAACGATGGCCGGAGCATTGCTGCACCCGCGGCGCATCGTCGATCTGTATTGCGGCGCGGGTACGTTCTCGCTCTTTTTCGCCAAGAACGGATGCCAGGTGTACGGCATCGAGGAGAATCCTCAAGCCGTGATCGAGGCCGAAGGGAATGCCTCCCTGAACGGGCTCGAAAACTGGGTGCGCTTTCGCGCCGGGCGCGTCGAAGACGTCGTGCGGTCGCCGGAAGCGCGGCAGGCGATGCGTGAATCCGACATCGTCTTCCTCGATCCGCCCAGAAAGGGAAGCGACGAGGTGACGCTCGAGGCGATCGCCGGATCGCACGTGCCCTACATCTGGTATCTCTCCTGCGACCCCGCGACGCTGGCCCGGGATTTGAAGTTCCTGGGCGCCAATGGATATCGTCTCGGGATCGTCCAACCGTTCGACATGTTTCCGCAGACGGGGCACGTCGAGACGCTCGTGACGCTCTACCGCGAGCCATCCGACACGGAGTCGGTACGCCAGGCGTTCAGCGGCGTTCCGGAGCCGGCGTGGCCGCAGACCGATGAATTCGCACACGATCAACGGGAGTATCCGGATTTTGTCATCCGAGAAGATTGACGTTCGTTACGTCGCCAAACTCGCGAGAATCGCGCTGACCGACGACGAAGTCGAACGCTTCGGCACGCAGCTGAGCGATTTGCTCGAGCACGTCGACGCGCTTTCGCGCCTGGACGTCTCGCAGGTTGCCGCGACGGCGCAGGTCGTCGAATCGCGCAACGTCGAGCGCCCGGACGAAGAGCGGCCGTGCCTAAATCGTGAGACGGTTTTGACGGAAGCGCCGCAACGGCAGGGCGGTTTCTTCCGCGTTCCCCGCATTATCGCAGAATAGAATTGAGAGACGTTCGTGGAGTTGTTTGAACGGAGCGCGGCCGAAATCGCGCGCGACGTGCAGGGTGGTACGGTATCGGCCGCCGACGTGACCGAGGCGGTGTTGCGCCACGTGCACGCCGTCGACGGCGAAATCGGCGCCTACTTGACGGTACTCGACGATGTCGCGCGCGCTGCCGCCACGCGCGTCGACGAGCGCATCAAGGCGGGCGAGAAACTTCCGCTTGCCGGTGTGCCGCTCTCGGTCAAAGACAACATGTGTTTGACCGGCACGCGCACGACGGCGGGAAGCAAGATTCTGGAGCAATGGGTTGCACCCTATACCGCGACGGCGGTCGCGCGCATGCTCGACGCCGGTGCGATTCCGATCGGCAAGAGCAACATGGACGAGTTCGCGATGGGAAGCTCGTGCGAAAATTCGGCGCTCGGCGTCACGAAAAACCCCTACGATCTCACGCGCGTTCCCGGCGGTTCGACCGGCGGATCGGCAGCCGCGGTGGCGGCCTTTGAAGCCGCGATCGGTATGGGGAGCGATACCGGCGGCTCGATTCGCGAGCCCGGCGCCTTCTGCAATCTCGTCGGTTTCAAACCGACCTATGGACGCGTCTCGCGCTATGGGTTGATCGCGTTTGCGTCGAGCCTCGATCAGATCGGTCCGCTCACGCGTACGGTAGAAGATGCGGCACTTGCTTACGAAGCGATGAGCGGATGGGATCCCATGGATTCTACCTCGATCGATCGTGAGGTCGAGCCCGTCTCCTCGCACTTGCGCGGCGATCTCTCCGGCCTGAAGATCGGTATCGTCAAAGAGTTCGACACGCGCGCGCTCGGCGATGAAATCGACGAACTCTACGATAAGGCTTACCACGATCTCGAGGCCCTCGGCGCGGAACTGATCGACGTTTCGCTACCGACGGCGGACTACGGTTTGGCGACGTATTATCTGATCGCCCCAGCCGAGTGTTCGTCGAATTTAGCGCGCTTCGACGGCGTACGCTACGGTCTACGCGTCGAAGGCGCCGACGTTCACGACATGTACGAAAAGACGCGCGCCGCGGGCTTCGGTCCGGAAGTCAAACGGCGCATCTTAATCGGAACCTACGCGCTTTCGAGCGGCTATTACGACGCGTATTACGTCCGCGCGCAAAAGGCCCGTACCCTGATCGCCGACGATTTCCGTAAGGCGTTCGCGCAGTGCGATCTGATCGCGTGTCCGGCCGCCAGTTCACCGGCGTTCCAGTTCAACGCGAAGAGCGATCCCTACAGCATGTATTTGATGGACTATTACACGATTCCGATGTCGTTAGCCGGGCTGCCGGCGCTCTCGGTCCCGTGCGGATGGATCACGCCGCCCGGCGGCGACCGTCCGATGCCGATGGGCCTCCAATTGACCTCACCGCTGTTCACCGAAAAGCTGCTTCTCGGCGCCGCGCACGCCTACGAGCGTGCGACGCAACACGCGAGCAAACACAAGCCGGCGTTCGACGCGGTTTCAGGTCGATGATGGCGACGAGAAAGTGTTGTTTTAGCGCGCCCCAGGGGAGAGAAGAGCATGTCTGAAACGATGAGCGCGCGCGAGGCACGGGGGCCCCACGAAGTGGGGGGCGCGGAGGCTAGGCCGGAGCGCCGTTTTGAAGCTGTTATCGGCATCGAGTGTCACGTCGAGCTCAAGACGCGCAGCAAGATGTTCTGCGGCTGTCCCAACGAGTTCGGCGGCGAACCCAACACGAACGTATGCCCCGTTTGTCTCGCGCTGCCCGGCGCGCTGCCGGTTGCAAATACGGCGGCCATCGAACACATGATTCGCGCGGGCCTCGCATTTAACGCGGAGATTCCGGCGTTTTCGAAATTCGACCGGAAGAATTACTTCTATCCGGACATGCCCAAAGATTATCAGATCTCCCAGTACGACATGCCCCTGACGCAAGGCGGGGTCGTGCGCTACTGGCTCGACGACGGCACGATGAAAGAATGCCGGCTCACGCGCATTCACTTAGAAGAAGACACCGGCAAGTCGACGCACGCCGGTTCCGGAGACGGGCGCATCGCCGGCAGCACCTATTCGCTCGTCGATTTTAATCGCGCGGGCGTTCCGCTCATGGAGTGCGTCTCCGAACCCGAAATCCATTCGGCGGAAGAAGCGGTCGGCTATTTGGAATCGTTGCGCCGCACGTTGCAGCAGATCGGCGTCAGCGACGTCAAGATGGAGGAAGGCTCGTTACGCTGCGATGCCAACGTGTCGATCCGCCCGGTCGGTTCGACCGAACTCGGAACCAAGACCGAAATCAAGAACATGAACTCGTTCCGGTCGGTTCATCGCGCGATCGAAAGCGAAATCGAACGCCAGATTGCCGTCATAGAATCCGGCGGCCGCATCGTGCAGGAGACGCGTGGCTGGGACGAAGTCAAAGGCGTGACGCATTCGATGCGCAGCAAAGAGCAAGCGCACGACTACCGGTATTTTCCGGATCCCGATTTGGTGCCGCTCGAAGTCTCTCGGGCGGTCGTCGAACGCATACGCGCGGAACTTCCGGAACTTCCGCCGGCGCGCTTCGTGCGCTACACCACGCAGTACGGGCTCGACGTTAAACAGGCCACGCAACTGATCGACAACGTAGCGCTTGCGCTCTATTTCGACGAAGTCGTAAACGCGAGCGGCAACGCGAAGCAGTCGACCAATTTCGTTCTCGGGGACCTCTCGCGCCTGGCGAATGAAACCCAGACGCCGGTTCATGCATCGCCGGTTACTCCGGCGCACCTCGCCGAACTGATCGCGCTCGTCGAAGGCAAGACGATCAACTCGAAGATCGCCAAAGATTTGATCGAGCGGATGTGGCGCGGCGAAGGCTCGCCGAAGGCGATCGTGGAGCGGGAAGGCTTGGCGCAGACCTCGGATCCGGCGGCGATCGAGAAATTCGTCGACGACGTGCTTGCCGCAAACGAAAAGAGCGTCGGCGAATATAAAGCCGGGAAGACGAATGTCATCGGCTTTCTCGTCGGTCAGGTGATGAAGGCGTCGAAGGGTAAGGCCGACCCGCAACTCGTCAACGCGCTGATGAAGCAGAAGCTAGAAAGCTAGCGCACATATGGGTTCCTTGGCCGACGAGCGCACGCTCGCGGCGCTGGATTTTTCGAGCGTCAGGGATCGAGTCGTCGGCGCGACGCGCACGCAGCGCGGGAAAGCGCGCGCGCGCGAACTCGAACCGCTGACCGATTTCGCGCTCGTTCGTTTGGAGCAGGCGCGAACGGCGATCGTTCGCCAATTGGTGGTCGCCGAAGACCTCCACGTTTTGCCCGCGGTCGACACGCAAGAGGTGACGCAAGCCGCCGCCGTCGGTCGAACGATCGGCGCGGAGGAATTGCGCGCGGTTGCCGACGCAATTGCGGCGGCAGCCGCCGCGTATAATGCGCTCAAGGAAACAAAAGAGGCGGAGTTGCGGGCGATTCTTGCTCGCTACACCCCGCTCAAAGAACTGCATCGCGCGCTGACCGACGCGATCGACGAGCGCGGCACGATTCTCGACCGCGCGTCGCCTGCGCTCGGTCGCATTCGCCGCGGAATGGTCAACGCGCAGAACGATGCCCGCGATCGCGTAACGTCGATCGTGCGCTCCGGAAAGCATGCGCGCGTCATTCAAGACGCCGTCGTAACGATCCGCGAAGGCCGCTTCGTCGTTCCCATCAAGGCGGAGTTCGCGGGCGAGTTTCCAGGCATCGTGCACGACTCGAGCTCGTCGGGGCAGACGCTCTTCGTCGAACCGCTTGCGGCGTTGGAATCCAACAACCGCGTGCGTACGCTGCGCATCGAGGAGGAGCGCGAGATCGCGCGCATCTTGGAGGAGCTCTCCCGCGGCGTCGGCGCGCACGCGGCGGCCATCGACAACAACGTCGAAATGCTTTCGGAGATCGACGTTCTGGTCGCGAGGGCGAACGTGGCGCGGTCGATGGATGCCATCGCACCGGAACTTGCGGACGAGGCAATCGTGCACATCGAACGCGGGCGCCACCCCCTGCTCGACCACCGCGCCGTTCCGCAGACGATTCCGCTCGACGGCGGGACGCGACTGCTCGTGATCAGCGGGCCCAATATGGGCGGCAAAACCGTTGCGCTGAAGATGCTCGGCCTTTTCGTCGCCATGGCGTATGCGGGCATGCAAATTCCCGCGGCGCCCGGTACGACGATCGGGCGCTTCGATCGCGTGATTGCGGATATCGGCGACGAACAGTCGATCGTCGAGAACGCCTCGACGTTCTCGGCACACCTTGCGCGCATGCGCGAAATGTTCGAACGCGCCGACGATCGTACGCTCGTGCTCGTCGACGAGATCGGCGGCGGCACGGAACCCGGCGCGGGCGCGGCACTTGCCATCGCGATGCTGGAACGTCTGCTGGCGCTCGGCGCATGCGGCGTCGTGACGACTCACGCGACCGAGCTGAAGCTCTTTGCAAGCGGCGTCTCCGGCGTGGTAAACGCGAGCGTGCGTTTCGATCCGGCGACCTTCCGGCCAACCTACCATCTCGACGTCGGAGCGCCGGGGCAGTCGTTGGCGTTTCCTCTCGCGGCGGCAATGGGCATCGATCGAAGTATCGTCGAGCGGGCGCAGGCGTTGCTGGACTCGCGGGAACGCGATTATGAATCGGCGCTCGCGGAACTGTCGATGCGCGCGATGGAACTGCAGAGCGAGCGCGACGCCCTTACGGCGGAACGGCGTGCAGCCGAACGGGAACGCGGGGGTCTTGCTGCGGATCGCGAGCGTTTCGAGGCGGAGCGGCGCGCGTTTGCGGACCGCGCGGAAGAAACGATGCAGCGAAGCTTGCGCGAATTTGCGACGGAGTTGGAGCGGCGTGCGGCGGCTGCGGAAGCCAAACGGCCGAAGGTGACGGCCGCGCAAAGCGCGCTGCTTTCCCGTACCGCCGATGAAATGCGGCGTGCGCTCGGCGTGACGAACGATTCCGGCGCTCACGAGACGCCGGAGGACGGCGCCTTCGAGCCGAACGATCCGATTCGGATTCTTTCGCTGCGGCAAGACGGCACGGTGGTCGAAGACTACGGCGATACGATTTTAGCCGCCGTCGGCCCGATGAAAACGGTCGTCAAGAAGAGCGACGTGCGCAAATTGCCGCACCGTGCGGGCGGGGCAAAGCGCGAACGTGCCGCGCGTGCGCGGGACGAGAATGCGAGCCGGGGCGCGGCCATGCGCTCGAGGGCCGAACTCGACGTACGCGGGAAGCGCTTCGTGGAGGCCGAGCCGCTGGTCGATCAATGGATCGACGAAGCGGTCTTGGCGGGCAATTCACCGCTGCGCTTGATCCATGGGAAAGGCACCGGCATGCTGGGACGCGGTTTGCAAGAGTTCTTGCGCGGTCATCCGGCGGTTCGTTCCGTGCGATACGGAAACGAAGACGAGGGCTCCGGCGGCGTAACGATAATTGAGCTAGCATGACCGCCACGCCGATCTCCACCGACGCCGCGTTCTTGCTCGACGGCTTCGATCATGTCGAAACCGTCGACGATTTTCGCGCGCGCCTCAAGCTCGGCCGCCCGCTCAACGTCAAGCTCGGCATCGATCCGACGAGCCCGGATTTACATCTGGGATTCATGGTGGTGCTGCACAAGCTGCAGCGCTTCGCCGAAGCCGGGCACAACGTCACGTTGATCATCGGCGATTTTACGGCGAGCATCGGGGACCCGAGCGGCCGCAACGCGATGCGTCCGCCCTTGACGCCGGAACAGATCGACGCGAACATGCAGACCTATCGCGAACAGGCGGGCAAAGTGCTCGATCTGGAGCGCGTGAAGATACGCTACAATTCGGAATGGCTTGGAAAGATGAACTTTTCCGACGTCATTAAGCTGCTTTCGCACGTGACCGTCGCCCAAGTGCTCGAACGCAACGACTTTCACAATCGCTATGCGAGCGGCACCGCGATCTCGCTCCACGAATTTCTCTATCCGGTCGCGCAGGCATACGACTCGATCGCCGTTGAAGCCGACGTCGAACTCGGCGGAAGCGATCAATTGTTCAACCTGCTCCTCGGCCGGCAATTTCAACGCGAGTTCGGACAGTTGCCGCAGATTTGCGCGACGGTTCCGTTGCTCGTCGGCCTCGATGGCGTCAAGAAGATGAGCAAATCTATCGGAAACTACGTCGGCATCACGGAGAGCGCACAGACCCAGTTCGGCAAACTGATGTCGATCGGAGACGAGCTGATGCCTACCTATGCGCGGTTGGCCGCCTTCCGCAGTCAAGAGAGCGCCGATGCGATGCGGGCCACGATCGAAGGTGGCCGTGCGAACGCGATGGACCTCAAGAAGGAGCTGGCGCAGGAAATCGTGGCGCGTTACCACGGGGATCGGGAGGCCGCTGCGGCTCGCGAGTTCTTCGAGCGGACCGTTCAGCGAAAAGAGATTCCGCTCGAGGCCGTCCCGGAGATCGCGCAGGGAGAAGCCAAAAAGGTCGCCGACCTGCTCGTCGCCGCCGGCTTCGCCGAGAGCAAGCGGGCCGCCGAGCGACTTATCTCCGGGAACGGGGTCAAGGTGGATGGTATAGTCGTGAACGATCCACGTGCCCCTTGGACGCCCGTCGTCCCGGCGGTGCTCTCGGTCGGCTCGCGCAAATTCGTCCGCATTCTTCCCGCAAAAGGAACGTAGCAGTGGCGCAATCACCGGTTACTTATACGTCGTCGATGGAACCGCTCGAAGGAAAGATCTTTACCTGCAAGCGCTGCCACCGGAAGTACAATTATCCGCATGCCGGCGCCCGTCCGATCCGTTGCGAATGCGGCTGGTGGTACTACAACGACGGTGCGGGACTTCGCGAGATTTACTGGCAGCGGTTGGAAGGGTACAAGATGCCCGACGATCTTCGCCGCATGTTCGAACCGCCGATCTAGGGCAACCTCACGCGATCGATTCGGCGAGAGCGTTGACCTCGTCGGAGGTAAACACGTAGAGCTTTTTGCAAAACTCGCAGGTGGCCTCGGTTTCCGGGCGCTCGCCGGCGAGTTTTCGCAATTCATCGGCGCCCATTCCGATCAGCGCCGCTTCGACCCGAGCGCGGTCGCAGAGGCACGCGAAACGCAGATCGATCGTGCGGTGCGAACGCAGTTCAATGGGCCCCGCGAGCGCGTGCATCAATTCATGCGCGTCGGCGCCTTGCTTGATGAGCGTCGTCACCGGCGGCATCGCGAGCGCCCGCTCTTCGAGCGTCGCCACGGCCTTTTCGTCGGCCCCCGGTAGGACTTGTGCCAACACGCCGCCGGCGGCGCGAACGCCCTCGGGGTTCGCGAGCACGCCCAGCGCGACGACGCTCGGGATTTGCTCGGACTTCACGAGGTAGGCCGCCAGGTCTTCGGCGATCTCGCCCGAGTAGAGCGGCACGACGCCCACGTAGGGCTGGCCGACGTCGTAGGATTTGATGACGTGCAGTGAGCCGTCGCCGACCGCGCCCGCCACATCGAATTTCCCGCGAGCGTTGAGCGGCAGGTCGACGTTGCCGTTCCGCGCATAGCCGCGGGCGCCGAGCAGATCCGGCTCGAGCAGCCACGCATCGGCGCCGATCGGGCCGATCGGGCCGTTGCCGGAGATCTGCAGGGTGAGCCGCTCGCGCCCTTTGATCGACGCTGCAAAGAGGATCGCGCCGGTCATAAGGCGGCCGACTGCGGCCGTCGCGAGGGGCGAAAAATCGTGGCGCTTTTGCGTTTCGGTCACGAGTTCGGTCGTGATCGCGGCAACGATGGCAATGCCGGCGTCGGGGGCCGCGGCGCTCAAGAGAAGATCGGGCATCCCGTTTCCGTCGTCCGAAGGCACACGGTTTTCCTCCTCGAATGACAAGCGACCAATGCGCGTGCTCGTCATACACGGACCGAACCTCAATCTACTGGGCGAGCGGCAGCCCGAGATTTACGGCCGGCAAACACTCGGCGAAATCAACGATTTTATTACCGCCAGCGCGCGCGAAATGGGCGTAGAAGTCGACTGCGTGCAGCACAATGCCGAGGGGCCGATCATCGACGCGATTCATAACGCGCGCAACGTGTACGACGCGATCGTGATCAATCCGGGCGCGTACGCTCATTATTCCTATGCAATCGCTGATGCGCTCGCATCGGTGCCCGTGCCGGCGATCGAGGTGCATTTATCGAACATTGCCGCGCGCGAGACGCATCGCCGGACCAGCGTCACCGCTGCAGCGTGCAATGGCTCCATCAGCGGATTTGGGCCGTTTTCTTACGTTCTCGCGGTGCGTGCCGCGCTCAAAACTCAAGGAAACTAGGGCGTCGGTCCGTATATCCCCCTTCCTGGCGGGTCGTCCCGCCGAGAGGAGCCTAGGGCATTGACGAAAGCGGACCTCGTGGACACCGTCGCGAGCGAAATCGAGCTCACGAAACGCCAAGCCGGACAGATCGTCGACTTGATCCTTGACGAGATTAAGACGGCACTTCAAAAAGGGGATCGCGTCGCACTCACACCGTTCGGTAGTTTCGTCGTAAGGAGCCGTAAGGCACGCGAAGGGCGCAATCCCAAAACCGGGGAGAAGATCAAGATCGCCGCGCGCAAGGTTCCGGCATTCGTCGCAGGGCGCTCGTTACGCGAAGCCGTCAATGGCGCCGCGCGGAAGAAGAAGAAAGCCCGCTGACAGGAAAAACCCCAGCCTCTTGGTATATCGCACCTCCGGCAGAACGGGCTGTAGCGCAGCTTGGTTAGCGCGCTTGACTGGGGGTCAAGAGGTCGCTGGTTCGAATCCAGTCAGCCCGATAGTAAAAAAGCCGCGAAATCGAGTGTTTCGCGGCTTTTTGTTTAAGTCTATTCTCGGTTGTGTCCCAATTTGTAGCCCAATTGCTTGAGAGAGGGTGTTCGTAGTGCATTACTTTGTAGTCGTAAATGGATTCGGGGCGATCGAGGTTTCCGAGGTCGAGTGGACGCGGGTCGAGGCGCTTTTCCGCGACGGATCGGATGGGTGGGTGAAGCTAACGCCGGCAGAGGGCGTCGATACTTACCTCATTCGCGCCAACCATATCATCGGGCTGACGTCCTCCCCGCAGAAGAAGCGAAGCGCCTTCGCCGCCGCGATCTAAGCGCCTGAGGCTCGGATTTCGCTAAAGAGGGCGTCGACGCGATCGGCCGCTTCTCTTTGCATCGAGGGCATAACGTGGCTGTAGGTGTCCATCGTAACGGCTATGCTCGCGTGGCCGAGTCGTTCTTGCACGACCTTCGGCTGGACGCCTAATTCGAGCATCATGGTCGCGGCGGTGTGCCGCAGATCGTGAAAGCGAATCGCGGGGAAGCGGTCCGCTAGGCGTCCCGCTTTCGCTGCTTCCTCATCGACCTTCGCCTGAATGCTCCGCAGCATCGGTTCGAACGATCGCCGGATAAAGTTCCGGGGACAGATCGGGCTTGCTGCCTCGCTGGGGAATATCCAGGGCGCCATGCGGTTCTCGGCCATTAGGCGCGCCCTATGCTCGCGTAACGCTCGGACGGCAACGCTCGGAAGGTCGATGCGCCGGCGTCCCTTGGCGGTTTTGGTATCCGCGACGATAGGCTTCCCGTGAAGCGTAACGATTGAGCGCACGACGGAAAGCGCGCATTTGTCAAAATCGACGTCGGCCCATTGCAAGCCGAGCAGTTCGCCACGCCGAAGGCCGCACGTTAGGGCCAAGACGTACAGTGCATAGAAGCGCGTCGTCGCGGCCTCCTGAAGAAGAAGCGCGACCTGTTCCCGATTCAAGGTCAGCATTTCGCCGCGCGCGGATCTCGGCTTGTCCACGATACTTGCAACATTCCGGGGAACGAGGTCCCACTTAACCGCCTGGTCGAGTGCGGACGAGAGCGTAGTGAGGACCAACGCCTGCGTTCGCTCCGACTTGCCGTCGCGTTGCATGGTGGACAGAATGCCCTGAACGTCCTGCGCTGTTAGCGCGTCGAGCCGACGTGCGCCTATCGTCTCGAAAATATGGTTCTTCGCAAGGCTCCGATACAGTTCCAGCGTCGTGGGACGCACCCGTGCGGCCATAACGTCGTCAAGCCATCGTTGCACGAACGCCGAAACCGTTGTGCGCTCTCTGCTTGGCACAATTCCCCGCGAAGCGTCCGCGTTTAGCCGCGCGATCTTCGTCGCAAGCTCGGCACGCGTTTTCGCATACAGCGTGATTCTCCGAGCCTTTCCCGTTTTCGGGTCAAGCCCGAGGGAGACTCGACCGCGCCACCGCTCGACGATCGTTCCGTCTTTTCTGGCGCGTCGTATTTTGTCGATCGCGCCGTCTCCATTACTACGCCGCGCCTTCATTTGGCGGCTCCCTCCGTGCATTTAGGGACGGCTGTGGGCCACGCGTTGGTCGGGGTATGTGAGAGACGCCACTCGATATTGCTATCGACCTGTTCCATCGCTCCTCCACCGGTTGCGAACGTGGCGGCAAGCGTATGCGGCCATGCCACGCAATGCTCGTCGGACGCGTCACCGGACGTTGCGTGCGCTACCACGCGGTATGCTACCGTACTGTCGGGCGCAAATAAGCTTGGCGACGCTGAGAAGTGGTTAAAGACCAGAACCTTGGTAGTCGAGGCTCCGCCAGGGAGCATAAAGGGCGCAAAGTCGGCCTTTATAAACGGAGTGGTAGCACCTTTTGAGGTGGGATCGTGAAGGAATGCCTCGATGGAGTCTGCCCTAATTGAGAACCACGCAGTATACGTTGCTACATGACTGCCGGCGGTTTCTTTAAGCATTACATCGGTTATCGTTGTGGCTTGGGCGCCATCGTTTGAGAATGTAACAGGAACGATAATATGGTCGCCTCCTCGGGTGCTGGCCGCGACCGTTGCAAAACTGACGCTAAGTTGCGCGGGGCGAGCAGTCCACCATAACGTCAAGAACGAAATTAAGAGTGATACGACCGCGAAAAGGGTGCTTAAGGTCCATACGCTTTCCCTATGTAGGCTTCGCTTCTGACTCATTTCCCACCAAACCCCCGAAAAATCGCGCGTCCCGCATTCCCAAACGCGCGCCAAAAAACGTGCTGCGCTCCGCGTCTGACGATCTTCTCGGGATTCCCGGAAGCGACGGCTTCGGCGTCACCAAGAATACTGCCGGCGCGATACAACCCGCCACGAATAGAACCGGTCGACGCTACGCCGGCAGCGACTGCGCCAAGCGCGGCAACCTGCGGGATAGCGTTGCCGGAACTGAACCACGCGTCGGCTAGAACGTCCGCGGCAGCGTCGAGCGCCGTGTTTTCAATCGGCGTTACGTTCTTCTGCATCACGGCGATAACGTCGAGGTTGCGCTCCTTGCATACCACGCCGACCTCCGCGCCGAGTTCCGCCGTCTTTGCGATCGCCGCAGTAAGCGCTGCGCGTAGGGTCGCCGCAACGTGCGGATCGAGCTTCGCAAACACGCCCGCGGCTCGCGAACCGTCACTCGTTGGAATCATAGGGCACTCACTTTCCGGCGCTGCTCCATCTCCGCGGAAAGCCGCGCCTCTGCTTCGCGGTCGGCCTCGGTGGTGTTAGGCATTGCCGCGATACCGTAGTCGCGCGTCTCCGCCTTGTTCGTGCCCGAAGCTGTCGCGTGCTGCGTCGTAAGGGCTTTGAGGATATTTCCGTCCATCATCATGGCCGGCATCCCCGGCATGTATGCCGTACCGTCGCGCGGGTCAAGGTGAACGATCGGGACTCCCGTCGCTGCTTTGAGGCTTAGACCGGCCTCCCTGGCGCGAGAGCAGAATTCGTAATCTTCGCCGTGATCGGCGCGAAGCGTGAACGGATCGGGGCCGACCTTTTGAAGCGCACTTGCGCGCATGAGCACGAAGTGAAATCCCGCAGTCTCAATCGGGACGACCTGCCCAAATTGATAGTCGATACCTAAGCGCAGATAGCTTTCGGAATCGCTCGCGTCTCGATATGCAAACGGCGGCGCATAGGGCGTGCGCGCCCCGAACATGGCAAAGACGATATCGGCGGTGCGATCTTGGTGCATGCCGTTCATAAGCGCCTCGACCGTTCCAGGTTGCCACCATGCGTCGTCGTCAACCCACAGGACGTACCACTCGCGCGGTACGAACGACAGAGGGTTCGCGTCTATCGCTTCGAGCGCCAATCGTGCAAGCTGATTACGCGCCTCGACTACGGGCCTTCGCGCCACCATGCACGAGAGGTGTTCGATACCCTGGAGATTCATCCGAAGCGCAAGCTCCGTCTCGAACGTGATTTGTCCGCGCGTCGGCATGCAGACGATTAGCGCGTCCTGGTCCCGGCGTGGCTTGCGCTGCACCGCCTCTTTCGTAAGGCAGCAAACCTTGTATTTGCGCCCACTACCGCACGGGCAGGGCGCATTGCGACTGACGTTCATTTCGTATATCCCAAGGGTGTCTCAATTTCGGCGCCCTGTGATACTGTAGGATTTGCCATAGGAAACCAGCCTTTCTTGTGGCTGAGGCCGCTCGCGTCTAGACACCGGCGCGGGTGGCCGTTTGAGTTAGTGGGACTATTCGGGGTAGGAGTAGGCGCGACTCTGCTAGCGGTCATCCGCGGAGCCTCTCGACCCGGCGCTCTTTTTGCATGGCAGACTTTCTGAATTTCTCAATCGCGCGAGGGCCAACGACGTCCCGGATCATGTCCGCAAGAGGCGGCGGCTTCCCGAAAATGCCTTCATAGAGGACGACAAACCGTCGTAGCTTTTCAAGATGTAGGCGTATCGCCTCGGCCGTTTGAAACTCGCGCGTCACGGCGGTTTCAATATCCCGCCCGTATACTCTGGGGACGGGAACCGGAAATATCCCCGACGCGGGCGCATCTTCAGCCGGCGCAATCTTACCTTTCGTAATTCTTTGGACCGGTTCAAAGGGCAGGTACGCGAGGCCCGTGTCCGTATCGACATGCGCTACTTTTACGCGCTGAGCTACGGCGAGCTCTCCGCCAATCGCGCGAATCCGAGCGCAAAAGATGTGATCTTCGTATTGGCCATCCTTCTCAATGGAGAACGGCTTAGGCCCAAGCTTATCGAGTAACGAGAGCCTGTGAATCCGAAAGTGACCGCCGCAGCTTATGATCCTGAGCAGATCGCACCCGTGCGCGCACGCCCGGTAGTCGGAGTCGCGTAAAAGTTCATTAAACTCCAGGATTGGTCCCAAATTCGCAACCCGAGCTGAATAAAGGCCCGCTATCAGGTCGATATCGGCGTGCTTTATAGCGAGATCCAGAATATCTTTAACGGCTCCGCGCGGCCACCATGCGTCGTCATCGACCCAAAGGACGAACCATTCATGGTCAGCATCGAGCGCGCCGGATTCGCGATCGCGAAGGATCTGCTCGCACAATTCATTGCGCGCCTCTACGACGGGCTTGCCAACCACACGATACGTTCGCTTCGGTAATCCGTCAAAGTGGTAGCGCAAGGCGTAGGCGGTTTCCCGCGAGAGGCCGCTGCGCGTAGGCGTTGCGACCGCGATCGCCGGAGGCTTCGCGCGGCCACAGCACTTTTTATACTTGACGCCGCTGCCGCATCGGCAAGGCCCGTTGCGGCTAGTGTTCATCTGCTGTTCCCGCGTCAACGTCGCGCTGCGCTTGCTCGAGGTATTCGCGGTTCTGACGCGCCTTATATTGCGCGTTCTGCTCGTCAAGCTGCCTATTAGCAAGGGCGAGCGCCGCGCTGAGGTCGCCGGCCAGCTTCACACCATAGCCGGGGCAAAGACCCCTGAGGGTACTCACCGGGAACAGGTCCTCGGCAAGGATGCGCGCGATGATCGCTTCACGCAGCTTTCGCTCCCGTTCGGTTAGCGGTTCGCGCATCCAATCTATAGCGTGACCACTTGCAGAGCGCACGATCGCCTCGGCTGCGATAATCGGGTCGTTACTCATGCTTGCGTCATCCGTTGCAGGTGTTCTGGCCGGCGTGCTGGCTTTGGTGCCCTCCGTCTCGCGCCAATTGCTCGCGTAGGGCGCCGGTGATTCGCCTTCGATGCATTCAAACAAGAAGTTCGACCGATCAAGGAACCTCACGTCTCTGCTCGCACTATAAAGCTCGTCCTGAACGCCGAAAAGCGCGACGAGCCACCTCTGAGCCGGTTCCATAACCCGAAGCCGGTGCAGTCGCTTCCTATCACGCAGGGCCGCAAGGTCCGTTAGTTCCTCGGCCATCTTCCGCGACTCACGCGCGATCTTCTCGCACGACTCTGCCTCGCGAATGAGATCGCGAACAATACGCTTTCGGTTCGCCTCTTGAATCCGCAACGAGTCGACGAACGGAGGCAAGTAGTGGCGCCGTGATACACTCGAATTTGCCATGAGAGATCGTTCCTTTCGTGGTCATGCCTCGGGGCGTTCGTGCGCCGCCGAGGCGTCTTTGTGTTTTGTGTTACGCGGCTTTAGCCAATCGCTTGCGTGCCTGGCGCGCTTTGCGGCGCCGCCGTTCTCCGCGCGGGATGAAACACTCGTGCCGCGCGAATTCACCTCGCGGGGTCTTTTCGAGATTCCGTCTGAACCGTTGGAGCGCCGATTCGATCGGCTCGCCCGGTGCGACGTAAACCATGCGTCGGTCGTTCATGCGTTGCTGCCTTCTTGTGCCATTTTGGAGTTCAGGACCGCGGAGATAGAGCCGGCAGTCCACTTGGTAGCGCGGTGAGGACGAACGCCGCGCGCGTCGAGCATCTCAGCGATCGCGCGGTACGTGTGACCGCTCGCGCGCATCGTTTGCATTTCGGCCAGCGCTTCGAGTTCATCGGGAACCGCGACGAGCGCGTCGTTCTCGTAGGCGTAGCCGAACGGCGGAAATTTTGAGTAGCGCTTGCCGCTGCGGCGACGGAATCCGAGAACGTCGCTGGTGCGTTCGGAGATCCGGCCGCGTTCGAATTCCGCGAACGTGCCGAGCAGATGCACGACCATGCGGCCAACCGCGCTCGACGTATCGAGCGACTCGGACGCTGAGAGTAGCGCCGTGTTGGTCTGCTGGCAGAGGTCGAGCAGTTCCAGAATGTCGCGAAGGTTGCGGCTGAGCCGGTCGAGCTTAGTAACGTACACCGCGGCGACCTCGCGGCGTTTGATCTTGCCGAGAAGCTCCATCATCGCGGGTCGCTCGAGGTTTGACCCCGAGAAGCCATCATCGACGAGGTACGCATCGACCGGGTGAAAATCACGGCTGACTTGCGCGAATAGCTCGATACGTGCGCGCTGAGCGTCTATCGAGAAGCCCGCTTGCGCCTGCTCAGAGGTCGATACCCGGACGTATCCGACAATCATGCGCGGCGCCACAGATCGCTTGGCCACGACTAGGCCGCCTTCTTGAGCGAAATCGCGACCGGCGTTGCCGGCGGCTTCGGGTCGTTCTTTGATTGGCGGTAGGCGTCGAGGCTGATTATCTGTGCGCTCATGGTGCTTCTTTCTTTTGCGACCGTTCGGTACTTGAATTATAGCACTAGTGCTAACTAGCGCAAGAGGGGCAAAACCATGCTGAGCTAGGGAGCGGCGCGAACCATTCCCGGCATGGCCAAGAAAGAGGCAGAAACGCCCTCCACGACGCGAGTTCAGGCCCTGGTCGATACTGAGGTCGCCAACCGGATGCACGACGTCAGAGCGGCCCTGAGACGCGAAAGCGTGCATGTTAGCGTTAGCCACTTCGTGGAGATCGCGCTCCGCGAGATCTTGAAGCGTCCCGATATTGCTCAGGTCATGCGGAAATATAAGGCCACGGCGCGCCGCGACTAGCATGGCTTCGCCTGCGGTAGCGCGCGGCCGGCAGCGATAATCGCACGAAGCTCGTCGTCGCTAAGGTCCTGCAATATCGCCGTTTGCTTGCGCGCGTCGATCGTGACCGAAACGCCGTCCGGTTGCAGCAGTCCATGAATACGCGCGAGCATTTCAAGGACGCTTTTTGCCTCGCGCACGGCCTTAAGCGCGAGCAAATCATCGTTCGCACCCTCCGCACGCGTTAAAACGCCTTCTGCGCGGCTCAGCAAAACGTCCGCGCGTTCGATAATCGAGCGCGCATCTGTTGCAGGGCGAAGCGCAACAGTTTTTGCAGGTAAATCCTCTTGCGCGCCCGCGCTGCCGTTTTTCTGCGTACCGGAGAGTCGCAGGCAGTTCTTCCGGTGCCGCATGACGGCTGCCGAGGTGACCTTGAACCGAGACGCCAGGGGACGAATCGTATCACCGGCGCAGAGTGCTCGAGTGATCTCCCATCCGCGGGGATTGGTGCAGATTGAGCAGACTTGCGGCATTATGCCACCCCCTGTTCTCGTTCCAATTTCGTACTGCGAAGCAGGTCCGAGGAGTTCGTTAAGACGTGCATGCGGGCACAATCCGCTTTCGAGATCGGCGCGCCGTGAGGACAGCAGTTGCACGGGAAGTGATTTGAGCCACAGCTCTCACAAGGGTCCTCTCGGAATACGCGCGGCTTGGGATCGTCGCAGCGGCCAACATGGAACATGCCGCAAACGCCACACTCCTTAAAGTGGCGGCCAGCGGTTTTCGGTATCTTGTCGCAAGGATCGGACGGGGTGTCGGGTTCGATGCCCTCTTTCAGCATCCAAAGCGCGTAGGCGAGAGGGTTGCCGACGTTATCCCTTGCGCTTGCGACATCGAGGTGAACGAGTAGCGCATCGACGTTGGCAGCGCCGATCTGCTTAAGAATCCGAGCCGGTTTATTGCTCGGCTTGTCTGGTACGCCATACCGATCGAACGCTTCAGCCAGAATGGCGAGCAGATCGTCGCCTCCGGTGGCTTCTTCGTTTTTTTCAAAGCTTGCGTCGTCGTGCGTATTAATTGGTGTAGAAGGTGGAGTATTGTCTGGCGGGGGCTGGGAGAGCTTTTGTCCAGCCGCTGGGAGAGCATTTGTCCGGGCGCTGGGAGAGCTTTCCGATGATGCTCCGTCAGTAGCTGGGAGGGCTTTAGCTCCGTCATTGGCTGGGAGAGCTTCGTAACGCAAGGTGTAAATCGGGGGCTTCGGGCCGCAGTTCTTAACGCTTAAAATCCCCGCTTCTTCTAAGACGGTGATGGCTTCTCCAATTCGTTTTTCGCTAAGCCCCAGGTGCTTCCCGATTGCCTTCTGTCCCCAAGTCGAAAGCGTATTGGTTCCATAGTCTCGATGTCGGCTTATCATCATCGCGACTCCGAGGGCGTTGAAGCGATACCTTGGCTTCGCGTAGATCGCGCTCCACCACCACAGCGGGACAATGGGTTCGGGCTGTGGTATCCTAGTCGAAGCGGTTTTAGACTTACTCGCCGGAGTTGACGCTCCGGTTTTTTCTTGCTCCATTGCAAACTCTCCGTGCTCGCTAACATATAGCGAAGAAAAACTCCGAGCCGGTTTTCGCTTGTGAAAGAACCATCGCGAACGCATCCACCATGTCGTCATGGTCGCCCGAGGGAAACTCACAAAGCTCTGCTTCGAAATCCGCAAGCCAGCGCGCCGATTTTGGCAAGTGGACGCGGCCCGCTTCAATCGTTCCGGTAATCGCCTCTACGCGCGACTCTTTGCTTCCGACCGGCTTAATCGCGACGATCGGGAGGGACGAGTCATCTTTGAGCTGCTGAATCAGCGCCGTGGCGTTCGAGGTGTCCTCGGCATAGATCGTGCTCGGGTTGTGCTTCTCGTATGCCGCGAGGACCATGCGAAGCAGATCCGGGAATTCGACGCGCCGCCGCTCGACGTCGAGGACGAAATATGCGTTGCCCTTCACGCCGAGGGTTACGATCGCGGAGTAGTCGTTCCGCACGCCGGTCTTGCTCGCCGCGTCGAGTGCTTGGATGACGCGATCGAACGACTCCGGAGGGCTGTCGTAACGCTCGAACCAATCGAGCTTTATGAGGTTCCCCGTATCGTTCGTTGGCGCGCCTTGGTACTGTGCGGCGAAGTGCCGGCTTCCAATATCTTCGCGAATTGCCTCAAGGGCTGCGACGTCGAATCGTTCCGGCCAAAGAGCTTCCCCCGGTTGGCGCCCGAGGATATCGTCGTCCTCTGCGAGCGCCGGCATACGGACGTAGGTCCATTGCTCGCCACGCGGGCCTTTCATAAGCCGGCGCGGGAGATCGTCGTTTGGCCAGCGCGTTTGTACGATAACGACCGCGCCGTTAGGCTCTAAACGCGTGAGCGCTTTTCCGCGGAACCAATCTTCGAGGCCGTCCAATTCTGGCTTCGATGACTGACCATCTTCGAGATCGTCGCAGAGGAGCAGCGGCGCGCGCCAGCCGGTGATCGTGCCGCCGACGCCGACGCCGAACAAGCCGCCGCCTTCGCTCGTTTCCCAGGCGGTGGACGCGGAGGCATCGGGTGCGAGCTTGGCGCTAAACGGCCACGATGCTTCGGTGAAGCAGTCGCGTACCGCGCGGCTGTTGCGTACCACAAGGCGTTCCGCGGCCGACGTCGCGATGATCTTCCGACGCGGGTCGCGTCCGAGATACCAGGCGGCGAACAATTGCAGCAGCGTACTCTTACCGCTGCCGGGATGCAGGGAAACGATAACGCGTCGAAGCCCACCCGCCTCTACCATTTCGAGGATTTCCGCGAGATAGCGGAGGTGCGGGGGCGCTTGGAAGCCGAGGTACATTAGGCGGCAGAAGTCCGGCAAATTGCGCCGAGCGAGTTCCTTTTCCGCGAAGGTTGCAACGGTGCGGGTCTTGAGATCCGTCGTCGTCATTCCGCGCTCCCTCCGCATTGAAAGCGCGCAAAGGCCGACCCGTTGAGTATGGAGACGGGCCGGCCTTTTGCTACTGCCGACTGCGCCGAGAGGGGTGACGCAGCGGACGTTTGGGAGGGGCGCATCCGACTACTGCGGCCCCGTGCCGCTCTTGTCGCGAATCGCGATCATCTGCCGGAGGGCTTTTCGGAAGCCAGCGATGCCGCCGCCGTTCGCCATGATCTGTTCGTTCGTCGGCTGTGGTTGCGTCATCGACGCTTCGATCTCGCCCGCAATGTCTTTAGCGGTTGGCGGCGAGTTCATCTCGCGCCGCTGAAGCCGTGAGTAGTAGTCGCCTTCGACGGCTCGTCCGCTCGGCGTCATTCCCGGCGCGTCGACGGTTCCGCCTTTTACGACGTCAGCGATCGTTTTCGCCTTGCCCTTCTGGGCGTATTCGAAATAGATCGGGAGCGGTTTCGCCGCGTTGGCTTTTTGTTTGGCTGTGTTCTTCACGATTGAACCTCCTCGACGTAGAGATGGGGGTGCTGGGTCTTGTGGGCCACGATTTTTTCGTGCCGATTGTACGCACGAGCAGTCGCGAGATCGCGGTCGTGCTTCGCGCGTTGGTAGGCAGTCTGTGCTTCCACAAAACGATCTTTGGCGAGGTTTAGCTCAGTCTGGGCGACGATAAGGTTTTCGTGCGCCTCTTTGCCCAATCGCTCGGCCTCGCGCCACGAATCAATCAGCGCGGCTTTTTCCTGGTGTGGAATTTGGCGCTGGATATGATTCCGAATCGCATCGGCGGTCTTGAGGTCTTCCTCAAGCTCAGTAATTTTGCGCTTTAACGCTTTGCAATCCGCGCCATCTGCGCCAGCTTTCCCAAGTCTCATTTCTAAGTCGATCATCTCGGCTTTGCCTTGGGCGATTTTGTCCTCGATTGTTGCGAGGTGCGCCGGGTAGTCTTCACTGTTGGTGGTCATTGGTTTTGTGGTCCCTTCTCGTCCGCTTCAAGGACGGAGATCAAGTCTTTGGTCAGGTCGCTCCAGGGGAGCGTGTAGGCTTGCTCAAGCCGCGCTTTCGTCGAACGTGAAACGCTTTTGCCTGACTCAGCGCGCCTAAGTGTCCAGCGTGAAACGCCTGTTGCCACAGAGGCGGCGTTGATCGTACCAAACCGCACTCGCCTCAAAATTCGAAGGCATGTTTCCATTGCTAGGACCCGGCCCGGTTGCGACTCACGAACGCTTCAATGTCATCGATCGATAGACGCACGAGTCGTCCGATGCGAACGTGAGGGAGCTGCCCTGTCTTAATGAGGTTCCAAACTGTGCGTTCACTAACGCACAGAAGCGCCGTAGCACCGCGAACCGACATCAGAGTTTTCATGCTTACGGAAATACTCCAACAGGAGCAGCGCCTACCTCCGCGAACGTATGAGTTGGTGAATTGACGCTGGACAGGAATAAAAACTATGAGCAGGCCACAGGGTATGAGGTTAAGCGGTGAAAGTTCGAGCGCACTGAAGGTGCGCGCGGACACGATCCAGCTAATGCTGCTGGCCTGCGTAAACGCCGAGCAGTATGCCGCCGCCATTGGAACGTCGTACAAGACCCTTGAAAGAGCCCTACGTCTAGGTGACTTGCGCCGGGGGTCTGCGGTTCAGAGTCAGCCGCCCATGAGCATGGAGCACTATTACCGCCTCAAGTTTGCCGTCAAAGCTCTTGCGATCGAGTCGCCATACCTGTCGAAGAAGGGGAAAACCGAGGGCCGTGTCCCGGACAGGACTGTCGGCGCTCCGCGAGAGGTCGTAGTTGAGGCTATGGCGGGAGAGGAGCGGGTTTCGTTGCTTGGATGGTCCCAGGAGTATGCTGCTCGCGCTCCGCTAACTCGTTCTCTTTCCGCGGTCGACGTAATCAATACATACTTCTGGAACACCGCTGGCAACGCGAGCTTAGTCACGCGTGCTCTTACGAAATCAAAGGCTCAGGACTACGCCGGCAAGAGAGGCTATCGCCCCAAGGAGCACGACGTAAGAGCGGCCCTTGCGGCATACTGTGAGCGTATGAAGGCACGCTTTCTACAGCGCGCGCCATCGCGGATCGGTAGAGCCAGCGTCGAGCGGCGTATTCAGGACTACATGAGCCGGCCCCATGAAGAACAGGGAACGCCGCCCCATCCCCGGTTTTTGCGGATGGAAGATCGGGCTAGAGCAATTCAAAAGGAGCGCCTTGAGCGTTTACTGACGCAATATCAGCCAATCGTGCTGGCCCGGCGAAACCTTGAGTCCGGGGATCGCTTGCGGTCGCGCGCCGCCCTGTCGGTTGGAGAAGAAGCTCTCCTGTGGGAGATTTTCCGAAAGCCACTCGACGCGTAGCCCAATTGTGTGTCCCAATTGGAACGCAAATAGGGGCAACGTCGTGCAATCTCGTGCAAGAGGCGAGCGGCGAGAATAGCTTAATTAGACGGCGTTTTTCCGCTGCTTGCAACGGGCCGCAATGTTGTGCAATATGGCAAAATCAAGCTGGGGGTCAAGAGGTCGCTGGTTCGAATCCAGTCAGCCCGATAGTCTTACAAAAAGTGAGCGCGCCGCATTGCGGCGGGCTCACTTTTTCGTAAGACTCCCGTTGAAACGGATGAGACCCGACCATAAAAAAGCTTCAAAACCCTAGCTTTTTGCGGCTTTTGCTTTGAGTCGCAATTCCACTTGTAGCCCAATCATTCGGAACGCCGGCGCATGATCGCGCTGCGCGCAGTTCGCTAAAGAGAGCGTCTACGCGGTCCGCGGCTTCCCGTTGCATCGACGGCACGACATGGCTGTACGTGTCCAGCGTAACGGCGATGCTTGCGTGGCCGAGCCGTTCTTGAACGACCTTCGGCTATACGCCTTATTCGAGCATCATCGTTGCCGCGGTAGAGCGCAGATCGTGAAAACGTATCGGCGGAAAAACATGCGCTCAACGGTGCGCGGTATCAAGCCCCTAGACGGCTTGATCTAAAGCCGCCGATCCCCCGAGTTCGCCATTTCAATTGCTTCCAACGCGGCGCTGCGTCGAGCGCCGTGTTCTCAATCGGCGCGACGTTGCGCTGCATCTCCGTGATAACCTCGAGATTGCGAGCTTTGCATGCGACGCCCACCTCTGCGCTGACTCGAGTCGTTGAAGAACAGCCGAGCCGTTCCGCTCAGCGTGGTGCCGTATGCGCCGACCGACAGTCTCTCGTCGGCAGGAACGTAACCACGATGAAGCAATACCTAGCTACCGGCTGCCCGCTTCACATGGCGATGACACTGCTCAACTGCAGCTTCTGGGCGAACGGGGTCCTCGGCGCCCAGTCGCTCGCACCCAGCTTCTAACGCAAGGAATCGACTACATGAAACGTATGCTCGCGATCTGCGGGCTCGCACTTGCCATCGTTGCAGGCGCGCGCACGCCCGTCTCGGCCGACGGGGCGCCGATCAATTACCACAACGGATACATCAAGATAACCAACGCCGCCAATATGCCGCTCTATATCTACGGCATTCGGCACGCCCTGGTGCCCGGGGGGGCGCTCGGTATCACGATCGACGGGAAAACGGTCGTGCCTCCCGGCGCTGTGTTCTATGCCAACCGCTGTTGTTACGCAGCCGGCTCGGAGTACGAAATCGCCGCCTCGTACTATGAAGACCGAGCGGAAGCCGAGCGAGTTCACGCCCTTGCGACGAAGCGGGTCTTTTTGGAATTATGCCGCCACGGGAGCATATGGCTTGGGTCTGCCGACGTCAAATTTTACGGCGAGCTACGTGCGGGTGTGCGTGAGATCGGCTTTGGGAGTTACCACCAAGCGACCCCGGACAGGACGTGCTAGCTGTGTGGTCGCTAACGCTAAGGCGAACCCTCGGCGGCGAGGCTACTCGCGCCGAACTTCTACTGAAACGATAGGAATCCAAGATATGAAACGTATGCTTGCGATCTGCGGGCTCGCACTTGCCATCGTTGCAGGCGCGCGCACGCCGGTTTCGGCCGACGGGGCGCCGATCAATTACCACAACGGGTACATCAAGATAACCAACAGGGCGAATCGACCGCTCTATATCTTCGACATCCGGCACGTGCTGTGGTATCGGGGGCCGCTCGGTATCACGATCGACGGGCATGCGGTCGTGCCGCCCGGTGGTGTGTTCTACGCCAACCGCTGCTGTTATGCGGCAAGTGCGGCGTACGAAATCGCCGCCTCATACGACGAACATCGAGCGGACGCGGAGCGCTACCACACGCTCATGACGCCGCATGTTACGATGCGGTATTGCCACCACGGGAGCATACCGCTTGGATTTGCCGACGTTACATTCAACGGTCCCGGGAACGTTGGCGTCTCCATGCCAGCGCAGCAGGGGTCGGCGCAAGAGTGCTAGGCCGTGCGGCCGTAACCCCTCTGGCGAGCCCTCGGCGGCGAGTCGCTATGATCTCGGGGGGGCGCAAGAGTGCATTGTTTGACGCGTAAGCGGCAGATCGTGTTCGCTTGATCCGGCTTACAGGTGAAACATCTGACCATCGACGATTCGATAAAACATCGAAAAATACGAGAAATTAGCGATTACACGAAAAAGACGCTCCTCGTGGCGAATGAGGTACCGCGATGAAACCCCGAATCAAGCGTAAGTGGAGCCGCGTGACGGCCGCCGAAAAGCGTCCGTGCCAGATGCCCGGCTGTAGCGCAATCGCGAACGAGCGGTGTAAACAGAATAATTGCGGCGAAGTGATTTGCGGCGCGCATAAAGGCGACCATTCTGCGCTCCACACGTTCCTCGCACGGCAGCGCAAAGAATCGGCTGCGCCGCGCGGCGGAAGCTAGTCGCGCCGGAACGATTCGTGCGGGGTCTTTCGAAAGCTCGCCCAGCCGGTACGGAAGAGCCATATCACGGCCAGAGCGATGCCGATCCAAAAGATCGGCGCAACTAAACCATGGCCGCCGCGCGGATGGTAGAACGCAAGTAAGATCGTCACGCCGACGATGAGCGCGGAAACGAGCATCGTGGCATTGGCACGTTCGACGATGCGCTCGAGGCGGCGCAGGATCAATTCGCTCTCTTCGATGCGCGCCCAGACCCGAAGGTTGCCGCGTTCTATGTCGGCGAGAACGCGGTCCGCGCGTCGCGGCAGTTCCAGCCCGAGTTCCGCCGTTTCCATCGCGGAGCGGCGAGCACGCTGGGCGAACCGTTTCGGATCGAGTTCGGTTCGAGAAATGCGCTCGGCGACGGGCTCGAGTACGTCCTCGATCGATGTTTGCGGGGAGAGCGTGACCATGATCGATTCCGCAAGCGCGACCGCTTTAAAAAACAACGAAACCGGCGCCGGCAGCCGCAATCGGAAATCGCGTGCCAGATCGAGCAGCGCGATCAGCGTTGCACCGGCGCGCGCGCTTTGGAGCGACGAGGAGAGATCGCGCTCGATAAGGCGCGAAACGCGAGCTTGAAACGCGACGCGATCCACGGGCCTCCGTGGCGGCCCCAGATCGACGAGGCGGTCGGTAAGGCGTTGTTCGTCCCGCCGGCTCAGCGCCAGAAGGATGTCGCCGAGATGACGGCGCTGCTCTTCCGAAAAGCGCCCCACCATGCCGAAATCGACGAATCCAACGGTGCCGTCATCGCGAAAGACCACGTTGCCCGGGTGCGGGTCGGCGTAAAACACGCCGTGCACCAATGCCGGCTCGAGCAAGAAGCGGGCGATGCGTTCGACTGCGGCAGTGCTCGTTTCTTCGTCCAGCGAGAAACCGTCGTTGAGCTTCCATCCCTCAACGTAGGTCAGCGTCAAGACGCGGTCCGTCGAGAACTCGGAAACGACCGAAGGGAGCGCGATGCCGTCGCGCTCTTCGTCGAACATGCTTCGGAAAGTGTTGATATTGGCTGCTTCGTGCGTATAGCTCAGCTCTGCGCGCAGCATGTCCGAGAACTCTTCGATCAAACCGGACACGTCGTACTCCGCGAGTTCCGGAACGAACGACGCGGCTCGATGCGCGAAGCTGCCAAGAATTTCGAGATCCTGTTCTACGTCCGCGCGCACGCCGGGTTTGCGAACTTTCACGATCGCGGAGCGGCCGTCGAGAAGTTGGGCGGCGTGAACCTGCCCGATCGACGCGCACGCGAGCGGCTCGATCTCGAACGATTCGAAGAGGTCGAAGGGTGATGCGCCGAGCTCGCTTTCGATCGCCTCGACGATAAGTCCGGGATCGATGGGATGCACGGAATCCTGAAGTTTTGAAAGCTCTACGGTGTAGGTTTCCGGTAGGATATCGCCGCGAGTCGAAAGCAACTGCGCGAGCTTCACGAACGTCGTGCCGAGTTCGTCGCAGGCTTCGCGCAGTTGTCGCGCGGCGCGTTCCGAGCGAAGATCGGTTCCGGCTGCAAGACCGTGTTTGGCAAAGACCGCGACGATTTCGCGGACGCGTTCGCTCGTATGGTTAGCCGCGTCGTGCATGCACCGAGTATTCCCCTGGATGCACGCTGCTAATGCGACCCCTCGGCGAGAGAGTTATCAGCAAACTCTCAAGCGTCTATCAGGTCAGATAAAAAGCCGCCGGAAGCTTCCGAGCGCACGAACGTTTCGCGCTTCTTAAGCGTTCTCTCATCGTAACTGAACAAGCGCACCTTCGGAAGGGGAGTAGATATGCTTCATCCTCTGGTTCGACGCGTCCGACGCACGTTATGTGCGCTCGGCGTTCTCACATTCGCCGGTCTTCATCTGCCGCTGGCGGCTCGTGCATACGACGCTCCGGGTATTGCCCGGATCGGTGCGGTCGTCGGGAACGTGGCGATCAGGCACGGCGACTCGTCGGAAGATATGGCCGTCGTCCTAAACGCACCGCTCGAAGCCGGCGATTATCTTTCTACCGGCGGGGGCGGGCGCGCGGAGGTGCAGCTCGACGGATACGACGCGATTCGTGTAGACGAACGTTCGCAAGTGCGTTTCACGCAGCTCGACGGGACCGACGACGTCGCGCAGCTGGCGATTGGAACCATCGAAATGCGCGTCTTTGACGGATCGACGTTGCAATTGCGCGTTCAGACGCCATCGGTCGACGTCGTGCCCGCCCGCAGCGGTGCATACGTCGTAAAGGTCGATGCGCGCGGGAATACCTATGTGACCGCACGTCGCGGGCGCGTTACGGTCGTCACACCGCAAGGTTCGCAAGACGTCGTGCCCGGATCGACGATGGAGATTGCCGGATCCGCGGCAGACCCGGAGTATAAAATCCTCGCCGCGGGTCCCGAAACGGGCTTCGATCGCTGGAATAACGATCGCGATCGCATCGCGTATCAAGTTGCAAGTCTCGCGCCCTATGAATATCTGGATCCGGCGATTGCCGGCGCGGCGGACTTGGCACAAAACGGCGATTGGGTCAACGTGCAAGGCCAGGGCGAAGCGTGGCATCCGCGCGACGAGAGTCCGGATTGGACGCCCTACAGCGACGGCTCGTGGAGCTACGAGCCATACTACGGTTACACGTGGGTCGGAGACGAACCCTGGGGATGGGCGCCGTACCACTACGGCCGCTGGTTCTTCGTGGACGGTATCGGATGGGTCTGGTCGCCCGGTGCGCGCGCGAGTGCGTTTGCCTGGGCACCGGCGCTGGTGGCCTTCTTCGAATTCGGAAACGGCGACGCCAACATCGGTTGGGTGCCGCTTGCGCCGGGCGAAGACGTGCAGCCGTGGTGGGGCCCGAGTTCCACGACGATCGTCTATAACACGACGGTCGTGATCAATCAGTACCAAAACGTCAATCGCGATATCGTCGCGCTGAACGTTACGCGTTGGCACAACGGCGACTTCCGCGACGTACGCCGCGTTCCGATCGGCTCCGTAACGCACGTTCGCACGATCGGTCGCATTCCGCTCGCGCCTTCGCCCGCAAACTATCGCTTCGGCCCGGCCCGGGCAAAGGTGCCGGTCATGCCGTCGCGCTTTGCGCCGATCGCACGCCGCGAACCGATTCCCGTCGTGACGGTTCCGGTGCATACGTGGACGCGTTTCCAACCCGTTCGCGCGGTGCATCAGCCGGTGAGTCTGGCGCCCATCTATCGCCGCAGCGCTCCGGTATACCGTATGCCGCAACCAGCACCGCGCCATGTTGCGCCGGTGTATTCGCACCCGTCGCCCATCCATCGCCGCAGCGCTCCGGTGTACCGTATGCCGCAACCTGCGCCGCGCCATGTTGCGCCGGTGTATTCGCACCCGTCGCCCATCCATCGCCGCAGCGCTCCGATCGAACGCAGCGCTCCGGTCCGACGCGTTCCCGCTGCGCGCCACTCGCCGCATCCGCTCACCCCACACGGTCCCTTGACTCACGTTGATACGACAAGGAGCGCCTCATGAAACGACTCATCATCGGAATCTGCGCCGTGCTGCTCGCGACGGGCGTTTACGGTCGGGCAATGGCCGGTATCACGCCGGGAGCGGCCCCCGCCGACGAATACTTCGGCCGGCGCCACGAGAGCATCTTAGAAATCCGCAATCGGCTCGATCGTCTGGAGGCGCGTCCCGACGTCGATCAGCGCATGCTGGGCGAAATGGACTCGATCGCCGGCTGTCTTTTAGATTGGCAGCAGCAGTATCCGGCGGACCCATGGGTTCCTCACGCGTTTGTGCGATTGCTCGTGCAGTATCACCGGATCCAAGCGGATAACGATCCGCGCGCCATGCGGTTGCGGCGAGTGATGGAAACCGCATACGGCGGTTCAAACGAAACGCGACGCATGGAAGAGCTGCTCGCCGGCCAGAACGACGCACACGTCGATACCGGCGACTGGCAACACTTCGACGCGTCGCGCGATGGTGATGGAGGCGGAGGGTGAGTTAGCCGCCGACCTTCTTGAGGCGTTCGTTTGCGTTGTTCATGATGTAGATCTTGTCGGCGTGGCGGATGCCGAGTGCCTTTTGATCGTAAACGATTGCAACGTAACGGCCCGGCTTGACGTCTTTCATCTGATACGTCGCCGCGCCGTTGTCGTTGAGTACTTGATCGAAATGGGGAACGAGTACGAAACTCAAGGTCTGGTGCGTGTGGGGGTCGGTGACCTTGATGTTGTTGGTCGAGACGTGGTTGACGATCCCGTAGAAAACGCTCGCGGCGGAAGCCACGTTCGGAACGAGGATGGCGACGGCCATCGCCAGGGCCGAAAAGGTACGAATCAATATAGCCATACAATTGTTATACCCGATGACGCTCTTCGATCAGCTCCCCTTCGACGCGATTCTCTTTGCGGACGGCGGCTCCCGAGGCAACCCGGGGCCGGCGGCTAGCGGGGCGGTGTTGGTCGACCCCCACGGGCAGGTCCTCGACGAGGTCGGCCGCTACCTCGGTATCGCCACCAATAACGTGGCGGAGTGGACGGCCCTGTGCATCGGACTCGAACGTGCGAAGGAACGGGGCCTGCGGACGCTCGCCGTGAGAATGGATTCCGAGCTGGTCGTGAAGCAAATGCGCGGGGAATATCGCGTAAAGCACGCCGATCTGCAGCCGCTCCATAGGCGGGCTCAGACCCTGTTGCGCTCGTTCGAGCACGTGGAGATCAAGCACATTCCTCGCAAGCAGAACGGGCTTGCGGATTCCCTGGTCAACGAGGTACTCGACCAGGAAGCGGAGGCGGCCTCTCCGTAGCCTGCGCGGATGCGGCGTTTTCCCACAACCCTGTTCATCGTGGCCCTCGTGGTCGTTTTTGCGATCAGCGGGTATTTCATCTACTGGAAGACCGAATGGAATCGCTTCAACGAGGTTGCCAAGCTCGAGAAGGCGCCCAGCCGAATCTACGCCGACCTTCTGATCCGTTACGACAAGCCCCCGGTGTATGAAGAAGAGTATAAGATGAGCGACATCGAGGGCATCTCCACGTTTACCTATCGCATTCGTTCCTATGCCGGCAAGCAGATCTCCATTACGGCACCGCCCGCGCGCATGTACGACGTGAGCTTTTTGTTCGGCGCACTGGTGGAAGACGGCGTGTGGAAGATCGTGAATAAACCGCCCGTCGGCAATACGTCGATCCACTACCGGGTCTACGTGAAGCAAGTCATCGACTTTAAGCAAGGCGATCGCACGATCACCTTTACGGATCCGCACTACTGGGCGACGACCGCGGGCCGTCAGTATCACATCGACTTGAGCAAGAACCGCCCCCAGGACTTGCTGAAGCTCGACAGTACGACCCTCGCCGATCCGCGCTATCAAAAGATCGTCGACGACTTCCGGAACTTTGGGCCGCCGTCGTTTCGAGCCCGAATTGCCGCCGCGCGTACGTCGCTCGGTTTGAAGCCCTGATGCGCGCGCGACCGCTGTCTCGACCCATGGGCGTCGCGCGCGGTGCGTTCCTCGTCGCGTTTCTTGCACTTGCGTGTTTCGCTCTCTACGAATACGTCGAAAATCCATCGAATCAACTCTTTGGCAAGACGCTCGTCAGCGGGCCGGCGCACGATCGCGTCGTTGCGCTCACCTACGACGACGGACCGAACCCTCCGTACACGACCGCGATCTTGCACGTGCTCGAGCGCGAACACGTCCCGGCGACGTTCTTCGTGGTAGGCCGCGCCGCGCAGGCGTTTCCTTCGGTCGTCGATCGAGAATTTCGTGACGGCGATGCGATCGGCAACCACACCTGGAATCACGCGCATTTGATCGTGATGTCCCCCGCCGCCGTGCGCAGCAGCCTCGAACGAACCGACGAGGCGATTTATCGCGCGACGGGAATCCACACGCACCTAATGCGGCCGCCATTCGGGGCGCGAGATTGGCTCGTGTTGCAACAAGCGCGTGCTTTAGGGTATACGCCCGTCATGTGGTCCGTGCCGCTCGCCCGCGATTGGGAAGACCCACCCCCTGCGGTAATTGCCTCGCGCATTCTACCCTACGTCAAAGACGGCTCGATCATCGTGCTGCACGACGGCAATCGCGGCATTCTGTGTGCGCGCATCCATGCGCCGGCGCACGTGTGCGATCGCTCGAGCGACATACGAGCAACGTCTTTAATCGTGGACGCCCTAAAGCGGCGCGGCTTCCGCTTTGTAACGATTCCGCAGTTGCTTGCGCTCAAGCGTAGATCCTATCATTCCAACGGATGAAGCCATCGGGATGCTGGTGCGCGGGATCGTGATGCGTCCAGTGAATGATCGGCGATGCTTTGCCCGGATCGTGAACGAGGTCGCCTCGAACCTCGATCGAGTCACCGGGACGCACCGGAACACGCGGCGCGATGGCGACGTTGTCGATGACTTGGACGTTTCCAAGTCGCGTCTGGATGCCGAATTGCTCGTGTTCGCAATGCGTGTGGCTGCCGTAGAAAAACGTGGGGGCCGTCGTAACCGTCCCGGTCAAATCCGTCATGTTCGTCGCTCCCTTCGCCGTTCGTTCACGCGAAGCAAAGGCGGCGGCTAGATGCGTTCGCTTCTGACCGAGCGTTTGCGGCTCGTCCCGGTGACCGCGGAAAACGCCGACCTGTTGTGGGAGTTGCTGCAGAAGCCCGATCTTCGCGATTATCAGGATCTGCCCGAGGTCGATCGTGCGCAGTTCCGGCGAACCGTCGCAGCCCGTCCTCGCCGGCTGCAGCCCGGTGCGTGGGGCCGATTCGAATGGTTGCTGTATCTCGAGGGCATCGGTGAAGCGGTCGGGTGGGCGTCGCTGCGCATCGCGGAACGATCGATATCGTCGGGCGAAGTGGGCTATAGCGTCGTGCGCGAGTATCGCGGCCGCGGCATTGCTACCGAAGCCTTGCGCGCGGTCGTCAAGGAAGCGTTTGAGACGCTCACGCTGCGCCGCGTTCGAGCCTACTGCGTGCCAGACAATGTTGCCTCGCGCCAAGTGCTGCGCAACGCCGGATTCGAAGAAGACGGCGTGCTGCCGCATGGCGCGACCGTGCGGGGACGGCCGGTCGACGTGCTGGGATACGTGCTCAATCGTCCCAGCGAACCGTAATTCCGGCATCGTGGCGCGAAAAATACCGTTCGCGCCGTTGCAGATAGGCGAGCAGCGGATCGCGCACGACCGGTACCTCGACGCGATGGACCACGTCATCGAGCGGACACCACTCGACGGCGGCGACGTGATCGTCGGCGCGCGCAGCGGCTGGTTCTCCCTTCAAGGTGACCTCGAAGACGACTGAGACGAAATGCGTCTGGCCGTCGTAGCTCTCGTTGAGGTATGCAAACGCCGCGATCGTCGCATCGTAGCCGGTTTCCTCACGAACCTCTCTCACTGCCGCTTCGTGAAAAAGTTCGCCCGGCTGCAATCGTCCGCCCGGAAGATTCCAGAGCGGCGCCACCTGCGTCGGATAGCGCGAGGCGACCAGCAGAATGCGGTTGTCGCGAATCGCGATGCCCCCGGCGAGATGAATCGCGTTCATCGGACGACCGACTCGAATACGCGCAGCGTTCTCTCTGCCGTCGTCGTCCAGCTCAGCGTCTCGGCCCACGCGCGCCCACGCGTTCGAAGCGCGGTTGCATAGCCTTCGTCGTCGACGATTCGTGCGAGCGCCGCTGCGAGCGCGGCTGGATCGTCGGGCGGAACGTACGCTGCTGCACCTCCCGTTGCTTCCGGCAGCGACGAAGCATCCGTCGTAACGACGGGGATGCCGTAGAGCATCGCCTCAACGGGCGGAAGGCCAAAGCCCTCGTACCGCGACGGAAAAGCAAAGACCGACGCGTGGCGATAGAGCTCGGCGAGCGTTGCGTCGTCGACGAACCCCAGTTCGCGCACGTGCGCTGCTTCATCGCCACGTACCGCATCGCCGCGTGTGCCGGCAAGAACGAGCGTCAGACGCGGATGCGTTGCGGCGAGTATATCCATGGCGCGAATCAGGACGTCGACGCCCTTGCGCCGTTCGCTCGTTCCCGCATATAAAACGTACGGCTCGAGCGAGGCGACGTCGATCGAGGGATTGCCGCGTTCCTCGAGCGGCCTGACGCCGAGTGGAATCGCGACGATCCGTTCGAGCGAAATGGTCAGCTCGCGCGCGAGTTCGCCGCGCGAGAATTCGGAATCGGTGATCAACCCCTTGCAGTGGCGCGCCGCATTGCGGAAGATCGCCTGCGTGTCCGGCGCGTATCCGTGCACGACGAAGTTCGACGCATCGTGCAGAGTGGCAACGGCAGGGAGCGAGAAGTTCGTCCAACTGCAGCCGTTCCACGGAAACCAGAGCGCGTCCAAACCGGCCCGGCGGTGCAGCGCGCGTGAAACGACCCGATAGGGCGCACCGGCTTCCTCACGATACCGCCCGCGCACCGTCCACGTGTGCCATTCGGGGACGATCAGCGTAACGTCCACGCGCGCAGCGAACCCTTCGCGCCACTCGCGCAAGATCTCGCGAAGATAGCGCCCGATTCCGCGGCGGTCGTGGGGAAGGTTCCAGGCATCGACGCCGACACGGATCACCGTTCGTTTGCAACCCGTTCAAAGAGTGAGAGATGCTGCGCCGTGCTGCGTTCCCAAGAAAAGCCCGAGGCGCGTGCGAGTCCTCGTTCGCGAAGCGTCGATTGCAGCGACGGATCGCCGGAAAGCCGGCGGATCGCCTCGGCCCACGGCGCTTCGTCGTGAGGGTCGGCGTAAAGTGCGGCGTCACCGCCGATTTCGGGTAGGCAGCTGGCGTTCGCAGCGATCACCGGCGTGCCGCAGGCCATCGCTTCGATCACCGGCATCCCGAACGTTTCGTGAAACGAGGGCACGAGCAACCCGATCGCACCGCGGTAGAGATCTCGCAGGCGATCGTTGTCGCGGCTGCGCAAATCGTCGCCGAGTTCGCCGACGGCGACGACGTTCGGTGCGTCGTGCGCGCGCGCGCCGGCAACCACGAGCGGCGGAGCGCTACCGAACGGATAGGCTTCGTTCAACGCAAGGTACGCGCGGGCGAAGTTTTTCCTCGGTTCGTCGGTGCTGCCGACGAAGAGCCAGTAGGACTTCGGCGCGAGCCCCGCGGGCAGTGCTTGCGGATCGCCCGGCGCGAATGTGGAATCGACGCCGTGGTAAATCACTTCGATTCGAGAACGCGGCACCGCGAGCACCGCTTCGATCTCGCCCGCGCCGAACTGGGAAACAGCGACGACGCGGCGCGCCGTTTTTGCCGAACGCACGAGTGGTTCTTGATCGTGTGCGCGCTTGCGTGCATCATCGGCCGGGAAACGAAAGGGAACCGCATCGTGGATCGTCGCGACGTTCGGTGCCGTGCTCTTGAAGAAGGTGCCGTTTGCCGGATGCCAGACGAGATCGGCGTCGCCCGGCACCTTGGAACGCACGGAAAAATTCTCGGAATCGAGCGCGGCCGCCAACGCGGACTTCCGTAACGAGGGAAGCAATTCGGGGAGCAGCAGCGTCAGCTTCACACGATCGGCCGCCAGCAGCCGCCGCAAGACGGCGCGCTCGTACCGGCCGATGCCGCGCGCGTCTTGAGCGACGACGCGCGCGTCAACGGCAAGATGCATGGGGGCCGCTATTCGGCGGCGAGCGCTTGGGTCATTGCCGTCCCGTCATCCGGCTTAGGCTTGACGCGCAGGAGGAACACGAGCGGTATCGCGATGACGAAGATGATCGCCGTCAGGCGGAACAGATAGATGTAAGCGATCATCGCGGACTGCTGTGCGACCAGTTGCGTGAGCACGCCCACGGAGTATCCGTGCGTCTGGGTTATTCCCGAGGCGAGCACGTTCCATGCGACCGCGGTTTGATGCGTCAGCAGCGTGGTGAGAATGGCGATGCCGAAGCTGCCCCCCAACTGGCGAATCAGGGTGTTTACACCCGTCGCGCCGGCGAGTTCGCCGCGCGGGATGTCGCTGAGCGTTACGGTGGAGAGCGGCACGAAGAGAAAGCCAAGGCCGAAGCCTTGGACTAAGCGAGGCCAGAAGACTTGCCAGTATCCCGCCTCCGTATTGAGCGATCCGAGCCACCACGTCGACCACGCAAAGACGAACATGCCGAACGCAATCGATAGGCGCGCGTCGACCTTGTTCAGGATCCTGCCGATGATCACCATGCTCACGGCGGTGGAAAGCGCGCCCGGAAGCAGCGCGAGTCCGGTGTCAAACGCGGTCAAATTCAGGATGGTCTGAAAAAAGAGCGGCAAGATGAGCGCCGTTCCGAAGAGGCCGAAGCCCGTGATGACGCCGATGACCTGACCGATCGAGAACGACCGGAAGCGAAAGACGTGGAGATCGACCAGCGGATGTTTGTCTCGCAGCATCTTCCAGAGAAAGAGCGGAATGGTAATCGCCGCGACGATGGAGAGAATGACGATCGTATTCGAACTGAACCATTCGTCGTGCTCGCCGCGCTCGAGCACGTATTGCAGGGCGGCGAGACCCGCGACGAGCAGCCCCAACCCCGTCCAGTCGATGCCGGCTTTCGGCTTTTCGATATACTTCGGATTCGGGATGAACATCATCGTCATAATAAAGGCGATAATGCCGATCGGAATGTTGATGAAGAAGATGAGCGGCCAGGTCGCGTTATCGACGATGTAGCCGCCGAGCGTCGGCCCGACGGCAGGCCCCACCATCGCGCCCAGGCCGAAGATCGCCATGGCCGCGCCGCGCTTTTCGGGCGGATACGTTTCAAAGAGCAGCGCTTGGGCGGTCGGCTGCAACGCGCCGCCCCCAATCCCTTGAATGACCCGGTAGATCACGAGCAAGACGATCGAGTTTGCCGTGCCGCACAAGAACGATGCGACGGTAAAGAGGGCTAGCGACGCGGCGTAAAAGTTTTTGCGGCCGAGGTATGCGGTCAGCCAGCCGTTGAGCGGCATGACGCACACGTTGGAAAGAATGTAGCCGGTTGCCACCCACGAGACCTCGTCGATTGAGGCTCCCAGGTTGCCCGCGATGGTGTTGAGCGCGACGTTGACGATCGTAGAGTCGATGATTGCCATGATCATGCCGAGCATGACCGTAATCGTAATGAGCGCCACCGGCGCGTTGTGCCGCTGCGCGAAAGGATTAGCCATTCGTCACGTTATTAACCTGCTAAGTACCTACGCGGTTGCGCTGCTTGTCGCCTTCTTGCGTCCGCCTCTTGCCGCGGGGCGCGCGAAGATCTATCTCTTGCGATAAGGGAACCATTACGCCGATTTAAACTTCATCGCGTACGAGTCAGTAGATACCCATTGCACTACGTTTTATTGGAGCTGACTCAAACGATGTCGACACGGATTATCTCGGCGTGTATTGCGCTCGGGTTTTTGTGCGCACCGCTCGGCGCCGCCGCACAGAGCGCACAGGCGGCCCTCACGGGCCGCATTCTCGACCTTTCCCAAGGTCTCGCGGTACCGGCCGCAAAGGTCGAACTGGATCGGGGATCGTCGGTCGTGGCAACGACGACGACGGACGCGAACGGTGCGTTCGCGTTTCCCCACGAGCCGCCCGGCGAATACTCGCTCTTGGTCGTCGCGCACGGGTACGATACGACGCGCGTCCCGACCGTCTATCTGGTGGCCGGGCAGACGGCCCAGATTCAGACGGCGCTCGTGCGTTCGGCCGAGACCGCTGCCGGCACAAAGACGATCGCGCGCGTGGTGATTGCAGCGCACAATGCGCTTCAGACGACCGCGACGATCAACCGCAGCGTGAATCCGAACCTGGTCCAAGGCTTCGGCATGATGCGCGCGGCCGATATTCTCGGAACGCTTCCGGGCGTCAATACCAATCACACGACCTCGTCGGTCGGCGACGACGTGAACATCAGCATCCGCGGGTTCGACCCCTCGGAAGTGACCACGCTTCTGGACGGACATCCCATCGGTCCTCAGGGCGCGTTCAATTCCTTCGGAGGCTTCGATTATAAGATTTCGCCGTTCTGGGGCGTGTCGAACGTCAACGTCATCTACGGGTCGGGTGCGGCCGGACTGTACGGCATTTCAACGATCGCAGGTGCCGTCAACTTCGAGAGTCTGAATCCCACGCTCAAGCCGCAGACGCTGGTCCAGCAAGGCACCGGTAACAACGGCCATCTGATGTCCGCGTTTAACGCGACGGGCACGCTCGGGAAATTGGGGTATGCATTTGCCGCCGGCGTGCAAGGTACGTACGGCCAGTTTTATCCCGGCGACCGCCTTCAACAAGCAAACCTCTCGGTGAGCGGTTACACCGACCCGAACGGCGTGAACGCCCCGTCGGTGAGCCCGCTGAATATCGCAAATAACACGTACTTGGTCGGGGGCGGATACACGCAGCGGAACAACCTCGGAAAGCTGATCTATCAGTTTTCGCCGCATACGCAGCTGCTCGCCTCGGTCGCAACTTGGACGACGTGGAACGATAAGACGGGCGAAGGCGACAACGACTTCATCACCTACGACTACGCGCTGGCGCACGCGCCCGTCGGACAAAATTTCCAACTCCCGAATGGAACATCGACGAATTGCACGGGAAATAACATCGCCGTTATCACCGGCGCCACCGGTTCGCCCGGCAACGAAACCCCCACGTCCTATAACTGCCTGACGCCGCAGCAGTATGCCGCAACCTTTTCGGGGCCGGCGGGCGGCGGTATCGGACGATGGAACGCGAGCCACGTGCAAGACTATCACGCGCGTCTGACGCAGGACGTCGGAAAGACGCAATTGATCGTAGACGGATTCGTCGACAACTTTACCTCTGACGAGCACAAGGCCGTCTCGGGGCCGTACTACTTCGATACGTATCTGACGCACGGGTTTTTGCTCTCGGACGAATTCGCGCTCGGAAACAAGAACGACGTAGCCTTCGGCTTCTTCGGGCAGAACCAGCGCCACGACACCATGAATACGTTCGCGCCGACGGGAACCTACTACCTGACGACCAGCAGCTATTTCTTGCGCGACACTTACACGCCGAGTCTCAAGTTCAACGCTTTTGCCGACGTATGGGTCCAACACTCGCGCAACACGCAGCAAAACAATATCGATCCGCGGTTGTCGCTCGTCTACCGGCCGACGGGCCGCGACGTCGTGCGCCTGACCGCGGGGCGTGCGTATTCCGAACCCGATCCGCAACTCGTCGACGCGGTCACGGCGGGGCTCGGCGCGCCACATAGCTTGAACCCCGTGTGTTTCCCCGGAGCGCTTAATGCGGTCGGCCAGGTACCGAACTCCGGGCTGAAGACCGAAAGCGCGGTCGACGAAGAACTCTCGTACGGCCACCGCTTTAACGCCGCGACCGTCGTGCAATTCGACCTCTACAACGCCAACGAACAGAGTCCGATTCTCGGCGGCCTCGAGCCTTTGAGCGCGTTCCCCGCCGGCGTTGCGCTGCTGCAGCAGCCCGATCCGAACAACCCCGGCTTCACGTACCAGCAGAGCTTCCTGCAACGCGTTCAGAGCCAATGCGGCGGTACGCCGACGCCTGCGGTGCTCGGTTGGAGCACGAACCTCAACGCCGGTTCGGCGATCTACCGCGGCGTCGACGTAAATGCGACGACCTCACTGCTGCGCAATCTCACACTTGGCGTCGATTACGGCATCCAGTCGGCGTTCTATCAAAACATCCCGATCACGGTTCTCGAAAGCAATCCGTCTTTGATCAACGGGCATCAGCTGACGCAGGTGCCGTTGCAGAAGGGCGACGCTACGCTGACGTACGCCAATCCGACCGGATTCCGCGTGACGATGCAAGGCGTCTACACCGGGTCCAACAACTGGCTCAATCGCGGCCCGTTCTGGTACGCGAATGCCAATATCGCAAAAACGACCGGTCCGGTGACGGTCAGTCTCGGTATCCAGAACGTGTTCAATAGCGTCGCGCAGGACTACGGCTATATCGGCTGGGGACTCTTCCAGGGACAGAACCAGTTCGGCGGCGCGACCAACGCGCTCCAAGCCGGCACGGAACTCTTCGGATTGCCCTACCGGCAGATGCTCTTGAACGTCTCGTTCAAGATGTAACGGCAAGGCGCTACTTCGGCGCGAGCAGTAACAAGCTCGCGCCGAAGACCACCAACGCGACAAAGAAGATCATCGCGGTAAAGGCCATGACGCGCTGCAGACCGATACCGGCGATTGCCAGCACCGGCAGACACCAGAACGGCTGAATCATGTTCGCAACTTCTTCGCCGATGGCGACCCCCATCGCCGTCGCCGCTTGCGACGCTCCGAGCTTCGCAGCGGCCGGTACCACGAACGGCCCTTGCACCGCCCAATGACCGCCGCCGCTTGGGACGAAGAGCGAAATGACCACGCTCGAGAGATAACTCCAAAACGGTAAAGTCGCCGCGGTTGAAAACGACACGAACCATTGCGCGATGACGCCCGCAAGACCCGTGCCCGTCATAATGCCCATGATCCCGCCGTAGAGCGGATATTGAATCAGGAGCGGGCCGGTTACGCGCGCGGCGTCGTTGATCGCGCGTACGTACGCAATCGGCGTCCAATGCAAGAGCAGACCGAGCAAGAAAAAGATAAAGATCAGCGTCTGAATGGGCAGCGAGAAACCGTGGGCGATCCACGTCGTTGCGAGATAATATGCGCCGCCGAGCACGATCGCGAGGTTGAGTACCCACGCGCGATCGAGCATGCGGCCTAGCGTGGGTTTCGCCGATGGAGCTGGTTCCGCGGCGGGCTCTGGCGGGAGGGTGGCAGGCACGAGCGCGTCGCCGCGGGGTTCGAAGGCAAGAAAGATGATCGGAACGACGGCGAGCAGCACGATCACCGGAACCAGGTTGAACCTCGTGAAGATCGTCTGCGTGATCGGCAGCACGTGGCCGGTGAGCGATTGCACGATGTTCAGCGTGCTGCCGGGCGTCGCTTGAGCGAGCGCAATCGAACTGGAGAGGCCGCTCGCCCAAATCAAGAACCCGCCGTAGGCTGCTGCGACGAGCCATCCGAAGTCGATGCGCATCCGTCGCGCGATCGCGCGCGCGAGCAGTCCTGCTACGACCAGTCCGAATCCCCAATTGAGCCAGCATGAGACGGCCGAGACGAGAAAGGTCAGGATCATCGCGCCGCGCGGCGTTTTCGGGCGTTGGGCGAGTGCGTTCAGGATGCGCTGAATCGGTGCGCTGCTGGCGAGGGCATACCCGGTCACCAGTATCAAAATCATCTGCAGCGCGAATTCGAAGATCGAAAAGATGCCGTTGTACCAGGCGCCGGCAATTGCAACGGCGCCGTGGTGGGGCGCGAGTGCGGCGGCAAGTATCGCGGTCAAGAGGGTGAGTAGAACCGCGAAGACGTACGGGTCGGGAACGGCGTACTCGAAGACCCTCACGAAGAAAGCGGAAATCGTCCTCATGAAAGCTTTGATTCACGATCGCTTCGGCGAACCCGCCGACGTTATCCGGTTGGCGGACGTGCCGGCGCCGGAGGCGGGCGTCCCCAACGCGGTCGTCCGCGTGTTGCTCTCGCCGATCCACAATCACGACCTGGCGACGATCCGCGGCACCTACGGATACAAGCCCGAATTGCCGGCGGTCGGCGGAAGCGAGTTTCTGGGTGAGTACGAAGGGACGCGCGTCACGGCGACGGGGCATGGAGCGTGGGCGCAAGAGGTCGTCGTCCCGCGCGCGACGCTCGTTCCCGTGCCTGACGCCATACCCGACGAAAGCGCCGCGCAGTTGCTTGCGATGCCCCTCTCGGCCGTCGTGCTTTTCGAAGAACTGCGCGTCGGCAAGGGCGACTGGATCGCGCAGAATGCGGCTTCGGGGGCGGTGGGACGCATCGTGATGCGGCTCGCACAAGACGCCGGCGTCAACATCGTGAACCTCGTTCGCAGTGAATCGTCGGCTCGAGAATTACAGACGCTCGGAGCCAAGCACACCGTCGACACCAGCGATCCGCAGTGGATGCGGCAGGCGCGCGAGCTTACCGGCGGCGAGGGCTTCGCACGTATCGTCGATTCGGTGGCCGGCCCGCAAACGCTGGAACTCCAACGGCTGCTGGCGCCCTTCGGCGAACTCACGATCTTCGGCGGTCTCTCGGGAGCTGCGGTCAAGCTCGATCCGAGCCTGATGATTTCGCTCGAATGTACGGTTCGCGGCTTTTGGATGACGTCGTGGATGCGGCGCGCGAGTCAGGACGCGCGCACGCAAGCGGCGCAACGCGTGTTTGCGATGGCGCTCGGTGGTACGCTGCCGCTCCCGGTTGCCGGCGTCTATCCGCTGGAGCGATGCGCGGAGGCGCTACGCGCTGCCGAGACCCCCGGCCGCGGCGGCAAGGTGCTCTTGCGCCCCTGAACGCTCGACGTAGGCGCACAGCACATTGAGCATGGCCATCTGTTCGGGTGAGTTGCAGCTCACGTCGAGCAGGCGCGGATTGCAGACGAGCACGGCGAGCGCCCGTGCGCGGGAAACCGCGACGTTGAGCCGGTTGCGCTCGAAGAGAAAATCGAGATCGCGCGGCACGTCGTCGCCGCTCGACGTCGCCATCGAATAAAAGACGACCGCCGCTTCTTGGCCTTGGAACTTGTCGACCGTGCCGACGGCAATCGCGAGTCCACGTTCGCGCAGCAGACGTTCGATGAGGCGGCGCTGCGCGTTATACGGCGTGACGACGATGAAATCCGATTCGCGGAAGGCGCGCGGCACGCCGTCGTCGTCGGTGACGGTGCCGGGCAGCATGCGTGCGATCCGCTCCACGATATATTCGGCTTCTTGCCGGGACTCCGATGCGTTGCCGTCGTGAGCGATCGGCGCAAACCGTAAGCCGGCACCCGAAAAGACTGCTGAGTCGATGCGATGGTTGGCCGCCTTGGACGTGGCGTGCAAACGGCCGTCGTACATGAGGTCCGAAACGAATTCACAGATCGGCGGTGCCATGCGATGGCTTCGGTCGAGAAAGATGCCGAGTTGCGGCGGGATGGTGGCTTCGTCGCCGAGCAGGTGCTGCAACACCGACCGGCCGGCGCCCGCCGGATGCGTACCTTGACTGACTTGGGCGAGTTGCGCCGGATCGCCGAGAAGAATGACGTTGCGCGCGGACAGACTCACCGCGAGCGCATCCGCAAGCGACACCTGACCCGCTTCATCGATGAAGAGATAGTCGAAAGCGCCCACGAGATCGGGGCGCGTAAAGAGCCACGACGTTCCTGCCGCAAGATCGAAATCGAGCGAGGAGAACGCGCCGCCTTGCGGCGTCGAGGAGATACACGGATCTGCCAGGCGGGATTCGTAGACGGAATGCGGTCGATCGTCGGAGTGTTTGTAGAGTCCCCGAAAGGAGGCGCCGCGCGACGCCATCGTTTCTTCCAGTTTGTGCAAGAGATTATGAACCGCTTTGTGACCCGTACTGGTAACGCCGACGCGCGCGCCGCGCTGCAAAAGGTCGGCGATGACGCTTGCGGCGATCGTCGTCTTGCCGCTGCCCGGCGGCCCTTGGATGAAGAGGTAGCTCTCGTCCAAGAAACCGGCGACGGTTGAGACGCTGCGCGCGTCGACCGTGGCAGGCTGAATCGGCGCACCGGCGTCGCGCCCCGAGGTATGCGGAGCGCGCGCCAGGAGCATATCTGCAACGGCGCGATGATCGCGGTCGAGCGTTCCGGCGGCAAACGATTCGGCTATCCGGTAGAGCGCGTCGCGCTGGGCTTTGGTTTGTACCGGGCCGCCGGGAATCAGGGCGCGCAACTGCGCCGCGCGTTCGAGCGGCATCGTGGACTTTAGCTCGAGCACGCCGCGATCGTCGTCGATTGCGACGATCGTTCCGACCGGATTTGGGCGATGCGTCGCAGGATCGCAGACCTTGTCGCCGGCGGAGAGCTTGTACCGCTGCGGCGGCAGCACGTAGGTGTAGATACGGCTGCGGCCCACGGGGCGCGCAGCGATGTCGTTCGCGAGTTGCAAACCGCCGACCGCTTCGCGGTCGAACTCCAGCAGATCGTCGGCGTTGTCGCAGCGATCGAAGAATGCCCACCACGCCGGTTTCTCTTCGCGGCGGTGATACGAGAGAAGCGCGTCGAGCAGGGCGTGATCGACCTGCGGCGGCGGTGGTGGTTCCTCGGTGCCCAGTTCGCGGATCGCTTTGGGTTCTCGCAGGGGATAGTCGGCGCCGTGCGCTTCGCGCGCTTCCGCGCGGCGTTCCAGCAGCCAGTCGCGCAGCAGATAGGTCGAACGGCAATCGTCGGCGTTGTAACGTTCGATATCGTCGAGGATCGCGCGGTCGCCGGTTTCAAGCCAGTGTTCGAACATGACGATCGAATCGTCGCCGCGTTTGGTTTCCGTGGAGCGCTCGAGTCCGTAGAACTTTTCGAACCGCTTGATGCTATAGCTGTCCTCGGAGATCGCGACGGCTTGTCGCGCGACGGCGTACAGGTCGACGAAGACTTCGGCGCGCAGCAAATCGTCGACGGAATCTTCGCGCGTGGCATGCTGCTGCGCCAGGCGTCGCAGCGCGGCTTTTTCGTAATTGGCGTAATGGTACACGTGCATGCGCGGGTAGCGTTCGCGGCGCTCGGTTACGTAGTCGACGAACGCTTCGAACGCGCGTTTTTCTTCGACGCGGTCGAGCGCCCAGAAGGCCCAGTACTCGGGCGCGTCGTTCGGCGCCCAAACGCCGAAGAGATATTCGAGCGACCGTCCCGGCTCGTAGAGCGGGTCGCCTTCCATGTCGAAGAAGACGTCGCCCTCGTCCGGCGGCGGCATGATGCCGAATCCGGTACCGGCGTCGTGGCGCAGCAGTTCGTATTGCAAGCCTTCGCTGCGTCCGCGCACCTGGAGCGCGGCTTGCCGGCGAAGTTTCGCAAAGGTTTCCGGACTCATGCCCGCGGGACGCTCGTCTTCGGTTGCGCGCGCGAGACGTTCGACGCTTGTGATTCCGAGCGCTTCGAACTTGGCGATCTGATCGCGGCGCATCCACGCCACGAGGCTCAAATGGTCGTCGCGGCGCCGTTGCGAGACGCATGCGTCGTTCCAGTCGCAGTACGCGCAGTGCGATCGCCGGTGCGGATATTCGTCCGGCGTTTCGCGTCGTTCGCGAGCGGAGACGAACGTCAGGAAAGCATCTTTCAGGTGCCGGTAATACGCGGCATAGTCGTGCATCAGATAACCGCGTTCGTCGCGATTTCCGAAGACGATGAAACCCTGGCGCGGCGCGCGGCCCTGCAGGCGTTCGAGATGTTCGCTGTAGTTACAGAGCTGCACGAGAAAATAGGGTTTGGCGTCGAGCGCGAGCTTCGTATCGAGAACTTCGTAGCTCCACGCCCCGAGCGCGGATGGCGTTTCGACGCGGCGCAGGAAATCGGCGTGCCCGAGAAAGGTTCCGTCGAAGAAGGTCGCCTGGTAGATGACCGGCGCGCCGTCGCGCATTGCGGCCAGGGTTTCGGCCTCGGCCGCTCGATAGGCGTCGGCGCCCCGTCCGCGCCGCCCGATCGAAGTGACCGGAATGCCGGAAGCCTCGAGCGCGCAGAGATAGGCCCGCTCGTGCTCGTCGCCCTTACGCCGGACGAGCCGGTTGCGTTCGTCGTCGGCCGCAGGCGGCTGCAAGAGCTTTCGAGCGACCAGATCTTCGAGTTCCGTCAAGCGGCGGCACTCGAGAAAATTGTTCAGATCGGTCGCCGAGTATACCGCGGCGTCGCCCAGAAGCTGCATGAGCTAAAGGATAGTCCCTCGCCGTGCCATACGCCTGGCACGGAGGAGAGATCAGAACGAACCGACGGCGGTTTCCACGTCCTCGTAGAGAGGCCAGATCGTGTCGAGTTGCGTGAGTTTAAAGACGTGCCGAAGCGAAGCGTTCAATCCGGCCAAGCGCTTGGGCTCGAAGCCCTTTTCCGCCCGCCGTTTGCGGAATTTGACCATCAGGGAGAGCGCCGTCGAATCGATGTAGGCGACCTTGGAGAAGTCGACCACGACATAGGGTAGATCGAGGCTGGGAACGAGTTCCAGCTCGAGCTTATCAACGGAGTACACGTCGTACTCCCCGGAAAGGGCAATCACCCGGACCGCATCGACACCCATCGGCAGCTCCTTCTGTACGCGAACGTTATGGCGACGCCGTTTGCCACCTTCAGCGGCGTACCTCTGGTTTTTTGTACCCTATGCAAAAAGCGTATCTATGTCGTCGTTCGAGAGCATGAGCGGCGCATGCGCCGTTTCGTCGAAGAGCGTTTCCGCCAGAGCCCCCTTGCGTTCCTGAAGCTCGACGATGCGCTCCTCGACGGTCGATTCGGCGATGAGCTTATACACGAAGACGTGCTGCTCTTGGCCGATGCGATGCGCGCGATCCGTTGCCTGCGCTTCGACGGCGGGATTCCACCAGGGATCGTAGTGGATGATCGTGTCGGCAGCGGTCAGATTCAGGCCGGTTCCGCCGGCTTTGAGGCTGATCAGAAATAGCGGAACCTCTCGCTGCTGGAAGCGGCGCACCGGGGTCTCGCGGTCGCGCGTCGCCCCGCGTAATTCGACGAAGGGAATCTTACGCGTCTGCAACTCGGGTTTGATTAGATCGAGCATCGAGGTGAACTGCGAGAAGAGCAAAACGCGCCGTCCGTCCTCGATGAGGCTTTCAAGCATATCGAGCAACGCTTCGAGCTTTGCCGATTCGCGCACGTTCGCGGCGGCTGGAAGCTTGAGCAAACGCGGGTCGCAGCAGACCTGCCGCAGCTTCAAGAGCGCGTCGAGCACCACGATCCGGCTGCGATTGAGACCGCGGCGTTCGACTTCATCGCGCACGCGCGCATGCATTGCCAGGCGGATCGTTTCGTAGAGGTCGCGCTGCTCGCCCGAGAGCTCGACGCGCTGGACGATCTCCGTCTTTTCGGGAAGATCGCGCGCGACGGACGCTTTCGTCCGGCGCAAGAGGAACGGCCGCAGCCGCGACGCGAGCGCGGCGCGCCGGAAGGTGTCGTCGTGCTTTTCAATCGGGGTTCGAAAGAGGCGCCGGAAGGAGCTTACGTCTTCCAACAGGCCCGGTTCCGCGAAGGCGAAGATCGACCACAATTCCTCGAGGTGATTTTCGAGCGGCGTGCCCGTTAATGCCAGGCGTTGCTGCGCGCGCAGCTTTCGTGCGGCACCGGCCGCGTTCGTGCGCGGATTTTTGATCGCTTGAGCTTCGTCGAGCACCGCGATCGACCACTCGTGCGCGAGCAGGTCGTCGCGGTCGCGGGGCAGCAGCGCATATGTCGTGAGCACGATGTCGGCTTCACTGATCGACGCAAAGCGTTCGCGCCGGTCGGACCCCGTGAGGCTCACGACGCGCAGGGACGGCGCAAACCGCGCAATCTCGGCGCGCCAGTTCGGCACCACGCTCGTTGGGGCGACGATCAAGACCGGCTTTGTCAGCCGGCCCGCTTCGCGTTCGATCGTCACGTGTGCGAGCAATTGCACCGTCTTGCCCAAGCCCATGTCGTCGGCCAGCACGCCGCCGAAACCGCGCTCGCGCAACGCTTGCAGCCATGCGACGCCGTCGCGTTGATAGGCGCGCAGCGTGCCATGAAAGCTCGGGGGAACCGTGACGGCTTCGCCGTCAAGAACGCGCAGCGATTCGAAAAGTTCGCGCAATCGGGCGATTCCCGCGCCGCGTGCGAGTGCAACGCTTTCCAGCGCATCGAGCCCCGCGGCGCGCGACGCCGGAACGCGCAGACGCCCTTCGCCGGTAAGCGGCGAATCGAAAAGATCGACGAGCGTTGCAATCAAACGCGCGACGCGTTCGCGCGGCAGCGCCACGTACGTGCCGTTGGGGAGTTGCGCGAAGAGCGGTTCTTCACGCGCTGCGAATGCACTGAGCGCTTCCGACGACGACACGTTTTCGTCGCCGAGCGCTCGCACGAGCAACGGCAGAAGGGCGATGCGTTCGCCGCCCACGTCGATGCCTAGATCGACTTCGAACCAGCGCGCTTCGGCTTGCGTCAATTCCGCTTCCCACGGCGTGTCGTCCGGTTCGATCACTTCGTACGGAAACTCGTCGTCGATTTCGACGCGCCAGCCTTCGCGGCGCAATTGGGGCGCGACGTGACCGACGAACGAAACCCAGGCGCGTTCGCTCGTATCTCGTCCTAAATTCAGCTCGGCGAGGCGTTCGGTCGCGGCTCGTTCGAACGCCGTTCGCCGGGGCCACACCGAGCCGCCGGCGCGGAATTCGCGGCGCGCGTCGTTTTCGCGAATCTCTACGTCACCGTACGCAAACGTCAACTCGTTGGAGAGCGCACCAGCAGCGGCGTGCACGCGCAGGACCGCAACGGGATCGCGATCGAGAACGTCGATGTTTTCCGGCACGTGCGGCGCCTCGAGCTGCGCCGAAGCAAAGACGTGCCGCAGCGCGACGTTCACGCGGCGGGCCTGTTCGGGCGTCAACGACGGCGCCGATGCCAGCGCCGCGGCGGCCGCTTCGGAGAGTCCGGCCTCGATCGGCCCGGCGACGTTGCTTCGTGCGTCCACGTACCACAGCGGTGCGGAAGGCAACAAGACCGTCGACGCACGCCCGACGACGTAGAGCCTCTGGCGGCCGTCGGCGCCGCGGATCCATCCCAAGCGTCCCTCGCGGATCGGCGCTTCGCGCAGCGGTGCCGCTTCGATCGTGCGCCAGTGCAAGCGCCCGGTCGAGATCAACACGTCGAGCAGCGTTCCAAGCACGACGGGCGAAAAATTGCGCAATCCGCCGATCAGCCCGCTTGCACCGATGAGCTTTCCGGCAGTGCGGTCGACGGGTGCGACGTATTTCGCATTTGCGGTCGCGAGCGTAGCGAGATCGATGCGGCGTCCTGCAGCATATGCGTTGAGAATCAGACGCGGAACGTAGTATTGTTCGTGGATCTCGATGGTATAGGAAACCGCATCGCGCGGCGCGCGACCGTTGGTAACGAGCGCCGCGGAAACCGATTCGATCCAGCTATCGACCGCACCATCTGCTGCATCACGCATAAAGACCTATGGTACCGATAAAGCAATGGGCTTGCCAAGGCGTGATACACTTTCGTGGTTATGGGATCGATCGGGTCACACCACGGCCATCCATATGCCATCCAGTCGCTTGCATTTCTGGCCACGCTCATTTTCCCGGCAGGCGTTTTTGCGCTCCTGACGGGCGCTGTGGTCGAACAGGCCCGCCGGAAGGTAGCCCGGTTCCTGCCGTCGGGGGAATAATCTCCTTGACGCCCTCCTCGGGCGGTGATAGAATCTCAGCCTATGCCCTGCGGCTATTAAAGCCACAATAGAAGAGAAGGGCGAGCATCATCCGGTCCGCCGGACGAGCTCGGCCTCTTTTGTGTGTTTCCAGATACCCTAAGAGAGAGAACGAATGGCGAAAACGACGGCTCCGAAGTCCCCTGCGAAGAGCTCCGCAGGCGCCAAGGGCAAGTCGAAGCGTACCGAGCGTCCTGCGCCTAACGCGGGCGTGACGACGACGGCGGTAAACACCACCTTTCCGGCGGCAGCCGGCGCTTTCACGATCGAGCAGCCCCCCGACCCCGGCCCCAAGCGCAAGCGTCACACGTTTGCGAAGATCCCGCACGTCCTCGAGATCCCGAACCTGATCGAACTCCAAAAGGCGAGCTTCGACTGGTTTAAGACGGAAGGGCTGGGCGAAGCATTTGCTTCCATCTCTCCCATCAAAGATTTTACCGGCAACCTGATTCTCGAGTTCGGCGAGCATTCGCTCGGCGAACCCAAGTATTCGATCGAAGAGTGCCGCGAACGCGACATGACGTACAGCGCGCCGTTGCGCGTGCGCGTCCGTCTGATCACGGCCGAATCGGGCGAAATCAAGGGCATCCCGGACCAAGAGATTTTCATGGGCGATTTCCCGCTCATGACCGACAAGGGCACGTTCATGATCAACGGCGCGGAGCGCGTGATCGTGAGCCAGCTCGTCCGCTCGCCGGGCGTCTATTACAGCCAAGATCTCGACACCAATCAGCGCCCGACCTATAACGCGACGATCATCCCGAACCGCGGTGCGTGGATCGAGTTCGAGACCGACAACGGCACGAAGAACGACGAGACCGAAGGCACGATCGGCGTTCGCATCGACAAGAACCGCAAGATCTACATTTCGACGTTCATCCGCGCGCTCTCGCGCCCGGACCTCGGTTTGAATTGGGAGAGCGACGAAGCGATTCTCGCGCTCTTCGGTAATTCGCCGCTGATCCAGAACTCGATCGAAAAAGACAAAGACATCAAAACGCGGGAAGACGCGCTCAAAGAGATCTACAAGAAGCTTCGTCCGGGCGAACCCGAGAATGCGGAAAACGCAGAGAAGCTTCTCGAATCGCTCTTCTTCGACGAAAAGCGTTACGATCTCGCGGGCGTCGGCCGTTACAAGCTGCAGGGTAAGTTCCACTACCGGATCGAGAATCCGGACGTCGAAGCGCGCGTCGGCGTGCCGACGGTGCAGATCAACGAATACGCCGGCCTTGAAGAGCCGTCGATCGACGTGAAGTGCCTCACGCGCTCCGATATGATCGCCGTCGTGCGGCGCTTGATCAAAGTCGCGACGGGCGTGATCGCAAAAGACGACATCGATCACCTCGGCAATCGCCGCGTTCGCTCGGTCGGCGAACTGTTGCAAAACCAGTTCCGCGTCGGCTTGTTGCGCCTGGAGCGCGTCGTGCGCGAGCGCATGACGGTGCAAGATATCGAGACGGTCACGCCGCAGGCGCTGATCAACATCCGTCCCGTCGTCGCCGCGATCAAAGAATTCTTCGGGTCCTCGCAACTCTCGCAGTTCATGGACCAGACGAATTCGCTGGCGGAACTCACGCACAAACGGCGTCTCTCGGCCCTCGGGCCGGGCGGTCTCTCGCGCGAACGCGCGGGCTTCGAAGTTCGCGACGTCCATCACTCGCACTACGGCCGCATCTGCCCGATCGAAACGCCGGAAGGCCCGAACATCGGTCTGATCGGTTCGCTCGCGACCTATGCGCGCGTCAATAAGTTCGGCTTCATCGAAACGCCGTACCGGGTCGTCGAGAACGGTCACGTTACCGACAAGATCCAGTATCTGACCGCGGATCGCGAAGACGAGTACATCATCGCTCAGGCCAACACGCCGGTCGATGAAAAGAGCGGCCAGATCATGACGGAAACCGTCGTCTGCCGTTACGCGGAAGAGTACATCGAAGAACCGGCCAAACGGGTTCAGTTGATGGACGTTTCGCCCAAGCAGATCGTCTCGGTGGCGACCGCGCTCATCCCGTTCCTCGAGCACGACGACGCCAACCGCGCCCTCATGGGCGCGAACATGCAGCGTCAAGCCGTGCCGCTGCTCCGTCCGGACGCGCCGGTCGTTGGCACCGGCATGGAGTATCGCGCCGCGAAGGACTCCGGTTCCCTCATCGTCAGCGACGTCAACGGTCTCGTAACGGCCGTCGACGCGCGCGGCATCACGATCAAACTTGAAGACGGCACCGAGAAGGTGTTCGAACTCTTGAAGTTCGTGCGCAGCAACGCCGGCACGTGCATCAATCAGCGTCCGATCGTTTCGGTCGGCGAAAAGATCGTGCCCGGTCAAGTGCTCGCGGATGGTCCCTCGTCGGACGAAGGCGAGCTCGCGCTCGGTCAAAACGTGCTCGTCGCATTTATGGCGTGGGAAGGCTACAACTACGAAGACGCCATCCTGATCAGCGAACGCATGGTCAAGGAAGACAACTTCACGTCGATCCACATCGAAGAGTACGAGTGCGAAGCGCGCGACACCAAGCTCGGACCCGAAGAGATCACGCGCGACATTCCCAACGTAGGCGAAGACGCGCTCAAGGATCTCGACGAGCGCGGCATCATTCGCATCGGCGCGGAAGTTCGTCCGGAAGACATTCTCGTCGGTAAGGTCACGCCGAAGGGCGAGACCGAACTTACCGCTGAAGAGCGCCTGCTGCGCGCGATCTTCGGTGAGAAGTCGCGTGAAGTGCGCGACACCTCGCTGAAAGTTCCGCACGGCGAAAAAGGCAAGATCATCGACGTCAAAGTGTTCTCGCGCGAGAACGGCGACGAACTCTCGCCCGGCGTGAACCACTTGGTGCGAGTCTATGTCGCGCAGAAGCGTAAGATTCTGCAAGGCGACAAGATGGCGGGCCGTCACGGCAACAAGGGCGTCATCGCCAAGGTGCTGCCGGAAGAAGACATGCCGTACTTGGTCGACGGCACGCCGGTTGACATCGTGCTCAATCCGCTCGGCGTTCCTTCGCGTATGAACCTCGGGCAGATCATGGAAACCCATCTCGGCTTTGCCGCCAAGATGCTCGGTATGCACGTGGCGACGCCGGTCTTCGACGGCGCGCATTCGGAAGACATCGCCGAGTGGCTGCAGGACGCGGGCATGGCGGCCGACGGCAAGACGTGGCTGCGCGACGGTCGCTCCGGCGAACGTTTCTCGCGCCCGATCACCGTCGGTACGATCTACATGCTCAAACTCGCGCACTTGGTCGACGACAAGATCCACGCGCGCTCCACGGGCCCGTACTCGATGATCACGCAACAGCCGCTCGGCGGTAAGGCGCAGTTCGGCGGCCAGCGCTTCGGCGAAATGGAAGTCTGGGCGCTCGAAGCCTACGGCGCGGCGTATACGTTGCAAGAACTGCTCACGGTGAAATCCGACGACGTCGTCGGCCGCGTGAAGACCTACGAAGCGATCGTCAAAGGCGAGAACGTGATGGAACCGGGCGTTCCGGAATCGTTCAAAGTGCTCATCAAGGAACTGCAATCGCTCGCGCTCGACGTCAAGGTTCTCACCGAGAACCGTGAAGAGATCGACGTGCGCATGCAGGACGACGACATGGGCGAACGCGAGCGTCAGGAGATCGGTTTGCTGATGGGCGACGATCAGCCGCTCGTTTCGCAGACGCAGGTTGCAGCACGCGAAGCCGTCGCCGAAGCGGCGGCGGAAGGTGCGCTCGGCGACGGCGTTGCCGAAGCCGGAATCGCCGAACCGGAAGTCGAGGAAGAGGAAGAAGAGGAAGAGATCGACGACAGCAAACCGCTGGACGCGACGCCGCTTCCTACCGCGCCTCCGATTCCGCACCGCGAGTCGGACGAAGAACTCTTCGTCGAAGAAGAAGAGCCGGAAGACACCGATCTCGAGGAGGGTGTCCAAGGTTACGAGCTCGAGGAAGAAGACGAAGAATCGTACGAGGAAGAAAAAGCGTACGACGAAGACGAGGAAGAGCCGTACAGCGACAATCCTAACAGCGAGGAAGAGTTCTAGAACCGGAACCTCCTGGCAGTCGAAGCTGAAAGCCCGTTCTGAAGAGGACGGGCTTTCGTTTTGCCGGGTGGAAGTGGCAGTACCATGCAGGTCCGGCCCGCCCGTTCGAGCGATCGCGATTTCATCGTCCGCCTGGCCCATCGCTTTGCGGAGTTCGAATTGCCGGTGTGGCTGGATCGGCGTTCCGTCACGGAAGGCACGGCGCGGCAACTCGAGCGGGCGCTTGCGAAGACCGACGACCGGTCCGCACTCTTGATCGCCGAGACGGACGGCAGCCCCCTGGGCTTTGCGTGGGTTCATCTCTTGAACGACTTTTACGGGGGACCTGACCTCGCGAAAATCTCCGAAATCGCCGTAGAGCGGGACGGCACCGGCGCGGGATCGGCGCTTATGGCGGCCTGCGAGCGGTGGGCCGCGCAACGCGGATGCGAGCGCCTCGTGCTCAATGTGATGGAAGGAAACGGCCGCGCGCGGGGATTCTACGAGCACCACGGTTTCGAACCGGAGTACACGATGCTGGTCAAGGTCATCCCCGGATGCGGGAAGGCCCCCGCCGCCGGATGAAAGAGGTTGCCGTGGGCTCGAACCGGTTGCGCGCAAACGGCCAGAGGACGGCACTGAGCATTGCCCTGTTTCTCGTGCTGTGGCAGTTGCTCGGCATGTTGGGCGAACGTTTGCTGCAGGTCAGCAACCTCACGCCGATCTATCCGAACGCGGCCCTCGACGTCATCTTCTTGATCCTGGTGGGCTGGCGTTTTTGGCCGCTGATTCCGGTAAGCGGCGTCCTTTCGTGGGGCTTCGTCGACCATTTCGCGCCCTCCGCGTTTCTGCCGGACCTCGTCGTGCAGTTTTTCGTCGGTCTGGGCTTCGGCCTCGCCGTTCGCTACCTGATCGAAAACAAACGCATCTCGATTCCTCCGCGGTCGATCTCCGACATCGGCTGGCTGTGCGGCTTAACGGGCATCGTCGCCCCCGTCGTCATCGGTGTCGTTACTTCGACGGCGATGGTCGTACTTGGAAAAATTGCGGTCGACGAGATTCCCTTGGGTCTCTCGCGGTTTGCACTCGGCGATGCGACCGCCGTCGTCGTGCTCGTTCCGACGCTGCTGGTCTTTCTGCGATGGCGCGCGCTACGGCCGCCCGCGGAACATCCCGAGCCTCCGGCGATCGAAGGCCTCGCGACGCTCGTTTCCGTGCTCGCCCTCGTCGCGCTCAGCCGGCTGCTCGCATCGCAAATACACGAGACGGTTCTCGATCTGTCTTTCATTCCGGTGGCATGGCTCGCCATTCGCTTCGGGATGCGCGGTGCCGCCGCGGGCGTCGCCGCAGCGTATTGTGCTTCGTTCGTTGCCTACGCGTTCATGAATCAGAGCGTGGCGGGCGCCATTGCATCGGAGGCGTTGCTGTTCGCAGAGTCGCTGATGGCGTGGCTCCTGGCGGGCATGACCATGGAGCGCTGGGAGCTTCTCGCGCGCCTTTCGCGTCGCGCGTACGTCGACGAACTGACCGGCCTTCCCAACCGCGAAAAGTTAATCGAATGGATCGGCCAGCATCAGGAATCGCCCGTCGTACTGATCATCATGGACGTCGACGACATGCGCCTGCTCAATCAGGGTGTGGGCCGCATCGCCGCGGATCACGTGCTGCAAGAGATGGCGATTCGCATGCGCGTCACGTTTCCGTCCTCGCACTTCGTCGCACGCGTGAGCGCCGACGAATTCGCGGTTGCCGTCGTCGACGATCGTAGCCCGCACGCCATTATGGCCGAACTGCGCTCGTTCTTCGAAGCCCCCTTTGATGCCGACGGCTCGCGCGTCTTTATCTCGGTGGCGATGGGTGCGGTGCGCGCGATTCGAACGGCGTCGCCCGATGAATTGATTCGCAAAGCCGACATGGCGCTCGACCGGGCGAAATCGACCCCGTCGCGGGCCGTGGTCTATACGCCCGAATTGCAAGCCGGCGAGACGCCGTCGCTCGTCGGCGAACTACACCGCGCGGTCGAACGCCACGAACTCGTGCCGTTCTTCCAGCCGATCTTTGCTTTCGATCCTCGTGCGAATCTCTGGCAGTGCGTCGGTGCCGAAGCGCTCTTACGCTGGATTCATCCGGACCGCGGCATCGTCTCCCCGGCAAGCTTCATCGACTTCTTGGAACGCCTGACGATCGGGGATCACGTCGGGTGGGAGGTGATGGAACAGAGCCTCCTGCAAGCGGCGGAATGGCGCCGTATCATTCCCGAATTTCGAGTCTGGGTCAATCTCTTTGCGCGCCAGACGCTTTCGCGCGATTGCGATCGGCGGATCGCCGAATTGCTCGAACGCACGCGCGTGCCTGCGGAGGCCCTGGTCGTCGAGATCAACGAAAGCATCGTCGCCAGCGACGAACGCGACGTCGCAGCGCTCGTCTCGCGCTTGCGCGAGATGGGCGTCGTGAGCGCGATCGACGACTTCGGAACCGGCGGGTCGTCGCTCGGGCGCGTGCGCGACGTGCCGGCGGCCGTGCTCAAGATCGATCGATCGTTCGTCAATAAGAGCGAAGTCGACGCAAAAGCCAAAGCGGTCGCGGCGACGGTCGTACGCCTTGCCAACGAACTCGGCATGACCGTTCTCGCCGAAGGCGTCGAAAACATGATGCAACTCGACGTCATGATGGAAACGGGATGCCATCTGGTGCAGGGCTATGCACTCGGTCATCCGTTGCCGGCGGATCTCTTCGCGCGCACGTTCCTCGAAATCGACCGCGCCGTTTCGTCGTAGTCACGAAGCGTTTGCGCGTACCGTTGAACCGGCATGGTACGTTACGCGCGCTATCCTCTCACAATGCTCCTGGCCGCGAGCGCCGTCGTGATGCTCGCCATTACGCTGCTGGCGCCGCGCATACCGCTTCCAGCTCGGCCGTACGCCATACCGCACCATAATGCCGCCGTGGTGGAGAAAGTCATGGTGTCGCGGCAATCGGCGGAGGCGGCGGGCACGCTGCAGATCGCCCGCCGCGCGTCGCTCGACGTGATCGTTGCGAACGTCGACGCCGCGATTGGACGCGCTTCGTCGATCGCACGACGCGCCGGTGGTGACGTCTTTTCGCTTCAGGCGGAGAACGACGCGAGTGCCAATGCGTCCGCAGATATGAGGCTGAGAGTTCCAGCCGCCGCCTTTGATGCTTCGCTCCTCGCCTTGGCGAAGCTCGGCACGGTCAAGGAACGTACGGTCGACGCGGACGATTTGACGTCGAACATCACCGACTCCGCCGCCCGTCTGCGCAACTTACAGCATACCGAAGAAGACATCTTGAGCATCATGAACCGCTCGGGTTCCGTTTCGCAAATTCTGGAGGCGGAGAACCAGCTCTCGCAGGTGCGCGAACGGATCGAGGTGCTGGAGTCGCAATTGAAAGAGATGCGCGGTCGCGTTGCCTACGCGACGATCGGGCTGCATTTCGAGCCGGAGGCGGTGCGCGCCGCCCCCGATCGTAGCGCGAGCGCGCGGTTGCGCAACGCTACGGCTGCCGCGGTCCACGCGCTCGGCAACGTGACGATCGGTCTCGTTTCGACCGTCATCTGGTGCGCGGTGTTCGTGCCTTACCTGCTGCTCGTGGCGGCGGTCCTGTATGCGGTGCGGCTACTCTTGCGGAAACGCTACGCGGTACGCCGCTAGCTTCCCGTCCTTGTCGACCCGGACCACGACGTTGGCAAAGCCTTTGTCGAAGCTCGCGCGATACGTATATTCGTTCTTTGAAGCGTCGCTGATCGTCAACGTAAGTCCCTTGTAATTACCCATCGCATGCATCTTGTCGGAGAGCATGCCGACTTGCTGACGGGTTACCTGCGACTTCAGCTGCGTATCGAACGTGCTTTCGAGCGAAGCGACGTCGTCGTTGTACACGGACTTCGTCGCGCTATCGGCGGTGCTTTGCGCTCCCGAGCTCGCCGCCGCGCCATTGCAGGCGGCGAGTCCGGCCAGCGCAAGAAGCGCTAGATATTTCCCCATCCGTACGTCACCATGGCGACCTGCTGGCCGGAGGGCGTACGTTCCCGTGCGACCTTCATCCCGAGCGAGGCAAGTTGATGGCGTTGCGCGACCACGATGTTGTGTTGGTAGGCGACCTCGCGCTTGAGCTGTTGGTTGACCTTCACTTCTTCCTGATACGCCCGTTGCTCTTGACGATAGGCCGCCCAGGCGTCGTTGTTTTCGGATTGTAGCGCTGCCTGGCGCTGCGCGTCTTCGGCGTAACGTTCGTGGACCTTCCGGTTATGCTGAATGATCAGGTACGTCGCGGCGCCGCCGAGCAAAATCAAATTACGCGTGCTCGCCGCGCCGTTGGCGAACGTCGGTGCCGCTGGAATCGCGAGTGCGAGCGTTCCCGTCAGGGCGAGAGCTGCGAGTGCTTGCTTGATCTTCATACGAGTTCCATTACCCTCCATGGCGAGGAAACGAAACGTGGCGGCAGCTTGTCGCGCGCGTTCCGAACGGAAGGATGAGGCCGACGGAGACGCGAGCGGGCGGCCCGTAGCGGTCGATGCTGGAAAGGTAGCGAGCGTTCGTCAGATTGTCCGCGGAAAACAGCACGCGCGCCCCGTCGCGGAGCGGAGCGCTCGCGCGGACCCCGGCGACCACCGACGTGCCGAGCGGTTCTCGGTTGAGATCGTCGGCGAACGTTTGTCCGAGATAGGCGACCGTAAAGCCGAATTGCGTCGCGCCGGCTCGCGTGTCGAACGACGCCGACGCGGCCGCTTCCGGCACGTAGGGAAGCTTCTTGCCGATCGTCGCCGGTTCGCCCGCCGTCACGCGGGCGTTCTGTTCGGTCGCACTCAGGGTTACGCTCGAACATGCGGAGAGCCGGTGCGTGTAGGTTGCGATGAGCCCGTCGGTTTGGGTGTGCGCGATGTTGCTGCGAATCTGATGCGTCGCATCGACCGTGGTGAAACCGATCGCATCGCTCACAAACGTACGAACGAGATCCGCGGAGAGTTCTTCGGAACCCCGCGCCCAATCGAGTCCCGCGTCGATCGAGGAACTTCGCTCTGGAACGAGATAGGGATTGGGAAGATAGGAGACCGGACCGATGACGTACCCGTGCACGAGCTCGTTGAGAAACGGCGCGCGGAAGCCGGTTCCGGCGGACGCGCGAAATGCAAGCTGCGGCGTCAGGTCGTAGCGCAGGGCCGCTCTGGGCGAGAGCGCGCGGTCCGTATGCGGAACGATCGAGGTCGCGATCCCGCCGGAAAACACGGTGGCGCGCGGCAACGAGATCGCGCTGCCTGCGATACCGGCGACGGCTTCTCCGCGCCGGAAACGCCACGTGTTTTGAAGGGCAAGGTCCTCGACGTGCTGCGTTCCGCTCCCATAGGCGCTCGTTGCGTTACTCGCGCTGAGCTGGTCGCTCACGCCGCCGACGGAGCGCGCATCGGCGCGCGCGGCAAAGGTTCCGCTACGCCGGTCGACGGTCCATTGGAGGATCGCGCCGCTTTCGTGGGTGGGCACGTACTGCGTGTAGAGCAAGGTTCCCGGCGCGGCCGATCGATCGGCGCGATTCGTAACGAAGGTATTGCGCACGTAGATGTTTGCGCTCAACGAAGCGTTCGCCGAGCTCCGGTCGATCGTGAGGTGATGTTGCCCGAAGTCGCGCCAAAAATCGTAGTTCGGGCGCCCTTCCTGCTGGTAGTCCCACGCTCCGCGATATCCGTACTCGATGCTGGTCGAGCTCGAAGCCGCATAGCGAAACTTCAACGAAACGAGCTTCGCGCGTGAAAGCGCCGGGGTGTCGATCGGGCTTTGGTAGCCTGGCGGAAGGTCGAAGTAGGAAGATTGCTGTTGCGTCGCCGCGATTGACGCCGTGAGCTTCGACGACAGGGGCGCCGTGGCGAGCGTCGCGAGATCGAGCGCATCGTGCGTTCCGGCGGCGGCTTGAAGGAAACCGGCCGGCGTTTGCGCTTGATGCGGTGCGAACGTATCGAGTTCGAGTACGCCGCCGATCGCGCCGGAGCCGTAGAGTGCCGACCCCGGTCCGCGCAAGAGTTCGGCGCGCGTCAGATCGATGGCGGGATAGGCCGCCCAATCCACTTGGCCGCCGAAAGCGTCTTGCGCGGGAATGCCGTCGACCAGAATCACGCCGCGATCGTTGCCGGCTCCGGCAAACGAGACGCGCAACTGGCCGTAGTTGGTGAAAGCGCTGTTACTTCGATTCCGATCGAACCCAGGGAGTGCGCGGAGCGCGGCATCGCCCGTAACCGACGGCATCGATCGCAGTTGCGCGGCGTCGAGCAGCGATGCACCCAGAGGCAAGCGATGCATCGATTGCGGCGTTCCCGTCGCCACACGTACGCGTTCGATCACCGGCGGCATGGTCGGCGCCGGTGAGGGGGAGGGCGACAACGCAGGAGCAGCGGCGACAATAATCGCCGCTGCGGCAAGAGCCATCTGCATCACCGAACGTTAAACTGCGTGCTGTTTGCTATAGTGGCGTTCGATTTCGATGGCCTTAGCAAGAGGGCCCGCGTCTTCGACGGTGCCGCCGCAGACGCGGATCATCTCTTCGACGTGCATGCGCGCTTCGGGATCGTCCGAGGCGACGCGGATGGGCTCGTTCGGATCGGAAACGTCGACGAACGCTTTGACCACGTGGCGGTTGTCGAGTTTTTTCGCAAGCATCTCGGCGCCGCTGGTTCCGTCACCGAGGTCGGGCGGCCGCGTGGCGTCGATAACGATGCCGTCTTTATAGTCGCCGAGCGCGCGAAGGGCGCCGTCGAGATCTTCCCAATGGATCGCCATCACGAGTGCTTCGCTCGTCGCCGCCTGATCGTAGGTGGTCGATGCCGCTGCGTCACCGCCCAGAGCTTGCGCGGCTTTTTCCGCCGCCTCCATGCCGTGTGGACTGCTGAAGCTCACTTTGTGTCCGCACTGTTGGAGCATCCGCCCGATTGCGACCGCGCGGTCGTCCGCTCCGATGATTCCAATCGTCATAGCCATAGTGAGCACGTTGTACCCGTTCGAGGCAGACAAACGCAGTGAGGACTTTCGAATCAAGGGAGCGGGTCCATGGTTGAGGAAAGGCGCCGACGCTCGCTTCCCACTTCGAAGAAAGTTTCAAAATGCGGTCATGGATGCCGTTGTTTCCTGCGGCGCTCTTGGCGCTCGCGCTCTGCGCTTGCGGCGGTGGAGGCGGAGGCGGTTCGACCAATCCCGTTGCTCCGGTGACGACGCCTACGGGGACGCCGGCCGCGCTTGCATCTATGACGCCGCCGCCGGCGGCATCGATCGCAGACGTTTCGATCATGCAAACCAGCGAGCCGCGCTCGTCGATGGTCTACGACAGCGACGAAGGTACGATGCTCTACGACGTTAACGGGTACGTGCAGTCCCCGACCGCGTCGTTTTACGATAATCTCTCGACCCCATCTCTTGGAATCAGCGCCATGGCCTACGATTCACAAGGGCATCGCCTGCTTTTGAGCAACGGTCAGACGATCTATGCGCTGACGTATCGCACTGCGGGCCTTACGACGATCGCGAGTGGGTTCCAACAGATCACCTCGATGACCACCGATGGGAGCGGCAACGTCTATGTCGTGGATACCGACCACGTTGCGACGGTTCTCAACGGCCAGCCGAAGGCACTGACGCCGCCTGGCAGCATATGGGCCACCGGCTATCCGGCGTCGATCGCATTCGATTCCAAAGACGGCAATCTCTACGTCACCAATCCCAGCAACGATCGCATCGACCGCGTTACCACAACCGGCACCATCGTCGCGTTTACCGGGCGGTGTTTATATCCGGCGCCCAATAATTCTTCAGAGCCATGTTTGCTGCAGGCGCGACCGGGAAACTCGACTACCGCCGTATTCGGTTATCCGTCCGGTCTCGCGTACGACGCCGTGCGCGACCGGTTCTACATGTCGGACTATTGGAACAACGTCATATGGTCTATCGACGCGCAAGGCAATGCGTCGATCCTCGCAGGTTACGGCTACCCCGGAATTAGCAGCGGTAACGGACGCCTCGCATTCATCGCGCAGCCGTCGGCATCCGCCATCGATCAATACGGCCGCCTGTTCTTTCGCTCGTACGCCGGCGAGATCGGAACCGTTGCCTTGACGGGAAGTCCGGCTCCTTCAAATTCGGTGCCCGGTCCCATGATTTGGTCCCCGACCTTCGTTGGCTACTATGGATCCGTCACGAGCGATAACAATGGCGGCGCCTGGGTTTCTGAGGCCAACAATACCGAACTGCAACATATCGATTCGCAAGCGAACGTCGCTGAATTTATGCTGCCGCTCCAAAACGCCACATCGTACGTCGTGCCGCTCGCGGTCGATGCCGCATCGAACGCATGGTTTGGGGCCTGGGACATGGGTGCAACGAACGCTCGAATGATCCGCATGTCGCCGTCAGGAACGATGACATCGTATCCCTTGAGCGCATCGCCCACGTCGCAAACGTATGCGAGCGATGGCAACGTGTGGATCGCGGAGGGTAACGTCGGAAGCGGCGGATACATCGCCTCGGTTGGTGCGACGAGCGGAACTCTCCATGAGTACGCGCTCCCTTCACCAACGCCGCCGCCCCCCGGATACCCGGTCTTTCCCCCGCCGTCGCCGCTCGCCGTTTCGCAAGGTCCGAGCGGGCAAATCTGGTTTCTCGCGGGCGGCGCGATCGGCCGTCTATCCGGCGGGAATTATCTTCCGTACTTCTATTCGCTACCGCAAGTCGTGTTTGGAATGGTTCACAATCCGATAAACGACAGCGAATGGTACACCGGCGGGAACGAAATCTACGAGGTGTCGGCTACGGGAAGCGTCGTATTGACGATGCCCGGTTCGTGTTCGACGTGCAGCGCGCCGGAGAACGGTATCACCGTAACGCCCGACGGCTACGTGTGGACGTTGGATGCCCTCGATTCCGTCACCCGGTACGACACGAACGGCAACGAGGTGCACTACGCGTTGCCGTGGGGCGCATCGCTAAATGGTATCTCCGGCGCGAGCGACGGGACGTTATGGATTTCGACCGGGTGGGGAGGCGTTATCCACTTCAATCCGGCTCTCTACGATCAGCTCAAGCTCCCGCACGCGGTCCCATTCTCCCGAGGGTCGAGCGCCCGCCCGGCACGAGACCTTACGCGAACGGCCGCCGGGCCGGCCCGAAACCGAGGTGCCAGAACGCCCTGAACGCTGGCCAAAGCGACCGAGCGCTCGGTCCGGCGGCTTTACTCCGCCGATCTTGGCCTGCGGAATTTGACCCCTGTGGCCGGTGTGATACAATATCGGTCTGTGCCCGAGCCCGGTCCGCCCCCTGACGAGGGGTGCGCGTCCAGCTTGGAATCGGCGAAGCAACGGTGGGCGCCCCTTGCAGAACTGCGGGTCGCGGAAGCCCTGCGTAAGCGACGACCGGTACGCACACCGACTCCAGGAGTCCCACTTGAACCTGATTGACGTCAACAACTTTGATGCAATGCGCATCGGGTTGGCTTCGCCCGAGCAGATCCGTGCGTGGTCGTTCGGTGAAGTGAAAAAGCCGGAGACGATCAACTACCGCACGCTCAAGCCCGAACGCGACGGGCTGTTTTGCGAAAAGATCTTCGGCCCCACCAAAGACTGGGAATGCCATTGCGGCAAGTACAAGCGCATCCGCTTCAAGGGCATGATCTGCGATCGCTGCGGCGTCGAGATCACGCGCGCGAAGGTGCGCCGCGAACGCATGGGTCATATCGAACTCGCGACCCCCGTTTCGCACATTTGGTATCTCAAGGGCGTGCCCTCGCGCATCGGCATCCTGCTCGACATGTCGCCGCGCCAGCTTGAAAAAGTCATCTATTTTGCGGCATACGTCGTCATCGATCCGGGCAACACACCGCTGACCAAGCGCGAAGTGCTTTCGGAACAGAAGTACCGCGAAGCGCGCGACAAGTACGGCGCGAACTTCAAAGCCGGCATGGGCGCGGAGGCGATCCGCGAGCTGCTGCGCGATTTGAACCTGAAGAAGATCCAAGACGATCTCCGTAAGGAATTCAAAGAGACCTCGGGCCAAAAGCGCCTCAAGGCGATCAAACGGCTCGAAGTCGTCGAAGCCTTCATTCAGAGCGGCAACCGTCCGGAGTGGATGGTGCTCTCGGCCGTGCCGGTCATCGCTCCCGAACTGCGCCCGATGGTGCAGCTCGACGGCGGCCGTTTCGCCACGTCTGACTTGAACGATCTCTATCGTCGCGTCATCAACCGCAACAATCGTTTGAAGCGGTTGCTCGAACTCAATGCGCCCGAGATCATCATAAAGAACGAAAAGCGGATGCTTCAGGAAGCGGTCGACGCCCTGATCGACAACGGCCGCCGCGGCCGTCCCGTCACGGGCCCGAACAACCGCCCATTGAAATCGCTGTCCGATATTCTCAAGGGTAAGCAAGGCCGCTTCCGTCAGAATCTGCTCGGCAAGCGCGTCGACTATTCGGGACGTTCGGTCATCGTCGTCGGCCCGCACCTGAAATTGCATCAGTGCGGCCTTCCCAAAGAGATGGCCCTCGAGCTCTTCAAGCCGTTCGTGATGAAGAAACTCGTCGACCGCGCCCTCGCGCACAACATCAAGAGCGCGAAGCGCATGGTCGAACGCGTGCGTCCGGAAGTTTGGGACGTCCTCGAAGAGGTGATCAAAGAGCATCCGGTGCTGCTCAATCGCGCACCCACGCTCCATCGCCTCGGCATTCAGGCGTTCGAACCGGTGCTCGTTGAAGGTAAAGCGATTCACCTTCACCCGCTGGTCTGCACGCCGTACAACGCCGACTTCGACGGCGACCAAATGGCCGTCCATTTGCCGCTGAGCGCGGGCGCACAAGCCGAAGCTCGCATCCTGATGCTCAGCTCGAACAACATCCTGCTGCCGGCGTACGGGAACCCCGTTTCGATTCCGACGCAAGATATGGTTCTGGGCCTGTACTACCTCACGTTCCAGCGCGACGAGTACAGCGGTCCCGCGAAGGCCGAAGTCACCGAAGATTTCGACAACGACGTTCGCGCGAAGAAGAAGAACGCTCCGAGCGCAGACGCTCCGGGCGCGATTCCGACGTTCTACGATCCGAAAGAAGCCGTCTACGCTTACGAAACACGTAACGTCAAGCTTCAAGAGTGGGTCTACGTTCGTTGGAAGGGTGAGCTCATCAAGACCACGATCGGACGCGTGATCTTCAATTCGGCGTTCCCGACGTCGTGGAAGAAAGAGTTCGTCAATCGCACCATGGACAAGGGTGCGCTCAAAAAGACGATTACCGATTGCTATCGCAAATACGGTAACGCTGAGACGGCGCGCTTCCTGGACGCGATCAAAGAACTCGGTTTCCACTACGCGACGCTTTCGGGTACGACCGTGTCGATCAGCGACATCGTCGTTCCTCAAGCGAAACACGACATTCTCGAGAAGGCGCAATCCGAAGTCGACGAACTGCACCGCCTCTTCGATCAGGGCTTCATCTCTGACGACGAGCGGTACAACAAGACGATCGAGATCTGGTCGAAGGCCGGCGATAGCGTCACGGCCGCGATGCAGGCAGCGCAGAACCCGCTCAACCCCGTCTTTATGATGGCAACGTCGGGTGCTCGTGGTTCGATCGCTCAGGTCAAGCAGCTCGGCGGTATGCGCGGGCTCATGTCCGACCCCTCCGGCCGAATCCTCGAGATTCCGGTCAAGGCGTCGCTCAAAGAAGGTCTCACCGTTCTCGAGTACTTCATCTCGACGCACGGTGCGCGTAAAGGTCTTGCCGATACGGCGCTTCGTACCGCCGACTCGGGTTACCTGACTCGCCGTCTGGTCGACGTCGCGCAAGACGTGATCGTCCGCGAAGAAGACTGCGGTACCGCCAACGGCATCACCGTCAGCGATATTCGCGTCGGTAAGGAGATCATCGAACCGCTGATCGACCGCATCATCGGCCGTCGTTCGGTCGAAGAGATCAAGGGCATCGTCTCGCGCGATGAAGAGATCGACGAAGAAAAAGCCAAGGCCATCGTCGATTCCGGCACCGCAAGCGTGAAGATCCGCTCGGTGCTGACCTGTCAATCGAAGTACGGCGTCTGCTCGATGTGCTACGGGCGCGATCTTGCGACCGCAAACCGCGCCGACATCGGCACGGCGGTCGGTATCATCGCCGCGCAGTCGATCGGTGAACCGGGCACGCAGCTCACGCTGCGCACGTTCCACACCGGCGGCGTCGCGACCGAAGACATCATCACCGGTCTCCCGCGCGTCGAGGAAATCTTCGAAGCGCGTAAGCCCAAAGGCCAAGCGGTCATCACCGAAATCGCGGGTACCGTGAAATTCGGCGACGACAAGAGCCGTCGTACGGTCTTTATCGTCGACGACACGGGCGAAGAGCACGAGTACGATATCCCGCACGGCACCCATCTCGCCGTTCAAGAAGGCAAGAAGGTCGAAGCGGGCGATCAGCTCAACGAAGGTCCGCTCAACCCGCACGACATCCTACGCATCAAGGGCGAGACCGCGCTTCAGAACTACATGGTTCAGGAAGTGCAGAAGGTCTACCGCTCGCAAGGCGTCGACATCAACGACAAGCACGTTGAAGTCATCGTTCGCGCGATGATGCGCAAGGTGAAGATCGTCGAAGGCGGCGACACGCACATGCTTCCGGGGCAGGTCGTCGAAGCGTCGGCCTTCCACGAAGCCAACGACCGTACGCGCGCCGAGAACCGCGAAGAGGCCACCGCAACTCCGGTGCTGCTCGGCGTCACGAAGGCGTCGCTTGCAACGGAATCGTTCCTCTCCGCCGCGTCGTTCCAAGAGACCACGCGCGTCCTCACGGATGCCGCGATCAAGGGCAAGTACGATCCGTTGCTCGGTCTGAAGGAAAACGTCATCATCGGCAAACTGATTCCGGCGGGTACCGGTATGTCGCGTTATCGCAACATCGACATCCAGCCGCAGGGTCAAGACGTCGACGAAGAAGGGCGTCCGCGCCAGCAGTTCGACTTGGGCGGTTACGCCGGCATGACTGCCGACGAAGCTGCGCTCGCCGAAGTGATGGGCGGCGGCAACGGCGACGGCATGAGCCGTCTCGTGAGCGCGTACGAACGCAATCGCGAGCCTTTGACGGTGCAGTATGAAGGCGAATACGACGACCACGTCGCCGTGCACGCCGCGCCGAAGAAGACGCAGTATGACCGCATCAAGGGCATCAACCCCGAGGACTTGTAGTTCTTTTGCCCCGTAGTGTCGTCGCGGGGTGGCTCGATAACCTTCGTGTTAACTGCGCCACCCCGCTCCTAACTACGAACCAAAAGTTCCTACAAGAAGATAATCAAAAAAGCCCGGCAGCATTTTGCCGGGCTTTTTTACTTTTAGTAGGGATGGCGGTCTTTCTTATCCATCCAAGCTTTGTACGCTTTTAATCCGATGTCACGCTCGAAGTTCGGCGTGACCGCAATCGCCTTGCGCTCGGCCCACGGGCGCTTGAAGTCTTCGTATTGGAACGCATCGTCAAAGCCGATCTTGTTCGTGTCGGTCAGACTTGCCGCGAAATATAAATGATCGATGCGCGACCAGTAGATGGCGCTCATGCACATCGGGCACGGCGCACCATTGATGTAGATCTCGCTGCCCTTGAGCATCTTCGCGCGCTCGGGAACGAGGTCGGGCGAGCCGGGCGGGCGCGGAATCATCTCGAGCATCGTGCCGGCACCATAATCGCTGCCCATCAACGCTTTTGGATTGAGGCGCGAGCTTGCGTCGATGATCGCCGTAACCTCGGCGTGATAGACGGGGCATCCGGTAAGGAGCACGCGGTTCTGCCCGCGTCCGATGATCTCGCCGTTCTTGACGATGACGGCTCCGAACGGGCCGCCCCAGCCTTTTTCGACCGACTCGATCGCGAGCCGGGTGGCTTCTTCCATGAACCGTGCTTGTCCCGGATCAAGCGTGGCCGCATCCGCATGTTCCGGGCGCAGTCCCAGGCCGCTGGCAGCAGCGGCAGCAACGGCGGCGCCAGTCATTAAAAACGCGCCGCGTTCGATGGGCTTCAAAATGTACATCTCATAGCGAGCGTCGTTCCTCGTCCGGCAGGCGAACCTTCTATCGTTCACATCCGGAACGCGTTCGCGAGGCGCTCTAAGAGTGCGAGCAAACGGCTAATCGGTACGTCGCCAGCGTTCGATCCGTCGTCGCTTCCTGGCACGCCGGCATAATGCCGGCGAAATCTACGCTAGTCGGTCATCCAGCGGCGGAAGTATCGTCGCTGGATATCTTTTTCTGCCGTCGCGAGGCGGTCGCGCATTTCGGCACTCGGGACGCGTACTTTGTCGACGAGCTTCAACGCGGCCATCAGTTTGATGGTCCACCACGTGCAGTCGATTTCGAACCACTTCAAGCCGTGGCGAGCGGAGAACGGAAACGCGTGGTGATTGTTGTGCCAGCCTTCGCCCCACGACAGCAGCGCAACCCACCACGAATTCACGGAACGATCGGCCGTGCGATACGTCCGGTACCCGGCAAAATGCGCGGCGCTATTGACGAGCCACGTCGCGTGATAGGTGAAGACGAGGCGTGCGAAGATGCCCCACACGACCCACGACCAGCCGCCCAGGGCGAAGAGCAACACGGCGAGGCCAATCTGCATCGGAACGTGCAGATAGCGCAAGGCTTGATAGAACGGATCGTTCCAGAGATCGGGCGTGAAGCGCTTTTGCTCGGCGACGGTCGGAAGATTTTCGTTGGTGCGGAAGAGCCACGTCAGATGCGCCCAGCTCAGCCCGCGGCGAATGCTGTGCGGATCTCCGCGCCGGTCGGAATGCGCGTGATGCACGCGGTGCGTAGCCACCCACTCGATCGGGCTCCCTTGAAACGCAAGCGTTCCAAATATCGCGGTGGCGTATTCGACCGGCTTGATCATGCGCAATGCGCGGTGCGTCAGTGCGCGGTGATAGCACAACGTGATTCCAAAACCGCCCGTAACATACGTCACGACGGCCGCGGCCGCAAGTGCCGACCAGGAGAAAAACTGTGGCAGGAGTGCGGCGATCGCGCCGAGGTGGATGACGAGCAGACCGATTCCGGTTGCCCAGTTGGGGCGGTGTTGCATCGGGCGGCTTCATTCCCGTTCGCGCCGGGTTTTCCGCTTGGTTCCACAGCCTATAACGGGAGTGCCATAGTGCTGGCACGGGCTGCGTCTACGCTGGCGTCGTGGACCCCATCCTTGCTCTTACACGGTTGCCGATCTTGGCGGAGCGCGCCATGCGAAACGCCATCCTCGCCTCGCTCGAACGGGGGCGTGTCACCCCCCGCGCATTAATCGACGAAGCTCTCGTCCGATTCGAACGGGCGGTGCAGTCACACGTGCCCGATGGCGTACGGCCGGCGTCGCTCTTTGCGGAGCGCGATCGCATCGTTCGCGAGCTGCATGGATTTATCGGAAGCCGCTTGGCCGCGCGTCTAGCGTCACTTTCTCGCCGTGACTTCGTGGCGACGGGCCGTGATGCCAAGCCGTTCGATGCCATCGTGCGGAACCGCCGTGGGGAATATTACGCGCTTGCAATCCGGCGCATCCCAAACGACGGCTCCCGTCTGGAGATGATGCGCCGGATCGCTCAAGCGCGAGCCGCCGTTACGACGTGGCCGCTCGCGGGAGCGCTGGTCTACGACCTAGACGATGCCCGTGCGCAGCGCGTGGACGGCGACCTGGGTGCGCGCGGTGAGCTGCAGCTTCGCGAGGATGTGGGAAATGTGGTTCTTGACCGTCTTGTCGGATAGGCCGAGGCGACGGCTGATTTCTTTGTTTGCAAGGCCTTCCGCTATGAGGCGGACGACCTGCAGTTCACGGTCCGAGAGCAAGGTCGCCATTTCCGTGGCACTCGGGAGGGGACGCAAATGGCGCGCCGATTTAACGGGGCGCTGGTTCTGGAGAGAGTCGAGAAACTGGCCGATGCTCATTTCGCGAAGCTCTGCGAGCGTCTCTTCATCGATGAGGGAGAGCAGCTCGACGAGGGTGGCCCGTTGCTTGTGAAGGGCGAGGGTCATGGTTGCCTTTCCGTGGCTCGGCTGGCACCTCCAGTGTAGGGAGCAGTCCTTTCCCGGGACTTACGGACTAATTACAGCCTCATTACAAACCGATTACAAAGACATGCAGCTCGATGCCCGGGGGGTTCCGCGGGAACGGCTCCGTCGCCGAGTCGAGGGAGCGGACCCGATGGTCCTATCGCTCGTGGCGCCGGCCGGCTTTGGCAAGACGACCTTCTTGCGCCAGTTTTTCGGGGCGGAGTTCTCGTCGTGCTTGTGTGAGTGCGCCGGCGTTCGCGACGACGTCGATCTGGCCCAGCGCCTCTTGCCCGAATTGCGAGACGTACTCGAAGACGGAAGCCGTAGTGCCGCCGACCGCCTCGCGGTCGCCCTGGAGCGCTTCGCAGCCTCCGAGCGCACGTGCGTGGTCTTCGATTCGGCCGAAGCCATTGCGCGCAACCCGGCCGCGACGCAATTCTTCACGAAGCTTCTCGCGCATCGTCCCAAGGAGATGCGGATCGCGGTGTCTTCTCGGGAGGCATTCCCGGTGCGTTTTACGCGATTCGTTCCGCCCCACCAGTTTCTCGCGTTGCGCGCCCGCGACTTTGCTTTTGATGCGGAAGAACTGCGGCACGCGTTTTCCGGGTTGTTGCCCGATGGGCAGGCGCTCGAACGCATCGCGCAGCTCTCGATCGGATGGCCGATCGCGGTCTTCCTACTCAAGCGGATCGCCGGAGAAGGGCGCCTGGAAGACGTGACCGCACGCATCGAACGGTACGAGTTCGAAGAGCTGCACGAATACGTCGCCGACGAAATTCTTGGAGCATTCGACGAGCGCACCTTGCGGTCGCTCTTTGTATGCGCGTCGATTCCCGATGCAACGGCGCGCGACGTTCGCGACGCATACGACGACGGATTGAGCGATGCGGAACTCGACGAACTGGCGCGCGAGTCGCCGTTCGTATCCCGCGAAGACGATGCATACTGCGTTCATCCGCTCGTCTCCGGGGCGCTACGCGAGCATCAGCACGAACGGCGCCGTGCGTTGGTCGCGCGTTTGGCAACGATGCGTGAAGACGACGGCGATTACGTGAGGCAGGCCGAACTGCTGCTCTCGATCGACGACGAGCGAGCCGCCGGCGCCGCTTTGGCACGTTTTGACGAAATCCTCAACGCGGCGCCGCCCGAGCGGTACCGTTCCGTGCTTAGGCGGCTGGATTATACGACGGTGCTTCGATATCCGCGGCTGTGGGCGGTCAGCGCGCTCGCGCGGTTGTATTGCGTATCCGCCTCACAACTTTGCGATGAAGGCGAATCGATTTGGCGCACGCTCGATCGTCAAACGCCGTTGCCGGACCGGTACGTCGTCTTTATCTTACGCATTTTGCTGCTTGCCTACACGGGGCGCGGCGCCGAGGCGGAAGCGGAAGCGGATGCGTTCTCGCAGATGGTTCCTCCCGATTCACCGCTCGCCGCGCACCTCGCGTTCCTGCGCGCGTTCGTCTATGGGCGAAATGGCCGCACGCAACGATCGCTCGATGAAATCAACCGAGCACTTCCGTTCGCGCGAAGCGGTGATCTTATCGCTGCAGCGGCGCACGTTACGTTGGCCGCGGATATCGCGCGCGTGCGCGGCGATCGCATGGAAGAGCAATTCATTACGCTGGCGCTGCAACTCGCGGAAGAGACGGCTCTGCCGAATCTCATCGGCTTGGTGCTCGCCCATCGGCTGGTCGCCGCGTGGTTGCAAGGCGATGAGGTGTCGGTGGGAGACGTCGCATCGCGACTTGAGGTACTGGTTCAAAACGGCGTCGCAAATTTTGCGTACGTGACCGCATGTGCGCTCGGGCGGGAAGCGGAACCGTCGGCGGTCGATCTCCCGGAATTCGTGATCTACGGCCATTTAATCGCGCTGCAGCGGTCGCACGACGACGGCCGTCGCATGACGTTGGCGCGCAAGGCTCACGATGTCGCGGTTCGACTGGGTGTCCCGTTCCTGGAAACGTTGGCGGCGATCGCCGTCGCGTGTTGCGAAGACTTGCTCTTCGAGCAGTATCGCACGCTTGCGGAAGAAGCTTCACGCCGCGTCGAATCGCCCCCGTTGCAGGAGGCGGTGCGCGCGGTCTTCGAGCGCGCGAACGATGCCGGCATGTTGACCGGCTTTCTGAAACAAGTACGTCACGCGCACGCTCACGCGGCGCCGATCGAAATCGGCATGTGGAGCGGGCGCGTTCACGTCGACGGAAAGCTCGTCGCGCTGGGCGGCCGGGAGTTGGAATTGCTCTTTGCCATCGCGATGCGAAGGGAACCGGCGTCCCGGGCGCGCCTGGCATCACAGCTTTGGCCGGATTTAGACGAAACCGCGGCTCGGAACGCGCTTAGCGTCTGTTTGCATCGACTGCGCGGGCGCCTCAAGCGCCATGACGCGATCGAGCGCGACGGCGACGGCTACCGCGTCCATGCGTATGCGTCGGTGACGTTATGGCGGCTCGAGCGCGCCGCATCGTTCCTGCGCGGGCGCGGAGCATTGCCGGTGGGCGAACGTGCGATGCTGGAGCGCTTGTGGGAAGAGTTGTGCGAAGAACAATCGCCGGTCGTCGCGCAATGGGAGTGGTTCGAGCCCTCGCTTCGGCGCTTGCGCGAGGCGAGCGTCGATCTAGCGCATCGTTTGGGCTTCGATGCCCTCGCTCGCGGTAAGTCGCTAGCAGCCCTTTGGCACGCGGAATGGGCGATGACGAAAGATGCCTGCGACGAGACCGCTTGCGAGATTGCGATCCGCGCGCACTTGGCGCTCGGCGAACGTTCGAGCGCTATGCGGACGTTTCGTCGCTATCGCGACGCGCTCAAGAGCGAACTGGCGGCAGAACCATCGAAGTCGCTCGCCGAATTGCTGGCGCCATGATCGCGCTGCTTTTCGCCGTCGCCGTGCACCATGTCGACGTGCTTATCTCTGCGGGGCACGAAGGGCGCCCCGCTTCCTGTGCGCGCTTCCCGCACCGTGCGTGTAATCTCGGCGCGGCGGGAGAGCGAGCATGGACGCCGATCGTTGCCGACGAAGCGACGCGCGTCTTGCGCGAGCACGGCGTGAGCGTGGCGCGCCTGCCGGCGGATTTTCGCGGGCGGTACGCCGTGGATGCCGCGGTCTTCATTCATTTCGACGGCTCGGTCCGGCCGTGTTCGAGCGGTGCTTCAATCGGGTATCACGATCCGGCGGAACGCCCCGTCGCAAATGCGTGGCGCGCGTTGTACTCGCAGTACTTTCCGTTTCGTTTTCAGCCCGACGACTTTACGAAAGGGCTGCGCGACTATTACGCATTCCGTCAAGTTCGTCCGCGCACGGCGGCGCTCGTGTTGGAACTCGGGGAGATCAGTTGCCCGGCGCAGCGCGCGTGGTTGGCCCCTAGGCTGCATTTTGAAGGCGATCTGCTCGCGGCATTCCTCAGCCGCCTGATCGGAAAAGGTGACGTGCCCCTCCCCTCTAAGGGATGAGGCGGAGATGGTCGAGATTTTCTACCGCTACCGGGTGCATCCGTCGCAGCGCGCCGCGTTCGAACATGCCTACGGCCAGGACGGCCCGTGGGTTGCGCTGTTTTCTCGCCATCCGGGGTATCGCCGTACGCGGCTCTTCCGCCACAAGCGCGAGCGGGACGTATACGTCACCATTGACGTCTGGGAAAGTAAGGAAGCTTACGATCGCTTCCGCGGGGAGGCGTCGGTAGAGTACGCTCGCTTGGATAAAGAGCTGCACATGCTCTACCTCGAGGAGCTGCTGATGGGTTACTATGAGGGCGAGGATGAGTATCGAGCACCCTTCGATAGCCTCGCGTAAGCGACCGTGATTCGCCCCGTACGCCCGGACGGCACGATCGAAACGGGCGGTGTCTTCGTACCCGTCCTGCGCGGCCGCATCGTGGAACGGCTCACATCGGCGGCGCGGCAGCGCGTCGTTTTGATCGTCGCACCGGCCGGTTACGGCAAATCGGTCGCGTTGCGCCAATTTCTCGACACGGTGTCCGAGCGGTGCGTGCGCTTCGACGTCTTGACCGATCACGGCACGCTGCTCGGCTTTTTGCGTGGATTCTCCGAAGCGCTGGCGGACGTCGCACCCGACGCGCGCGCGACGTTGCCGGGCGCTTACGAGAAGAACGCCTCGTCACCGTCGCCCGGGGCCGATCTCGCGCTCTGGCTCCACTCGCATTTGAAGTCCTTCCGCGGCGTGATCGCGATCGACGATCTTCACGTCGCACAGGACGATCGTGAGGTTACGCGTTTCGTTGCATCCCTGATCGAACGAACGAAGGGTCGCGTGCAGTGGGTCATCGCGTCGCGGTCGACGACGGGCCTTCCCATCGGTACGTGGCTCGCCTACGGTGATAGCGACCTCGCAATCGACGAACACGATCTGAAGTTTTCGATAGAAGAAGCGCGGGAAGCCGCGCGCGCGTTTCGATTGGCCGTTCGCGACGACGAACTGTACGAGCTATTGAACGTTACCGACGGCTGGGCCACCGCGATCAGCTTCGCCCTGCGCTCCTCGACGCGGTCGGTCGATCTGCGCAACATCTCGTCGATGACGCGCGAGATGATCTACCGTTATCTCGCGGAGCAGGTCTACGAGTCGCTCGCCGATCAGGAGCGTCGCTTCATCGAAAGTTGCGCGTTGCTGCCGGAAATCGACGTCGAGTTGTTGACCGCATGTGGCTTCGACCGTGCGGCGGCGATGCTCGAGGAGTTACGCGCGCGCGTCGCCTTCATCTCCGAACGAGAACCCGGACATTTCCGCCTGCACGATCTCTTCCGCGAATTCGCGATGCATCAACTGCATTTGCGCGGCAGCGTCGAAGCCGCTCGCATCCGTTCGCACCTTGCGCAACTGCTTATTGCCTCCGGCCGCGACGTCGAAGCGCTGCGGCTGCTGGTCGACGCCCGCGCCGCGGATGGAATTGCGTCCGTTTTGCGCTCGCGTGGACTGTGGCTCGTGTCTCACGGATATATCGACGACGTCGATGCGGCGGTGGCCGCATGTCAGGAAACTGCGGACGACGCGGCGATGAACGCGGCCCTGCGGGGATTGATTGCGATCGCTCGCGGGAAGATGATTGAAGGCGAACGTCTGTTGCAGCGTGGGATCGCAGGAATCGACGACCCGGCAATTGGTGCCGAACTGCGCATGCGGACGGCGACGCTGGCCGCAAACCGTGGAGAGGATGTCGAGCCGGTGCTGGCGCCGCTTCTCAGCGATGTTACGCTGCAGCCGACTCAGCGCCTGGAGGGAACTGCGCTGCTTGCGGCCGGGCTTGCGAAGCGGGGCGACATGGTACGTGCAATGTCTCTCGTGGCCGAAGCCCGCAATGGGTTACGTGACGTTGCGGAGGACGAGGCGTTGGCTCGTACCCTGCAGCGCTTAGGTTTTACTCTGCTGCAGTGCGGCGAATTGGATGAGGCTACGCAAGCCTTGAAAGAAGCGATCGAAATTGCGACGCCGCGTGGTCTTTGGAGCGTCGCGGCGCGGGCACATCTAACCTTGGCGCATATGGCTCTTTACTCGGAAAATTCTCCGTCGCTTGCTCTATGGAATGCACAGCAGGCGGCGCAGGCAGCAACGCGTGCGGGTGACCAATACGACCTTCAAGGGGCGCTTCTCACCATATTAAGCATAGAGACGCGCAGGGGAAATGCGGAGAGGGCTGCGCAGATAGAACGGCAATTAGCCGAGCTCAGTTCTTCCGATGAGGGACGTGCTCGCTATATTGCGTCCAGTCAGGCGCATCGATACGCTTGGAACGGACAATTCGCCGACGCACATCGGTTGTTCGGAAGCATCCTCGATCGCCAGCCGTTCGTCGCCGATCGCATGAGCGTTCATGCCTTCTATGCGTTGACGCTCGCCCTGGACGGCGCCAAGAAGCAGAGCGTGGCGGCCGCTGAGAGGGCGGCCGAATTACTCGCCACATCGCGCGTAGCCGACGGCGGATTCGGCAGCGGTTTGAAAGAGTGCGCGCAGCTCTTTGTCGCGCTTACGGAGGTCGTCAACGGCCGCCTAACGGTAGTTGCGAAGCTTCTCAAACGACGCGGGCGATTCGGAGACGAGATGGGTTCGAATATGCGAAATGCAGTCGAAGACCTCGCACGTCTGGCGAAGAACGGAGCCTATATCAGCGACGAGTTCGAGCAGTACCTCGAGGCGATCCGGGACCACGGATGGGGTGGCTACGCGCGTTATCTCGATATCGTTCGCGTCCGAATCGAGGCCCAGCACGTTCCCGAACCGGAAGAGTCGGTGAACCTGACCCCTTCGGAACTGAGAATTCTCCGCGCCTTGGCGCGGGGATTGTCGCCCAAGGAGATCGCGGCCGAAATGAGCCGGTCCCCGCTGACGATTCAGACCCACATTCAGAATCTGAACAACAAGCTCGGCTCTCATGGCCGCAGCGATGCAATTGCGACGGCCAAACGGCTCGGCCTACTAGATGCCCGAAACGCTTCTACTTAATTTTAAGTAGGGTGCTCGCGTTTAGAACCCCCTATCGTAAGAGCAGAACGTTGCTTGCCGCTTAGGGGTTTACTATGTTCGCTCTCGTCATTCAGTTTCTGCTCCATTTCGTTCTTTCAATGCACGGCGCGCACGGCGGCCACATGATGCCGTTCGATTGCCCGCCGTCACCCATCAGCTAACCTCGCTTTCGAGCCATGTCCTCCGTTCGCACCCTTACCGCCCTCGGCGCCGCGCTGGCGCAAGAACTTCCGGCTTTGACCAAAGCCGCGGTGGAGCAATTGACGCTCCCCGTGTCGGTCGATGTCGAGGAGACCGAGGAAGCGGTTACGGTGCTGCTGGATCGCCTCTGCCTCTCGCTTACGCTCGCAAAGCCGATCGGCATTCGAGCTTGGGCCGAGCGCGAGGGTGGCCGGCTCGGACGGGCGACGGTTTTTGATATCGCAGCCGCGTCCACGAAAACGATTTCGAGCGCGGCCCGTGCATTCGATGCCGATCACGGCCGATTGCTCGCATTTCTCGACGTCCTCGGCTATGAAATCGAACGAGCGGCGCTCGGCGCCGATGCCGATGACGAAGGCGGTACGGGAGCGGAGAGTGTTACGGCGCTGCTCGCAATGCTCGCGGAACGCGACTACGGCACGTGTTGCCATTCAAAGGCGACGGGCGAGTGGGCGAAACGCCTTGCAACCGCGATGGGATGCGATGCTTCGACCGTGGATTTCATCGGGTTGTGCGCGCTGCTCCACGACGTCGGGAAGATCTCGACGCCGGACGACATTCTCTTGAAAACCGGTCCGCTAACATCGGCCGAGTGGGACGTGATGCGGGACCATGCCGCAGCCGGAGCGCGGGTGCTCAATCAAATTCCGTCCCTGCAGCGGTGCGCCATCGTCGTGCGTGCGCACCACGAACGGTTCGACGGAGCGGGGTACCCCGATGGCCTAGCCGGTAACAGCATTCCCTTCGAAGCTCGTGTCGTCGCGGTCGCCGACGCGTTCCACGCGATGATCAGCGAGCGTCCCTATCGGCGCCCGATTCCACCGCGGCAAGCCCTGCAGATTCTCTCCGAAGGGAGCGGGTCGCAATGGGATCCCGCGATCGTTGAAGCGATGACCGCCATGTTCACCCGGCGCGCGGCGAGCGTCGCCGCGCATCAACACCTTTCTTCGGCGTAGCGTCCACGCCGGGGAAAGCCCGCTATCGGGTGGTGGGCGAAGAGGCGCCGTCAGAGCCGGCGCCTCTTTTATTCTGAAATGCCAGCCATGTGGCACTCGAGCATGGGATGCTTCGGTCATGAACGACTACGTCATCGGGTCGGCCGCCGTACTGACCGCAGGACCGTCCGCATCGATTGCCCCCGCCACGGTCCACGCCCAGACCGACCCCGTCCTCGCCGCATCCGTTCGTGCGGGCCTCATCGATTTCGAGTCGGGCACCGGCGGAGAACTCTCGCAGATCGTGGCTTTCGCCGCGGGTTGGAACGGGCGTCAGGTCGCCGACGAGTTCATCGCGCCACTGGTTCGTTTGCGCGAATGCACCCTTGCCGACGTCGTGCTCGCCCTGGCGCAAGCCACGGAAACGCGCGAGCTTCACATCTTCGCGCGCTGGCTTCCCGACGACCGGCTCGCGGCTGCGGGGGCAGCCCACGGCGTGACGCTGATCGCCCACCCGCTCGAAGCAATCCGCCGTGCCGCCCTCATATCCGGGCAGTCCTATCGCCGCTGGCCCTCGCCCCTGCGCGCCGCCTAGGTCGCCAAGCGTTCAGGCACCTCCAAGGGGAGAGGCACTAGTATCGGTGTAGTGTTCACTATGATCAATACCCGCGTCGCGGTCATCGACGACGACCGCATGATACGCGAGATGCTCGAACTCGGACTTTCCCGCGAAGGATATGAAGTCCAGACCGCGGCCGACGGCTTTGCGGCTCTCGATCTCGTGCGCCGCTTCGACCCCGAGGTCATCGTGCTCGATATCATGATGCCGAAGATCGACGGCATAACGTTGTTGCCGCGTTTGCGCGAAATCACCCAGGCACCGATCGTCATGCTGACCGCCAAAGGCGGCACCGAAGACAAGGTGCAGAGCTTGAGCGCCGGGGCCGATGACTATCTCGTCAAGCCGTTTATCTTCGAAGAGTTGATCGCGCGGATTCAAGCGAAGCTGCGGCGCCCTCAACTGATCGAAGAAAACGTGTTGCGCTGGCGAGACCTCGCGATGAATCCCCAGACGCGCGAAGTTTGGCGCGGAAAGGACGCCGTCGAACTGACGCAACGCGAGTTCGATTTGCTGGCCGTCTTTATGCGTGAGCCGCGACGGGTTTTCAGCAAGGATCACCTTTTGGAGATCGTCTGGGGACACGACTTTGAAGGCGGCCCGAATATCGTCGAAACCTATATCTCGTACTTGCGCGCGAAGATCGACCGGCCGGGCGAACGCGGTTCGTTTCTCCGAACGGTTCGCGGCGTCGGATACGGCCTCTCGCAAAGCGGCTAAGTGAAGCAATCCCTGGCATCCCGGCTTTCCGGGATGTACACCGTCCTACTCGGTATCACGATCCTTTTGGTCATCGTGGCTTCCGGCGTTGCCCTAGTGCTGCAGTTGACGCGTTTCACGGGCGACGTCGTGATCGCCAAGCACGAAGAAGCGCGCATCATCACCGAGCAGTACCGCATGGAAGGGATGACGCTGGATCAAGCCGCTCCCGAGATCGTGCACGCGCTCAGCGGCATCGGTTTGCGCGTCACCGTCTTTGATGACAACGGAAACTATCTGGCCGGCGACAAGAACCTGCGTCCGAAGATCCTCGACGAAGTTATCGCGGGGGACAAGCTGTTTTACGGTTCTCCCCCGCAGGCCCCCACGCCCGACGAGCCGTTTTCGATCGTTCCGGCCGAACGCACCTTCAGCGGCAGGCCGGAACCGATGCAGCTCACGTCGGTGCTGGGCGGATACGTCGCCTTCGAGCCGTCGATGCCGCTGCTCTTGGTTTCGCTGCTGCCGTATTGGCGCGTGGTCGTGACCATTGCATTCGTTGCCATGTTGGTTTCGTGGTTCCTCGGACGCTTCGTGGCGCGTCAGGCGCTGCGCCCGATCATCGACATCACCGACTCATTGCGCGCGCTTGCCAATGGCGATTTCACCCAGCGGCGTTTTATGGCACCCGGCGGTGATGAGATCGGCACGCTGACGATCGCCTATAACGACGCGGCCGCAAGCGTCGCCGCCGCAATGAGCGAGCGCCGGGAAACCGAAGAGCGGATGCGGCAATTCGTCGCCGATGCAGGCCACGAGTTACGTACGCCGCTTACCGTCATCGGCGGATATATCGACGTGCTTCGCCGGGGCGCCGTAGCCGAACCGACGATCGCGCGCCAGATTCTCGGTACAATGGCGATCGAAAAAGAACACATGCGCGGCCTCATCGACCGCCTGATGCGGCTTGCGCGTCTGGATTCGGAAACACCGCCGCATGTGGAAACGATCGATCTTGCGGATCTGCTGCGCGATCAATGCGAAGCAGCGCGCCGCTTGGACGAACAGCGGCAGATCGACTACAGCGTCGACGGCGTGTCGAGCGTCCAGGCCGACCGTGCCGAGCTGAGCGAAGCCATCTGGAACGTCGTCGAGAACGCGTTGAAGTATGCACCCGATGCGCCGGTCCACTTGCGCGCGCAAGGCCGGAACGGACGGACCGAAATTCTCGTCAGCGACGAAGGTCCCGGGATGACCGAATCGGAGCGCATCCACGCCTTCGAGCGCTTTTACCGGGGCGACCAGCGTGGCGAGATTGCGGGGAGCGGACTCGGCCTAGCGATCGCAAAACGCGCGGTCGAACGTGCCGGCGGAACCATTGCGCTGGAGAGTGCGCCCGACCGCGGCACGACGGTGACCATCACCTTATAGCGGCTCGTCGATGCTGATAACCCCGCTCAGCCTATTATCAGCAGTCTAGGAAAGAATCGACGCGATGGTACGCCGCTGGCTGGCGGCCGCGCTCGCGGCCGGTCTGTTTGCATGTTTATTTCCGCTGGCATCGCTCGCGCAAAGCGATGCGGGGTCGATTCGCATCCTCGTGGTCAGCGATCAAACGGCGAAGACGCCGGTCTCGCTTGCGCGCGTCGTGCTCGACGGGCCCGTGATCGCGAGCGAACTCACCGGAAAGAACGGACAGGTGCTCTTCACCGACGTTCCCGACGGCATCTATCGGGCCCGCGTGATCAAGTACGGATTTGCCGGCGTAACGTCGCAGCCGTTTGAAATCGTCAACGGGCGCTCGGTGCTCGTGACCGTAACGCTGGCGTCGTCGACGGGATTAAAGACGATCGCAACGGTCACCGCGCGTTCCAGTGCCGTCGTGACGACGGAATCGGTCTCGCAAGACTCGGCGCAGCGCAAACTCTCGGGCGACCTTGCAGACGCCTTGAACAAAATCTCCGGCGTCTCCGTTTCGACCAACGGCGACGATAACGATGCGACCCAAACCATTTCGCTGGAAGGTCACGATCCAAGTCAAACGCAGCTTTCGCTCGACGGTATCCCGCTCAATGCGCCGGGAAGCGCGGGCGATCTCGGCATGTTTGCGACCGATCTCTTCAGCGGTGCGTCGGTCCGGCGCGGACCGCAGGTCGGCGGTCTCGGCGGCGGCGTAAACTTCTCGACCCTGCAGCCGACCTTGACGTGGCGCTCGCAGACGCAGCTCGGCGTCGGATCGAACGGCAAATACAATTATCTCTTCGGTGAAAGCGGATCGCTCGGGAAGCTCGGCTTCGCCCTCATGGGATCCCAACGGCAAAACACGAGCCTGATCGATGGGATGCGCTTCCTCGACGCCAGCGGCTTGGATTACGTGCACGACGGCGACTCCTCGATCTTCGGAAGCCTGGCGCGGCTTCGCTATCAGGTCAACGAGGGACAGACGCTCACCGGTACGTTTCTGGGATCGAACCGCACCACGAACCTCGCCTGCCTGCGCGTCACGCAAAGTCTTCCGTGCGGTTACGGTCCCGATAATACGGCAGGCGGTAACGTGCAGCTCTATTCGCTGCAGGACGACGCACTCATCGGCGCCACCGACCTCGTAGGCTCGGTCTATTCCACCACGTTTTCGATGGTCAACGATCAACTGAACCGCTTCGTGGCCGGCGTCGCGCAACCGATCGGCTTTTCGACCACGCATCACAGCAGCGGCTTCACGCTCTCCGCGGAACTTCCCGAGCGCGAACGGCACACGCTTTCGGTGCAGGCGCAAGGGTCCTGGAGTTCCCAACGGACGACGCCTCTGGTCGCTCAAGCAAATCCCTATTACAACAGCACGACCAGTTCGTATTACGGCGCATTGCAGCTCGCCGATACGATCCATTCGAACGACAAGCTCACGTTGAACGAGTCGTTCGGGTTCAGTACTGCGACGGGGAACCAAAGCAGCGTGCTAGGCTCGGTCGGCGCGACGTGGAAGCCCGACGCCCACGACGCGTTCTCGGCGTCGCTTGCCTTCGGCGGCGTTGCGGCCGGCTTTACGCGAACGACGGTGCTGACCGATCCGGCGTCGCTCCGGTTCGATTGTAACGGGAACGTCGCCTACGGCAACGCGCCGGGGGATGCACCGAGCGGCAGTTCGTCGACAAGCGAACGGCTTACGTACACGCGTTCGTTGAGCGGCGGTTACGTCTCGGCTCAACTCTACAATCAAGTCCAACGCGGGACCGTCTTGCCGGTCCAGGTCAACGGCTCGGTGCTGCTCGCGAACGGTACGATTTCACCAGCCTATCTAGCGGCCGTGCAGAGCGTGTATCAATCGTCGGCGGGATGCGGTACGGTCGCACCCTTTAACGCAACGCAGTTGTACTTCACCACCCCGGTCGGGGGCGTTACGCGCATCTATCAGGGTGGATCGTTGAGTGGGTTCTTCCATGCGGGCAATCTGGTCGTGCAGCCGTTCTGGGATACGACCGTTTCGAAGCTGCAGTCGAACGACCCCCGCATCGACAATCCGTATTCGATCGAACTCTCCGGCTCGCAGGTGCCGAACGTTCCGCTGCAGCGCGCCGGCGTGGTCTTCGATTATAAAGCGCCGCGCAGCGCGGTCGAATGGCTGGCCGACGCGCAATACGTCGGAAAGAACAATCCGAACAACCTGCCTGCTTACACGCAATTCGATGCCGCCGTCAGCACCCAATTCCAACACGGGACGTTGACCTTCGCTGCCAACAACCTTTCGAATATTTTCGCCGGCACGTTTGCGAGCTCCGAGAATTCCGTACCTTACGTTACGCAGAACGGTACGTTGATTCCAACGATCGCGCGTCCGCTTGCGCCGCGCAATTATACCGTGACCTACACCGTGCGATTCGGGCAGGGCGGTGAAGGGCTGCCGACGGGTGGCTTGCGCGGCGGCGCTGCCGGGCCGCGAGGCGGCGGTCCGCGCGGCGGGTTCTTCCGCCGCATGCAAGGTTTGCCGTCGACGCCGCCGGCAAATCCACTCGATCTGCAAGCGTCATGCACGAGCGACGAGCAGGCGCAAGCGCAGAAGCTTTCGACGGAACTGAAGGCGTACGTAGCGCAGATCGAAGCGGCCAAAACCGCGGCCGGCTATCCGGCGACGATGCCGCCGCCGGAGATTGACGGTGCGACCGTGACCTATCACGGCCTCGGTTCGACCTATGCGTTGACCGTCGTTCCGAAGTTCGACGTGGCATCGCAGCCCGTTCGATTGGCGTCGCAAGTCGTTGCGAACGTGCAATCACCGACGGCGCCGAACCAACGCCGCGGCGGTCCGATGCGTACGTTCTTCACGTGCTTCGCGTTGCACATCGCCCAGCCCGCCGAGGTGAGTGCGCACCACCTCTATTCGGTGGCGAACGAACGCGGCGGACTGTTCCGTGCGCCGCAGTTGATCTTCATGCCGAGCGTCGGATTATATTTCGAAGCGCGTCCGCCGCAGGCCGGTCAGGAGATGTTCCGCGTCTACGCGTTGCCTTCGGCACCGCCGAAGAACGCCTTCGAAGTTCGTGCCGCCGCAAGCTGCACGGCAGATCTTCGAAACACGGCCGCCGATGCCATCGGCGAACTTCGCTCGTATTTCGCGGATCCGGCTACGGCAAAAACGCCGTTATGGACGATCGCTCCGCACGCTGCAAAGAGCGGCACGTGGTACGATCTTGCGCCCAACGATCCAAGCATCATCGGCGCGCTGATTACGTGCGGCCGCGTAGCCACGGCGACGCCTCAAGAGATCGTCGCAAAGGGGTGGGATGGAGCGCTTCCCCCGCACCTCAATTACACCAAAGCCTTCGGGATCTATCTGATACGTCCGCAACCAAATCGCTAATCGACTTCGCTGGAGAGACCCTTCGAACGGGCAAGTTCGACCATCTCCCGCATACGCGGATGCTCGCCGGGAATCGTCGTCACCCACGGTTCAAAACGCGGGACCGGTTCGTGCAACCGGAAGAGCAGATACCAAACGTTCATGTCGCCCATAAAGGCGAAGCGCTTTTTGAGGTCTTTTGCACGCGAGGTATAGTCGGGAAACGTGGCCAGATACGCCTGAAAATCGCCGAACTCACGAACGACCTCGCCCAACGCTTGCGCGTTGCGGATCGTCGCTGCTATCTTTCTGCGCATGCGCAGGATGCCGGGCTCCGCCAGCACGCGCTCGACGTCGGCGTCGCCGAACGCCGCAACCCGTTCGACGTCGAACGCATCGAACGCACGGCCATACGCTTCCCATTGGTTTGCAATCTGCGCCCAGCTCACACCCGCTTGAAAGACGGCTCGAGTCATGACCTCGAAGACGTCGGCGAGGGTCGGATTCGGGATGACCTCAGGGGGCGTTGCGTGGGGCATTGAACGCCAACGCCGCCATCATCGCGACGCCGTTCGGCAGCGCCGCTTCATCGATGTCGAAGAGGCTCGAATGATGCGGATGGCTCGTTTCCGGGCCACCGCTCGCGCCCAGCGTATAAAAACACGCGGGCACGCGCTGAGCGAAGAAGGAGAAGTCTTCGGCGCCCATCAGCATTGATGCGTCGACGACCATGTGTTCGCCGACGGTGGCCGTTGCCAGCGCTCGCGCGTACTGCGTCTGCGCGGCATCGTTTTCCGTCACCGGATAGCGCCAGAGATAGGTGAAGTCGTACCGGGCGCCGGTGGAATCGCAGCACGAGCGCAAGACCCGTTCGATGCGTTCCGGCATAGCTTCGCGCACGCTGTCGTTGAAGGCGCGAACCGTGCCCAACATCCGGCACGTGCGCGGAATAACGTTGTGCGTCGTTCCGGCGTGGATCGAACCGATCGTCACGACCGCCGGTTCGAGGGGATCGATGTGGCGCGAAACGATCTGCTGCACGGTCGTGATAAAATTGGCGGCCGTGTAGATGGGATCGACCGCGTCGTGCGGAGCCGATCCGTGGCCGCCCACGCCTACGACGTCGATCTCGATCGAGTCACTCGAGGCGTACATCGGCCCCTCGCGGAAGCCGAGGACGCCGGCCGGATACTTCGTCGAAAGGTGCAGCCCGTAGGCGCGTTCGATGTGAAAGCGTTCGAAGAGGCCGTCGTCGATCATCGCCTTGGCGCCGGCGAGCCCTTCCTCGGCCGGCTGAAACACGAGGCAGACCGTTCCGGCGAGCTCGTCTTTTCGATCGGCGATCAGCGCGGCGGCGCCCAAGAGCATCGCAACGTGTCCGTCGTGGCCGCAGGCGTGCATCACGCCGTGGGCTTGAGAGACGTAGGTGTGGGTGCGCTCCTCGACGATGGGCAGTGCGTCCATGTCCGCGCGCAGCATGATCGTCCGGCCCGGGTGCACGCCCTTGATGACACCCACGACGCCCGTCCCGCCCACGCCTTCGTGCACGTCGTAGCCGAGCGCACGCAGCCGGTCGGCCACGATGCCTGCCGTGCGATGCTCCTTGTACCCGAGCTCCGGATGCATGTGCAAATCGCGACGGATCAGCACCACGTCGTCGGCAAGGCGCTGCGGGACAGTTATTGTTGCTGCCATCCGGCGGTCGTTCTTGGGCGCAAGCCGTGGTCCCCGCAAGCAGGGACTTAAGTCGCACGAGTCGGAAAATCCGGCACACAGTCAAGGAGACCGGGGTCAATGACCAAGACAGAATTATTTGCCGAATATGGTTCGTATCACGCGGACCGGCGTAATCGCGTCTGTCACGCCTTCGGCATCCCGTTGATCGTGCTGGGGATCATGGGCCTCGCGCACCTCGTGGCGCTCGGTCCGGTCGACCTCGCGGTTGTGGCCGCGATTGCCGTCCTCGTCTACTACGCCGCTATCGATCTGCGCGGCGCACTGCTCTCGGCCGTCGTCTTTGCGATTCTGTATGCGATCGCGATGCGATTACCGTGGGAAGTCAGTTTGGGAGCGTTCATCCTCGGGTGGGTATTCCAACTGGTCGGACATCGCTTCGAAGGAACGAAGCCGAAATTTTTGGAGAACCTCGTGTATCTCCTAATCGGACCGCTGTACATCTTCGAAGAAACGTTCGACGCCGTGATCGGAGCGAAGCGATTCACCTAATACGTTGCGGCCGGCGTCCCTCGGTTTGCGTATCTACGTGCCCGGAGACTCGTCCCAATCGTTTACCGTCGCACTTTGAGGAGTTTCTCGTTTCGTGTACGTAGATGAAATGTTGAACTGCGTGGATTGTGGCCGCCAGTTCGTTTTTAGTTCCGGAGAACAGCAGTTTTACGAACAAAAAGGCTTTCAGAATAAGCCGAACCGTTGCCAGGATTGCCGCTCTGCGCGTAAGGCCATGCGATCGCAGAACGGCGGAGGTGGAATGAGTTCGGGTGACCGCGGAGGCGGCCGCCCGCGCGAGATGTTCCAAGCCACCTGCAGCAACTGCGGTAACATCGCCGAAGTGCCGTTCAATCCGCGCGGCGACAAACCGGTCTATTGCCGCGACTGCTTCCAATCGCGACCGTCGTACCGATAAGCCTTTCGCACTTCGGTAGAGCAAGAGAGCCGGTCTTACGACCGGCTCTCTTCCTCCAGAGACAGAAGTTCAGTTATTCCCGTTATTCGTCAGTTCATAGCAGCGCGCGGCGTGTAACCCCTGTGGAACTCTCCCACGAAAAAGCGCGAGTGATGAGCGTGCGGTTCCCGGGACAAATCGCAGGTGGAGAGCGTGCGCGTCTGCGGTTTGCATTGTACTCTTCGCCTGGACATACTGCGCTTGCTTCTCTCCTTTGTAGTCTGCTAGATACAGCCAGCCAACGACTTGTCCATCGGCGTCTACTAACTTAGCAATCGATGCAATATAGCGCGCCTGTCCGTCCTCGGCGACGACCGGCCCTCCTGTTTCCATTGAGCCCATGCATGAAGTGCGTTCTGGCATTCGGGCGTAAATTGCTGGTGTCGTCATGCCGGCCTTAGGCTTTTCATAAGGCTAAACGGCTACTGCTCCAGCGCAAGAGATTTCGACGTCAGCAACGATATGCTGATCGTGAGCAGGGCATTGATGCACAGAGCGAGGAAGCCGGGATTCAGACCGAACGGCGTAATGTTTCCGACGGCAAAGATCAGTGCGAGTGCGATGCCCGCAACGAGGCCGGTTGCGACGCCCGCGGTCGTTACGCGCGGCCAGAAGAAGCCGAGGAAATACGCCGGTGCGAATTGGCTGATCGCGTTATAGTACACGAGCAAGAGCGTTACGAGCGTTCGACTGTATACCAGCCACAAACCGAGCGCGAAGAGTCCGACGACCACCACCATCACCCGCGTGAGCAGCACGCGCGCCTGATCGTCACGAGCGACTCCAAAAACGTCGCCGGCCAGGTTCTTGGCCGAAATGCTGGCAACGCTGAGCAGCAGCGCGGTCGAAGGCACGAGCGCGCAGAGGGCGCCGGCTCCGCAAACGAAGCCGAGTACCCACGCCGGATAATAGTGTGCGACGAGGACTAAGAACGAACGGTCGACAGCGGCGCCCGTGAGCCCGGGCGTCACCAAAAAAGCGCTGAATCCCGCGAAAAACACGAGCAGCATGATCAACTGGTATACCGGCAAAAAAACCGCGTTACGCCGCAACACGTCGCCATCTTTCGCGCTAAAGACGGCCGCGTTCGACTGCGGACCCATGAAGAAGCCGATTCCCGTCAGCAGCACGGTGGAAATGAACCACACGGTCCCCTTCGCGCTAAACGTACCGTCGAGCGTGAGGTGCGCGTTGGCCGCGCGAAGTTGATCGAACATCTGCGCGGGCGATCCGAAGAAGTGGATGGGGATCGCCAGCCCCACGAAGATCAGGGCGCCGAGGACGAGCGCGTCCTTGACGATGCTGGACCAAGCCGTTCCGCGCAGACCCGTCGCAAAGATGAAGGCGAGCGTCAACAGAAACGCGAGAACTGCGCCGAGCCGCGCATCGATCGCGCCGTAGCCGGCAATCGTAAGAAACGTTTGCAGTGCCGAAAGTTGAAGCGTTATGTAAGGAACGATCGCGACGATGTGCACGATCGACGCGAACGTCGCGAGGTTGCGGCTGTTATATCGCGCGGTGAAAAAATCGGGTGCGGTCAGCAGCCCGCGCTCTTTGCCGATTTTCCAAAGGCGCGGGAGTAAAAAATAGCCCAATACGTAGCCGACCGTCCCGTAAGCCATGATGTAGAAGGCCGGCGCGCCGAAGCCGTACGTCCAACCGGCAGCGCCGAGGAACGTGAAGCTCGTGTAGATTTCGCCGGCGAGAAGCACCCACAAAAACACGGCGCCGAAACCGCGGCCGCCGACGATATATTCCTGGGGCGTCATCTTCATATGGCGCACGCTTACGAGCGCGAAAGCGACCGTGCCGAGCACGATCGCCACGACGACGCCGAGGGAACTGACCGCGCTCACCAGCGCCGCTCCACGCGGCCGATCGACCACACGAAGACGGGCGTTATTAACACCCACCAAGCGATCCACGCCAGCAAGAACGGCAGTCCGAAGATCCGCGGCTCGTCGCGGTTGACGAACGGGATCGCAATGCTCAAAGCGACGATAGGAACGGCGGCTAAGAGGATTCGAATCGGTGTCCGCATGAGTTTAGGGTACTTATGACTGCGAGAAGCGCGTTCCTCGACGAGCGGGTCCAGCGATACATTCTCGATGCGACCGTGCAGGAAGATCCGATCCTGGCGCGCCTGCGCGAGGAGACGTCGGCCATGCCCAACGCGCAGATGCAAATCGGCGCCGATCAGGGGCGCTTCATGCAGTTTCTCGCCACGCTCATCGGGGCGCGCCGGTACGTCGAGATCGGCGTGTTTACCGGATATAGCTCGCTCGCAATCGCCCTTGCGCTTCCCGCCGACGGCACGATTCTCGCCTGCGACGTGAGCGAGGCGTTTACCTCGGTTGCGCGGCGCTATTGGCGCGAAGCCGGCGTCGAGTCGAAGATCGATCTTCGGCTCGCTCCCGCGCTCGAAACGCTCGATCGCGCGATCGCGACCGAAGCCGGAAGCTACGATCTTGCATTTATCGATGCCGACAAAACGAACGTCGAGGCGTATTACGAGCGCTGCTTGGAGTTGCTTCGGACCGGCGGCGTGGTGATGATCGATAACGTGCTATGGGATGGAGCGGTCGCGGATCCGTCGGTCCACGATGCCGAAACCGAAGCCCTGCGCGGGATCGGCCGCAAAGCCTCGCGCGATTCGCGCGTCGACGCCGTTATGTTGTCGATCGGCGACGGGCTGCTGCTCGCGCGCAAGCTCTAGCGTGAGGCGCTTCCTCTGACACGTATCGTCAGCCTGAACTGCAACGGCATTCGAGCCGCCGCGCGCAAGGGACTCTATGACTGGCTGGCGACGATCGACCCCGACGTGATCTGCCTCCAAGAAACGAAATCTCAGGAGTACCAACTGCCCTTCGATGCCGAGCATCTCTCGCAGTACTTTAACGTCTTTGCCGATGCGGCGTCGCGCAAAGGCTATAGCGGCGTCGCGATCTATGCCAAGCGCGCGCCCGACCGCACCCAGGTGGGTTTCGGGTGGCCGCAATTCGATGCCGAGGGCCGGTACGTCCAAACGGATTTCGGCAAGCTCTCCATCGGGTCGGTGTACGTACCCAGCGGGACGATGGGGATCGAGCGGCAGCGATGGAAAGAGGATTTCTTGGACCATTTTGAGGCGTGGCTAAAACGAGCGCTCCGCGACGGCCGCAGCTACGTGCTCTGCGGCGACTACAACATCGCGCACCGGCCCATCGACGTGAACAATCCGAAGACCGCACAGCGTGTGACGGGTTTTTTGCCGCAGGAACGAGCCTGGATGGAGCGGATCATTGAAAGCGGTTGGGTCGACGCATTGCGCGTGGTTCGGCCCGACGAGCCGAAGATCTACACCTGGTGGTCGAATTTCTCCAACGCTTACGAACGTAATCTGGGATGGCGCATCGATTATCAACTGCTCACACCGGACCTCGCGTCGCGGGTTCGCAGGGCGGACGTCTATCGCGGGCAACGGTTTTCGGATCACGCACCCGTCGTCATCGATTACGACTTGACGCTCGATTAAAGGACCGCTAATGCGCATCGACATCGTGGGCGGAGGGCCCGCCGGCTTATATTTCTCGATTCTCGCGAAACGGCGCGCGCCCGAAGCGCGGATCCGCGTTTTGGAACGCAACCGGCCCGACGACACCTTCGGCTGGGGCGTCGTGTTTTCCGATGCGACGCTCGAGAATCTGCGCGAAGCCGATGCGTCGACCCACGCGCAAATCACGGCGTCCTTCGCTCATTGGGACGACATCGTCATACACTTCAAAGGGCGCGAACTGCGCTCTGGAGGCCACGGCTTCTCGGGCATTGCGCGAAAGAAACTGCTCAATATCCTGCAAACGCGCGCGCGCGAACTCGACGTGGACCTGCAGTTCGAAACCGACGTGGAAAACGTCGCCGCGCTGCGCGAAGGGTGCGATCTGCTCGTTGCGGCGGACGGCGTCAACAGCCGCGTACGCACCACCTACGCCGACGCGTTCCAACCGGACTTGGACCGGCGTCAATGCCGCTATGTGTGGCTCGGTACGACGCTGCCGCTCGATGCCTTCACGTTTATCTTCGAAGAGACCGAGCACGGGTGGTTCACGGTTCATGCGTACCGCTTCGACGAGACGACGAGCACGTTTATCGTCGAATGCCGGGAAGAGACGTGGCTCGCACACGGCCTGGACAAGGCCGACGCCGCACAAACCGTTGCGTTCTGCGAGCGGCTCTTCGCGAAATTCCTCGGCGGCCACAAGCTGATGACGAACTCCGCGCATCTGCGTGGGCGTGACTGGATCAACTTCGTGCGCGTCAACAACCGGCACTGGATCGACGGTAACGTGATCTTACTCGGCGATGCCGCGCATACCGCGCACTTTTCGGTCGGTTCGGGCACCAAGCTGGCGCTTGAAGACGCCATCGCACTTGCCCATGCACTCGATGCGAAGGGAGCTACCCGCTATGCGCTTGCCCGCTACGAAGAAGAACGCCGGGTCGAAGTGCTCAAGCTGCAAAACGCGGCTCGTAACTCCACCGAGTGGTTCGAGAACGTCGCCCGCTACGCGACCCTTCCCCCCGAACAATTCGCCTACAGCCTACTGACCCGCAGCCAGCGCATCGGTCACGAAAATCTCCGGCTGCGCGATAGTACGTACGTCGAGCGGATCGAGGGGTGGTTCGCGTCGCGGTCGCAAGACCTCGTGCGAACGAACGGCGAGATGACGCCCGCAGCGCCGGTCCCGCCAATGTTCACTTCGTTCCGTTTGCGTGACCTGGTGTTGCGCAACCGCGTTGTCGTCTCGCCCATGGACATGTACAGCGCGGTCGACGGAATGCCCAACGACTTCCATCTGGTGCATTTGGGCTCGCGCGCGCTTGGCGGTGCCGGCCTCGTCTTTACCGAGATGACCTGCGTTTCGCGCGAGGGGCGCATCTCGCCGGGATGTTGCGGGATGTACATGCCGCGGCACGTCGAGGCGTGGACGCGCATCGTGCATTTCGTGCACGAATTCTCCGGCGCTAAGATCGCGCTGCAGCTCGGCCATTCCGGACCCAAGGGGTCGACGAAGCTGATGTGGGAGGGCATGGACGAACCGCTCGAGAGCGACAACTGGGAGGTTAGCGGCCCTTCCGCAATACCGTATTCGCCGAAGAACCAGGTTCCGCGCGAGCTCGACCGAGACGAGATGACCGTCATTCGCGATCAATTCGTTCGCGCGACGCGCATGGGCATCCAGGCGGGTTTCGATCTGCTGGAACTGCACTGCGCCCACGGCTATTTACTCTCGAGCTTTCTTACGCCGCTGCGCAATGCGCGCACCGACGAATATGGCGGATCGCTCGAAAACCGCTTGCGCTATCCGCTCGAGATCTTTGAGGCGATGCGCCGGGTGTGGCCAGAGAACAAGCCGATGTCGGTGCGCATCTCGGCGACGGATTGGCATGAGGGCGGCATTACGGGGGACGACGCCGTCGCGATCGCGCGCGCTTTCAGGGAGGCGGGAGCCGATCTGATCGACGTCTCTACGGGGCAGACGCATCCGGATGCGCAGCCCGTCTACGGACGGATGTTCCAAACCCCGTATGCCGACAAGATTCGCAACGAAGCCCGGATCGCCACGATGGCCGTGGGCAATATCACCGATGCGGACCAAGTCAACGCGATCGTGGCTGCGGGCCGGGCCGATCTCGTGGCGCTTGGAAGACCGCATCTCGCCGACCCGGCATGGACGATTCATGCCGCCGCACAATTGCACTACGGCGACATGCCCTGGCCGGTGCAGTACTTGCCCGGCAAGTCGCAGCTCGAACGGCTCATCGCACGTGCGGAGGCGGCAACCAATGCCATCTGATTGGACGGCTATTCTTTCCGGAAAGCACGCGCTCGTAACCGGCGGTTCGCGGGGCATTGGACGCGCGATCGCCCTCGCGCTGGCATCGCACGGCGCGCGCGTTAGCATCGTCAGCCGCAGTCCCGCGCGAGTCGACGGCGATTTCAACGTCGCGCAAGCCGACGTGAGCGACGAAGGCCAGGTGCATCACGCGTTTGCGGCCTGCCGTAAGAGATTCGGCCCCGTCGACGTGCTGGTCAACAACTCCGGCATATCGGATTCCGCCCCGTTGACGCGCACGAGCAAGGCGCTCTTCGACCGGATCATCGCGACGAATTTGACCGGCACGTTTTTGTGCAGCCGGGAAGCCGCGCAGGACATGCTGATCGCCAAATGGGGTCGCATCCTCAACGTGGCGAGCATCGCCGGGCTCTACGGCGCGCCGTACATTGCCGCGTATTGCGCGAGCAAGCACGGCGTCATCGGTCTCACGCGCGCGGCCGCCGCAGAGTTCGGCGGCACCGGGATTACGGTCAACGCGATCTGTCCCGGCTATACCGAAACCGCGATGATGCAGCAAGCGATTTCGAAAATCGTACGCTTCACCGGCGCTTCGGAGGACTCGGCAAGAGAGACGCTTGCCGGAATGAATCCTGAGGGTCGTATCGCGACCGTGGACGAAGTTGCAGATGCGGCGCTCGATTTGATCTGCGGCGACAAAAACGGAATCTCACTCATCGTTCCCGGAGGAATGGAAGCATAAATGATGCTCGCGACTGTACTCTCGCTCGTCATGTGGAAGGCCGACCCACCGCACTCCTCCGCGACCTTCACGGCGATCCACCTCGGCATTTCTCGCGTCAGCGGCGTCATACCGATGAAAGACGTCGTCATCGAAACGCAACCGGGCAGCACGATGCCGGTGCAAGCGCATGCCGACTTCGATCCGTCGGGAATCGACACGCGCAACGGAATGCGCGACGGGGACCTGCGCTCGCCGCATTTCTTCGACGTCGCGACCTACCCCGCCATGAGTTTCGTGAGTACCAAAATCGCGCCGTCCGATGCGACGCATTTCACGATGACCGGAAATCTCACGATGCACGGCCAAACGCATCCCGTAACGTTGCAAGGGACGATCCTCGGGAGCATGACCGATCCGCGCGGCCACGTCCACGCGGCTTATTCCGCGAAGACCACCATCGACCGCACCCAATGGGGCATGACGTGGGGCAACCCGTTTGCCGGGAATTCGATCGACGTCGATATCGAAATCGAAGCGATCAAACAATAGCAATGACCAAGGCGCACTTCGAGGTCGCCGATCGCGTAGCGACCGTCACGCTCGATCGGCCCGAACGCAAGAATCCGCTCACGTTCGAGCTCTATGCCGAACTGCGCGATTGGTTTCTGGCGCTCCGGGGACGCGATGACGTCAGGTCGGTCGTGCTGACGGGCGCGGGCGAGAACTTTTGCTCCGGCGGTGACGTCCACGACATCATCGGTCCGCTCACGCGCCGTTCGCCCGAAGAGTTGCTCGAGTTCACGCAGATGACGGGCGATCTCGTCAAAGCGATGCGGGCCGCGCCGCAGCCCATCGTTGCAGCCGTCGACGGCGTGTGCGCCGGCGCCGGCGCAATTCTTGCCATGGCTTCGGACCTGCGTTACGGAACCGCGCGCTCGAAGGTGACCTTCTTGTTCGTACGCGTCGGGCTCGCCGGCTGCGATATGGGCGCCTGTGCGATGCTGCCGCGCATCGTGGGACTCGGCCGCGCTTCGGAGCTGCTCTATACCGGACGCTCGCTCGGCGGAGAAGAAGCGCGGGAGTGGGGATTATTCAACGCGCTCTGCGAGCCGGACGATCTTCTTGCAACCGCAAGGGCGATGGCGCAACGGCTCGCGTATGGGCCGACGTTCGCGCACGCGATGACCAAACGCATGCTGCACCAAGAGTGGGCGATGCCGCTCGACGAGGCGATCGACGCGGAGGCGCGCGCGCAGGCGGAATGCATGACCACGCGCGATTTCGTGCGTGCCTACGAGGCGTTCGCGGCAAAGCGCGAGCCCGTTTTCGAAGGGAATTGATGGACGCCCGCGTGGTGGCTTGGCCCTTCTTCGATGCCGAACATCGCGAGCAATTCGCGCGTTTTCAAGCCTGGCTGGACCGGCAGAGCGTCCCCGAAGACGAAAGCGATCCGGAGGGCAGCGTACGCGCGTGGGTTTCGGCGCTCGCATCCGGCGGCTGGCTGGATGCCTGCACCAAACTGGACGTTCGCATGCTGTGCTTGATGCGCGAGTCGCTCGCGTACCGCTCCGCGCTCGCCGATTTCGCTTTTGCGATGCAGGGTCTCGGCAGCGGAGCGATCACGCTCTTCGCCGCGGACGCGCTCAAGGAGCGCTATCTCCCGAACGTTAGAAGCGGCAGTGCGATTGCCGCGTTCGCGCTTTCGGAGCGTGAAGCGGGTTCCGACGTCGCCGCGCTTGCGACGAGCGCAAAGAGAGACGGCGATGCGTACGTCATCGACGGTGAGAAGACGTGGATTTCGAACGCCGGCATCGCCGGCTTCTTCGTCGTGTTCACGCGCACGTCGGAAGCGGGATCGAAGGGCCTCTCGGCGTTCGTCGTCGATGCCGCAACGCCGGGGCTGGACGCAAGCGTCCGCATCGAAACGATCTCACCGCATCCGCTTGGAACGCTCACGTTTCGCGGAGTGCGCGTACCGGCCGCGCAGCGGCTCGCCGGCGAGGGAGACGGATTCAAGATCGCGATGGCGACGCTCGACGTCTTTCGAAGCACCGTGGGCGCCGCCGCGCTGGGCTTTGCACGCCGCGCTTACGACGAAACGCGCGCACACGTTCGAGAGCGCCGGCTATTCGGGGCGCCGCTCGCCGCGCTGCAGATGACGCAGGCATCCATTGCCGACATGGCACTCGACCTCGACGCAAGCGCATTGCTTGTGTACCGCGCGGCGTGGACGAAGGATGAAGGCGCCGCACGCGTCACGAGGGAAGCGGCGATGGCGAAGCTCTATGCCACGGAAGCGGCGGCGCGCATCTGCGATCGCGCCGTGCAACTTTTCGGCGGACGCGGCGTCACGCGCGGTGAGATCGTCGAACGTCTCTATCGCGACGTGCGCGCGCTGCGTATCTACGAAGGAGCGAGCGAAATTCAGAAGATCGTAATCGCGCGCGCGGCGCTGGAGGAAGCATGACGGCAAGAACCGGTCACGTGGATCGCTTTGCAGAGCAGCATCTGCCCACCCCGGAGCAGATGCCGGAGTTGCGTTTCCAACTGCCCGAATTGCAGTTTCCCGAATATTTGAACGCAGCCGACCATTTCGTCGATCGCCACGTTCGTCAGGGACGCGGCGGACACCGTTGCATCGTCTCGCCGGGCGGCATCGATTGGACCTACGCCGATCTACTGCGTACGGCGAACAAGATCGCGCACGTGCTCGTGGACGACTTCGGCGTCGTGCCCGGAGCGCGCGTTCTCTTGCGCGCGCCCAACACGCCGATGCTCGCGGCTTGCTGGGTGGCCGTTCTAAAGGCCGGCGCGATTGCCGTGACCACGATGCCGCTCTATCGTGCCGCCGAACTGCGTCACATGATCGAAAAGGCGCGCGTCTCGCTCGCGCTCTGCGACGCGCGGCTCTCGGACGAGTTGCTCAAAGCTTGCGGCGGTCTGGCGGATCTTACCGTGGCATACTTTGAGACCGACGACGTTAAGGGCATCGAAGCGCGCATGGATGCCAAGCCCGACCACTTCGATAACTGCACGACCGCGGCGGAAGACGTGGCGATTATCGGGTTTACCTCCGGCACGACGGGTACGCCGAAAGCGGCGATGCACTACCATCGGGATCTGCTCGCTACCTGCGAGACATACGGAAAATACGTGCTGCAGCCGAAGCACGACGATCTCTTTTGCGGCAGCCCGCCCCTCGCGTTTACGTTTGGTTTGGGAGGCCTGCTGCTCTTCCCGCTACATGCCGGGGCGGCGACGCTGCTCGCCGAAAAAGGGCCGCCCGAAGATTTGCTGCGCTACGTGCAGTCGTTCGGCGTGACGACGATCTTCACCGCGCCGATTGCGTATCGCACCATGGCGGGACTTGCCGAGAAATACGATATCTCGACGCTACGGACGTGCGTGTCGGCGGGAGAAACGCTTCCCGGTGCGGTCTTTGATGCGTGGTACGAAAAGACGGGACTCAAGATTCTCGACGGAATCGGCAGTACGGAAATGCTGCATATTTTCGTCGGAAGTCCGCTCGACCGCGTTCGTTCGGGCTCGACGGGAGAAGCGGTTCCCGGTTATGTTGCGGAGATTCACGACGACGACGGCAGCCCGGTGCCCAACGGCACGGTCGGGCGGCTGGCCGTAAAGGGTCCGACCGGGTGCAAGTATCTCGACGACGCGCGTCAGACGAGTTACGTGCAAAACGGCTGGAATTATCCCGGTGACGCCTACCGTCGCGACGACGACGGCTATTTTTACTACGTCGCGCGGGCGGACGATATCATCGTTTCCGCCGGCTATAATATCTCCGGCCCCGAGGTCGAACAGGCGCTGCTCACGCACGAACACGTGCGCGAGGTTGCGGTGGTCGCCAAACCGGATCCCGCCCATGCGACGCATATCGTTAAGGCCTACGTCGTGCTGGTCGATGCGTCCCACCATCACGACGCAAAGGCCGAGGAATTGCGCGAACACGTGCGAGCCGTGATCGCCCCCTTTAAGGCTCCGCGCGAGATCGAATTCGTGAGGGAACTCCCCCGAACGGAAACGGGCAAGGTGCAGCGCTTTAAACTGCGAGAACGTGCGAGCTCCGAAGGGGTTTAGGCTCCCGTTCGCTCTTCCAACCGGCCGCGCGATCTTCATCGTCGCGCTCTTTGCGTTCATCTATGCCGCACGCTGGAACCGCAGGCTCGGCATCAGCGGTGCGGCGCTTTCGGCACTCGGGTTCCTCTTGTGGAGCGCATTCGAGCGGGGGAGTGCCCGCAAACGCTGGCTCGATCGCGCCGTCGATCCGATCATTCTCGCGCCGCCGTTCGAGGACACATGGTACGTCGCTGCCGGCGGCCCCGATCCGCGGCACAACCATCATACGGTCGTGAGCGACCAGTATTTTGCCTACGATTTTCTCCGCGTTGACGGCGACTCGTGGGGACAGCCGATTCTTGCTCCCTGCGACGGCATGATCGTTCACGTCGAGAACCGCCGAGAGGATGCGCCGCCCGATGAAAGCCGCCGCGATTACGAGCGTCCGTTTGGAAACTACGTGTCGATCGAAACGCCGCGAGGTTACGTTATTTTAGCCCATTTGCAACAGGGGAGCATCGCGTTGCGCACGGGAGATACGGTGAAGGCCGGCGATATCATCGGCCGTTGCGGAAATTCCGGCAACACGCGCGGTACCCATCTGCACCTGCACGCACAAGACCAACCATCGCAGAGCGTCGGGGTAGCAAACGGTATCCCCGTCGCCTTTACCGATCGCCTTCGAAGCGAACCGCTGCTGCTAGAATATGGAGACCGCGTTGGATAGAGAGATTCGTATGCTGCGCATCTGGTGCGTTGCGAGCTCCTGCGTGGCTGCGCTCGCGCTCATCGGCGCGGCGGCGGCCGTTAAGACCGTGACCTTCGATACGATGACGGTGCACCGCATCAACGTCGTCGATCGCGAGGGGAAGCTCGCCATGGTCATCGCCTCCCACGACGACGAGGGAACGCCCGTGATTCATGGCTACGCTGCGAAGCGAGCGCAGGGAAACAACGCGGACAACGGGATCATTTTTTACAACCAAAAAGGTGACGAACAGGGCGGACTCATCTGGTCGTCGTCACCCGATCGATCGGAATCGGGCGACACGCTCTCGTTCGACACGGCAAACACCGACCAGTTGATTCAGGTACGCGACGGCGACGAGCATGGGCACCACATCGCAAATATCGTCGGTTGGGATCGCGTTGCGGACGAAGAGGCGCAAGTCGCGCCGATGCTCGAGGCCTACGACGCCGCGAAGACGCCGGCTGAGAAGGCTGACGCCGCTAAGGCGTTTGCGAAGATTCGGGCTCCCCAACGGTTCTTGCTTGGCTACGGCCCCGACGACACAGCTATACTCTCGCTCGCCGACGGAAAAGGGCGCCCGCGCATCCGTCTTTCGGTAACCAAGAGCGGCGTTGCCAGGATGCAGTTTCTCGATGCGTCAGGGAAGGTCGTCGATGAGATTCCGCGCGCGAAGTAACGCAGCGCGCCGTTCGTAGTTGGCTTGCGTGCGCGTGCTGAGCTCTTCCACGATGTGAAAGGGCGCACCGCGCGGATTGCCGGCCGCAAAGGGCGGTTGTGGATCGTATTGCATCATCAGTTGGCGCTCTTTTGCCGCGTCGGGTCCTTGCAATTCGGCGACCAGCGCGAGTCCGAAATCGATGCCGGCCGTCACGCCGCCGCTCGTAATGCGGTTGCGATCGCGCACCACCCGATCGTCGGACGGCGTCGCGCCGGCAAGTCGAAGCAGCTCTAGATAGCGCCAGTGCGTGCTCGCGCGATAGCCGCGCAGCAAACCGGCAGCGCCGAGCACGAGGGAACCCGTGCAGACGGAGGTGACGAATCGCGCCGCTGCGCCGATTCTCGCGAGATCGTCGAGCGCGACGTCGTCTTCGAGCAGGTAGCGGATCCCGTCGCCGCCGGGCACCAGCAGGACGTCGGGGCATGCTTCGACGAGCGTTTCATCCGGCGTGAGCGTGATATTGGCGAGGCCATCGGGTTTGACGCTTTCGACCGTCCGTCCGATGAGGCGCACGGCGATCCCATCAACGCCGTTCAACACGTCGAGCGGCCCCGCGACATCGAGCAACTGCACGTCGGGGAAGACGACGATGCCGATCGTCGTGCTCACGGCAAGACCGCCGTCGCTTCGATCTCTACGCGTGCCCCCTCTTCGAGCAGCGCAGCTACCTGTACGAGTGACATCGCCGGAAAGTGCGATTCCAGAATCGCACGATACGCGGCGCCTAACTCTCGCGCGACCGCGAGATACTCGTCCTTGTCGGCGACATACCAGGTGAGCCGCACGATGTCGCGCGGCGTACCGCCGGCGGCACGCACGATCGCGACGACGTTTTTCAGCGCTTGCACCGCTTGCGCCAGAAAATCGGCGCCCACGAGCTCTTCACGCTCGTTCCAACCGATTTGGCCCGCAACCGCGAGCACGCGCCCCTGCGCGAGCACGGCGTTGCTGTAGCCTTTCGGGCGCGGCCATCCGGGTGGATCGATCGAACTCATGCGTAATCTCCGGGCGAGGTTGCATCGATGCCGGCGTCGATGCGTATACCGCGCAACAGCGGCGTCAGGACGGCGGCGACGAGAATGTTCAGTGCCAGGGCGTACAGCGCAAGGAAGCCGGTAAACGAGAGGCTTCCGAAGCCGACGGTGATGTTCGGTTTAAATCCGGTGGCAAGGGCCATAACCGTCGCTGCAATCATGCCGGCGGCCCATCCCGCCAAGAGTGCCTTGGGATGGAACCATCGCGACCACATGCCAAAGACGAATGCCGGAAAGATCTGCAGCATATACGCGCCGCCGAGCAACTGGAAGTAAATCGCGAAGGCAGGTTTGATGAAGAGTACGATCAGGAGCGCGAGTACGCAGAATCCGATCGTGAGCAGTTTCGCAGCGCCGGCTTCGCCCGACGCGCGCCCGGGTGAGAACTGGTTGAAAATGTTACTCGCGAAGAGGTTCGCCGAACCGATCGCCATGATGGCGGCCGGCACCAGCGCGCCGATGACGATCGCGGCTTGCGCGACCCCTGCGAACCACGGCGGGAAGAATTGATGCAGCAGCATCGGAACGACCGCGCTGTTGTTCGCCGTGGTATAGCCGGCGGCCAGCGCGCAAAAACCCAGCAACGCGAGGAAACCGAGCAGCAGCGAGTAGACAGGCAGGAGCGCCGCGTTGCGACGGATCACGCCGCGGCTCTTCGCCGCCAGAACGCTCGTGATCGAATGGGGATAGATGAAAAGCGAGAGCGACGAGCCGAACGCCCAGGTGGCATAGGCGAAGAATTGTCCCGGCTTGAGCAGAATGCCGCCGCCCGGCTTTGCTGCAAGCGCCCTCTGCGAACTCGCGAACACGTGCGCCCAACCGCCGAGTTTTGCGGGAATGACGATGATCGCCGCGATGACCGTGACGTAGATGAGCGTGTCTTTGACGAACGCGATGAGTGCCGGCGCGCGCAGTCCACTCGTGTACGTGTAGGCTGCGAGCAGCACGAAGGCGACTGCGAGCGACACGAATCCGGAGTCTGCCGCAAAGGCACCCCCGAGCGACGCAAAGACGGCCTCCATGCCGGTGAGCTGAAGCGCGATATACGGCATCGCGGCGACGACGCCGGTGAGTGCGACCGCGATCTCGAGCGTCCGGTCACCGAAGCGATCGCGCACGAAATCGGCGGCGGTCACATATCCGCGCCGCTTCGCAATGCCCCAAAAGCGGCTGAGCACGACAAACGCGATGGGATAGGCGATGGTGGCGTACGGCACCGCAAAGAATCCGATCGCGCCAAGTCCGTAGACGAGCGCGGGTACGGCGATGAACGTATATGCGGTGTAGAGATCGCCGCCGAGCAGAAACCACGACACGAGGGTGCCGAAACGCCGTCCGCCGAGCGCCCATTCGTCGAGCGAATCGAGCCGCGTTCCGCCCCACCGCGAGGCGAGAAATCCCATGACCGTAACGCCGAGAACCAGTACGACGAGAATAACGGTGCCGCTAGACATCGTCGGACCTCCGCGTTGCAAGCACGACGATGCCGAGGAGGGCCGACGTGACGATCACCCACGTCAGCTGATACCAGTAGAAGAACGGAATGCCGAACAGTGCCGGTTGGAGTCGATTGTAGAACTGCGGAAACAACGTTCCGGCGAAGGGGAGAACCAGCAGCAGATACCACGCGCGTTTTCCCATTGCGCGGCCCCTTTATCGCTCGAGGGGTAACGTCCTTTGTGCCCAGATCGCGGTCAGCGACGTGCGCCCGAGTACGTAGGAAAGAATCATCCCGCCCAGACAGACCGCCGCGCCGACCAATTCGTACGATGAAAATTTTGCGTGTACGATCGGAATGCTGAGCAGTCCGGTGAGTACCGGCGTGAGAAAGCTGAAAATCGAGGCTCTGCCCGCGCCGAGCCGGCTGATGCCGTGACTCCAGACCGGATAGGTGAGCAGAATCGGAAAGAGCGTGGCATAGATCAGCCGCCACCAAACGTCCCACGACACGGCACCGAGATCGGTGTGAACGAGCGCCGGAATGCCGCCGGGCGCGATCATGATCGTGCCGATCGCCATCGTGATAGCAAGCAGTTCGAGGGGCGTGTAGCGATCGAGCAAACGCGCGCTGATGACGTTGTATCCCGCGAAGACCAGCGCCGCGGCGAGCGTGAGAAGATCCCCGATGCGAAAGCTGGTTGCTCCCGAAAAGGCGCCTTCGAAGATGGCGATGCCCAGCATGGCGACGGCGGAACCGAACCATCGTCCGCTTCGCACGCGTTCGTGTCCGAGCATTGCGACGATTGCAAGCGTGAAGATCGGCGACATCGCGCCCAGCAGCGAAGAAGCAAAAGGCGTCGTGTATTTCAGACCGACGATCCAGAAGTATTGATAGACGCCGTATCCGCAGGCGCCGCAGGCGATCAGCGCGGGCAGGTCGCGGCGCTCCATGTGGATGCGCGTCCCGGTGAGACGCACGAGCAAGAACGCCAGCGGCGTCATGACCACGAAGCGCATGAAGGTAAAGGCGAGAGGGTCGATCTGGACGACAGCCTGCTTCGCAAGCACCGTATTGAGTGCCCACGCGAAGACGACGTATAAGAGGCTGAGGTAGAGCAGCAGGCGGCGCGACACGATTCGCCGCAGTTTCGAGCGCGCATGGAAGACTCCATCCTCGATTTTCTTCGAAACGGCGACGTCTCGCTGTGCCTCGAGCGGCGCGGTAGCGGACCGCGGCACATCCTCTTCGCGCACGGCTGGATTTCATCGAGGCGCATGTGGTACGACGTGGCCGATCGTCTCGACGGCAATCGCTGCACGATGCACCTGCTCGATTTTCGCGGCTGCGGACTCTCCGATCGGCCTGCCGAGGGGCACGACCTGGAGGGGTATGCGAGCGATCTGCGCGTGGCGCTCGGTTCGATCGAAGCGCCCGTGACGCTGGTGGCGCATTCGATGGGTGCGAAGCTTGCGCAGTATGTCGCGGCGGAACGGCCGCAGAATCTCGAGCGGCTCATTCTCGTCGCGCCGGGCACGGCGCGCGCGGCCCGGTTTCCGCAGAAGCACCGCGCGCTCACGCTGGCGGCCTACGGCTCGCGCGAGCGGATCGAGCGTTTTCAGCGCGCGGCGATGGCGCGAGACGTTCCCCCGAGGAGCATGCTGCGGATCGTCGACGATGCGCTCGTCGCTCAACTCCAACATTGGATCGGCTGGTACGATCGCGGCCGCGGCATCGAATTCGTCGAGCGCCTTGCAGAGATCGCGGTGCCGGCGCTGGTGATCGCAGGCGCGAAGGATCCTCTCGCGCTTGCAGACCGGGTCAAGCGCGATGTCGCAACCGCGATCCACGGCGCGCTCTTCGTACTCTTACGGGACGCCGGGCACAATTTACCGATCGAAACACCCGACGATATCGCAAGCGCGATCGACCGCTTCCTGTAATCACGGATTCCAGGGCTGGGCGTTGCCGGCTGGGCGTTGCTCGACCGGCCGCCACACGTCGCCCGGTACGTCGCCTGCAGGCCCGCTATAGCGCACGTGAATGAGCGTTCCCGCGACGTTTCCGCCGTCGTCTCCGGCGCCGCTGGTGAGTGCGGCATCGAGCGTTGCATCGAGCGATCCGACGAGCGTCGCGTACGGCGGCTGCGCGAACGTTCGAAAGGCGACCGTCGCGTTGCGCGACGCGAGCGTGTCGCCGTTTGGCGCAAGCACGCGGGCGGAAATGGTAAATGTGCTGCGCCCTTCGGACACGGCGCTATTGTTCTGCATCAACACCGTGCAACTCGCGACCGGGCATGCCGTTGCGGCCGGCAACGCAGCGGTTGACGGTGCTGCATCGCTGTCCACTCGCAGCGTGCATCCGCCGTTGGATGCATACGCGCAGGTCGAGAGCGGGTGCGGCGACACCTCGCCGGCGGCAGCTTGCTGAGCCAGAGCGACGGCCGACGCAAGGCCCTCCCGTAACGCCGTCATCTCGCGCCGGTGGTAGGCGGCGCGCGCCGCCGCCGCGCCGGCGTTGACGATCGCATCGGCAAGCACGGCGACGAAGAGCACGAGAAAGAGCGAACGTAACAGCACGTTAAAGCGGGGACGCTCCGCGCGCGCTCGCATCGATCGATGCCGACGGCAACGGCGCCGGAACGGCGCTACGCACCGAAACCGTTTCGCTCGTCGAGGTCGCATCGTCGCTCGCGCTCACCGCGATCGTGTGGCTGCCGTCCGGGTTTGCCGTCGTGACGATGGAGAGGTGCACCGCTATGGGTGAGGCGCCCGAGATCGGCACGGTCGTCGCTATAACGGCGGGAGGTACGCTGCCGCCTTCGTACTTCAACACGTCGAGCGCCACGCGCGTTTCCGATGCGGCAAGGTTTCTCAGCGCGTTCGTGCGGTCGTTTGAAGCAAGCCAATGCGTCGAAGCAATGACCGCGCTCGTGACGGCGGCTACGGCGATGCTGACGATTGCCGCGCCGGCAACCGCGTCGACGAGGCCTTCTCCGCGTTCGCCCGAGCGCACGTCAGGTCGTGTGCCCGCCCGCCTCCTTGATGAGCCGTGGCTCGGGCGCACGCAATAGCGGCCGTTCGAAGAGATACGTCACCAGTGCCGCTTCGGCAATCGTGACCGCGAACGCTAGAACGGTAAACGAGAGCTGCCAGTTCGGATCGAAGTGCGGATCGGTTCCGTGGTAGGGAGGCAGGCGCCAATGCAACATCTCCCGCGCGATCATCTGATGGTAGAGATAGAGATTGTAGGAGATGATGGCGAGAAACCGCAGCGGCGGATTCGCGAGAACGATCTCGAACCAGCGCGGCGCGCAGAGCGATCCATAGGCGATCGCGGCGAAACTCAAACCGTAGAGTGCGCGCGTCCAGATCTGTCCCGCCTCTTCCCAGTTGGGATGCAGGCGGTAGCCGTAGATGTTCTGCAGCAGGATGGCGAGCGCGACCCAGCCGGCGAGCGCGATCGCGATCGACGCGAGGTTGAAACGCGAGGCGCGTACGCGATGCCCGGTGCGTACGAAGAGCAGCGCGCAGATCATGCCGGTCGCGAAGATGTCGATGTATCCCGGCAGATTTTCGGAATACATGGTGAAGGTGGTCGTGAAGCAGCAATGCGCGGTAAACGCGCGCCAGGCAAGTGCGATGGCGATCATGACGCCGGCCGTGATCCACGGCGCGCGGCGGAAGAAGAACCACACGAGCGGGAAGATCGCGTAGAACTCGACCTCGACCGCAAGCGTCCACAATACGCCGTTGATCGAGCCGTACGTATTCTGCCACCACGTATGGATGAAGAGCAGATGCGTGACGATCTCTTGCAGCGGCGTCGTTCCCCAGCGCACGGTTGCGGCATAGCCGATCGCGTATGCGACGACGATCGAAAGCACGTACGACGGCATGATCTTCATGAAACGGCGCCAGTAGAAGTGCCGCCACGTCGGCAGCGGCTGATCCGCCGCTTGCGCTCGCAAGAACGGATACGAGATGACGAAGCCGCTCAAGAAAAAGAAGAGGTGAACGCCGATGAAGCCCGTCTCGGGCACGAACTCCAGCCAATGCCACGGCGCTTGCAGCCACGAGATCTCCCACACGTGGTACCACAAGACGAGCAGTACAGCGACGCCGCGCATCCCATCGAGAACACCGAGCCGGTCTTTCATGCCGCCGATTTCATCCGGGTGCGATTGTTCTAAGCCATTGACACAAAACCTGTCATTGTATTAGGATGTCGATACAATGACGTACAGCCCTTGGGCAAACCCGCTCGTCCCGTATATTCCGCTGGTGGTCGGCGGTGTGGTCATGATGCTTGCCCTCATCGGAGAACGTTCGCTACTGGGGGACGAGCGAACGCTGTTTGCAAACGCCGTCGAAGGCGCGAGCCCCGAGGCCAAGAGCCGCATCGCCGCGGCGATCGAACGGCGGCGCCGCGACGAACGCTTGCCGCGCGTGCCCTTTCTATTCGGCGGAGCGCTTCAGCTCGGCATCGGCGTACTCTCCGCCGCGCGCATGCTCGATCCGGGGATCGCGATCGGCGTTATGCTCGCCATCTATGTGGCGATCATGAGCGTGCAGTGTCTGTCGGCTCGCCGGAGCGAGCGCGGCGTTCGCGTTGCAGCGCTCTCGCCCCGGCGCGCGGTCGCAATCGTGTCGCCGTGGGCCTTCGCGGTGCCTCTAGGATCGATAGCGCTCGCTCTGTACGTGATGTACCGCTTCGGACCAAGCGTGGCGATGCTGCTCGCCCTGGCCGTCTCGCTGGTCGCGCTCGCCATCGCGCCGTTGCTCGCGCGCACGCCGGCCATTCTCTCCGGCGACGACGTCGTTGCCGATGAGATCGTCGATGAGAAGGTGCGCGGCTCGCGACTGCGCCAGATGCTGCTGATCGCCGGGTACGCGCCGTTGATCGTTTCATATGCCGTCATGCCGGCGCACGGCAACGACGCCAGCTTCATCCACAGCATGTGGATGATCTCGTTGACGTTCGGATTGGTCCTCTCGGCTCGTGCCGTCAAATTCGGTCCGAGAGATTTGCAAAGGATGTTCCCGTCGTGATACACCCCACCTCAATTCCCCCCACCGTGGAAAATGCCGTAGCGCTTGCGTTTATCTTGGGCATGGGCTCTATCGTTGCGAGCCGTTTGCCGACGCTCTTCGGCGACGACCGGAAGATTTTCGCGAGGACGTTCTGGCGCTACGGCGCCGTCTTCGGCGAGCGTCTTGGAGCGGCGATCGATCGGCGCGCCGCCTACGAAATCGTCGATCGACGCGTCGTGTGGGTAACGACCGCGGTCGTCGCGATCGTCTATTGGATGCTGATGGTGGACCGTCTGTCGAAGCCAAACGCACTGGCCCTCATGTTCGCCGCTTTTGTGACGGGTATGGCCTTGCAGGCATTGACGACAAAGCGAAAAGGTAGGCTGCACGTCGCGGTGCTGCAGCCGCGCGATCCGCATCGCATCGTGCCGCCCTGGCTCTTTCTTTTACCGGCGGTCGTGTGGTGCGCCGGCGCAATCGTTGCCGTCATGCACCACGCCGTCCTTACGACCGGCATCGTCCTCGTGGCGTCGCTCGGTGCCTTTTACGCCAGCTATATCATCGCAGCGGCGCCGCCGATCATCGCTTCGGACGATCCGCAAATGGACGCGATCGTGGACATGAAGGTTCGCGGATATCGCATGCGTTTCGTACTTCTCATCGGGGCGCTCGCACCGATCGCTCTCGTGACCGCGCTCGAACCCTCGAACCATTCCGTAACGATGGCATTCGTCATTGCCCTTGCGGCAATTGCGTGGTGGTCGAAACGCCAAGGGAACTTTACCGCGTCCGAAATCGCCGCGATCGTTTCTTCCACCGAGGGAGCCTAACATGGACTTTGCTGCCGAATTTACGCGTTGGTACATCGGCGCGTTCTCCGTATTCTTCGGCATTCGAACGTTGTGGCGGGGCGCCGATACATTCCGTGCGGGTTGCTATTTCAAGGCGGAGAAGCGGGACCGAACGCTCGGCGAGCGGTTCGCCGCGGTCGTCGCTCGACGTGAAGAGCTCGAGGGCGATGCCACGCCGGCTGCGCGCATGCTCGGCGTCGCGGCGGTCGCCATCGGCGTGCTCGTGTTGATCCAAACGATTGTGCCGCTCGTTGCCTACGCGCTGCTCTGCGTCGTACTCGCCGTGACGATGTCGTACGTCTATTCGCAGATGCGAAATCGAAGCGAACGCCGGGCCGCATCGCTGCAGCCGCGAACCGCCACGACGACCGTCCCGGGAATCTGGTATGCCGGAGGAATCCTGGCCGCGCTTTTACCGCTCGCCTTCGCGATCGTCCCTTCGCTCGTGCAAACGCAACCGGTCGTGCCGGCGGTGATTATCGCACTCGCGTGCACGGCGATCGTGTATACGGCCGCGCGCTTGTCGCAGATGGCCGCGTTGCTCGCGGGCGACGATCCGGAGATCGAACTCTACGTCGACGACCGTCTGCGCCGGATGCGCGTCTCGTCGCTCTTGATGCTCGCGTACGCGGTCAGTTTCGTGTTTATCGTCTTCGAGCTTGCGCCGGAACATCGCCTCACCGGGGCGTCGCTCGCCGTCGGCGCGAGTTCTTTCGTACTCCTTGCGGCGTTTAGTGCGTGGCTTGCGGTCAAATTTTTCTTCGGACGGATGAGCGACAAGCTTCCCGCATAACATGGCATCGCTCATCGCGGTCGATCCGGATCTGGAAACGCCGCCCTATCAGCAGATCTTCGAACAGATTCGCGCGTCGATCGAGCGGGGCGAATTGCCCTCCGACGCGCCCTTGCCGACGGTGCGCCAGTTGGCCGGCGACCTCGGCGTCGCCCCTAACACGGTAGCGCGTGCCTATGCCGATCTCGCGGAAGCGGGATGGATCGTTGCCGAGGGGCGCCGTGGAACGCGGGTCGCGCCGAAGACGCCCGCGCACGATCGCCGCGCACGCCATCAATCGCTGATTGAAACGGTATCGCATTTTATCGAAACGCTGCGTCATCGCGGATATACGTCCGAAGAGATCGGCGCGGCCCTTGACAGTTTGCGGCGCTCGTGACACCAGGTTCTTCCTGCGCTCCCGAAAAAGCAGCAACGCGAGCGAGCACTTCGCGGAGGCAGCGTATGTATAACGAGCGGATGGAACGGTCGGCTGGGTGGTCGGGCATCGCCTTTATCGTCATGGTCTTGCTGGCGGCGTTCTTGCCGGGCGTGCCACCTCCGCCGGATACCCCGAGCCCGGTGCTGAGCGCCTGGCTCGACGGGCACCGGATGTTGTGGACCCTCGGCGGCTGGCTGATCTTTCCGGGGGTGGCTTTCTTCTTATGGTGGCTGGTGCAGCTGCGGGCCTATCTGCGGCTCGCGCCCCAGATCGATGACGGCTTACCGACCTATATGCTGACGGGCGGCATCTTGGCCGCCGTCGTGGTGACGCTCGCGGCGACCGTGCAGGTCGTCATGGGCTTGCAACCCGCGGCGGTCTTCGGGCCGCAGGTCGTGCAGATGCTCTTCGAGACGTTTAACGCTCTAGGAGCGATGGTCTTTATCCCGAGCACCGTGGTCGTTTTCGCGGCATCGCACAGCGGGCTGCGCCATCAGAGCCTTCCGCGGGGGCTTGCCTACTGGGGCTATCTGACGTCGGTGGGCTGCGCGATCTCGACCCTCTCGGTCTTTAGCATTTCCGGGTTCATGGCGGTGGGATACGTCGGTACGGTCGTGCTCGGTCTGCTGCCGTTTGCCATCTGGGTTCTGGGCGTCAGCGTGGCGATGATTCGGGCGCCGCGCAGCGGCCAAAACTCGCATTGACGCGTCCCATCCTCCCTGCTATACTGCCGTAGTTCAGGCCCACCCGACGGTGCGGCCGACTTTGTGTGTGTTGTAAAGCAGTAGCGTAGGAGCCCAGTTTGCCCACTATTAACCAGCTGGTCCGTAAGGGCCGGGCGAAGACGGAAAAGAAGGTCAAGACCCGCGCCTTCCGCGTGATTCTCACGGGACCGAAGCCGGGACATCCCGATCTTCCGACGCGTTCCTTTGAAGTCGCCGGCAACCCGCAGCGTCGCGGCGTTTGCACGCAAGTGAAGACGGTGACCCCCAAGAAGCCGAACTCGGCGCTCCGTAAAGTCGCCCGCGTCCGCTTGACCAATGGTGAAGAGGTGACGGCGTACATTCCGGGCATCGGCCACAACCTGCAGGAGCACTCCGTAGTGCTCGTGCGCGGCGGCCGCGTCAAGGATCTTCCGGGCGTTCGCTATCACATCATTCGCGGAACGCTTGATACGGCCGGCACCGCGAACCGCAAGCAAGGCCGCTCCAAGTATGGCGCCAAGCGCGAAAAGAAGAAGTAACTAGATGCCACGTAAAGGACCCGCCCCGAAGCGGCAGATTCTGCCGGATCCGAAGTACAATTCGAAGATCCTCTCGCGCTTCATCAACAAGGTGATGCTGAGCGGCAAGAAGTCGACGGCCGAACAAGTGACGTACGGCGCCCTCGACATTATCGCCGAGAAGACCGGACGCGACCCGTACGAAGTCTTCCAGCAAGCCCTTTCGAACGCGATGCCGCTCGTTGAAGTGCGTCCCCGCCGCGTCGGCGGTGCGACGTACCAGGTTCCGATGGAGGTCCGTCCGGACCGCCGTCAGGCGATGGCCATGCGCTGGCTGATCGGTTTCGCGCGTTCGCGCGGCGGCCGCTCGTTCGAAGAAAAGCTCGCCGGCGAATTGATGGATGCGTCCAATAACACGGGCGCGACGATCAAGAAGCGCGAGGACACGCACAAGATGGCCGAGGCCAATAAAGCCTTCGCCCACTATCGCTGGTAATCACCACTAGAGATTTTTTAAGTTGGCCACACGAGATTTCGCCCTCGAGAAGACCCGTAACATCGGCATCGCTGCTCACATCGATGCCGGTAAGACGACTTGTACCGAGCGCATCCTATTCTATACCGGGCGCGTGCATAAGATCGGTGAAGTGCATGACGGCGCCGCGACGATGGACTGGATGGTCCAGGAGCAAGAGCGCGGCATCACGATCACGTCGGCCGCTACGGCAGCCACGTGGCGCGATCACCGGATCAATATCATCGATACGCCTGGGCACGTGGACTTCACGGTCGAGGTCGAGCGCTCGCTTCGCGTGCTCGACGGGCTCGTCGCGCTCTTTGACTCGGTTGCCGCCGTGCAGCCGCAGTCCGAGACCGTCTGGCGTCAAGCGAACAAATATAAAGTTCCGCGCATCATCTTCGTCAATAAGATGGACCGCATGGGTGCGGACTTCTTTAACGTCGTCGACAAGATTCGCGAGCGTCTCGGCGCGCGCGCCGTGCCGATTCAGGTGCCGATCGGCGCCGAAGATCAGTTCCAAGGCGTCGTCGATCTCTTCACGATGAAGAAGACGATCTACACCGACGACCTCGGTTCGACGATGGCGAACGACCCGGTGACCGATGCCGACGGCGAACTCAAGGCGCTTGCCGACAAGTGGCGCCAAGAACTCGTCGAGGCGATCGCCGAGCAAGACGACGAATTGCTCGAGATGTTCTTTGGCGGCGAAGAGCTGCCGATCGAACGCATGAAGAATGCGCTTCGCAAGGCGACGATCGCCGGCACGGTTCTTCCGATGCTGTGCGGTTCGGCGTTCAAGAACAAAGGCGTGCAGCCGTTGCTCGACGCAATCGTCGAGTATCTGCCGTCGCCGCTCGATGCGAAAGCGATCGTCGGTACCGACGAAGACGGCGCCGAGATCACGCGTAAGCCGGACGACAACGAACCGTTCAGCGCGCTCGCGTTCAAGATCGCGACCGATCCGTACGGCAACCTGACGTACTTCCGCGTCTATTCCGGCACGCTCAATAAGGGCTCGTACGTATACAATTCGCGTTCGGGCAAGAAAGAGCGCATCGGACGCATCCTGCGGATGCACGCGAACCATCGCGAAGACATCGATTCGATCGGCGCGGGCGACATCGCGGCGGCGGTCGGCTTGACCGACACGCGCACCGGCGACACGTTGTGCGACGAAAAGAAACCGATCGTGCTAGAGTCGATCACGTTCCCGGAACCCGTCATCTTCCAGGCGATCGAGCCGAAGTCGAAGGCGGATCAGGATCAGCTCGGTAAGGGCCTCGCGCGCCTCGCGCAGGAAGATCCGACGTTCCGCATGCGTACCGATGAAGAGACGCAGCAAACGATCATCGGCGGCATGGGCGAACTGCATTTGGAAATCATCGTCGATCGTCTGCGTCGCGAATTCAAAGTCGAAGCGAACGTCGGTAAGCCGCAGGTCGCGTACAAAGAAGCGATCGGTAAGACCGTCGAAAAGCAAGGCAAATTCGTGCGTCAGTCCGGCGGCAAAGGCCAGTACGGCGACGTGTGGCTGCGCGTCGAACCGCTCGAACCCGGTTCGGGCTTCCAGTTCGAATGGAAGATCGTCGGCGGCGCGGTTCCCAAAGAATACCAAAAGGCCGTTCAGCAAGGCGTCGAAGAGGCCTCGCAAAACGGCGTGTTGGCGGGCTTCCCCGTGCTCGACTTCAAGGTGACTGCATTCGACGGTTCCTACCACGACGTCGACTCCTCGGAAATGGCGTTCAAGATCGCCGCGTCGATGGGCTTCAAGGAAGCCAATCGTTCGGCCGGACCGTACATTCTCGAGCCGATCATGAAGGTCGAAGTGACGACGCCGAAAGATTATCTCGGCGCGATCAACGGCGACTTGAACCGCCGTCGCGGCATGATTCAGTCGACGGAAGAAGCTCCGGGCGGCGCGCAGATCATCATGGCGCACGTCCCGCTATCAGAGATGTTCGGGTACGCAACCGACATGCGTTCTATGACGCAAGGTCGCGCGACGTACACGATGGAGTTCTCTCATTACGAGAAAGCTCCGAAGACGGTCGAAGAGGAAATCATCGCCAAATCGGCCGGCAAGAAGGGTGCTCCGGCATAACCACTCGGCGGCATAAGCTGAGTTATTCAAACAACATAGGCTACAGCCGTCGAGATTTCATCGACGGATACTAACGAGGAAAAGCGAAAACAAACATGGCTAAGGCGAAATTTGAGCGCAACAAGCCGCACGTGAACATCGGTACGACCGGTCACGTCGACCACGGCAAGACCACGCTGACGGCGGCAATCACCCACTGCCTCGCGACCGAGGGTCTGGCGGCCGCGCGCGGCGTCGATGAAATCGATAACGCGCCCGAAGAAAAAGAGCGCGGTATTACGATCGCGATCTCGCACCAAGAGTACGAGACCGCGAAGCGTCACTACGCTCACGTCGACTGCCCCGGACACGCCGACTACATCAAGAACATGATCACCGGTGCGGCGCAGATGGACGGTGCAATTCTCGTCGTCGCTGCGACCGACGGCCCAATGCCGCAGACGCGCGAGCACATTCTGCTCATGCGCCAAGTCGGCGTGCCGAAGATCGTCGTGTTCTTGAACAAAGTCGATCTCGTCGATGACGAAGAGCTCCTCGAGCTCGTCGAGATGGAAGTTCGCGAACTGCTCACGCAGTACGAATTCCCGGGCGACGACACCCCGATCATCCGCGGTTCCGCGCTCAAGGCCCTCAACTCGAGCGGCCGCAAGGGCGACCCGGATGCCGAGCCGATCTTCAAGCTGATGGATACGGTCGATTCCTACATCCCCGATCCGCAGCGCGAAGTCGACAAGCCGTTCCTCATGCCGATCGAAGACGTGTTCACGATCACGGGCCGCGGAACCGTCGGCACGGGCCGCGTCGAGCGCGGTCAGGTCAAGGTCGGTGAAGAAGTCGAGATCGTCGGTCTCCAAGAAGAGACGCGCAAGACGGTCGTGACGGGCATCGAAATGTTCCGCAAATTGCTCGACGTCGGCATCGCGGGCGACAACGTCGGCGTGCTGCTGCGCGGTATCGACCGCAACGACATCGAGCGCGGTCAGGTTCTCGCGAAGCCGGGCTCGATCAAGCCGCACAAGAAGTTCGAAGCCGAAGTGTACGTCCTCTCGAAAGAAGAGGGCGGACGCCACACGCCGTTCTTCGCGAACTATCGTCCCCAGTTTTATTTCCGTACGACGGACGTGACGGGAACGATCCAGCTCCCGGAAGGCGTCGAGATGGTCATGCCGGGCGACAACATTAAGATGAAGGTCGAACTGATCACCCCGATCGCCTGCGAACCGGGCCTCCGTTTCGCCATCCGCGAGGGTGGGCGGACGGTCGGCGCCGGCGTCGTTACGGCGGTCAGCGAGTAGTTTTCGCCCAATAGCGTCGTTGTGAGGGGGCTCGTGGTCCCCAGTAGACCACGTCACCCCCTCACGCCTCGCTCTGGACGAAAACACCCTCGCTGTGATACGGTACCTTCCGGACTTCCCGTAACCTTGACTTCGTTCTTTGAAAATTTAGGATAGAGACAGAGATGGCTAAGCAGAAGATTCGCATTCGTTTGAAGGCGTTCGATCACAAAGTTTTGGACCAAAGCGCCGAGCGTATCGTCGAGACGGCGAAGCGCACCGGTGCCTTCGTGTCGGGTCCCGTCCCGCTGCCGACCGAGATCAATCGGTTCTGCGTTCAGCGGTCGACGAACAACGACAAGAAGTCCCGCGAACATTTCGAGATGCGTACGCACAAGCGTCTCATCGATATCCTTCAGGCGTCGCCAAAGACGATGGATGCGCTGATGCATCTCGACTTGCCGGCCGGCGTCGACATCGAACTCAAAGCCTAAGCGAAGCGCCGCGAGCGTTTCTATAAGCATCGAGCCCGGGAGTGTATCTCGGGCTCGATGCTTTTTTATCTCTCACGCGACGCGTTACGGGTTGGTGATTTCGAACCGCTGGCTCTTCCCTATTTCGCGAAGGGTCCAGTTGATAAAGCCCGGCTCGGTGAACGTGATGCCGTTACGCCACGCGTCGGCCGTGGCGAAGGGGTGTCCGCAAGCGTCCAGCACTTGCACGCGCATTTTGATGTATTCTTGCCGGGCGACTTGAAGGCGAGCGCGGCGTCCCGGGTCGACGTTTTGCGCTTGGCTCCCCGGCCCGGAATCGACCGGGACGTCCCGACACGTGGTGCCTTTGCAGAGCCGGTGCAGGAACGAGACGCGGGTGAAGTACGTCGTGCTGTTCCTGCAATTGACGACGACGGTGCCGCGGATATTTTGTGCCTGGGTAGCGCCCGCGGAGGCGAGCGTCAGGACGAGAACGGTAACGGCAACGAGCGGATGGAAGAGGACGCGCATAGGGCCTCCAAAACGGTCGCCGAGTAAAATGGGCAACCAAGGGACGCCTTTCCCGCCGCGGGCCGCTTGGCCTGCAGTTCGTAATTGCCATTCTCATGAGAGGTGATGCATGGAAGTCAAACCGACCTATCTCGGCACGATGATCGCCCTTGCGACGGTCGCGTTCGGCCTGATCGCCGCGGGCGCGTGGAACAAATTCATCACGGATCTGATCGCGCTCTTTTTAAAGCCCGGAGCGGGGCTGTGGGCCGAACTCGGCTATGCCGTGATCATTACGATCGTCGCGATTCTCGTCGTGCAGAATCTCGGCAAGATTGCCGAACGTCAGAGCGGCGGTCCGAAGGGTTAGTTCGGCCCTTCGTCCGTCGAGAAGCGTTTGAGCGCGGTGATCGACGGTACCACGTAATAGCTGCCGGTGAGGGCGGTCGTATAGCGCGTGATCGCGTCGCGTACGCCGTCCTCGATCCCGGCCATGCGACGCAGCATGCGGTCCAAGCGCGATTGTTCGGCGGAGAAACCGACGAACAGCGTGCCCCACTCGCGCACGTTGCCGTACGGCGTATTGCGGCGAAAGATTTTTTGTTCTTCGCCGTCGACGACGTCTTTCGCGCGGCTCACGTGCGAATCTGTGGGCATTCGATCTTCCGGTAATTCGATGCTCTCGCTTTTGGTGCGTCCCATCGCGAGCTCCTGATCGCGCGTGCTCAAGATCTCCCACGTGGTCTCGTGGTGCCACTTTTGGAAGAGCAAGATCGACGCGCCTTCGCCCTGCTGACCGAGCGGGACCAGCGCCACGTCGGAAGCCTGCATCAAGCTCGGGTTTTCGGTTCCGTCGATAAAACCCGTAAGATCGCGACTGTGCTTGTACGACCAGCCGTCGAGATCGCGAACCAGGATCGCAACGCCGGCAAGTGCCTCGATCGCGCCGCGCGCGCTCTGCCATACGATGTCGTACGACGCGCCGCTGAACCACAACCACAGATCGGCCTGCGTTGCGGGCATCGTGAAGGCTTCGACGCCTTCGTAAGCACGGTCGAAGTCGCGCGCATCGTGCGGCGTTTCGGCGGGCGCTAGTGCGCGCCAGAGCGAGGGGCGGAAACCTACGGCGAAATTCACCCCGCCGACGGTCGTGCGCGGTTCGTGAATGTTGGCTACCGTCGCGACGAACGTGCGCGGGTCGGTCCCGGGTTTCATATCGAATTCCAGGTAGATGTGCGCGGCGTCGCCGAGTGCAAAAATCGCAGGCTGTGGATGCATGTGCGAGGGTGTTCCCACTGCGCCCGGAACAATCTTTTCGTGAACGACGCTAAAGAACGCTTTACCGAGCGCGTCGCCGATTACGTTCGCTATCGCCCTGCCTATGCGCCCGAAATCATCGACGCCGTTCTCGCGGGCTTTACCGCTCCCGCGGTAGCCGACCTCGGTGCGGGAACCGGCATTTCATCACACCTGCTCGCGCAGCGGGGCGCGCGCGTCTTTGCAGTAGAGCCCAATGCCGCGATGCGTTCGGCGATCGTACCCGGGCCACGCATCACGATCGTCGACGGGAGTGCCGAGACAACGAACCTGCCCGACGGCAGCGTCGACGTCGTTGCTGCGTTTCAAGCCTACCACTGGTTCGATCACGATGCGGTGCTGCGCGAGGCGCAGCGAATCGTGCGGCGCGACGGCCGGTTCGCTGCAGTATGGAACACGCGCGACCGCCGCGATCCCTTCACCGAGGCCTACGAAGCGATCGTCGACCGCTACGACGAGAGTGGCGCGCGCCATCGTTCGCCCGGTCGTAACGTGACCACCTTGGACGATCTTCGCCGGCACGGTTGGCGCAATCCACGAGTCGTCAGTGCTAGCCACACGCAGCGGCTCGATGCCGATGCGGTGATCGGCTTTGCCCGCTCGGCATCGTATTTGCCAAAATCGGGTGCGGCGTACGATGCGATGGCGTCGGAGATGCTTGCGCTCTACGATCGATGGCCCGAGCCGGCGGCCTTCACCTGGATCACGGAAGCGTACCTCGCAGAACGCCCGCTCGAATGAGGTCGCGTCCGGTGCCGCGAAGGCGGGCACCATGCCAATCGCGCTTCGAGAATCAAGAACCCGCACGTTCCACGGCACGAAGCGCCGGATCTTTCATCTCCTCGAAGAGATGGGGACCTCCGGCGATCAAATTTGGCCCTTCGCCGCTCAGCCGTTCATGCGTTCGCCGGGTCCATTGACGCCGGACCGGACCGAAGAGTGGCATCTCGGCATTCATGCCGTGCTTCAAGAAGTCGTTCCCGAGGAACGAATCGTGTGGCGCATCCTCAACGAGGGCATGGAAGGGACGCACGGCTTCTACCTGTCGAGCGAAGGCAAGGAGACCGTGCTCGAATACCGGATCGAGGCATCGCTCAGTGAGAGCGAAGGCCGCATGCTCTGGCGCCGTTCCGAGGATGCTTTCGAACGTTCGACGGAGGCGCTCTTCGATAAACTCGCTCGCGTCTTAAAACGGTAGGATCATGCAGCATCGTCGTTTGGGAAAACATGGTCCCGAGGTCGCCGCGCTCGGTCTGGGATGCATGGGGATGTCGGAATTCTACGGAAGCGGCGACGAAGCCGAGTCCATCGCAACCATTCATCGCGCCCTGGACTTGGGCGTCACGATGCTCGACACCGCCGATATGTACGGCGTCGGCAAGAACGAAGAACTGGTCGGTAAAGCGATCGCCGGGCGGCGTGGCGCGGTGTTTCTCGCAACGAAGTTCGGCGTCGTTCGCGATGCCGACGACCGCTCTCGTCGCGGGATCAGCGGAAAGCCCGCCTATGTCAAGCAGGCGTGCGACGCATCGCTGCGGCGCTTGGGCGTCGATCACATCGATCTCTACTATCAACATCGCGTCGACCCCGAGACGCCGATCGAAGAGACCGTGGGAGCGATGGCCGAACTCGTGAGCGCCGGCAAGGTTCGCTACCTCGGATTATCCGAAGCAAGCGCCGCTACGATTTCGCGCGCCGTGCGCGTGCATCCGATCGCGGCCTTGCAGCAAGAGTGGTCGCTGTGGTCGCGCGATCTCGAAGAGAACGGCCAGCTCGCCGCGGCGCGGGAACACGGCGTGGCAATCGTTGCCTACTCGCCCCTCGGACGGGGATTCTTGACCGGAAAATTCCGGCGTCCCGGCGATTTCGAACCCGACGATTTCAGGCGTCACAATCCGCGCTTCCAAGGCGAGAACTTCGAAAAGAATCTGCAGCTCGTCGACCGCGTCGAGGAATTGGCGCGAGAGAAGGGCTGCACGCCCTCGCAACTGGCTCTTGCGTGGGTGCTCGCGCAGGGCGACGACGTCGTGCCGATTCCCGGCACCAAGCATGTGGGATATCTCGAGCAAAATCTCGCCGCGCTCGACGTTCGTCTGACCGCCGAGGAACTGCGCCGTCTGAACGACGTGTTTCCGCCCAACGTGGCCGCCGGCGATCGTTATCCCGATATGAGCGGCGTGAATCGATGACGATCGCGACGCGGCGTGCCGCCCCTCCCGATGCCGTCGATTTTCTCGGCATCGACGCGCTGCTTTCCGACGAAGAACGCTTGATTCGCGACACGGTTCGAGGTTTCGTTCGCGAACGCGTCCTGCCCGACGTCGCAACGTGGTTTGAAGAAGGCTATCTGCCGCGCGAATTGGGCCGCGAGCTCGGAAAACTCGGCCTGCTCGGCATGCACCTTTCGGGATACGACTGCCCTGGCGCGAGCGCCGTCGCCTATGGCATCGCGTGTCTCGAACTCGAGGCCGGAGATGCCGGCGTTCGCAGCTTTGCATCGGTGCAAGGCTCGCTTGCGATGTATGCGATCTATCGATGGGGCAGCGAAGAGCAAAAGCGCGAGTATCTGCCGCGCATGGCGCGCGGCGAAGCGATCGGCTGTTTCGGTCTTACCGAGCCGGACTTCGGCAGCAATCCCGCCGGCATGCGTACGTTCGCACGGCGCGACGGCAGCGACTGGATCCTCAACGGTACCAAGATGTGGATCACGAACGGTTCGATTGCCGACGTCGCGATCGTCTGGGCGAATTCCGACGACGGCATCGTCGGCTTTGCGGTGCCGACGAATACGAAAGGTTTTTCGGCATCGAATATCCATCGCAAGATTTCACTGCGCGCGTCGATCACGAGCGAACTCGTGCTGCAAGACGTGCGGTTGCCGGAGTCGGCGCGCTTACCGCTTGCAAACGGCCTCGGTGGTCCGCTCGCGTGTTTGAACGAGGCGCGCTTCGGCATTATCTGGGGCGCGATGGGGTCGGCGCGTACGTGTTATGAAACCGCGCTCGAATATTCGAAGACGCGCGTGCAGTTCGACCGGCCGATCGGCGGCTTTCAATTGACGCAAGAAAAGCTTGCGAACATGCTGCTCGAGCTCGGCAAAGGGACGCTGCTCGCGCTACACCTCGGAAGAAAGAAAGACGAAGGTACCCTGCACTCCTCGCAGGTCAGCTTCGGGAAACTGAACAACGTGCGCGAAGCGCTGGCGATCGCGCGCGAGGCGCGGACGATCCTGGGCGCGAACGGCGTGACGCTGGAATATCCGGTCATCCGGCACATGAACAACTTGGAATCGGTGCTCACCTACGAAGGGACGAGCGAAGTGCACACCCTGGTTATCGGGGCGCAAATCACCGGTATACCTGCGTTCACGTAAACCCGACTTTTCCTCCTGAAAGACTGCGGCGGTATCGCTAGGATGGGAGGCAATGATTGCCTCCGTCCGCTTACGCGACTTTACGACCGATCCGCGGCGCCTGATCCTTCTGAGTCTGCTCGCCGCGGTCGTTGGCGCGTGCGCCGGCGCGCTGGCGAAGCTTTTGCTCGTGATGATCGGGTTCATCACCCACCTCGCGTACTTCGGCAGCGCTCGCACGGGGCTGATCCAGCCCGATCCGCATCATTTTGGACCGCCTACGATTCTCTGGCCGGTGGTGGGTGGATTGATCGTGGGCTGCATAGCACGCTTCGGTACCGAGAAGATTCGCGGGCACGGCATTCCAGAAGCGATCGGCTCGATTCTCGAAGGCAACAGCATCATTCGAGCCCGGGTTGCGTTTTGGAAACCGATCGCTTCGGCGATTACGATCGGCACCGGCGGCCCCTTCGGTGCAGAAGGGCCGATCATCATGACGGGCGGCGCGTTCGGTTCGCTCTTCGCCCAATATTTGCATCTGTCGTCGTTCGAGCGCCGCACGCTGCTCGTCAGTGGTGCCGCGGCCGGCATGTCGGCGACCTTCGGCGCGCCGATCGCGTCGGTGCTGATCGCGGTCGAATTGCTGCTCTTCGAATGGCGTCCCCGAAGTTTTATTCCCGTCGCCGTTGCGTCGTTCGTGGCGCTAGCGATCCGCCACGCGTTGATCGGTGATGCACCGCCGTTTGTTTCGAGCGTCGCGCACGTCACGAGCGTAACGAATTTGCCCTGGGCGTTGCTGCTCGGCATCGTCGGGGGCGCCGTTTCTATGCTGATGACGAAGCTCGTATACTTGACCGAAGATGCGTATGGCCGTTTGCCGCTGCATTGGATGTGGTGGCCGGCGATCGGCGGGCTCGTCGTAGGTGTGCTAGGGTGGTTCGTGCCGCAGGCGCTGGGTGTCGGATACCCGACGATCGACGCCATGATCAACGGTCAACTCGCCGTCGGCGTCGTCGCCGGCATTATCGTCGTGAAAATCGTGATCTGGATTGCAAGCCTTTCGTCCGGTACCTCGGGCGGCGTGCTCGCGCCACTGCTCATGATCGGAGCTGCACTCGGTACGCTCGTCGCGGCCGTCGTTCCCGGGCACGACGCGGGACTTTGGGCGATCGTCGGCATGGCGGCAATCATGGGCGGAACGATGCGCGCTCCGTTTATGGCGACGCTCTTTGCGCTCGAAACGACGCACGCGTGGAACCTTGCGCCCGATGTGTTCGTCGGATGCGCTGCGGCGACGGCGTTTACCGTAATCTTCGTGCCACGTTCGATCCTCACTGAAAAGCTGGCACGTCGCGGCTTGCACGTCGCTCGCGAATACTCGGTTCATCCCCTGGAATTGATGCCGGCGCGCTCGATCGTGCACCCGCTGAGCGAGGGAGAAACTTTACCGCGCCATGCCATTGCCGCGTCGGCACGGGTTCGCGATGCGGCCGACGTTATGGCACTCCACGACGAACGGGCGGTGCTGGTCGTCGATGAGGATGGCACGCCCATAGGCACCGTGCGCGCCGAGGATTTGCTTCAGGCGTGGCGCCGCGGTTTGCAGCACGAGACGCAACGCCGCCGCATCCGGCACGTCACGGGCTGGATTCCGGCGCGGCTCCGTTCCGCAAGGCGCGAAGCGCCGTCAGAGCGATAGCAAGCGCAACCGCCGCGAGCGCACCCCAGAGCAGCCATCGGTTACGCTCGGACCACGGGCGCCGTGCCGCTTCCGGGACGAACCAGGGATTGACGCTCGGAGCCGCGAGCGCGACCGCCGGCGCGACATGCAGCGCTCGGGCGTGCGTTTGCGCGTAATCGTACGCAGCCGCTCTTGCAGAAGGGTTGCCGTAGAGCAACACGTACCGCGAGCCCGCCGAAGCGTCGAAGACAATACTTCGCGGCGCGCCGTATGCGTAGACGATCATGCCGGTGAGCGGCGCGTTGTCTCCGTCGTTAACCGCCAGACGCCAGCGTTGCGCTTGCGTTTCATCGAAGCGTATCGCCGCATTACTACGCTGCGCCGAGCGTTCGAGCGTCGCGCTCTGCACGTCTTGCCAGGGGCCGCCCGACGATGCGTTCTGCAGGTTCACCCGGCGCGCGTACTCCCGCGTGGATGCGGTCACGTCGATGCGCTCGATCGGGACGTCGACGATTCCCGAGAGGTCGTACGTTGCAACGCCCTTCGCGTCGCCGCGCAGCGACGCTGCAACCGCATAACGTTCGAGCGCGCGCGGTGCGTTCGAGCCTTTCGCGGCACGGATTCCGTCGATGGCAAACGGCGATGCGGAAGCAATGCGCACTCGAATATAGCGCGACGTCGTCGGCGGAATGCCGATCCGAAGGTTCGTCGCGAGGCCGTCTTGGGCGTAATCGTAGATCGGCGCTGCGGTCTTGATCGTGCGCCATACGCGAGCGTCGTCGCTCGTATCGACGTCGGCCTTGACGGCAAAAGACTCTTGCGGCGTGACGATTTCGAGCGTTTCGACCGGCGTGGCGTAGCTGCCGAGATCGGCGACCGCTTGGGCGTAGCGGCCGGGGACATACCCTGTGTCTTGCAAGCGTGCGTCGATCCAACGCACGTCTGGAGGCGACGGCGGCGTAGCGATGGTGAAGGGGACGCTCGTACCGCCGGAAACGATCCGTACGTCGTCGAGCGACGGTTGTGCGTTTCCGTAGAGCGACGGCGGGACGACGACGGAGACGGTTCCTGTACGGCCGTTCAATTGAATCGCGCGTTCGTATTTCCACTCGTTCCATTGCGCGGGTAGCGCCGCGGCTGCTGCCATAACCAGAGCGAGCACGCTATTTTCCCTCTGCCGTTGCGGCTTGACGCGATCGAAGGTAGAGGTAGGACGCGAGCAGCAGCACGGTTCCGAGCACCAGGAACGACACGATCCGAACCGCGGGGTCGACTTCGCTCATGTCGACGAGGAACGCTTTGATCACGGCGAGTGCCAGCAGGCCGAGTGCCTCTATTCGCGTGAAGATGGAGTTGCGAACGAATCCGAACGCGAGTAACGCGACGCCGTAGAGGAGCCAAAAGACCGTCAGCGCGAGTTGCCCGTGATTGCTCCACGCATACAACTCGTACGAGAAAGCCATGATCGTCGCGACGTGCGCGGCGACTTCGGCTATGCGGAAGAAGGGCGCGCGCTTCGGATAGAACGGATCGCTGTAGGCGGCTCCGGCATAACGCGCGGTCGCCAGTGCCGCTGCGAAGATCACCAGGGTGAAGAAGCGTTCGTTTGCAAAGAGCGGGCCAGCCTCGGGTGGGATGATCAGCATGTGAATCACTCCCATCGCAAAAGCGATCGCTCCGAAGATTTGGACGATGCCGATCTTCGCGCGCGCTCCGGCCCATACGAGCAGCGCGCCTTCGATCGCCCACAGCGCCGGGACGGTCGTCCCTTTAAACGCGACGGCAATCCCACCGGTAACGAGCGCAAGCGAAAACGCAGCATAGAGCGCGCGCGCCGTGCCGTCGCTGCGATACGCAAGCGCGACGTATGCGGCCGCGAGTACGACGATGCCGGCGACGAGCGGCAGGCGATGATGGTCGTACAGCTGCCAGTGCAGCGATCCGTAATAGGCGGCGCCGGAGAGCACGACGATCACGATATCGGAGGCGTCAAAGGCTGCTCGCGCAAACGCTTTAAGCGCCGGGCGAAGGTTGAAGATCACCACGAACGCCGTGGCAAAACTCAAGTGCATCAAGGCTCGGTGACTTTCGCCGCCGATCGATATGAAGTAGTAGAGTTGCGTGAAGAACAGCGCAAAGGGGGCGATTCGCTTCCAGGCGCGGCGCGGGCGCACAAAGACGATCGCGGCGTCGAGCAGCACGAGATACGCAAGAAGCGTCGGCGTCGACGGCATCGTGCTCGCGTTGAGCAACGGCGTGACGAGTCCGCCGATCAAACCCCACGTGGCCGTCAATTCGGAATCGCGTCGCAAGGCGAGGACGATGAGCAGCCCGGTAACAAGCACCATGCCTGTAAAGCTCACGGCGAGCGATACCAGATGGAAGCCGTTGCCGGCCGCCCAGAGCGAAAGGTACAGCACGCCCGCCCCGAGCGCCGTAACGCCTTGTGCGAAAACGGACTGAGATATCGAACGCAGCCGCTCCGACGCGAGCAGCAACGCAGCGCCCGCGAGCAACCCGATCGCCACGCGTCCCGCCGGTCCGATCCAACCGTTGTCGAACGCGTATTTCAAGAAGAACGATACGCCGAGCAGTAACGCGATCGCACCGACCGCGAGTAAGACTCGGCCGCCGACGAAACGTTCGGTGTCCGCGGCGCTCCGAGGCGGCGCCGTTGCCGTTGCGGGTCCGGCGGCGACCGGTTCGGTCACGCCTTGCGCGGCTGGAGCCGGGGTCCTAACGACGACGGGGGCATCGAGGATGTTGCGTGTGATCAGCGCGTTTTCGATTCGAGCGATGCGCGCTTCGAGCGCCTGGATCCGGTCGTCCATCGTTTAGAGTCTCCAATCGGCGACGTTCCAGAACGGGGTCGTGACGGCGGCCCGTTCGTTTTGTAAATCGGCGGGGAACGTGTTGATCGATACCGCTTGATAGAGCGCGGCCATCGGAAGATCGCGGGCAAGGATGCGTTGCACCGGACGATAACGCGCGATACGCGCGCTACGCTCGTATGGGATCGCCGCCGCTTTCATAAGCGCGTCGAGATGCGGATTGCAGTAGCGCGATTTGTTGAAGCCGTGCGGCGGAACGCGACGGCAGCCGAATTGATCGGACACGTCGGGATCGAACCCGGCGATGAAGGGAAAGAGCGCCATTTGAAAGCGGCCGCCGTAGAGCGGTCCGTTCGGCGAAACGTACGACATCACGTCGATGCGCTGCAGCGTTACTTTCACGCCGACGGCACGTTCCGCGGCTTGGATCTGCGTCGCCATCTCCACGCCGCTCGGTTTATCGGAGCGAGCCAGGAGCCCGAGCGAGAGCGTCATGCCGGCGTTGTGCCGCCAGCCGTCCGGACCGAGATGCCAGCCGGCCGCATCGAACAGCCGAGCTGCGCCGCGTGGATCGTACGGCGGCATCGCATAGGCATGCGGATCGTAGGCCCACTGAAAGAGGCCGCCGCCGGGGTTGTCGGAGCGGTGGTTTCCGAGCAACGTTTTATCGACGATCGAACGACGGTCGAGGGCCATGACGAGGGCGCGCCTGACGCGCGGATCGTGCAGCCGCGGATCCTGCGTGTTAAAGATGAGCGCGCCGGTACCGTCGATCGGCACCTGCTCGGTCCGCATGTGAGGAAGCCCCGCGAGGTCTCGATATTGGCTGTCGTCGGCGTTGACATAGGCGTCGGCTTCGCCGGTCCGCAGCATCTCGAGCGCGGTCACCGATGAAGGGACGATCAGCAGCTCGATCTGACGGATGTGCGGCATCCCGCCGAAGTAGTGGGGATTCGCCTGCAGCAGAAGGCTTTCGCCCCGGTTCCAGCGGGTCAACGTGTACGGTCCCGACCCCAGCGGATGGGCGTCTAGGGCGGTGCCGCGCAGGTGCGCGTGACGAGCGATCAGCTTGCGGGGAAGGATCGGCACCGCGTTTCCTGGGCCGCAGAGATACAGGATGGCGGGAGCGTAGGGCTCGCGGAGATAGACGCGTACGGTGAAGGCGTCCGGGGTAGCGACCGCCTCCACGTCGTCAAAGGCGGCTCGGCTGGGGGCATCGGTTCCCGGAAAAGCGACCCGGCCGATCGTCTCCGCGACGTCGAAGGCCGTCAGGGGGGAGCCGTCCGAAAAGCGGATGCCGCGGCGGATGTGGTAGGTGATGATCTTGCCGTCGGGGCTGATGCCGCCGTTGGCGCGGGTGGGCACGACCGTAGCTGCGTCCGGGACCAGCTTCCCCCGGTCGTCGATCTTCACTAAATAGGAGTACAGAAGCGCGGCGAGCTCTTGGCCACCGACGCCGCTAACAAAGACCGGATCGAGGCTGGGGAAATCCTGCGTCTGGACGATGCGTAAGCGCATCGCCGACGGGACCCCAGGACGCGAGCAGCCGGCGAATACCGCCAGTGCGAGGAGTAGGGCGTACACCCGCATCGCCTAGTGCCATTCCCGCTCATGGGACTGTAGGCCTTGACGCCAAGGGGCGCTCTTGGTAGACTGCCGAGGTTGTGGTCCACTCCGGTCCGCGGGTTTTTCCGCGTGCCGGAAAAAGAACAAAGCAATACGCGAGGGCCCGTGTATTGCCAACTGGCCGCGGATCGGGGCGCAGCTCCGAACGCTAAGGGTTCACGGAAGTGAACCTAGACGAGGATCAAATGAAAAACATCCTTGGCCGCAAGGTTGGGATGACGAGCGTCTTCACCGAGGACGGCCGGTACGTACCGGTTACGGTGATCGAAGCCGGTCCCTGCACGGTCGTGGAGCGTCGCACGAAAGAGAAGCACGGATATGATGCCGTCGCTCTCGGTTTCGGCGCGATCAAAAAAGCTCGCGTGACCCGTGCCCTTGCCGGACATTTCAAAAAAGCGAATGTTGAAGCCGTTCGCTACGTACGTGAATTCCGCAACGACATCGACGGTGTCGAAGCGGGGCAGACCGTGACCGTTGCATCGTTCGAACCGGGCGATCGCGTCGACGTGGTCGGCGTATCCAAAGGCCACGGCTTTGCCGGCGGCATCAAGCGTCACAATTTCTCGGGCGGCGGCGCAAGCCACGGCTCGATGATCCACCGCCAACCGGCTTCGAACGGCGACACCAACGCCGGACGTACCGTTAAAGGCAGCCGTCGTCCGGGACATTACGGTGTCGATCGCACGACGATGCAAAACCTCGAAGTGATCCGCGCCGATGCGGAACGCAACTTGCTGCTCGTTCGCGGCCCGATTCCCGGACCGAAGAACGCGCTCGTCGTCGTTCGCAAGAGCGTCAAGCCCGTTAAAGTGAAGGCGGGCGCATAATGGCCAACGTTATTGATACCACGGGCAAGGTCGTCCGCGACGTGCAAACGCCGTCGGTGCTCGACAAAGATTATTCGGAAAAGGCCCACACGATTTTCCGCGCGGTCTTCCGCGAACTCGCGAATCCTCGCGCCGGCACGGCGTCGACGAAGAAGCGCGACGAGATCTCCGGCGGCGGCCGCAAACCGTGGCGCCAAAAGGGAACCGGACGCGCGCGTCAAGGTTCGATCCGTTCGCCGCAGTGGCGCCACGGCGGCGTCGTCTTCGGACCGCAGCCGCGCAGCTTCGTCACGGATCTGAACAAGAAAGAGCGCAAGCTCGCATTCGTCGCGGCGCTCTCCGACCGCTTCCGTAACGGCGCGGTGACGATTCTGGACAACGCGAACTTCAACCTGACGAAGACCGCCGATTTCGCGAAGCTGATCTTCGGCTCGGCGAAAGATGCGAAGAAGGGCCCGACGACGCTGGTCGTGCTCGGTCGCGACGAGCACAACGCCGATGCGATCCATCGCGTCGCGCGCAACCTGCACGCCGTCGGCGTCACCGACATCGGCGCGCTAGACGTCAAAGACGTGCTGCGCTACACGCGCATCGTCTTTACGACGGCCGCGTTCGACGAGCTGGGCGCCTCGCTCGAGCAAGGGAGCAAGAAATAATGGACGCACGCGATGTGATTCTCTCGCCACGCATCACGGAAAAGGCCATGGCTAATGCCATGGGCACGCAGTACACGTTCGTCGTGCATCCGGCAGCGACCAAGACGCAGATCCGTCACGCGATCGAAGAGATCTTCGGCGTGAACGTGCTCAACGTCAACACGGTCAACGTGCGCGGAAAAGTCCGTAACTTCGCCCGTCGCGCGAACCGCACCAGCGGCAAGCAGAGCGACTTCAAAAAGGCGATCGTCACCCTCAAGCCCGGCCAAAAAATTGAGCTGGGCGGCGTCAATTACTTCGAGCAATAACGATGCCAGTTAAAAAATATCGTCCGACCAGCCCCGGCCGTCGCTTCGTGACCACGATGGATTTTTCGGACCTCTCGAAGGTCGAACCCGAAAGATCCTTGATCGAAGTCCGCAAGAAGCATTCGGGCCGTAACAACAACGGGCACATCACCGTCCGCCATAAGGGCGGCGGCACGCGCAAGCAGTATCGCATCATCGATTTCAAGCGCACCAAAGACGGCGTTCCCGCCAAGGTTGCGACGGTCGAATACGATCCGAACCGCTCGGCGCGCATCGCGTTGCTTCACTATAAGGACGGCGAGAAGCGCTACATCCTCGCGCCGCTCGGCCTCAAGGTCGGCGACGTCGTGGAATCGGGCAGCGGTGCCGACATCAAGCCCGGCAACTGTCTGCCGATCAAGAACATTCCGGTCGGTACCGTGATCCACAACATCGAGCTGCGTCCCGGCCAAGGCGGCAAGCTCGTTCGCTCGGCCGGCGTCTCCGCGCAGCTGATGGCGAAGGAAAACGAGTATTCGCAGGTGCGCATGCCGTCGGGCGAAGTCCGCATGATCCACATCGAATGCCGCGCGACCGTCGGTCAGCTCGGGAATATCGAGCACGAAAACCAAGTCATCGGTAAAGCCGGCCGCTCGCGCCATCTCGGCAAGCGTCCGTCGGTGCGCGGTATCGCGATGAACCCGGTCGACCATCCGCACGGCGGTGGTGAAGCGCGTTCGACCTCGGGCCGTCCTCCGACCACGCCGTGGGGTCAGATGACGATGGGTAAGAAGACGCGCCGCAACAAGCGCACGACCAAGATGATCGTTCGTAAGCGAGGTTCCAAGTAATGGGTCGTAGTCTCAAAAAAGGTCCGTTCGTGGCGGATCACCTTCTGAAGAAGGTCGAGAAGCTGAACGAGACGCGCGAGAAGCGCGTGGTCAAGACGTGGAGCCGTGCTTCGACGATCGTTCCGTCCATGGTCGGACACACGATCGGCGTGCACAACGGCAAGGCGCACGTTCCCGTCTATGTCACCGAAAACATGGTCGGACACAAGCTCGGTGAGTTCGCGCCCACGCGCCACTTCCGCGGCCACGGCGGCGACAAGGCCGGTGTGAAATAATGGCTGATACGATCGCGCAGAAGCCCCAACAGGCCGTCGCACATCTCAAGTTCGTTCGCATGGGCCCGCGCAAGCTGCGCCGCGTTGCCGACGCGATTCGCGGCAAGAGCGTGCGCGAAGCGCTCGTCATGCTTCAGTTCGCCGGCGTCTATGCCTCCGAACCGATCGAAAAGCTCGTGCGCAGTGCCGTCGCCAACGCCGGCAACAACCACGACATGAATACGGACGAACTGTACATCACCCGCATCACGGTCGATGGCGGTCCGGGAGGACGCTTCACCAAGCGCCTCGATCCGCGAGCGCAGGGGCGCGCGTACTTCAAGCGCAAGCGCCTCTCGCACGTGACGGTCGTCGTGAGCGAAACGCCTCCGCAGAAGAAGCGCAAGGTGCGCGCGGGCGCGAGCGTTTCTACCAAACGCGCGAGCGCGTCGGTCGCACGTCGCGCGAACGCCAAACGTGCCACAGCCGCAGCGGGATCCGCCGCTCCTTCGACTGGCGCTCAGGGTTAAAAAGGTAACTTTATGGGACAAAAGATCAATCCGGTCGGCCTTCGCCTGGGCATCACGCGTACGTGGGACAGCCGCTGGTTCGAGAAAAAGCATTACATCGATTGGCTGCACGAAGACGTCAAGATCCGCAACTTCTTCAACAAGTGGATGCGGTCGGCGGCGATCAGCAAGATCGAGATCGAGCGTCGCGCCAACCAGGCGCGCGTGATCGTCAACACCGCGAAGCCGGGTATCATCATCGGCAAGCGCGGCGTGGGCATCGAAGACATCCGCAAGAACCTCGAAAAGCTCACGGGCAAGAACGTCGCCGTGAATGTGATGGAGATCAAGCATCCGGAATTGGATGCTCGTCTCGTCGCGCAGAACATCGTCGACCAGTTGGAAAAGCGCATCGCTTTCCGCCGCGCGATGAAGCAGGCGATCATGCGCACGATGAAGGCCGGCGCCCGCGGCGTCAAAGTTCAGGTTTCCGGCCGTCTGGGCGGCGCGGAAATCGCGCGCACCGAGCGTAACTCCGACGGCAAGGTGCCGCTGCACACGCTGCGCGCCGACATCGATTATGCGCACGTCGAAGCGTTTACCACCTTCGGACGCATCGGCGTCAAAGTGTGGATCTATCGCGGCGAAGTGCTGCCGGATCAACCGCGTCAGACGAACACCGTCGACCGCAACGAGCGCGGCGGTTTCCGTGGACGCAACGACCGCGGCGGCCGCGGACGCGGTCCGCGTGGTGGCGGCGGAGGCGCGCCCCGAGCGGCGGCTCCGCCGACGACTGAAGTTACGGCCGACAACGACGCGATCGTCAACGAAGCGGCAAACGCTTCGCTCGACGCCGCACCGGCCGAAGGGAGTGCTGAGTAACCATGTTGACGCCTAAACGAGTGAAATGGCGTAAGGTGCAGCGCGGTCGTATGACCGGTCGCGCCCTGCGCGGCAGCACGCTGACGTTCGGCGAGTTCGGTCTGCAGGCGCTCGAGCCGTGCTGGATGACGAACCGTCAGATCGAAGCGGCGCGTATCGCGATGACCCGCCACATCAAGCGTGGCGGCAAGGTGTGGATCAAGGTGTTCCCGGACAAACCGGTCACCAAGAAGCCCGCCGAAGTCCGCATGGGTGCCGGTAAGGGTAATCCGGAGTTCTGGGTCGCCGTGGTGCGTCCGGGCCGCGTGCTCTTCGAGCTCGCCGGCGTGGAAGCGAGCGTCGCGAAGGAAGCGCTCCGCCTCGCCGCCGCCAAGCTCCCGATCGGTACGAAGATCGTTTCGCGCGAGGAGGCCTCGGCATGAAGAAGGGTGAGTTGAACGAACTGCGCGCGCTCACGGTCGCCGAGCTGCAGCAGAAGGCTCGCGAGACCAAATCGGAGCTCTTCAATCTGCGCTTCGCGCTGCGCACCGGCCATCTGACGGATTTCAGCAAGATCCGCGAGATGCGTCGCGCGTACGCCAAGATTCAGACCGTGATTTCCGAGAAGAAGATCGCCGAGGAGCAGCATGGAGCAGCGTAATACGGCCCGTCGCGTCAAGCAGGGGCGCGTTGCATCGAACAAGATGGACAAGACGATCGTCGTGGTGACGGAGACGCGCGTGCCGCATCCGACCTACGGGAAGATCGTCCGCAAGTCGACGCGCTTCAAGGCGCACGACGAGCAGAACGAAGCCAATATCGGCGATATCGTCCGCATCATGGAGTGTCGTCCGCTCTCGCGCGACAAGCGTTGGCGCTTGGTCGAAATCGTCGAGCGGGCGAAGTAAGCGAAGAAATACGATGATTCAACAAGAAACGCGACTCAAAGTCGCTGACAACTCGGGAGCTCGCGAGCTGCTGGTGATCCACATCAGCGGCGGAAGCCGGCACGCCTACGCGCACGTCGGCGACATCGTCGTCGGAACCGTGAAGAGCGCGATCCCCGGTGCCGCCGTGAAGAAGGGTCAGGTCGTCAAGGCCGTGATCGTTCGCACCACCGCGCCGATTCGCCGCGCCGACGGTTCGGTCGTTCGCTCGGACGACAACGCCTGCGTCATCATCAAGGGCGACAAGGACAACCTCGACCCGCGCGGCACGCGCGTGTTCGGGCCGGTCATGCGCGAACTGCGCGACCGCGGATTCCTGAAGATCGCTTCGCTTGCGCCGGAGGTGCTCTAACATGTCGGCCAAGATGCATATCCTCAAGGGCGACACCGTGATGATCCGCCGCGGCAAAGAGAAGGGCCGTCGCGGCATCGTCAAGTCGGTCTTCCCGGACGCCGGCAAGGCGACGATCGAAGGCCTGAACATCGTCAAGCGTCACACGAAGCAAGGCCAAGACGGCGGCAACATGGGCGCGCAACAGACGGGCGGCATCATCGAGAAGGAAGCTGCGCTTCCGATCTCCGCGCTGCAATACGTCTGCGAAAAGTGTAAGACGCCGACGCGTCTTCGCCGCGGCCGTACGAAAGACGGCGTGGCACATCGCATCTGCGTGAAGTGCGGCGAACCCGCGCGCGAATCGGCGAAGGGAGCGTAAGCGTGGCTACGCGTTTGAAAGAAAAATACAAGAACGAAGTCGTCAAGCAGCTGCAGACCAAGTTCGCTTATGAGAACGTCCACCAGATTCCTAAACTGGAGAAGGTGGTCATCAACATGAGCGTGGGCGAGGCGATCACCAACGGTAAGGCGCTCGACGCCGCCGTGGCGGAGCTCGTCCAAATCGCCGGTCAGAAGCCGATCGTCACGAAGGCGAAGAAGTCGATTGCCGCGTTCAAGCTCCGCGAGGGCATGAACATCGGTGCGAAGGTGACCCTGCGCGGCGAGCGCATGTACGTCTTCCTCGACAAGCTCTTCAACATCGTGCTACCCCGCATCCGCGACTTCCGCGGTCTGCCGCCGAAGTCGTTCGACGGCCGCGGGAACTACAACATGGGCCTGCGCGAGCAGCTCGTCTTCCCGGAGATCAACTTCGACAAGGTAGACAAAGCGCGCGGCATGGACATCACGATCGTCACGACTGCGAAGTCTGACGAGGAAGCGTCGGAAGTCCTCACCGCCATGGGTCTTGCGCTTCGGAAAGGGAACGCGTAATGGCTAAAACGAGCATGATCGTCAAGGCACAGCGGTCGCCGAAATTCGGCGTGCGCCAGCACAACCGCTGCAAACTCTGCGGTCGCCCGCGCGGCTATCTGCGCAAGTTCGCCATGTGCCGCATTTGTTTCCGCGAGAACGCGCACAAAGGCGTCGTTCCCGGCGTGACCAAGGCGTCGTGGTAAAGGGGTTTAACGAATAATGGCAGCGATCACCGATCCCGTCGCCGATCTTCTGACGCGCATCCGCAACGCGAACACGGCCAACCACAAGACGGTCGACGTTCCGGCGTCGCGCGTGAAGGCCGCGATCGCACAGATTCTGACGGACGAAGGCTTCATCGAGCGCTTCGAGCGTCTCACCGAAGGACCGCAGGGCACGATCCGCGTGCACCTCAAGTACGGTCCCGAAAAAGAAAAGGTCATCACGGGCCTGCGTCGCATCTCGCGCCCCGGCTTGCGCGTCTACACGGGCAAGACCGAGATCCCTCGCGTGCTCGGCGGCCTCGGCCTCGTCATCATGTCCACACCGCAGGGCATCATGTCCGGCAAGCGAGCGAAAAAGCTCGGCGTCGGCGGCGAAGTCCTGGCGTACGTGTGGTAGCAGAGGATATACGTCATGTCGCGCATTGGTAAATTGCCCGTTGCCGTCCCGAGCGGCGTCAACGTTACGATCGGCGACGGCGAAGTCGTCGTCAAAGGGCCGAAAGGCGAACTGCGTCAGCACGTCCTCTCGAACGTCGTGGATATCAAGATGAACGAGGGCAACGTCGTGGTCGAGCGCAAGGGCGAAGCGAAGGAGCATCGCTCCGCGCATGGCCTGACGCGCACGCTGATCTCGAACATGGTCGAAGGCGTAACCAAGGGGTTTCGCCGCAGCCTCGAGATTCAGGGCGTCGGTTATCGTGCCGCGAAGGCGGGCGAGAACCTGAACCTGAGCCTCGGCTATTCGCACCCGGTCGTGTTCCAGGCGCCGCAGGGCATCACGCTCTCGGTCGAAGGCACGAATAAGATTCACATCGACGGGATCGACAAGCAGCAGGTCGGACAAGTCGCCGCGCAGATCCGCGAGTTGCGTGCACCGGAACCCTACAAGGGTAAGGGCATCCGCTACGAAGGCGAAGTGATCCGCAAGAAACTCGGTAAGGCCGGAAAGGCAGGTAAGAAGTAATGTCGCGTATTTCGCGCGAGGATTCGCGCCGCGCACGCCACACGCGTCTTCGCAAGAAGCTCGCCGGCACTTCGGACTGCCCGCGCCTGATGGTGCGTCGCACGCTCCATCACATCTACGCGACGGTCGTCGACGA
>DAIDHQ010000005.1 GCA_027459645.1 Vulcanimicrobiota bacterium
TTCACGAAGATTTTTTAGTGAAGAATGCCAACGGCGCAAAATATCGTCAACGGAAATCGCATGCCCACCTAGGCGCGTCCTCGTATCGATGCGCCCAACGTTTAACGCCGGGCTTGAGGTTCCGATGAAGATCATTACGATGTAAAACCCGGACGCTCTGACCGCGCGCATTCGTTGCATCATTCGTCGGCCCGACAGCGTTGTTTCAACGACAAAGTCGTTGCGTCGCTCGATGAGATCATCCAAATGCGCTAGTACCAACCGCCACGACCGAAGTCGCACGAACATTGCGTCCGGGTCGACGGTGGGCATGCTTTCGAATTCGCCAACGGAGCGCATAAACGTACTTTTCCCGCTGCCGTTGCACCCGGAAACTACATACATCGTCGGCACGGCAAACTCAGATCAGTTCGCGCACGCGCACCAAACGGCTCCCTTGAAGTTCGGAGGCGAAGAGGCGCCCATCGTAAGTTTTTTCGAAAACTCGACCGGCCTCATCACCGAAAAATACCGAAACACCTCGCCGCTGTGCTTCGAGAATCGCGGACTCCGATTTGACCCTCGCTTCATCAGCCAAACATTTTGGATCTAACGCCATCGTACGAGGATTCTACCATAGATTTAGCAAGATATGCCCCAATGACCGAACTGCGATACGCTGTCGTACTCGAACCCAGCCCGGTCGCCGAAGGCGGAGGCTATTGCGTTACCGTGCCTGCGCTGCCGGAGATCGCCACCGAAGGGTCGACCGCCGAAGAGGCGCTGAGCATGGCTCACGATGCCATAATGCTCTCGCTCCAGTTACGGCGCGAATTGGGATTAGATATTCCGCCATCCGATGCCGAAGGCGCTCGCCTGCGAATATTCTAGGCCCGCCGGTCGGCGAGATAGGCCGTGATGCCGGCGCGCCAATCGGGCATCGTAATCCCGAGTTCGCGCAGCCGCGCGTTTTCGAGCGCCGAATAGCGCGGGCGACGCGCGCCGGCTTTCCACTCACCGCTGCCGATCGCATCGAGCGAGAGCTCGAGCCCCGCTTGGCGCAGCGCCTCGGCGGCGAAATCGTACCAACTCACCGGGCCGACGTTGCACGCATGAACGACACCGCGCGCGCTCGTCTCCAACAGTGCGCGTAGCGCAACGGCGAGATGCCCGGCGTAGGTCGGCGAAGCGATGACGTCGTCGACGACGCGGCCGCGCTCGCCGGCGCGGGCCTGCGCGATCACGCGATCGACGAACGTATAGCCCTTCGTCGCCGAGGGGCGCACGCCGTACACCCCGCAGGTGCGCACGACGAGCGCATCGCTGCGCAAACGCTCCACCAGCAGTTCGCCGGTATACTTCGAGACGCCGTAGGCGCTGATCGGATGCGGGCAATCGTGCTCGCTGTACGGCCACTCCGTCGCGCCGTCGAAAACGTAATCGGTGCTGAAGGTGACGAAGCGCTTGCCGCGCTGTGCGCAGAGCTCGGCGAGCCGTTCCACCGCGACGGCGTTGATGCGCAGCGCCGTCTCGACCTCGCTCTCGCAGCGATCGACGTTATGAAACGCCGCGCAATTTATCACCACCTCGGCATCGCTATCGCCGACCGCCGTATCGAGCGATGTCGGCACCGCGAGATCGACCCGGTCGTGCCCCGGTGCGACGATGGTATCGGCACTCCAGCGGCGCCGGATCTCGGTTCCGAGCTGCCCCGTTCCGCCGATCAGCAACACCCGCATCAGGCGTGAACGCGGGGCCGACCGCCCTTAGATCCGTTTTTACGTGCAGCTTCACGTTTTGCATCGCTCCGAACGGAACCACCCATTTTACCTATCTCGCTCATCCAGCGCCGATTCCCAAAGACCCCCTCAATCAAGCTCGGAACGAAGTGGTCGACATCGATGGATTCCCAATGCAAACTGTCTCCCGGTCCCCATATCTCGACCTCCGCCGCTTGTGCGGGAGTGGCGTGCTCCAATCCCTGCAGCAACTTACGGGGTATTACGATCTCTACGCCTGTTGAGAGCGTGATCGTAAACGCATCCTTTGCGGCGCGATATTTCGCCGAAACAGCTCTCGGACGAAATGGCTCGCGTAACTTCGTTAGGGCGATCGCCGCGTCGATTTCCTTATCGGTCGTAATGATTCGCGCTTTCTTGCTCACGGGTGCATCTTCTCCCAAGCCGCGACGAGAACATCAAAATTATCGCGCGCGGCCGTTAAAATTTTTGTAACATCACTTCGTTTTGCGTTGGCCGGTCGGATGCAATCTTCACGGTTCGAGAGCGCTACCGTACGGTCGTCAAGCAGATCGACCACGACGCGAACCCCGGCGTAGAGTCCGTGAACGTGGCGCGGTTCGTGATCGACAGGGAACAGCTGGAATACGATTCCGCCGATCCGAACACTGCTCACGGGTACATTATAACCCAAGCGCCGTTAGGATTCAAGATCCGGATCCGCGCATCAGGCCATTCTCCGCTTCGCCTGCGCGGCAATCGGCTCGGCGACGACGGCTTTCGGGCGGAAGGACGCGCGCGACTCCGCAAGCGCAATCTCCGCGTCGATTCTTTCGACGTCGGTCACGGTGCGAGCCCCGCGTTTACCCTGGCGATTTGCGCGTGGAGCGCAGGCAGGTCGCGCCGAATCGTCTCCCAGACGATTTTGAAATCCACTTTGTCGTAGCCATGCGACACGCGGTTACGCGCCGCATACATGACCTGCCACGGAATGTCGTCGTGCTGTGCGGCGAATTCGGGCGCCGTGCGCTGAATG
>DAIDHQ010000006.1 GCA_027459645.1 Vulcanimicrobiota bacterium
TCCCATACTGTCCGATCTTTGGGAAGAGCACAATGCGGCCGAGCATCTATCTGAGCACGGACTCGAGGTCACAGGATGACGCGATGTCCCGGCCGCAGGTCCCCTTCGCCAGAGGACCGCTGCCAACATATCAGGATGACAAAGGTTGCGCTGCGCACAACCGCTCCGCTCAGGATGACAACCGAAGTTAGGCCAAGCGTTCGTGCGTCTTGCGCTTCCAGAAGAACTCGTAATAGGCGAACTGGCCGCACAAGACCGCAACGAACGAAATCGGATAGCCCATCCACACGCCGTTGAGTCCGAAGTAGTGCATGAGAATGAATGCCGCGGGAACTTCGACGCCCCAGATGGCTGCGATGCCGATCGCCGTCGGCACGATAACGTCGCCGCTGCTTCGCACGACGCCGCTGATGATGGCGCTGTTACCGAAGAGCACGTACGACCAGAGCGTGATCATCAGCAAGCCGTGGGCAATCTCGAGCGTATTCGGGTCGGTGATAAACCACCCGAGAATCGGATAGGCGAAGATATAACAGAGCGCGATCAGCGTGCCGTTGACGATATAGCCCAGGCCGACGGCCGATCGCACGACGGCGCCGAGCTTATCTTCCCGCTTTGCGCCGATGCATTGCGAGCCGAAGACGGACGCCGCAATCGCAAGCGAGATCGCGGGAAACTGCACGTAGCTCGCGACCTGATTGACCGCACCGTACGCGGCCGTCGCCGCCGAACCATAGTGATTGACGAAGCTGATGACGGCGATTTCCGCGAGCGACGCCATGACCGTCTGCACGCCGGTCGGAATGCCGATCTTCAGCACCGTCCACAAAATGCGCCAGTCGAAGATCATGTCGCGCGCCATTTCGGCATTGAACGCAAGCGGATTCTTCGTGCGATGCAAGTGCCAGAGCAGCAACGGAAACGCGATCAGTGTCGAAAAGAGACCCGAAAGCGCAACGCTGACCACCCCGAAGTGCGGCAAGCCGAACCATCCCGCAATCAGTATCGGCGTAAAGAGAATCGAAAGCGCCGTGCCGAGCACCAAGAACCGCAGCGGCGTCTGCGTGTCGCCCACGCCGCGCAGGAACGTCGTATACATGATGTAGGGGAAATAGGCCGGGAACGTCAGGAAGACCACGCGCGTATAGGCGTCGGACGTGCCGATGATGTTCGCCGGCGTTCCGAGCGCCTGCAACATCAAGGGCGAGAAGAAATACCCGACGAGCATCGTGAAGACGCCGAAGACGATCGTCGCGCCGAGCACCGTGCCCGCGACCTTCTTCACCCGGTGCTCGTCGCCCGCACCGAACGCCTGACCGATCAGAATGGTGCTGCCGCTGCCGATGCCGATCAAAAACGAAAAGAGCAGGAAGATGACCGGGAAGACGGCCGAAACGGCGGCGAGCGCGTTCACGCCGATCATGCGTCCCAGAAAGACGTACGAGAACGTCTGGTTCGCCGACTGCAGCACGTTGCTGATCATCAGCGGCACGAGGAACATCAGCATGATCTGCCACATCGGCTTCGATTCGTCAAAGACGTTGACGCCGGGGCGGCGGGCGGTGCGCGCTTGAGCCATGGACCGCCCATTCTGTGTTATGGTAGGAGTTCATGCGGCTCGACAAATTCATGAAGATTTCCCGCCTCTCGAAGCGCCGGACGGAAGCGCACGAAGCGCTCGAACACGGGCGCATCACCAAAGACGGCAAACCGCTTAAACCCGCATATCAGGTGAAGCCGGGAGACGTGCTCGTCATTCATTACGCGACGCGCTTCGTCACCGTACGCGTGCGCGAAGTTCCGCTGCGCATGACGCCGAGCGTGAAGCCCGCGGAACTCTACGACGTGCTGGACACGCGCCGCGACGAACCATCGGAATGGGCATAATTTCCGCCGACACGAAAGACGCGCTCGCGCGCGAACTTCCCGATGCGCCGCACTGCCGCGAAGCGCTCGGCGCCGGCCTTGCGCTCTACGGCAGCAACGCGCAGCGCTCGCACTTCGTCACGCACCGCAACTCGATCGCACGGCTCTTCTGGTCGTTGCTGCACGACCGTAAGGCACATCCGATCGAGCAGCGCGCGCCCACGCGCCTCGCACGGCTGCCGACCTTTGCGATCTCGCTGCCGCAGTCGCTGCGCGCGCTTCCTTCCAAGCCGGCCTTGAAGTGCGATCGCCTGATGGAGATACGCGCCGCGTTTTTGGCCTGCGGATCGCTTGCCGCGGGCACGCACGGCTATCATCTGGAATTCGTGCTCGGATCGAGCGATCTCGCCGAACGCTTGATCTGGATGCTGCGCAGCACGGGGCGCGCGCCCAAGCGCACGATTCGCAAGAACCGCGACGTGGTGTACTACAAAGATTTCGAAGCAATCGTCGACGTGCTCACGATGATCGGCGCATTCGGCGCGGTCTTGCATCTGGAAGACGTGCGCGCGCTGCGGGAAACCAAGAATCGCATCCACCGCCTGGTAAACACCGAGGCCGCGAATTTGGACCGGACGGCGTCGGCCGCGGCCATCCAGCGCCAGACCATCGAGTACCTGGCGAGCGCTTACGGGCTCTCGGAGCTCTCGCCCCCGCTGCGAGAAATCGCCGAGCTGCGACTAAACTATCCCGGCGAGTCGCTGGCCGAGCTCGGCGCGCGCTGCAATCCGCCCATCGCGAAGCCCACGGTCTCGAGCCGCCTGACCGCCCTCGCCAAACTGGCCGCCGGCCTGCGAGCGGGCAGGGCTGGGGCGCGGAAGCCCGGTAAATCTTGACCCTTCACTCGCTTCCCGGAGACAGACATGCGCATCGGAATCAACGGCTTCGGCCGCATCGGCCGCAATTTCGCGAAGGCCCTCATCGAGCGGCACCCCAGCGTCGAAATCGTCGCCGTTAACGACCTGACGAGCGCCGCCGAGTGCGCGCACCTCTTCAAATACGACAGCAACTACGGCACCTTCGACGGCAACGTGCGCGCCGAAGGCGACGGCATCGCCATCGACAACCGCCACATCAAGGTGCTCGCCGAACGCGATCCCGGGAAGCTGCCGTGGAAGGACCTGGGCGTCGACGTCGTTATCGAATCGACCGGCCTCTTCACCGATGCGGAAAAAGCCAAAGCCCATATCACCGGCGGCGGCGCGAAAAAAGTGATCATCTCGGCGCCGGCCAAGGGCGAAGACGTCACGCTCGTCCTGGGCGTCAACGCGGGAGATTACGACCCCGAAAAGCACAACATCATTTCGAACGCATCGTGCACGACGAACTGTCTTGCGACCGCCGTCAAACCGCTCGTCGATCATCTCGGCTGGGTGAAGGGCTTTATGACGACGATCCACTCCTATACGAACGACCAGAACATTCTGGATGCGCCGCATAAAGATATCCGCCGCGCGCGCAACGCCGCGACCAACATCGTCCCGACCAGCTCGGGTGCGGCCAAGGCGCTCTATCTGACGATTCCGGAAGTCAAAGGCACCTTCGACGGCTTCGCACTACGCGTGCCGACGCCGACCGTTTCGATGGTCTATCTCGTCGCGCAAGTAAAGCGCGAAACCACCAGAGACGAAGTCAACGCGATCTTGCGCAAAGAAGCCGAAGGCGCGCTCAAACCTTACGTGCAGTACACCGAGGAAGAACTCGTCTCGAGCGACTTCAAGCGCTCGCCGTTCAGTTCGATCATCGACGGGAAGCTCACGCAAGCCAACGGCGATTTGGTGCAAATCTGCGCCTGGTACGACAACGAGTGGGGCTATTCGTGCCGCCTCGCGGATCTGACCGCGATGATCCTCGAAAAGATTCCCGCGAACGCGTAGATCTCGAACGTCGTGAAATATCGAACGCTGAACGATCTGGACGTTCGCGGTAGGCGCGTATTGGTGCGCGAAGACCTCAACGTCCCTCTTCGACAAGCCCAAGACGGCACGTCGGCGATCGCGGACTACACGCGCGTCGATGCCGCAATCCCCACGCTACGCGCGTTGCTTGAACGCGGCGCGCGCGTTATCGTCGTATCGCACCTCGGCCGCCCCGACGGCGCGCCCAACCCGAAGTACTCGCTGCGCCCCGTCGCCGCCGCACTCGCCGAACGCTTGCACGTCGACGTGCCGTTCGTCGAAGAATCCGTCGGGCCTAAGGCGCAAGCGGCTGCCGGCGCGCTGACCGACGGTTCGATCGTGCTGCTCGAAAACGTGCGCTTCCACAAAGAAGAGGAAGCCAACGATCCGGCATTTGCCAAGCAGCTCGCGTCGCTTGCCGACCTCTACGTAAACGACGCGTTCGGCACCGCGCATCGCGCCCACGCGTCGACCGAAGGCGTCGCGCATTTTCTTCCCAACGCCGCGGGGCTGTTGATGGAAGCGGAATTGGCTGCGCTCGCGCGTCTTACCGCGCACCCGCAGCGCCCGTACGTGTGCGTGATCGGCGGCGCGAAGGTCAAAGATAAAGTCGGCGTCTTTACCTATCTCATGAAGATCGTCGACGAGTTCTGCGTAGGCGGCGGCATGGCCAACACGTTTCTCGCGGCGCGCGGAACCGACGTGGGCCGTTCGCTGCGCGACGACGATTTGGGGCCGGCCAAGCAGATTCTCGATCTCGCCGCGCATCACGACATCACGCTGCATCTGCCGTTCGACGCGGTCGTTTCGTCATCGTTCGATGCCGACGATCGGGCGCACGCGGTCGGCATCGAAGACGTCGGCGATGCGATGATCCTCGACATCGGTCCGAAAACCGCCGAAGCCTACGCCGACGTCATCCGCAAGGCAAAGACCATCGTCTTTAACGGGCCGATGGGCGTCTACGAAAAGGCTGCGTATCAAAACGGCACGCACGTCGTCGGTGGCGCGATCGCCGATGCAACGCGACACGGCGCGACGAGCGTCGTCGGCGGCGGCGACGCGGCCGCCTCGGCGCACATGCTCGGCTTCGCCGATGCGATGACGCACGTTTCCACCGGCGGCGGCGCGACGCTCGAATTTCTCGAAGGGCGCACGTTGCCGGGCGTCGCGGCACTGCAGCACTGATGCCGCGCACGCTCTTCGCCGGCAATTGGAAGATGCACAAGACGGCGGCGGAAACGCGCGCCTTCGTCACGGCGTTTCTTCCGCAGCTGGCCGGCATTCCCGCCGGCGCCGGAATCGTCATCGCGCCGCCGTTTACGGCGCTTGCGACCGCGCACGAAGCGTTGGACGGATCGCGCGTGGCGCTCGGCGCGCAGAACGTGCACTGGGAGACGCAAGGCGCGTACACCGGCGAAATCAGCATCGGCATGCTGCAAGAGCACGGCGTGCATTACGTGATCGTCGGACACTCCGAACGGCGCGAGTACTTTGGGGAACTCGATCGCACGGTCAACCTGAAGGTGCAGGCGCTGCTTCGCGCCGGCCTCACACCGATCGTGGCCGTGGGCGAAACGCTCGAGGAACGACAAGCCGGACGCACCGACGAGCGCGTAATCTCGCAGATTCGCGAAGCGTTGAACGGCATCGGCGATCGTGATATCCAACGCCTCGTCGTCGCCTACGAACCAATTTGGGCGATCGGCACGGGCCAGAATTGCGACCCGGCCGAAGCGGGCCGCGTAATGGGGACGATTCGAGGCTGCATTCCGGCGCTCGAAGACGTGCCGATCCTCTACGGCGGCAGCATGAAGCCGGAAAACGTTGCCGCCTACATGGCGCAACACCACATCAACGGCGGCCTCGTCGGCGGCGCTTCGCTCGACGCAACGAGCTTCGCCGCACTCATTAAGAATGGGACCATGGATGCATAGACCGATCGTTCTCGCCGTGCTCGACGGCTGGGGCTGCAGCGCTCAAACGCACGGCAACGCGATCGCCGCAGCAAACCTTCCGCACTGGCGCGCGTTCTTCGAAACCTATCCATGGACGACGCTCGATGCCTCCGGTGAAGCGGTCGGCTTGCCGAAAGGCATCATGGGCAACAGCGAAGTCGGCCATATGAATCTCGGCAGCGGGCGCGTCGTTCCGCAGGGCGTCGTCGTCATCGACAGCGATATCGCGTCCGGATCGTTCGCTCGCAACGACACGCTGCAGCGCTGCATCGCGCACGTAAAAAAGAGCGGCGGAACGCTGCATTTCATGGGCCTGCTCTCCGACGGCCAAGTACACAGCTCGCTCGTACATCTCTTCGCGCTGATCGACGCGGCGGTCATCGCCGGCGTCCCGTTCGCGATACACGCGTTTTTGGACGGGCGGGACACGCCGCCGCGCTCCGCGCAAACCTACGTCGAGCAACTCGAAGAGAAACTCGCAGCAGCGGGCGCGCCGGGCGCGATCGCCTCGGTGTGCGGCCGCTTTTATGCGATGGATCGCGACAAACGCTGGGAGCGCACCCAGCAAGCCTACGAGATGCTGGCCCGCGGCACGGCGCCGCATCACGCGGCCGATGCTGCGGTAGCGGTCGCGCAAGCCTATGCGCGCGACGAGGGCGACGAATTCGTGCTGCCGACGATCGTGGGCAAACCGCGTCCGGTGCGCGACGGCGACGCGTGCATCTTCTTCAATTTCCGGCCGGACCGCGCGCGTCAGATGACGCTTGCGTTCAACCACGACGCATCCGTGCCGTTCGATACGAAAGCGTACGACGATCTCATCTTTGCGACGATGACGAAGTACGACGAGACCTACCCGAACCCGGTACTCTTCGGACCGCGTCCGCAATACGATACCTTCGGCGAAGTGGTTTCACATGCGGGGCTCACGCAGCTTCGTTTAGCCGAAACCGAAAAGTACGCGCACGTCACGTATTTCTTCAACGGCGGACGCGAGGACGTGTTCGAAGGCGAAGACCGCAAACTGATCGCATCCGACCGTTCGGTCGCCACCTACGATCTTGCGCCGGCCATGCGCGCCCAAGAGATCACCGACGTCGCGGTCGACGACCTGACGAACCATCGCCACGACGTGATTATCATGAACTACGCCAACGCCGACATGGTCGGCCACACCGGTAAGTGGAACGCCACCATCGAAAGCGTCGAGATCCTCGATCGCTGCTTGCAGCAGCTCGCCGACGCCGTCCTCGGCGCGGACGGCGTGCTCGCGATCACGGCCGACCACGGCAACGCCGAAGAGAAACTCGATGCCGACAGCAATCCGCTGACCGCGCACACCACCAATCCCGTGCCGTTCATCCTCATCAGCAAGGATCTGCGGGGAACCTTCGCACCGGGCGGGAAGCTGGGCGACGTGGCACCCACGTTGCTCGAGATCATGGGCTTGCCCGTGCCGAAAGCAATGACGGGTCACGCGCTCTTTACGCCGCAGAGCGTTACTTCGAACACGTAAAGGAGTATTCGATGATCGACCGCCGTGCACCGAACGATAAACTGCTCGCGCACGATGCGTCACTCATCGAAGATGCCGCTGGGGGACCGGTCGACGTCGGGATCGTTCTCGGCAGCGGGCTTTCCTCCGCGCTGCGCGATAGCTTCACGCACACGTCGATCGCTTACGATACGATGCTGGGCATGCCGGTCGCGTCATTGCGCGGACACGCCGGCGAAGCGCTGGTCGGCACCATCGCCGGAAAGCGCGTCATCGCGTTTGCCGGACGCGTGCACCTCTATCAAGGGTTCTCGCCGGTTCAGGTTACCGTCAACGTGCGTCTTGCGGCGGCTGCCGGTGCAAAGCTCGTCATTATCACGAACGCCGCGGGCGGATTAAACCCCGACTATAAGAGCGGCGACATCATGCTGATTCGCGACCACATCAATCTCACCGGACGCAATCCGCTGATCGGCTGGCCGCACGAGAATCCGTTCCTGGACATGAGCGACGCCTATTCGGCACGCCTGCGCACGATGGTAAAATCGGCGGCGAAGCCGCAGACGCGCCTTGTGGAAGGCGTCTACGCCGGCTTACAGGGCCCGAGCTACGAGACCGCAGCCGAAGTCGAATATCTCCGGCGCATCGGCGCCGATGCCGTCGGCATGTCGACCGTACTCGAAACGATCTTCGCGCGCTTCATCGGTCTGGGCGTTATCGGTTTGAGCCTCATCACGAACGTTGCCGGCGCGGCCAACACCTCGCACAGCGACGTCACCGCCGTCGGCCACGATCGCGGGCCCGCGCTCGCATCGCTCATCACCGACGTCCTCGCAAAACTGTAACAGCCTCGCCCCTTGTCATGCCGAGCGCTTCTTGTCATGCTGAGCTTGTCGAAGCATGACCCCGCCGTGTCATCCTGAGCGCAGCGAGCGGAAGCGAGCGCAGACGAAGGATCGCGACCATCAAACGTTCGTAGCGGTCCTTCGTCTGCGCACCGCCATGCTTCGACAAGCTCAGCATGACAGGTGCTTCGCTCAGGATGACACAACGCGCTCGCATCGCTCATCACCGACGTCCTCGCAAAACTGTAACAGCCTCGCCCCTTGTCAAGCCGAGCGCTTCTTGTCATGCTGAGCTTGTCGAAGCATGACCCCGCCGTGTCATCCTGAGCGCAGCGAGCGGAAGCGAGCGCAGCATGACAGGTTCGCTAGATCCACCAGTTGCCGAGCCAATAGTGTTGCATGCGGTAGGCCGATGAGATCGTGACGCCCGCGAGCATCGGATAGAAATAGACGAAGGTCGCGGCGATAACCAGCATGTACCCGCCGGCAATCGCGATGCCAACGTTCCGATGCCGATCCTTCAGGCGTGCGTAGATCCATTGAATGGCAAGCGCGTTGCAGACCGCGATGATCGGAATGTCGACGTAGAAGTGATAGATCCACGCGATGCGCGGGGAGAGCGCCCACGGCAGCCATTGCAGCAGATACGCCAGCACGATCAGCGCGTAACCGCGGTTGCGTTCCCGATAGGCCAGATACGCGGTGAACGGTACGCCCAGCAGCCCGGTCCACAACAGCAGCGGGTTCGGCAACGAATAAATCATCGAAGCGCTGTTCGGGCCGTAGCTTGCGTAATACAGCACCGGGCGTAGGTCGAGCGGCCATTCCCAGAATTTCGACGCGTACGGGTGCGTCGCCACTAAGTGCATGTGATATTCGAACGCGCCGACTTGCATGTCGATGATGTTCGTCAGCGTGTACGGGCGGGGCGGAAGCGTCTGCAAATCGCGAAGGCCTATGAAATGCGGAATGTACGCGAGCGCATATACGATGCCGATCGCGGCGACGCACACGGCGGTCGCCGTGTCGAGCGGGAACGGGCTGCGCAGGCCGCGCCGCCACTGGCCGATCGCGACATAGAGCATCACGACGATGGCGACGCCATACGCCATGACGCCGTACCATTTACTCGCGACCAGCGTTGCGCCGGCAAATGCAAAGAAGAGCATCCACCCCAGACCCGCCGGTCGCGCGCGCCAGATCCGATACGCGCCGTACAACCCCGCGGCAATGGCAACGCCCGCGACGATGCGCGCGTAGATCGCTTCGTGCGAAAACCGAATCGCCACGAACGCTCCGGCGAGAACCGATGCGGCGAGCAGCTCCACGACGTGCCCGCCGATCTCGCGCAGCGTTTCGTGCATCTGCGGTTTGAGCGCGGCGACCGCGTCCCAGTAGCGACAGAACGCGTAGAGCGTTGCAATCGAAAAGCAGACGACGAAGCCTTCCGGCGTCGCGATGCGCGACTGTACGAAATGCATGCCGTCGAGTCCGAAGAGTGCCGCAGCATAGGCTGCGAACGTCGTCGAGCGCAGGATGCGCTTAGCGAGAATAAAGACGAGAACGACGGCGACCGCACCGGCTACTACGCTCAAAAATCGCCATCCCCACGACGTATCGCCGGCCGGCAATCCGCCGAAGAGCATCACCGAAAGCGTGATGAGCAGTTTCGTTACCGGTGGATGCGTACTCTCGTAGATGTAGCGCCGCTGCAGATACTCTTCCGCCGCGCGCGCGAAGTACACTTCGTCGAAGATTTTCTCCGGCGGAAACCAATAATTGATAAAAAGCAGAACGAACGACGCAATACCCAGCGCCGAGGCAACGAGCGCGTCGCGCCACCGAAACAGTGCAACCATTACGCGCGAACATGCGCTATGCGCTCAAACGAGCCTGCTTGGCATACGAACCGACCCGGGGGACCTTCGATAGGTGCAAATTACACTTACTCGCCCCCCCAACATTATGCCACTGTTATCTTTACTACCACTTTACACTCACCGGATGCCGTGGAGGATACCGTTGAATATTTCCCTTCGCACCGTAGGCGCTTTAGCGTTTGCGGCTACTCTTGCAGCCTGTAGTGGTGGCGGCTCGCCGTCGCTGCCCGTTTCGCCCCAGGCGCAATCCCACGCCCCCTCATCGGTAAATGCGTTCTCGCTCATCGAGAACGGCAGCCCGGTTGCGGGCACGCATATCATGCCCTCGGCCGCGAATGCCCAACTGATCGAAATGGCCCATGGTGGCGGCGGCGGCACGAGCGCCGGGAACCTGCTCTATGGCGGCGGCCCGGTTCAGCGCAACGCCAAGATCTATCTCGTCTTTTGGGGATGGTCGAGCGATCCGTACGGCGAGCAGGCCCGCATCACCAGCTTCGTGCAGGGCATTGGCGGCAGCCAGTGGGCCAGCAGCCAGTCGCAGTACTATGACAACACCGGCTCCATCTCGAACGACGCCGCGCTCGGCGGCTCGTGGAGCGATAACTCCTCAAGCGTTCCAAAGCGGCCCAGCCAGAGCGCCGTTGCGGCGGAAGCTGCCAAGGCGGCCGCACACTTCGGCGATTACTCGGTAAACGCCGACTACTTCGTCGCCCTTCCGACCGGCCACGACCCGTCGGGGTTCAAGACGCAGTGGTGCGCGTTCCACAGCAACACGACGGCAAACGGATCGAAGATCGCCTACACCGACTTCCCGTATCAAACCGACGCCGGTACGAGCTGCGGCGAGAACTCGGTCAACAGTGGAAGCGCCGGCTATCTTGACGGCGTGACCATCGTCGGCGGCCACGAGATATATGAGGCGGTTACGGATCCGCAACCGTCGACCGGATGGGTTGATTCCAGCGGCGCGGAAACGGGCGACAAATGCGCGTGGAAGAGCCTGCAGAACACCTCGTTCTCGACGGGCACGTTCCCGACCCAACCGCTCTGGAGCAATTCCGCGGGCGGCTGCGTCCAGTAACGACTGCCCCTTAAGGCACAACAAGGCACGCGTGCATAACGCGTGCCTTGTTTGTTTTGCTCGGCAAGAATGCGCTCGCCGTCATTCTGCTTCATCGCTTCTTCACGATGATGTGACACGCTGAACGGGCATAGAGTCCCCTAGGAGTTGTCATGACCATCGGAAATCTCGATATTCAGGAACAAGTCCTCGAAGAATTAGCCTTCGATCCAACCGTTACCGAAAACGATAGCGCCGTCAAACGGGTTCGCGGCGTTCGCGGCATCGCCGACGAATTGACCGTCGAACTGCCGTTCGACCACCGGCGCGACGACGGCGACATCGCGCTTTCCATCGAGCGTCGATTTAGCTCCAGCACCGTCATTCCCAAGAGCGTCACTTTTGTCGTGCAGGCCGGCTACGTTACCCTCAACGGCGAGGTGCCGTGGAACTATCAGCGCGAAGCGGCGGCCTCCGAGGCTCGCGCCGTCCTTGGCGTGCGAGCGGTGACCAACGACATTACGGTCAAACCCGGAACCCCGCTCGATCCGGACGAAATCAAACGCAAAATCCGTAGCGAATTTGCGCGCCAAGCCGATATGGATGCAAACCACGTGACCGTCGATGCGGCGACGGATGAAGTGATTCTCACCGGTACGGTGCGCACGTGGTTCGAGCACGACAAAGCGACGCAAGTCGCGTGGAGCATGCCCGGCGTCAAACAGGTGAAGAACCGCATCGTCGTTACGACGTAGCGCCGGGGTTATTGCATCCGGTAACTGCCGCTGGGATCGATCGAGATTCGCGCGCTTCCAATCGATAGCGAGCGAATGCCGTGGTCCCAAAAGCTCAAGATCGTTACGACCACCGGGCGAAGGCGCGCGAGCAGTTCGCGCGCCTTCGTCGATACCGTCAAGGCGTCTTTGACCCACGGCGGATGATCGCTCGGGAGGAACGACGTGTCGGCATCGGTTTCCGCCGCCGCGGGAACGATCGGCTCCGCACGCTCAAGCCCGAGCGCGCGCAGCAGGCTTTGCGGTTCGCGCCGCTCGTCGCCCTCAACGCGCCGCAGCATTGCACGCCTTTCGCAGCCGCTTCATCGCGGCAAGGTGCAGTTGGGACGCACGCTGCGGCGAGATCGACATGCTTCGGCCGATATCCCGGAGCGACTTCGACGAAAAATAGTAGGCCTTAACGACGCGGCGCTGTCGCTCCGGCAACCGCTCAACGAGGGCATGGACGCCGGCTTGCCGCTCGCGTGCCGTCACGATCGACGCCGGATCGGAAGACCAATCGGACGGAAGTGTCTCTCCCTCGGGCAGCGGCGCATCGAGCGAGAGCGGGACGTATCGTCGCGCGGCGAGCAGTGCGCGCTCGAATCCCGGACGCGTGCGTTCCAGCTCGCTCGTACTCGGCATATAGCCGGACTCACTGGCGATGCGATAACGTGCGAATTCACCGTCGCGCATCGTCCGGCGCGCGCGTTCCGAAACCGGATCCATCCGGCGGATACCATTGAGCATCGAACCGGCGATCAGATGACGCGCATACTGTTCGAGCGCGGGACCACGCTGAGGATCGAAGTTGTCGACCGCGCGAATGAGTCCGACGCTGCCGTCGCCGATCAGATCGCCTAAATCGACGCTTGGAACCAAGCGATGAATTCGACGCGCGATCTTTCGCACGAGCGGCAGATGGGCGCGAATGAGCGCTTCGCGTTCATCGTTCGTCATGGCTTCGCGCCTCCAGGCCCTTTGCGATCTCCGCTGCAAACGCTTGCGCTTCCAACTCGCCGACCGGTCCCGCGCCGCGCAGCGCCGGCTCGAGCATCGATCCAATTAGCATCGTTTCGAGCGTCGTTCGCACGAACGACAGCGCGGGCTTATTCACGTTGCACGCCTTCGGTGTTGGCGGTGAGGTAACGCTCCATGCCGATACCTTAGCGGGTGTTTCTCACCAACGCGTAAACGCGGTATTACGCCAATATGATGCAGTTGAGCAGGAGCATGCAAGGCGAGAGAGCGTAGCGGTAGATCAACATGGCCAACACAGTAATGGACTCAGCAGAGGTGCGTGCCTTTCTGCCATCGCGAGATTCAAAAAGCTCTTCGATGAGGACGATCTCGACGCGTGGTGGGTCCATGCGAGCGCTCTCGATCTCGCGGAGCGATTCGACGCATGCGCGCCGCAGGCGCCCGCTCTTCAACCCTCGGGCGTCGTGCTCGCGTGCTAAGGACGACGGCAACGGTCTTGCGTTACCTGCGATTCGATCCTTCGACTCCGCGCCTTCGGCGCTTCGCTCAGGATGACAAGGTTAGCCACGTTGCAAGTTGTTCGCGATGCGCAGCATTTCGTCTGCGGCCTGGACGCCTTTCGCATTGGCTTCGTAGGCGCGTTGGGCGGCCAAGATCTGCATCATCGATTCGACGATGGAGACGTTCGATTTTTCGAGCATGCCAAAGCGCACGCGCGTCGCGCCGTCGTTGCGGGGAGCGATGTGCTGCGGCGATCCCGACGCCGGCGTCGCGAAAAACAAACTTCCGGCGCGCTGCAGATGTTCGGGCGCAGCGAATGCCGCCACCGCCACGCGTCCGCACGCTTGCGTATGATTATCGGCAAAGCGGGCGGCGACGGCCCCGTCGGCGGCCACTTCGGCTTTCACCGCGTCCGGCGGGAGACGAACGCCTTCAAGACGCCATCCTTCCGCATTACGCAACGCCCCATCGGCGGTGCGAGAGAACTCGCCGTCGCGCGTGTACGCCGTGCGCTTCCCCTGACGCACGACGAAAAACCCCGGCCCCTCAAGTGCCACATCGAAGGGACCGTTGCTCGGTTCGAGCTTGCCCTGCGTGAGCACCAGATGCGAGCCGACCGATATCGTGCCGAGTGCATCGTCTCCGGGTGCCGCAAGAACGGCAAACGTTTGCGCCGCTTGTTTAAATCCGGCGACTTCGGAATTCGCGAGGTTGTCGCTGATCGTTTCCAGATTGCGCTGCTGCGCCGACATGCCGCTCGCGGCCGCGAATAACGCGCGGTCCACTATTTCACCCTCGCGACGTCGTTGCTGGCCTTTTGGCGATCGCCGTCGATCGCGGCGACGACTTTCTCGGCGCTTTCGAAGGCGCGTTGCGCGCCGATGACGTCGATCATTTCGTCGATCGCGTTGACGCTCGGCGCCTCCAGATAGCCGGCACGAAGCTGCGCGGACGGTTCGAGCGGAATGCGATCGACGCATCTTCCGCCGGCCATGACCGCGCCGCGTTCGTCGATTGTCGCGCCTTCGGGAACCTTCAACGGTCCGTGCGCGCCCAAGAGCACGCGCCCTGCGTCGTCGCACAATCTGCCGCGGTTATCGCGCACGAAGGCGCCGTTGCGGGTGGCGCTCACGCGGCCCGCGGCGTCGCGCACGTGAAATGCTCCGTTGCCGACCAGAGCCAAATCGAAATCCCGCCCCGTGCGCTGCAGCGGCCCCTGTCCGTTCGACCGAACGCCGTCGATCCGAACGCCGTTCGCGGTCAGTGCGCCGCGGGCGACGATGCGCGCAAAGCCCGTCGTCGAAACGTTTGCGAGGTTACCGGTCGCAATCTCCAGCCGGCGCTGCGCGGCGCCCATCGCCGATGCGGCCCAATCGATGCCATCCATGGCTTGGATGGTAGAGCCCAAGTATGACCGAATCGTTTCCGCGCTATGGATTCAAAGTTGCCGCCGCTTCTTGCCGCCGCGCTTTTCGCCCTCGGCGCCTGCGCGTCACAGCCCTCGCCGAGCCAGCAGGTTCACGCGACCGAACGCGCGGCGATGGCGCCGCTCAAGGCGCATTACCCGGACGTCGTCATGGGCTTCGACTTCCACGGTACGACGGTCAACGTCTCGGTCGATTCCAACCAGCTCTACCAAATGGACGACGACAAAGAGGCCGCGCTCAAAGCCGAAGCGCTACGAACCTGGCGTACGGCATGGCTCGATGCGCATCCGCATCAGCACGGCACGCTGACGATGCGCATCATAGACTTCCGCGCCGTCGAACAGTTCCACAGCCAAACGAAGGTGTGATCGCGACCTCGTCATCCTGAGCGCAGCGGGCGAACAACCTTGTCATCCTGAGCGCAGCGGGCGAAGCCCGCGAAGTCGAAGGATCGCATCGGGACAAACGCTCGTGGCGGTTCTTCGTCTGCGCGCCCTTACGGGCGCTCCGCTCAGAATGACACGCAAACGCTCACGGCGGTTCTTCGTCTGCGCGCCCTTACGGGCGCTCCGCTCAGAATGACACGCAAAATCACGGGCGCTCCGCTCATGATGACACGCGAACGCGCGCGTTAGCGCATGCGGCGGAAAATCGGTTCGTCGGCGACGACTTGCCGGAAGGCTCGCTCGTGTACGGTGTTCGATAGCGATTCGTTCTGGCCGAGGCCGAGAAAACCCAAGTGCATCAGGCTATCGAAGAACAGGCGATGCAGCCGGTACTGAACGGCGCCGTTGAAGAGCGGAAGCAACCCGCGGGCCACGATCGCGTGGAATTCGTTGATCGAGCCGTCTTCCACGGGATTGTGCCGCGCGAACATCACGTTCTCGCGCAGAATCGCCTTCGGCATCGCATACCGCGGCGCAATTTCGAAATATTCAGAAAGCGTCACCTCTAAGCCGGCTTGCCGTGCGAGGGCGTAAAACTCGGATTCCGAACGATGCTCGTAATAGCCGTTCTTTGCAACGGCCGCCGTGACGTCGCTCACGCAGGTCGCGTAAATGATCGTGCGATCCAACAGCCCCGCTTGCGCGAGGAGCGCCGCAAGGCTATATGCGTCGCCGCCCGTACCGCTGCCCGGCACCCAGAGGCGCACGAACGAGTAGGTCTGCAGCAGCGGAATCACGTTGACCGCAAATGCCTGCAAGAACCGTGGATCGTGGAAGAGCGTCGATGCGCCGCCGCTCATCGACACCAAGAACGACGCGAGCGCATGTTCGTCGTGCAGCAGACGGTCTTGCAGCCCGCTGATCGTCGCGATCCCTTCCTGACGCATCGCATCGGCTATGCGTCGCCGCAGCGCCGACTGATTGAAGTTGCGGAAGTCATAACCTCCGTACCGCAATAGCGCGTCGAGGAAGAGTTGCAGCTCTATGTCTGCCAGCTCGTCCCGGCGCAGATTCATCGCCGGGACGGCCGAAGCGAGCATTTCTATTTGCTCAACCATATCTTCAACAACGACGTAAGCTGATCCATGTCGACCGGTTTACTGACGTATTCCGAAGCTCCCGCCGCAATGCAGGCATCCCGATCGCCCTTCATCGCCTTTGCGGTGAGCGCGATGATCGGGATGTCGGCGATACGCTGCTCCGCGCGAATGCGCCGAATCGTCTCGTAGCCGTCCATTTCGGGCATCATGATGTCCATCAGCACGATATCGATGTCACGGCGCGTGCAGAGCGTTTCGATGCCCTGAACGCCGCTCTCGGCGCTGATCACTTCCATCCCATACGAACGCAGCGCCGCTTCGAGCGCGAAGATGTTGCGGGCATCGTCGTCAACGATCAGCACGCGCCTGCCCGTCAGCGACGTTCCGTTCAGATCGCCGCCAACGGCCTTCTTCGTCGAACTCAAATCGGCTTCGACGCGGTGTAAGAAGAAGTTGAGCTCGTCCAACAAACGTTCCGGCGCGCGTCCATCCTTAACGATGATCGTCGAAGAAAGGCGCCGCAGACGCGCTTCTTCATCACGCGTCAGATCGCGTCCCGTGTAGACGATAATTGGCGTAACGTCGCTGCCGGGACGTCCGCGGAGCTCATCGATCAAACGATCGCCGCTCATATCCGGCAAGCCCAGATCGACGATGATGCAGTCAAATTGCTGTTGCGTCACGGCCTGAAGCGCGGCGTCCGCCGACGAGACGGCCGTAACTTTCATCTCGCCGGTGCCGATCAAACCGACCATCGCGTTGAGCTGCGTGATGTCGTCTTCGACGACAAGCACGTTCTTGCCGCGATTCTCTGCGAAGCCCAGCAGACGGTCGAATGTGTCCATCAGGGCTTCTTCCGAAACCGGCTTCTGCAGATGCGCGACGGCACCGGCTTGCAGCGCTCGCTGCTGATGTTCGTCACCCGAGATCACGTGCACCGGTATGTGCGACGTCGCCGAACCGCGTTTGAGTGAATCGAGAACCTGCCAGCCGTCGGCGTCGGGAAGGCCGACGTCGAGCGTGATGGCATCGGGCACGTAGCGATTCGCGAGTTCGATCGCATCCTTGCCGTTGAGCGCGACGATCGCTTTAAAGCCGCGGTCGCGCGCAAAAGAGACGAGCAGCTTCGCGAACGTCGGATCGTCTTCCACGATCATTAACGTACGGTCGTTCGTCTCGATGCTGTCGCGATCGTCGCCTACCGCCGACGGTTGCGCGGTCAAACGGCGCAGCTGGTCGACCGATTCGTGCAGATGCAGCGGCGTCTCGACGCGCGAACCCGAATGCACCGACGTATCGACGCGCTGAGACATCGCGCGCTGCGCCGGATGATAGAGCGTAAAGGTGCTTCCCATGCCGACGACGCTCTCAACGCCGATCTCACCGCCCAGCAAGCCCGCGATTTCCCGGCTGATCGCAAGGCCGAGTCCGGTGCCGCCGAACTTGCGCGACGTTCCCATGTCCGCTTGTTGGAATGCCTCGAAGATCACGTTGAACTTGTCGTGCGGGATGCCGATGCCGGTATCGCTCACCTTGAAGGCGACCGCGGGCCCGGGCACGGGCAAGCGGCGGTCGTTCACCATTGACAGATGGAGCGTCACGGCGCCTTCGCTCGTGAACTTGAACGCATTGGAGAGCAGGTTCTTCAGCACTTGTTGCAGGCGCGTCGGATCGGTGACGATCGAATTCGGAACGTCTTCGTCTCGCGCGACCACGAAACGCAGGCCCTTGTCGGCCGCGATCTGGCTGAACGTACGCCGCACTTCCTGTTCGATCGAATCGACCGTGACGTCTTGCAGATCGATCGCGGTCGTTCCGGATTCGATCTTCGAGAGGTCGAGGATGTCGTTGATCAGCGTGAGCAGGTCGCTGCCCGCCGCGCGGATCGTCTGCGCGAACTCCACCTGCTTGGGCGACATGTTGCCCTCGGGGTTCTCCGAGAGTTGCTTCGAGAGAATCAGCAGCGAATTGAGCGGCGTGCGCAATTCGTGCGACATATTCGCCAAGAACTGCGATTTATATTTCGAGGTGAGCGAAAGCTGCTCGGCCTTCTTCTCGAGCTCGGTGCGCGCTTCTTCGATTTCGCGCGTGCGGCGTTCGACTTCGGCGTTGCGCTCTTGCAGCAGGCGAGCCTTTTCTTCCAGCTCGTCGTTGGTCTGCTTGAGTTCCATCTGCTGGCTCTGCAATTCGCCCGTGAGCGACTGCGATTGCTTCAGCAGCTCTTCCGTGCGCATCGAGGCGTTAATCGTGTTGAGCATGACGCCGATCGACTGCATCAACTGATCGAGGAAGAGCAAGTGAATCTCACTGAAGCGTTCGAGCGATCCAAGTTCGATGACCGCCTTGATCTCTTCTTCGAACGTCACCGGAAGCACGACGACCGATGCGGGGCTCGATGCCCCCAGGCCCGAGCCGATCTTCAGGTAATCGCCCGGAACCTCCGAGAGCAGCACGCGGTGTTTCTCGATCGCAACCTGTCCGACCAACCCTTCGCCGAACGGAATCGCCTTGATATTCCGGCGCTGACGCGGCAGGGCGTATCCGGCGATCAGTTGCAGTTTGGCTTCGCCCTCGCTCGCGTCGGCAAGATAGAACGCGCCGCACTGCGCATTTACCAGCGGCGCGAGTTCCGACATGATGAGCTGCGTGACCGCGGTGATATCGCGCTGGCCTTGCAGCATCGACGTAAACCGCGCGAGGTTCGTCTTGAACCAGTCCTGCTCGGTGTTCTTGCGCGTCGTGTCGCGCAGATTCTGAATCATCTCGTTCACGTTGCGCGTCAGTTCGCCGACCTCGCCGCGCGCTTCGATGTCGATCATGCGCGAGAGGTCGCCCTTGGTGACGGCGGTCGAGACTTCGGAGATCGCACGAATCTGGTTGGTCAGCTGCGCCGCGAGCTGGTTGACGTTGTCGGTCAGATCGCGCCACAAGCCGGCCGCACCCGGCACCGCTGCCTGTCCGCCGAGTTTTCCTTCGAAGCCGACCTCGCGGGCAACGGTCGTAACCTGATCGGCGAAGATCGCGAGCGTGTCGATCATGCCGTTGATCGTCTCGGCGAGATCGGCGATTTCGCCGCGCGCTTGCAGCGTTAGCTTGCGTTTCAAATCGCCGTTGGCGACGCCGGTGACGACTTCAGCGATACCGCGAACTTGGTTCGTCAGGTTCGCCGCCATCGAGTTGACGTTGTCGGTCAGGTCCTTCCAGACGCCACTGACGCCTTGCACGTGCGCTTGACCGCCGAGGCGTCCGTCGGAACCGACCTCGCGAGCCACGCGCGTAACTTCCGATGCAAACGCGTTAAGCTGATCGACCATGACGTTGATCGTGTCTTTCAACTCGGCGATTTCGCCGCGAACGTTGACGGTGATCTTCTTCGAAAGATCGCCGTTGGCGACGGCCGTGGTGACCTTTGCGATGTTACGAACCTGCGACGTCAGGTTCGACGCCATGAAGTTCACCGAATCGGTGAGATCCTTCCACGTACCCGAGACGCCGGCGACCTGTGCTTGACCGCCCAGAATACCTTCGGAACCGACTTCGCGCGCCACGCGCGTAACTTCGGATGCAAACGCGTTGAGCTGGTCGACCATCGTGTTGATCGTGTTCTTCAGTTCCGCGATCTCGCCGCGCACGTCGACGGTGATCTTCTTCGAAAGATCGCCGGTCGCGACGGCGGTCGTGACGTCGGCGATGTTACGAACCTGCGAGGTGAGATTCGACGCCATGACGTTCACGGAGTCAGTCAAATCTTTCCAGGTTCCGCTGACACCTTTGACCTCGGCCTGGCCGCCGAGTTTACCTTCGGAGCCGACCTCGCGCGCCACACGCGTGACTTCCGACGCAAACGCGTTGAGCTGATCGACCATCGTGTTGATCGTGTTCTTCAGTTCCGCGATCTCGCCGCGCACGTCGACGGTGATCTTCTTCGAAAGATCGCCGTTTGCGACCGCGGTCGTGACGTCGGCGATGTTACGAACCTGCGACGTGAGGTTCGACGCCATGAAGTTCACGGAGTCGGTCAAATCCTTCCACGTACCGGAAACGCCTTTGACATCCGCCTGGCCACCGAGCTTACCTTCGGAACCGACTTCGCGAGCGACGCGCGTTACTTCCGATGCAAAGGCGTTGAGCTGATCGACCATCGTGTTGATCGTGTTCTTCAGCTCTAGAATCTCGCCGCGAACCGGGACGGTGATCTTCTTCGAAAGATCGCCGGTCGCGACCGCGGTCGTGACGTCAGCGATGTTACGAACCTGCGACGTCAAGTTCGACGCCATGAAATTCACCGAATCGGTCAGGTCTTTCCACGTACCGGAGACGCCGGCAACCTGTGCTTGACCGCCCAGAATGCCTTCGGAACCGACTTCGCGAGCCACGCGCGTAACTTCGGATGCAAAGCCGTTGAGCTGATCGACCATCGTATTGATGGTGTCTTTCAGCTCTGCGATTTCACCCCGCACGTCGACCGTGATCTTCTTCGAAAGATCGCCGTTCGCGACGGCGGTCGTGACGTCGGCGATGTTACGCACCTGCGACGTCAGATTCGACGCCATGATGTTCACCGAATCGGTGAGGTCTTTCCACGTTCCGCTGACGCCGCGTACGTCGGCCTGGCCGCCGAGCATGCCTTCGGAACCGACTTCACGTGCGACGCGCGTAACTTCGGATGCAAAGGCGTTGAGCTGATCGACCATCGTGTTGATGGTGCGTTTGAGATCGAGGATCTCGCCCTTAACGTCGACGGTGATCTTGCGCGAGAGGTCGCCGTTCGCGACGGCGGTCGTCACGTCGGCGATGTTACGCACCTGGCCGGTCAGGTTCGACGCCATCGTGTTGACGGAGTCGGTGAGGTCTTTCCACGTGCCCGCGACGCCTTGCACCTCGGCTTGACCGCCGAGCTTTCCGTCGGAACCGACTTCGCGCGCCACGCGCGTAACTTCGGACGCGAACGCGTTGAGCTGATCGACCATCGTATTGACGGTCACTTTGAGTTCGAGAATCTCACCCTTGACGTCGACGGTTATCTTCTTTGAAAGATCGCCGCGCGCGACAGCGGTCGTGACTTCGGCGATGTTACGCACCTGCGAGGTCAGGTTACCGGCCATCGTGTTGACGGAGTCGGTCAAATCTTTCCACGTGCCGGCGACGCCTTTGACGTCTGCCTGGCCGCCGAGCTTACCTTCCGATCCGACTTCGCGTGCGACGCGCGTGACTTCGGATGCAAACGCGTTGAGCTGATCGACCATCGTATTGATGGTGTCTTTGAGCTCGGCGATTTCGCCGCGAACTTCGACGGTGATCTTCTTCGAGAGGTCGCCGCGTGCGACGGCGGTCGTCACGTCGGCGATGTTACGCACCTGCGCCGTCAGGTTACCGGCCATCGTGTTGACCGAATCGGTGAGATCTTTCCACGTGCCGGCGACGCCGGTGACCTGCGCTTGTCCGCCGAGGTTACCTTCGGAACCGACTTCGCGGGCGACGCGCGTAACTTCGGATGCAAATGCGTTAAGCTGGTCGACCATCGTGTTGATGGTGCCTTTGAGTTGGCGAATTTCGCCGCGAGCTTCGACGGTAATCTTCTTCGAGAGGTCGCCGTTGGCGACGGCGGTCGTCACCTCGGCGATGTTGCGAACCTGCGCCGTCAGGTTACCGGCCATGGTGTTGACCGAGTCGGTGAGATCTTTCCACGTGCCGGCGACGCCTTTGACGAGCGCCTGTCCGCCGAGTTTACCTTCGGAACCGACTTCGCGCGCCACGCGCGTCACTTCCGATGCGAAGGCATTTAAGCGGTCGACCATCGTGTTGATCGTGCGGCTCGAACGCAAGAACTCGCCTTGCAGCGGGTGGTTCTCGGTCTCGAGCGGCATGCGTTGCGAAAGATCGCCGTTGGCCACGGCGCCTAGCACGCGTCCGGCCTCCGACATCGGGAAGACCAGATCGTCGATGAGTTGGTTGACGGAGTCGATGCTGCTGCGCCACGCGCCCTTTGCATCGTCGTAGGCCGCGCGCTTCGTGATCAACCCTTCGCGTCCGACGACCGTAGCGATCCGCGCGAACTCTTCGTTCACGCGCACGTTTCGATCGACGCAGTCGTTGAACGCCTGCGCGATTTCGCCGTCGATTCCGGTCAGCGTATCGGGGAGGCGGACCTCGAAGCGCCCTTCCCGGAACGCACGTAGGGCTGCCAAGAGAGCCGTCTGTTGTAAGCGGCCCGGGTCACCGTCTCGTTCACTATTGCTATTATCTGGCGGAACGGTTACGGTCGTTGACATCGTTTAAACGTTGCCTCCGGTGGCGGTGGGTCGATCTCGAAGTCGGGGCGGCCGGACGCAAATCGAGCCAGGCTCCGAGTGGAGCAAGGCGCGCAGCGGCCTCCAGTGCCATGAATTGCTTCTACCCCGGTTCTTTCCGCTCAAACGACCGAGGGGCCGGAAACTTTCGGTTTAGGTCCGGCCAGGAAGCGGGCATACTCCCGGTACGTACCGACGAGGATTGATTGATCACAAATCTGTCCGAGCACGTTCGCGCTGGTCTCGACCGAATCGCCGATTCCAGCGGCGGACATAGTCTCGCCATAGCCACACAGGCCGCCGACCTCTGCGTCGCGGCCTTTGCGGATATCTGCGTTATCTATTTGCGCCGGACCGAACCGCACTGCGCCGCATTTGCCGCGCGAGATGCCGGGTACGAATCGTTGCGGGACGTGCATTACGACGATCTGTTTTCGGCACGGGCGAAGGCCTGTGGCCTGACGAGCGTGATCGAAGAGCCGCTCCTGGTCAACGGGCGTCGCATCGGGCGCATCGTCGTCGGCTTCGCCGAGGGCGCCCCCGAGCGCAACATCGGCGGCAACGTCATCGAACTCATCGCGAGCATGCTCGCGCGCGCCATCGAACAGGCCGAGGAGCTCGAACACCACTACCTCATCTCGAAGCGCCTCCAGAACGCCTTACTGCCGGCAAAGCTTGCCGGAAGCGATGAGGTGACCTGCGACGCGGCATACCGCCCCGCAAGCGACGAAGCCGACGTCGGCGGCGACTGGTACGACGCCTTCGAACTCGGGGGCGGACGCATCGGCATTTCGGTCGGCGACGTGACGGGCCACGGCTTAGAAGCCGCGGTGGCCATGAGCGAGATTCGCCGGGCGATTCGAGCCTCGGTCGCGCTCAACGAGTCGCCGTCGGCGGTCATCAACCACGTCGATGCGATCATCTCATCCGAAGGCGTCGGGATGGCAACGGCCGTCATTGCGGTCTATGACATGGCGACCGGCGTGCTGCGCTATGCCTCGGCGGGGCACCCGCCCCCGGCGCTGCTCTGCGACGGAAGCGCGCATATGCTGCCCGCGGGCGGCTTGCTGCTCGGCCTGGGCGCCGCACCGGCGTCCGGCGATTACTGGATCACCCTCTCACCCGGCAGCACGTGCTTCTTTTACACGGACGGGTTGCTGGAATACGACCGCGACGTCATCGCGGGAGAAGCCGCGCTCCTGGCCGCGATCGAAACGATCGGGAGCCGCGGCGACCGCTCGGCCGAAGCGCTCCACCGCGAAATATTCTCGCGCGCGATCAACTCGGACGATTGCGCCACGCTGACCGTTGCGCGTACCGACGTGCCGTGGCTCACGAGCGAACACCTCGTCTTCAGCCCGCTGCCGATGTGCGCGCCCCTCGCGCGCCAAGCGGTTCGCCACTTTTGCCGCTGCAACGCGCTTTCGGAAGACCGCACGTTCGACGTGTTAACGGGGATCGGTGAAGCGGTCGCCAACGCGATCGAACACGGCGATCAAGATGCGGAGCTTCCGTTCTCCATCGACTTAATGATCGACGAAACGCAACTGATTGCAACCATCGAAAGCGTCGGTCACTGGCGCGCCTTCACGGCACGCGAAGAACGCGGACGCGGCATTCCGATCATGCGCAGTTGCACGTCGCACTTCGAAATCGCGTCCTCGCACGACAGCACGCGAATCCGTCTGACATTTCCGCTTACAGACGCGCGATAACGGCGTTCGCGAAGGCGTTGGTCGAAAGCGCTCCGCCCAGTTCTGCGGTGCGCGCGCCTTCGGCGTACGCGCGTTCGACGGCGCTTTCGATGCGCTTGGCGTTCGCTTCATCGTCGAGACTGTAGCGCAGCAACAGCGCGGCTGAAAGAATCGAAGCGGTGGGGTTCGCGATGCCTTTGCCCGCGATGTCGGGCGCGGTTCCGGCGATCGGCTCGTACAAACCAAATTGCTTGCCCGGCGTCCCTTTGGTGCCCAGACTTGCGCTCGGCAGCGTTCCGATCGATCCGGTGAGAATCGCCGCTTCGTCGGAGAGGATGTCGCCGAACATATTCTCGGTGACGATGACGTCGAAGTCGCCCGGGCGCTTCACCAGCTGCATCGCGGCGTTATCCACGAGCAAGTGATCGAGCGCGACGTCGGGATAATCCGGCGCAAGCGCCGTTACCACGCGACGCCACAAGCGCGAGGTTTCCAAAATGTTCTGTTTGTCGACCGACGTCAGGCGCTTACGCCGTCCCCGCGCGAGTTCGAAGGCGGTTCGCGCGATGCGTTCGATTTCGGGCGCGCGATAGATCATCGTGTCGACCGCCATCTCCACGCCGTCTTCGATCCGCTGCTCTTTCGGTTTTCCGAAATAGATGCCGCCCGTGAGCTCGCGCACGACGACGAGATCGAGACCGCGAACCAAGTCCGGCTTGAGTGACGAGGCATTTTCCAAGCCGGGAAAGACGCACACCGGGCGGATGTTTGCGTACAGCTCGTAATCGCGCCGCAACAAGAAGAGCGCGTATTCGGGACGCTCGGCAAGCGGTTTGGAATCGTATGCGGGCAAGCCGACGCTTCCGAAGAGAATGGCGTCGCTTGCGTCTGACAGCGCGCGGGCATCGTCGGGAAGCGCGGGCAATCCGCGCTCGAGCGCCGCTCCACCGACCGTTGCTTCGATCAAGCGCAGATCGGGGCGCACGTGCTGCAGCAACTCGGCAGCCGCACGCGTGATCTCGGGCCCGACGCCGTCGCCCGGAAAGACCGCGACTTGGGGCATCGCGCTAGATGACTTCGATGTGCGTCGTGTCGGTCGACGCCGTTCCGCCGTTTTCCGAGGCAAGCGGTGCGGCAGGTGCCGGTGGCGCCGCGGGCGGCATCGCGTGGACGCCGTCGAGCAGCGAGAGATGCGTCATCAGCAAACTGCGCAGCTCGCTCTTCGATTTCTCGGCCGCTTCGATCGTGCGCTGGTGTTCTCGGCGCACTTCGCCGATCGCGTCGTTGTACGATGCGATCTCGCGTTCCGACGCCAAGCGTGCCTGTTCTTTGATCAGATCGGCCTCTTTGTGTGCCGAAGCCTTGACTTCGTCGGCGGTGCGTTGCGCGAGCACGAGCGTGTTCTGAAGCGATTCTTCCATCGCCTTAAAGTGGCTGATCCGTTCCTTGAGATCGGCGATTTCGGCTTGGAGCGCGGCGCGATGCGTCGCGTCGTCTTCGAGCGTTTCGATGATCTCGTCGAGAAACTGATCGACTTCCGCGCGGTCGTAGCCTTGCAGCGCCTTCTTGAAGGTCTTGTGTTGGATGTCGATTGGGGTGATTCGTTGCATCGCGATGACCGAATTAGCCTCGTGCAGACATAAAGTCGAGCGTACCGTCGGCCATGACGGAGTCGCGCAGTCCCGCCGCGTTTACCACGACGCCGGCCGGCACCACCAGATAGATCGCCTCGGCGAGCTTCTGGATCTTGCCGTCGATCGTATATGCAACGCCCGAGGTAAAATCCACGACGCGCTGCAGCAGATTGCGGTCGGCGTTCTGCAGGTTCACGATGACGACTTGACGGTTGCGCAGGGCATCCGCGATTTCGACGACGTCTTGAAATCCGCGCGGCGAATAGACGCTGACTTCCGTCCCAGGACGGCGTCCGGCGTGCGAGAGCGGAACGACGCGTCCGCCGGCGACCGGTTCGTCGTCGTAGAGTTCGTCCTCGTCGTCGCGGATCGAGAAAAACGATCCGATCTTGCTAAACATGCTCAAGCGCACTACCTCCCGGGTACCCGTTCACCGAAGAGCGCGGTCCCTATGCGCACCATCGTGGATCCGGCGCGAACGGCCTCGCGCCAATCTCCCGACATGCCGATTGAGAGTGTCTTTCCACCAATAACGGCAAACGTCTTTGCGGCCGTTTCGAAGGCGCGGAAAATTTCTCCACGGTCCTCGGTCACGGGTCCGATCGCCATGACCCCGTCTAGGCACAGCCCAGGCATCGCTCGGATCGCCTCGGCGACGCGCTCGGCGGCCGCGGGGTCCATTCCGAAGCGCTCCGCAGGGGAGATGTTGAGCTGCACCAGCACCCGGAGCACTTTGCCCGCTTTTTGCGCCGCCGAATCGAGCGCGGCGGCGGCCTCGATCCGATCCACGCTTTGCACCACGTCAAAGAGCGACGCGATGGCCTTGGCTTTATTGGTCTGGATGTGGCCGATGTAGTGCTTCTCAAAGGGGAGGGCATCGCTGCCCGCATCGAGCGCCTCAAACTTGGCCTTGGCTTCCTGCACGTAATTTTCGCCGACGGCGTCGAGGCCGCCACGCACCGCGTCCAGAATCGCTTCGGGGCTCTGCTTCTTGCTGACGCCTAAAATTCGCACGCTCCCGCGAGCGCGTCCGCACGAGCGAAGCTCGTCGTCGAGCTCCGCTCTAAGCGTTCGAAACCGTTGCGCTGGGGAGAGCGGCATCGGTGCGGCGTCCACGGCGAATGCAATACACGAGTCCGATGACGCCGATCGGAATCATCGGCAGCGCATAAAGCTGACCTCCCGTGATGCCGTGCCATTCGAAATCGGCATGCCGCCAGATCTCGGCAATCGAGCGCGTGATGCCGTACATCGTAAACCAGCTCCAACCCACAACGCCGTCCGGCGGCCGCCGCTTGTAGATGAAGATCAGAATCGGCAGCGTCAAAATGTCGAGCACCGCTTCGTAGAGCTGCGCCGGATGCCGCGGCATCGTTCCCCACGTGGCCGCGTCGCCGATGCGGTTTGGAACCATGCACCACGGACGATCGGGGCGGCAGATGTCGCCCCAGAGCTCGTCGTTGATAAAGTTCACAATGCGGGTGAGCGTGATCCCGATCGGCAAGAGCACGACGATTTCATCGCCGAGCACCGTGTAGAGTACTTGCGGATGCTTGCGAACGAACAGCCAGCTCGCGATAAGCACGCCGACCATGCCGCCGTGGAAGGCCATGCCGCCCTGCCAGACCGCGATGAAATCTATCGGGTGTGCCAGGTACCCGGCCAGGCTGTGAGCGGGATTTTTCGGGCCGACGCTGATGATATCGTTGATGACGAAGAACGTCCGGCCGCCGACCAGCACGCCGACGAGCGCATAAAAGAGAAAGTCTTGGATCTGTTCCGGGGTAAGTCCGAGACGGCGCCGCCCTTCCGGGCGCACCATCCAGAAATAGACGCTAACGAAACCTATCAGGTAGGCAATGCCGTACCAATGAATGGCGAGTGGCCCCAGGTGGATCGCCACCGGGTCGACATTTGTCGGATAATGGAACCAATGATGCATCAGGAGCTTTCAATCTGAACACGACGACGCATATCACCGCCGGTATCGCCTTTCTAGCGGGCCTCGTTTCCTTCGTTTCTCCGTGCGTCCTCCCGCTGGTCCCGGCCTATCTCTCCCTGCTCACCGGATCGACGCTCGAGGAACTCCAAGCGCAGGACACGCGCGCGCAGATGCGCGCCGTGGCCGTGGGGCACGCGCTCGCGTTTATCACCGGCTTCACGCTGATCTTCGTCCTTCTCGGGCTCACCGCAAGCGCCGTCGGCGGCGTCTTGAACGAAAACCGCGAGCTGATCGCGCAGGTGGGCGGCTGCATCGTCATCATTCTGGGCCTGCAGATGATGGGCTTTTTGCGCATCCCTTTCCTGATGATGGACACCCGCGTGCACGTCCAGCGTGAGAACCGCACCTATTGGACCTCGGGCCTCGTCGGCATCGCCTTTGCGGCAGGATGGTCCCCCTGCATCGGGCCGATTTTGGCGGGAATTCTTGCGATTGCGTCGCAGCAGCACAACGCCGAGGCGGCACTGCTGCTTCTGGTCTACTCGTTGGGCCTGGCCGTGCCGTTCTTCCTGACCGCGCTTGCGATTGGGGCGGTGCTCCCGGTCCTCAACCGCATCAAGCGGTTCCTGCGCGTCATCGAATTTGTCGCAGGGCTCTTCTTGATTGCGGTGGGGTATGTACTCGTGAGCAATGCGTTTCTCACCGTCGCAGGATGGTTCTATCAATTTGTCCCGACCCCGAATCTCTAGCTCGACCCAGACGGCGCTGATCCTGGTCACCGCGATACTCGCGTTCGCGGGCGATCAGCTTACGAAGCGCATGGTGTCGTCGTCGTTCTTACCGGGCGAGAGCCGTCTGGTGTTTCCGCATCTGTTGCGCTGGACGTACGAACGCAATTTCCACGGCGCCTTCGGCCTTTTCGGCAGCAACGGGATGCTGCTGATCGCGATGGCCGTCGTGGTGCTCGTTATCTTCTGGTTCGGTTTCAAAGACCAAGCGGCGCATTCGCGCGTGGTCTGCATCGCGTTCGGACTGATCGTCGGCGGCGCGATCGGCAACATCGCCGACCGCGTTCACCTTGGCTACGTCGTCGATTTCATCGATTTTTACACGATTTGGCCGAACATTTTCAACGTCGGCGACTCGTGCATTACGGGCGGCGTCATCTTATTGTTGCTCGCGAACCTTGGCAATCGTTCACGACGTCACTCCTGAGGAATCGGGAACCCGCGCCGACGTTCTCGTCGCGCGTTTGAGCGGCGCTTCACGCTCGCTCGTCGCCGCGGCGGTCAAAGCTGGCAACGTTCGCGTGAACGGTGCCGCGATTAAAGCAAGCTATCCGCTGGAAACCGGCGACCGGCTGGAATTCGAAGTTGCCGAGCGACAGCCGCTGATTGTGACGCCGGAAGAAATCGACATTCCGATCCTCTACGAAGACGACGAATTGCTGGTCGTCGACAAACCCGCCGGCATGGTGACGCATCCCGCGCACGGCGCGACGAGCGGTACGCTCGTCAACGCGCTGCTCGCGCACATTCCGGAACTTCCAGGCGACGCATTGCGCCCCGGCCTCGTACACCGGCTCGATCGCGACACGTCGGGATTGCTCGTCGTCGCCAAGACGAACGAAGCGCTCTCGGCACTCGGTATCGCGATGAAAGCGCGCCGCATTCATCGCGAGTATCTGGGGCTCGTGCACGGGATCCCGCAGCATCCTGCCGGGCGCGTCGACGGTCCGATCGGGCGCGATCCGCACAATCGCTTCAGATACGCCATCGTCGGCGAAGGCAAACCCGCGGTCACCCATTACGAACTACGCGAAGCGTTTCCGAAGCATGCCGAACTGCTCTTTCGTCTAGAAACCGGACGCACGCACCAAATTCGCGTGCACATGAACGCCATGGGGCATCCGATCGTGAACGATCCGCTCTACGGCCGCGAAGAACCACGCTTCGGATTGCCCGGGCAAGCGCTGCACGCGTGGAAGCTTTCGTTTCGTCACCCGCGAACCGATGACGAGATGTTCTTCGAAGCACCGCCGCCGCCGGAGTATCTTGCCGCCCGTGCGCTCCTGCGCTGACCGTCGCCCGACGCTGATCGAAGGCGTCGTCGTATTCGCGATCGCATGGTGGGGCAGCTGGGTACCGTGGCACATCGCGTTCGTCGTTGCGCCACATCTGCACTACGGCATGGAAGGCCCATGGGTACAGCATCTGTGGTTCGCAATCGTTCCCCTCTTGTGGTGCTTGATCTTCGGGCGTCGTATACCGCTCGGCGGACTCACGCAAAATCTGCGTGCATGGCTCGTTCCGGGCGTTGTAACGTTTGGAATCTCGATCGGCGCCCTGTTCGTTCTCTATCTCACGCCGGTGCGCCACATGCTCGTCCACGTCTTTCCGCACGACGCGCAGTCGCTGATCTTCAGCACCGTTGCGCCGGGTCTCGGCGAAGAGATGCTCTTCCGCGGCTTCCTTCAGACGTCGTTCAATCGCACGTTGCCGTGGATGATTCGTTTGGGGCGCCTTCAATTCGGAACGGGAACGTTGCTCGCTGCGATCGTTTTCGGACTCGCGCACCTCGGCAACGGGACGCCGTTGCCCGTGTTGATCTCCGTGGGCTTCTTCGCGGGCTTGATCGGGCTCGGCTTGGGCATCGGCTACGAACGCAGCGGGAATATTTGGGTGGCGATGATCCTCCATAACGCGATGAATCTCGTCAACGCCGGTCTACTGCTCTTCCTCCCCGGCACCGCTTGATGTTCGAGCTTCTAAAAACCGACGGCAGCGCGCGGCGCGGAACGCTCACCCTCGCTCATGGAACGGTGCAAACGCCGACGTTCATGCCCGTCGGCACCGCCGCGACCGTGAAGGGTTTGACGCCGGAAGAGCTGCGCGGCGCGCACAGTCAAATCGTGCTCGCCAACACGTATCACCTGTGGTTACGCCCGGGGCGAGATCTTCTGGTCGAAGCCGGCGGCATTCACCGCTTTATGGCGTGGAACGGGCCGATTCTCACCGATTCCGGCGGTTTTCAAGTCTTCAGCCTGCAAGAGCGGCGCAAACTCGACGACGACGGCGTCACGTTCCGTTCGCACATCGACGGAAGCGAACATCGGTTTACGCCCGAATCGGTCATCGCGTTCGAAGAAGCGATCGGCGTCGATATCGCGATGGTGCTCGACGTCTGCGTGAAGCTTCCCGCCATACGCGCGCAGCTGGAAGAATCGGTGCGCATGACGACGGCGTGGGCACGCCGTTCGCGCGAAGCGTGGAGCCGGCCGGAAACGCACGTGTTCGCGATCATGCAAGGCGGCCTCGATCCGGAACTGCGCGAACGCAGCGCGCGCGAACTCGTCGAGCTTGACTTCCCCGGTTATGCCATCGGTGGACTCTCGGTCGGCGAAACGCGCGAAGAGATGTACGTCACGGCGCGACACGCGGCCGCGTTGCTTCCCGTAGTAAAGCCTCGCTACTTGATGGGAGTCGGCACGGTCAAAGACATCGTCATGGCGGTCGAATGCGGGATCGACATGTTCGACTGCGTCTATCCGACGCGTTGCGGGCGCAACGGTCGCGCGATGACGCGTTCGGGCGAGTATTCGATTCGCAACGCGCAGTACACCCGCGATTTCTCCCCGGTCGACCACGACTGCGACTGCTACGTCTGCACGACCTACACACGCGCGTATCTCAATCATCTCTTCCGCGCGAACGAAATGCTCGGCCCGCGCTTGCTTTCCTATCACAACGTCTACGTCTTGAACGATCTCATGCGCGAAGCGCGTGAGGCGATCGAACTCGGCGCATGGGCCGCATTCCGCGACCGCTTCTTCGGGTAACGTTCTTCGCGTTTGCGCTGCTTTTCGGCGGTTGCGCGCAGGGACGCTCCGGCGTCGTTCGCGTGGTCATCTCGGAGCGTTCGTGCGCGATCGGTTGCCGCGCATTTTCGACCTCGTTTTCGAACGAAGGATCGTCGGCGACGCCAGCGTTCGAGACCGGCTCGAGCGGTGATGACAATCGCGCGCTGGTCGCTCGCGCGTTCAAAAGCGTCCCGCTGAACGCCGTCGTGCGCTGCGTCGCGCCGAGCCCTGCGCCCAAAGCGGAGTTCGTCCTCGTCGGCGTGCATCTCACCGACGGTACGAATCGCGTGTGCGCCGTGCCGTGGAAACATGCCGGCGACTCGAATGCTCGGGCAGTTCGCGCGTATGCGATCGCCTTCGGATGGCCGATCTACCGTTCGACGCTGGCCGGCGAGTATCGCGCGCTCGAACGAGCGATCGCCTCCGACCGCGTTGGCGGTGTCGTCCTGCAATCGTTCTCCGGCGGCGCCACGCAGCCGCTCACCGTTCGCTTCAACCCTAACGGCACCGCGACGTTCTCGTGCGGCGTTCGTTCGAAGACGGCGTTTTTACGCGCGCGCATTCCGTTCCAACGCGTTATGCGCGTGCTGCGCGAGGCACCCCCGCAGTCGTTGCTTCCGTCATATCCGCACGCAAGTGCTCGCGCACGCGGCGCCGTCGTGACGATTCTTCTACCGCACGATCGGCTTCGTATTGGCGGTCCCGATTCGACGACGTGGGAGCCGCCGATGACGCGTTTAGTCGCCGGGCTCGAACGAATCGCGCGCGAGGCACTCAAGGATTCGACGACGATGCGTCCGGCCAGTTCCTCGACGGTCGCCGGATTGCATAGCTGTGTTCCGAAGACCATCGCGGTTGCGGCGCCTGCCGCCATGCCTAAGCGTAAGGCCTCGGCCAGCGACATGTTTTCGTTGAACGCAATCGTAAAGCCGGCGGTCATCGAATCGCCGGCGCCGACCGCGCTCCCGCGATAATCCGACGGCGGTAGCGCCTGCCACAACTCACCCTCGCCGGCCGCAAGCGCACCGCGCTCGCCGCGAGAGATCACCGCATATCGGGCGCCCATCCCGCGAATCGTTTCGAGCGCATCGATGATGTCGCGGTCGCTGTGCAGCGAGCGGCCGAGCAGTTCTTCCGCTTCTTCCACATTCGGTTTGACGAGCAACGGCCGCGCGTCGAGCGCCGCGCGCAGCATGTCGCCGGACGTATCGACGATACACGACGCTCCGCGTTCGTTCAGCGCCCCGATCCATCACCCGTAGAGCCCCGGATCGACGCCCGCTGCGCCGAGTGCGATCGTCGGACGGCCCAGCCGATGAATGACCCGGCTCGCGTTGATGCCTTTGCCGCCCGGATCGAGCGAATCGAGCGAACAGCGATTGGTTCCACCCAACTCTAAGTGCGCGATCGAAGGCGCCTCGTCGAGCGCGGGATTCAAGCTCACCGTACGAATGATGGCCGCCACGCTTTCGAGCGTACGCGGCTTTTCTACGAAAGCCGGGAACGCCGTAAAAAGGCGGATTCTTCGCCCGTTCAGCAGGCTCGGTTAGGCTTGGTTCATGAACGCGGAAGATGACGCCGTCGCACGTGCGGTCATTTACGAACTCGGGAAACAGGACGAGCTTTCGTCGACCACGATTGCGGTCGACGTGCGTGACGGCGTCGTCCGCCTGATCGGCGCGGTCCACACGTTCGGCGATCGGCGCAACGCCGAGGGCCGCCGTCGCCCGGGTACCCGGCGTAAAGGCCGTAATCGACGAATTGCGCGTCGGCGGGTAACGATCTTGCGCCGCCCGGCAGCCTGCGTGATAGGCTATGCGTGAGATGGCGCGGGGAATCGATACGAAGCCGTACCTGGAGTGGCTCGACGGCGCAGAGAGCGTCGCGGTGAGTCCAAACACGCCGCACGGTGTCGTTGCGACGACGTTGCTGCTCATCATTGACGAACGCAGCCGCGGTGCCGGCTTTGCGATGCCCGAACTGCATCTGCGGCTCGACGACCGGTCCGCAACGCGCACGGTGCTGCTGCCCGACATCGCCTATTATCGCTCCGAAACGCTCCTCGCCCTCGACAAGGCCGACCGCATGCTGCCAAACGTTCCGCCCGACCTGATCGTAGAAGTGCGTTCGCCAAACGATCGGCCCGGATTCCGCGAGGAAAAGATTCGCCGGTACCGCGCGTGGGGTTGCGCCGTCGTGTTCGACGTCGATCCCGCCGCGCGAACGATCGTCGTGCATTCAGGCGCCGGCGTTCGCACGCTGGGCGCGCCGGATCGCTTCAGCGACCCGGCGTTGCCGTGGCTGGAGTTCGACGTGCGCGATGCCTTCGCGCGACTCGACCTGCTGGGCTTTTAGAGCGAGCGCACGACCTGCGCACAGGGCGCGCAGATCGACGGATGCTCCGGATCGGCGCCGAGTTCGCGATACTTCCAACAGCGGCGGCACTTGGAGCCCTCGGCCGGCGTTAAACGCACGTCCGCGCGTTCGCCTTCTTCGATCGCGAGCACGTGCGAAACGACGAGCGCTTCGCGAAGATCGTCGCCCAGTTCGCGTACGCGGTGTACGAACGCGGCCGGAACCACGACCGTCGCATCGGTCTCATAATCGCGAATCGTCGCGCCCGCGTGCTCCGTTCCCGCGGCGACGCGAGCCCGCAGTTCGCGCAGCAGGTTCCACAGCTCCAGGTCTTCGCTCGAAGCCTTTCCGTGCGCTTCCAGCAACGAATCGAAGACGCTCGCCTCGTCGCCGCGCAGGCGTTCGGGAATCTCTTGCCACGCCTCTTCCGCTGTGAAGGACAACAAAGGCGCAATCGCCGTGAGCAGGTGCTTGAGTGCGTAGAGCAGCGCCGACTGCGCGCTGCGCCGGCGTTCGTCGCCGGCGGCGAGCGCGTAGAGCGGATCTTTCATCGCGTCGAAATAGAGGCTCGACATCGCGCTTTCGAATTCGACCACGCGCAGATAGGCGCCGTGAATATCGAAGGCGTCGTAGAAGCGGCGTACGTCGGCCATAAAGGCATCGACGACGGCGCAGGCCAGCCCGTCGAGCGGATGCATGTTCGCGCGCTCGACCACGCCCTCAAGCGGCAGATCGTCTAAATTCGAAAGCATGAAGCGGATGCGATTGCGCACGTTGCGATAGACGCGTCCGACTTGCTCGACGACGTTGGGACCGAAGCGCACGTCGTCGACGAATTCCGTCGAAGCGGTCCACAGACGCAAAACGTCGGCGCCCCATTTACCCATCGCATCGGCTGCGTCAATGCCGGTGCCGCGCGATTTCGACATCGGGCGGCCCTGCTCGTCGTTCACCCAGCCGTTCTTCACGACGTGGCGGTACGGCGCCGCATTCTTCACCGCTACCGCGGTGACGAGCGAACTCCGGAACCAGCCGCGATACTGATCGCCGCCTTCGACCACGAGATCGCTCGGCCACGGCATGGCGTCGCGCAACACTGCAAGGTGCGTCACGCCCGATTCGAACCAGATATCGACGATGTTCTTCTCTTTTTCGAAGCTCGTCGCACCGCACTTCGGACACGCAAAGCCCTCGGGCAGATACGTTTCCACGGGATCGCTCCACCACGAACCGGCGCCGGCTTCGCGAAAGCGCTTCGCGGCGTTGCGCGCCACGCGCGCGTCCAGGATCGACTCGTTGCACGCGACGCAGACGATGGCCGGAATCGGCGTTCCCCACGTACGTTGACGGGAAATGCACCATTCGGGATGATTTTCGATCATCTGCTTCAGCCGCGTTTCACCCCACTCGGGCGTGAAGGCGACCGACTCGGTCGCCGCGATTGCGCGAGCGCGCAAGCGGTTTTGATCCATCGCGATAAACCATTGCGCGGTAGCGCGGAAGATCACCGGATTGTGGCAGCGCCAGCAGTGCGGATAGGAATGTTCGTACTCTTGCGCGCGCAGCAGATGGCCGCTCGCTTCGAGATCGGCGACGATCTGTTTGTTGGCCTTGAAGATAAACAGCCCGGCGTACGGACCGGCCTCTGCCGTGAAGTGCCCGCGCGCATCGACCGGATTGAGCACCGGCAGATCGTATTTCATGCCGGTTTCGAAATCGTCGGCGCCATGTCCGGGAGCCGTGTGTACCGCACCCGTGCCGGTTTCCATCTCGACGTAATCCGCCAGCACGATCACCGAATCGCGATCGAGGAACGGATGGCGCACCGCCGCATTGTCCAGCTTCTCGCCGGTCGTCGTGGCGACCAAGTGTGCCTGCGCAAACTTCTCGCCGAGCGCCGATTCCGCAAGCGCGGTCGCAAGCACCAGCAGCTCGCCGCCGACCCGGTAGAGGCCGTAGGTCGCGTCGGCCCGCAACGCGATGGCCACGTTGGCCGGAAGCGTCCACGGCGTCGTCGTCCAGATCACGACCGAAAGCGGCGCGTCCTCGGACTCGCCTTCGCTTACGTTAAAGCGGGCCAGAATGGCCGCGCGTTGCGCGTCGCTTGCGGTAAAGCGCACGTAGACAGACGGCGAAACCTTCGGTTCGTATTCGATCTCGGCTTCGGCAAGCGCCGTTTCGTCGTGCACGCACCACAGCGTGGAGCGCAAGCCTTTGTAGAGCTGGCTCTTTTCCGCAAGTTCCGCGAGCGTCTCGACGATGGTGGCTTCAAAGCTGGGATCGATCGTGCGATACGGATGCTCCCAATCGCCGAAGTTGCCCATGCGCACGCGCGTCGCACGCTGACGCTCGAGCCAATAGATCGCGCGTTCCTTGCACTTCTCGCGCAATTCCAGGGGATCGATCTCGTGAAAATCCTTGATGCCGAGATGCTTGAGCGTTTCGAGTTCGATCGGCAATCCGTGCATATCCCAGCCCGGAATGAAGTTCGCCCACTTGCCTTCGAGCAGGCCGATCTTTACGAACATGTCTTTGAGGACCATGTTCAGGAAATGGCCCATGTGCAGCTCGCCGTTTGCGTACGGCGGACCGTCGTGCAAGATCCACGGCGCGTTCTTCTTATTGCGTTCCAAGCGGCGTTCGTAGGTGCCGCGCTCGCGCCACCAATCGATCCGAGCGGGCTCGCGCTTGGGCAAATCGGCCTTCATCGGGAAGGCCGTCTTCGGCAAATTTAAAGTATCGCGGTAATCGCGTTCGGACTGATCGCTCATGGCTCCCCAAGCAGTTCGCCAAGGACCTCGAAGTTTCGTGCCGCCGACGCGCGCACCGCTTCCATCTTCGAGCGAAGGTGGGCACTGACGTCGTTGCGGCGCGTGACGAGGTCGTCCAGCAGCGCATCGGTCGCTTCGGGCGCCGCTGCCGGGCGCCCGGGCGTCCAGAGGGGCGGAAGCGGATACGCCAGATCCTCGCACAGGGCCGAAACCTTCGGATCGTACGGGATCGATAAGAACGGCACGGCGAAGCGCGCCGCCAAGATGAGTGCGTGCAGTCGCATGCCGATGACCACCTGCGCGCCGCGCAAGATGGCCGCCGCGCGGGCCAGGTTCGCTTCCGGCAGCAGCATCGGCGCACTCTTGCATTGGCGGATGATCGTCGTCGAGACTTCGGCGTCGCTCGCTCCGCCTAGCGGCAGAAATGCGACGCGAATGCCGTGCACGTCGGCCAGGCGATCGACCGCGCGCGCAATCGTCGCGAGGCCCGTACGCAGCGAAGGCGTCTTACGGACGCTTACGATGGCGTAGGGACCCTCCCCGAACCCTTCGCGCGCGAGATCGATCTCTTCGGCCGGCAAATCGTACAGAAAGACGGGATCGGCCGTACGCTCCACCGGCGTGTTCGGCAAGATTTCCGCAAGTAGCGCGAGCGAACGCTCGTCGCGCACGGTCGCGCGCGAGGTTCCCTTGCAGAACGACTTTACGACGAACGTTCCGAGCGCGTCGAGCGGACCGATCGATTGCGCGAAAATCATCGAACGACGCCGCGAACGGATCGCTTCGCGAAGAATGCCCGCGTAATAGACGACGCTGCGAAGACTGGTCGCGCTCTGCAGCAGTCCGCCCCCGCCCGAAACCACGACGTCCGCGCGGCGCACCGCATCGCGCACGTCGCGCATATTCCAGCGCGGCGTCGCTTCGACGCCGAACCGCTCGCGCGTTGCCTCGGGTTCGGCAGAGAGTACGTCGAGCGTACACGACGGAAAACGCCGGCGCATCTGCGTGACGATCACTTCGAGCAGTGCCTCGTCGCCGAGGTTACCGAACCCGTAGTAGCCCGAAAGTAAAACACGCACGCCGGTAGATCCACATGACGATGAGGCCGATGAGCACGCCGATCAGCGCGCCGTTGAAGATGCGCTCGAGCGAGATCAGCACCGGCGTATGCAAATGGCAAAACGTGTCTATGACGTCGCCGATGTCGACACCGGCGCCGAGCGCCAAGAGCCATCCGAGCCAGCGCCGGTGTTGCGGCAGGAGGGCGGGGATGAGCATCAACGACGGAACGCCGATCAAAAACTGCTTGGTCCGCGGCCGCACGCTCAGCCAATGTGCTAGAGCGTGACGCATCGCAAGCTCCAAGTGTGACGGTTGCACGCTGCTTTGATTGCCGCTACGCATGATGAGCAACGCGCCCGCGCCGACGATCGCGATGCCGATCAGCAGTTGATAGAGCGCAATCGGAGACATGAAGACGCTGCGCGGCTCCGCATCGGGATTGAAACGCCGGCTGAAGAGATAGATGGACAGCGCGATCAGCGGCGCCAGCGCATAAACGAGGCGCACGCCGCGGAAGCGTTCGATTTCGATCATCGCGAGAGGCGCGCTCATGATGCCGACCACGACGAGCGCGCCCAGCAGCGCGACGGCGGTAACGATCAAGGCCCAACCGATGCTTCGAAGCAGTTGATCTTGGAAGCGCTGCGCGGGCGTTTCTTGAAACGCCGCAGCGAGCGCGGCAAAGGCCGCCGCGACGAAAAGTAATGCGCCCGCGAGCGCGATTGCCGAGCGCGCGAAGGTTTCGTGATGCGTCACCAAGCCGGCAACGAAGAGCAGAATCGTCGCACCATAGGCGGCGCCTGCATAGAGCGGGCGGTACCATCCAAAAAATCCGAGCAGCAGCACGAAGATCGACGGCACCGCGAGCGTCGCCAGACCGACGAGCGCCGCGTTGTTACCGCGATACGGCGGGAACGGCGTCGCGCGCCCGAGGCGGAATCCGTCGGATTTCAGCTCGTTTGCCAGGTTGCGCACCATCTCGACGTTGGTCGCTTCGATCGAGAGATTGCCGTCCTGGTGCAGCCACGGCCGCAAATAGACGATACGAATGTTGCGCTCGCGGACGCCGAGAACGAACCGGCCGATCATGTCGTCGAGCGAGATGCGGTCGTATTCGCCCTTCGCGATCGCCTGCAGCCGAACCGTTTGTGCCGGCAGCAAACGAGCCAGGCTGTCGTTACCCTTTTGCACTTGCGAAACGTCGTACGTTTCGATGGTACCGAAATTAAACGGCGTGTTCGATTTCGGGCCGTGTGCTTTAAAGGCTGCCGCGGCATCGGGAATGCGATCCGGATAACCGAAGACCTGATTGCGCAGGCCGAAGAAGACGATATCCGACACCTTCGCGCCCGCACTCAGGACGTCGTTGAATTCGGCTTCCATTTGCGGGCGCTGAAAGCGTTCGTCGTTCTGGAAACGCGCGACGACGAGCAGGTGGAGCCGTTTGGCGAGCGCGAGTTGATCTTCGGGGATGCCGAAGGCGAGTTGATTGAAGTAGTCGATCTGCGTGTTGACTTCGATCAACCAAGGCTTGGTCGCACGCAAGACGTGAATCGACTTCGATTCGAAATGCAACGGCAGTTGCTGACGCAACCGAGCGAAGGTGGAGGCGTCGTCGATCAGAAGATAGACGGCGTCGCGGTGCAGCTTGTGGGCCTTCGCAAGCGATGCCAGCAAGGGATCCGAAAGCGTTCCGATAAGCGCCTGATTCATCAGCGCGGCGCCGGTAGTCGCGTAGGCGCGGCCGTTGTCGCCGACGTTCGCGCCCAATTGTTCGTCGAGCGCGACCGACGTCAGACCCGCTCTTCGCAACGCGATCAGAAACGCCGCGGGATTATAATTATACGATCGCGCAAGCGAGGCGAAGTCCGTGTAATCCATCGCCAGTTCGACGCGATTTTCTTGCGTCTCGAGACGGACACGGAACGCCGCTACGGCGAGAGAAGCCACCAGGGCTACGATGAGGATGAACGCAGCGTAGCGCGTCCGACTATCAATCCTGAACAAACGGACTCCAGAAAAACATACAGGCTCGCGTAGCGAGCCTGTATGCCGTCGCGTATGCGGTTTCCCGCATACCGGGTGTGGGCGACGTCTTTAATGCTGCCTGCAGCGCGATGGCCCACTCATCAAAAAGGAGCTCCAGGCGAAGGTGACCGTGCTTCCAAGTCTAGCAAAGCCGAACCTTCCGCGGAAGCGAGTACGCCGAATTTTTACGCCCCTCACGAGCGCCAAACCGGCTGGCGCTTTTGAAGGAAGGCCTCGATACCCTCTTGGGCGTTGGCGAGCTCGGCGTTGCGGACCATCACGTCCTTCGTGTAGGCGTATGCGTCCGGCGCGGGCATGTCGATCTGCCGGTAAAACGCCGCCTTCCCCAGGGCTACGACCTCGCCGCTGGCCGTGGCGATCTTTCGCGCGAGCGCAAGCGTCTCGTCGCGCAGATGCTCCGGTGCCACGGCGTGGTTGATCAGTCCCCAGCGCACTGCCGTTTCGGCAGAAACCAGCTCGCCCGTCAGCAGCATCTCCATGGCTGCTTTGCGCCCGACCGCGCGGCTGAGCGCAACCATCGGGGTGCTGCAGAAGAGGCCGATGCGTACGCCCGGGGTCGCGAAGCGCGAGTGAACGGAGGCGATCGCGAGATCGCACGCGGCGACGAGCTGCGCGCCGGCCGCCGTTGCGATACCCTCGATTTCGGCGATGACGGGCTGAGGAATCGACGCGAGCGTCTCCATCAATTGCACGCAGGCATCGAAGATCTCTTGATACGCCTCGTCGTCGCGTCCGTGCAATTCACGCAGATCGTGCCCGGCAGAAAATGCCGGTCCTTCCGCCGCCAGAATGATGGCGCGAACGTCGCGGTCCGCTCCCAGCTCGCGAAACGTCTCGTTCAATTCGCGCATCATCTCGAGCGAGAGCGCATTTCGTTTGTCCGGGCGCGCCATCGTGACGATCGCGGTCGATTCGATTCGTTCGGTCCGAAGGTTGCTCATATGCCGTCCTCTAACAAGAAAGTCGTCCACGGGCGATTAGCTCAGCTGGGAGAGCGCCTCCCTTACAAGGAGGATGTCGGCGGTTCGAGCCCGTCATCGCCCATTTTTTCGCGAGCGAGCGCGGTTCTCGACCACGCTCCTCGCAATCCCATCCTGGAATTGCTCCTGCTGCCTTCCTCGCGCCTCTCGCCATCGTGGCTCCGGCGCTCGTTCAGACGATCTCAAACCGCGCTCGCTCGCGACAGTTTCTGACCACGCTCCACGCACGTTCCTCCTCGCTCGTTCCTCGCCGCGCCCCTCGCTTCGGCTCCGAGCGAACATGCGGATGTTTTCCCGCTATGAGGGGACCCGCGCCTGGCAGAAACGGGACTTCGGCCTCGTTTATCTCGCGAGGTGCGGGGTACCAAGAAGCTCACGTGCCCCCAACCTACCGCGCCGCATTCAGCGGCGACCGACGCAACGTTCCACTCGCTCGCAACGCTATCGCAAGCTTCGCGCGCATCTGCGGCTTTTCCGCCGATGAAGTGGCGGATATTCGGTTGGCGGCAGGTGAGGCGCTCAGCAACGCGGTCGAGCACGGCAGAGCACCGAAATCGAACGGCTTCTCGGTTCGTTGCAATTTTTTCGAAGACGAACTCACCATCGAGATCCGCGACAACGGCGAAGGCTTCTCACTCGAAGGAAAGCGCGACGAAACCCCGATCGAACAGCGCAATCGGGGTTTCGGGATCTTTCTCATGCGCCGCCTTATGGACGGCGTTCATTTCGATCGCAACGGCACGCTCGTCAGGTTGACCAGGCGGCACGTTTCCTAGCCGTTACGGCTTTTCCGCGACCATCTTCTTCTGCAAGAACGCCATTGCCGCACGCAACTGCGCGTCGTCTTTGACGTCGCCGAACCGCGATCCCGACGGTTCGGATATCGCCAAATCCGGCTGAATGCCTTTGAGGTTGATGTCGTGGTGATTCGGCGTAAGGTAATGCGCGGTCGTGATTTTGATCGCGGAACCATCGGCCAGCGGCGTGAGCGTCTGCATGACGCCTTTGCCGAACGTGCGCTCGCCCACGAGCGAAGCCACGCCGTCGTCGTGTAGCGCTCCGGCCATGATTTCCGATGCCGACGCCGTGTATTTATTCACGAGTATCGTCACCGGCACGCCGAGCGGCGTTCCGGCACTCGCTTGAATCGTCTCGTCGGGGACTCCGCGCTGCTGCACGGTGAGCAGCGGTAACTTCGAAACGAAGTGCGAGGCCATGTCCAGCGCCGAATCGACGTAACCGCCGCCGTCGTTGCGCAAATCGAGCACGTAGGCGCGAGCGCCGTGCAGACGATCGAGTGCGGAGTCGAACTGTGCGGGCGTATCTTTGCCGAACGCCAGCACGTAGACGTACCCGATGTCGCCGGGAAGCATCTTCGCAACCACGGTCGGGGGCCGGATCTCGGAACGCACGATCGCGACGTCGTCGAGCACTTTGCCGGCGCGGCGGATATCGAGATGCACGGTCGTTCCGGCGGTGCCGCGCAAGAGCGTACTCGCCTGTTCGGTCGTCAAACCTTTGAGCGATTTACCGTCGGCCGAAAGCAGTACGTCGCCAGATTGCAATCCCATGTGATCGGCGGGCGTACCCGGCACGACGTAAGAAACGGACACTTCGCCGCTTTTCGGATCGCTCGCAATTAATACGCCGATGCCCGAGATACGTTTGGGATCGAGTGCCTCGTTGAACTGTTGGTACTCTTTCGGGTTCATGAATACGGTCCACCGGTCGCCGAGCGACGTCGCCATCGCTCCGATCGCCGCGTACGCGTACTCCGTCGGCGTGCCGTGCGCGCTCTGCGCCGTCTGCGCGATGGCGTTATCGAGCGATGCGAGCGTATCGGAGACCGAACCCGACGCATTGAGCGTCGGGACGTTCACGCGGACGCGATGTTTCGCCGCTTCTTGCGCGAGCGCTTTACGCGCCGCATCCAACAGCGTCTGCTGCTCGACGGGTTTGTAATACGTGTGCGCCAGAAGCCGGAAGCTTTCGTTGACGTCGGAGGCGACGGGCGCCGGCAAGGCGGTGTCGGCAAGCGCTTGCGTGCCGAGCGAGAGACAAAGGATGGACGCGCTGAGAGCAAGCTGCAAACGCGAGAGATGGCGCAGATTCATTACTGCTAGTCTATCGGCGCCGCCTCAGTCGTACCTGAGATTAAAGCGGTGCGGCTGCCAGAAGCGGCCGAACAGCCACTCCAGGATTCGCGCGGGGTCGTTGGCGGCAAGAAAGACGACGCCCGGCTGCTCCACATTCACTGGAAGATCGAAGACGAGATCCTCGCGTTGCGAGGCGCCGCGCACCTCGTGAACCGGCCCCGGCCGGCCGTCCATCGCATCGAGAACCCTCTGGGCTCGCTCGTCGATCCGGTAGGTGCCCGGCGGCTGTGTTGCACCATGGTAGGCGAACGTTCGGACCTCCACGCCACTATCGCGCCAGGTGGGTCGCAGGCCGTACGGCGCCACGATGCGCGCGTGGACGATATAGAACTGCCCCTTCGCCCGGATCGACGCCGGGCCGCGTCCGATCGCCGAGACGCGCTCGACCCCGTCGACCGTCACCCCCGCCTCACCGAGCCACTGTACCGTGCCGAACGGCAGCGGCTGAGGCGGGCGGCCGAAGGTTAGCAGCAGCGCGCTGCAGAGCAGGCCTGCGCCCAAGACCAGCGCGACGCCCGCGACCCACCGTACGACCCGCATACCGCCTCCACACTTTGGCTTGCAAAGCTATTAACTTTGTACTACAAAGTTTCGGCGATTGACAAGAGGGCGAGGCCGGCAAGCACCAGCACCATGCCGATTCCCTCGAAGATGCTCGGCACTTCTCCCAGCTGCACCCAGGCGGCGATGACGCCCACGACCGGATTTGCGAGCGTTCCCATGCTGGCGTCGCGTGCGGGCAGTTCGTTCAGCACGAAGATCCACAAGAAATACGCGAGCGCGGTCGCAAGCACGATGTTATAGGCGACGGCCAGTGCGTAGGAAAGGTTCCAGACGGTTGCGTGATGCGGCACGGCGATCGCGACGAGCGCGAGCCCCGCGCCGCCGAAGAGCAACTGCCACATCGTCAAATTCAAGAGGTCGACGCGTTCGCGCATCTGCAAGCGCTTGGCGATCACGACGCCGATCGCCCAACTCAGCCCAGCGCCGAGCGCGAGCCCCTCCGGGATGCCGATCGAGTGACGCGGTCCGATCATCAGCGCAACGCCCGCAAACGCCGCGAGCAACGCGAGTACGTGCATCGCGCGAAGCTTTTCGCCGAGAACCGGCCACGCGATGATGCTCACCCATAACGGCATCGTATACGCAAGCATCGCCACTTGTCCGGCGCCTCCCGCAACCGACGCCCACGACACCAAGCCGATGAAGAGTCCCGTTTGAAAGATCCCGATCCAAAGAAACGCGGCGGGAAACTGCGGCCGAATGCGGCGCCGAAGAATGAGTGCGCCCAGCAAGAGGGCCAGACCGCCGCCGAACGTACGCCATGCAGCAAAAACTAAAGGCGGCGCTTGATGCACCGCGATCTTCATCACGACCCAGTTGTAGCCCCAGATGAGCGCCATCACGACGAGCGCGATGACCGCGAGCCTGCGGCGGTCAGCGTGCGGACGCACGCGTCAACCGGTCCATGATCGCGATGCCGATTCCGGTCTCGGCAACGGCTTCGACGTCGATGCGCGCGAGGGCGAGCGCATCGAGTTCGTGCAGCGATTCAAAGAGATGCGCGGCTGCTTCGCGCAGATCTCCCGATGGAGAAAGCACACGCGATGCTGCATACCCCGGAACCGTCGCGGTAAATGCAAGCAACGCCGCACCGCTGCGTTCGGCGGGAGGAACCGACGCGAGATCGCGCACAACGCGAATCGGCGTCAACGGCGCGTAGTGTTGCGGCAAGCGGCCGGGTGCGAGCGGGCGCGTCGCGTCGTCGACTTCACGTGCGACCGGACCCGTAATTGCTTCGATCGCTTCGATCGCCACGGCACCGGGGCGCAGCAGCGTCGGACGTGGTTCGAGCAGCAGAATCGTCGATTCGAGCCCGTGCTCGGTCGGACCGCCGTCGACGATCAGATCGACGGCTTCGCCCAACGACCGCGCGACGTGTTCGGCACGCGTGGGGCTCAAAGCACCGAAACGGTTGGCGCTCGGAGCAGCGAGCGGAACGCCGGCGCGTTCGAGCAGCGTGCGCGCGACCGGATGAGCCGGCATGCGCACGGCGACCGTCGGCAATCCCGACGTCACGATATCCGGAACGGCTGCAGATTTCGGGAGGACGAGCGTAAGGGGTCCGGGCCAAAACGCTTCGATCAGGCGGTGCGCACGTGCCGGTATCCGTTCGACGACGCGTTCGAGCATCGCTTCGTCGAGCACGTGAACGATGAGCGGATCGAACGTCGGCCGGGCTTTGATTTCGAAGATGCGCGCGACGGCCGTCGCGTCGAGCGCATTCGCCCCGAGTCCGTAGACCGTTTCGGTCGGAAACGCAACAACCGCGCCGCCGCGTATAAGCGCGGCGGCGCGGTTGAGGGTTGCTTCGGAAGCTGGTTCTATCGGCAACGAGTTAGTGGGACTGGCGGCGAACCACCGAATTGATACGAACTTGCACGATGCTTCCCGCGGGTATGTTCACGTTTTGACGGTTGTTCTTCGCAAGGAAGAAACCGCCGGCCGCACCGAGCAAACCGCCTGCGCCGGTGTGGAAGATCGTCTTACCGAGCATGTTGCCGACGAGCATGCCCGCGACGGCACCCGCGACTTCTTTCCCGGTGTTGTTCTTCGTTTGCGTGTTCGTCCGCAGCAACGTGGTGCTGACGTTGTATGTCGCGCCGCTGCGTAACACGAGCGTCGTGAAGTAGATCTTGATCTTGCCCGGGCGCCCCTGGCCTGCGGCCTGTACGAAGGTCACGCGTCCGAAGAGTTTACCGCCCGTGACCGAGCCGCTGCCGTCGTTCGAGGTAACGTTCGAAAGGGTCACCGGTTCCCCGACGTACGCGTGATTGCTCGAGAGATTCTGATTCAAAGTCCCGTTGAGTACCGAACCCGTGGTCAGCGCCGCTTGCGCGGCGACCATGGTGACGGTCATGAGCCCTGCGAGCGCCGCTCCAGCGAGGGTTGTCCGCATGGGTTATCCTCCTAGTCAAGAAAACGAAAAAGGGCTTGCTCTCAAGCCCTTTCCCTTTTTCCTATGAAACTATCCTACGACTTAACGACGAAGACGGGGACCTTTCCCTTGATGATCGAGCACATGATCGTCGCGGGAGCCTTGATTTTCGTGAAATCGGCGCTTCCCGTCGAGGTCAGCGTGGTCTCGGTGCCGTTGGCCATCAGCACGACGATGTGCTGAGGGTCTTGGACCTTTTCGACCTTCACGGTGTAGGTGCCATCGGGAACCAGAGTGGCGTCGATCGCGGCCGCCGAAGCAGCGACGGGCACGAGAGACAACGCAAGAACAAGGGGCGCAAACGCTCGCACCATTCCTCCACAAACATAGACAACGGGCAATGCGCCGTAGTATGCGGCCACCGATGACTAAAGTCCTACGACTTAAGTCGCTCTTTAATGGTGATATCGCCTTTCTGGGTCAACATAAAGACGAGGGGAGCATGCGCTACGCTGGCTTCGGGATTGGTGACCTTGCCTTGCCCGGTGGTCACGTCGTAGCGCGCTCGGAACCCCGGTGGAACGTCGAGTGTCAGGTTGCCTTGCGACGACTCCATCCTCACTAAATTGCCCCGCCAGCCGGGCGCCAGCGTCGCGCTCGCGTTGCCCCGCCCGCAGGTGAGCTCGACCATGCCGCGCGCATCGGCAACGGTGACGTCGCCGATCTCCGAATATGCGGTGAGCGGAGCGTCGCTCGCATCGACGGCGATCGCGCCGTTCGATGCGTAGAGCTGCATCGGCGCCGTCACGCGATCGACGTGAATCGCGCCCCCGAATGCACGCAGGTCGAGTTTGACGTTGCGCGGCGCCGTTATATCGACGGCGATGCCGCTGGCACCAATAGGAATGACGCTCTGATTCGGCCCGGAGATCGTGATGTGGATGCGGCCGCGTTCGCGCACGGTATCCACGCGCAGCGGCGGCGTCGACGGACCATAGTTGTCCACGTGCACGTGTACGCTGTTTCCGGTGCCCGGTACCACGTGCACGGCGCCGTTCACGTCGATCCGCACGTTGCTTTGCCCGTCGAGCGGGATCGCACGATCGAGCGTCGTGGCACCGCGCGAAATCGCCGGAAGAACCAGCAGCGCGAACGCTGCGCAGAGCCACACAACGCGCTTCATAGGTGCGTGAGTTCGACGGCAGTCCGCAGGTCCTCCACGAAAAGCGCAAATTGGCGGCGGCGGCCGACGAGCCGTCCTCGAGTTCCTCCGAATCTCGGGGCCGAGGCGGTCCATGAAAAGCCCTTCCCCCAGGGCAGCCGAGCGATCCTCGCTAACTGCTTGCATCATGACGATTCGCCGTTTGACCGCAATCCTGGCACTGGCCGTACTTGCCTCTTGTACAAAAGCCGGTACGCGCACGTTCTCCAACGATTCGCTGACGATCTCCATCCCGATCGCTCCTACGACGCTGAACCCCATTCTCGCGAACACGACGATGGAAGCGTTTTTCGGCGACCTCATGTTTCCGAAGCTGATCGGCGTGAATCCGCAGCACCAGCACATCCCCTGGCTCGCAACGGAAGTTCCATCGGTGCAGAACGGCGGCATCAGCGCCGACGGCAAGACGATCACCTATCACCTGCGCACGAATGCGAAATGGTCCGACGGCGTGCAGGTAACGAGCGAAGACGTCAAATTCAGTTACGAAGCGATGATGAATTCGAAGAATAACGTGACCTCGCGCCACGGCTTCGACATGGTCGCGTCGATCGACACGCCCGACGCGCATACGGTCGTCGTGCACCTCAAGAAGATCTTCCCGCCGTTCCTCGACGCGTTCTTCGGTGAAAGCGATTCGCCGGTCGCGATCCTGCCGGCGCACGTCCTTTCGAAATACCCGAATCTCAATCAGGTACCGTTCGATTCGGAACCGAGCGTCAGTTGCGGTCCCTATAAATTCGGTGAGTGGGTGCGCGGCGATCACATCACGCTCGTCGCAAATCCCGACTATTATTTGGGTGCGCCGAAGATCGCGAAGCTCGTCGTCAAACCGATCTCCGATACGAATACGGCCGTCGCGCAGATGCGCACGGGCGAAGTGCAGATGATTCTCGAGATAACCGGACCGCAGTCGCACGAGATGCAAGGCGACAAGAACATCGCCCAAATCGCCGTCGATTCACCCGAATACGACGCGGTCATGCTCAACACGCAGCGCGCGCCGCTGAACGACCGGCAGGTACGCTTGGCGCTTTCCTACGCAACGGATCGCGCGCGGCTCGTCCGCGACGAACAATTCGGCCAGGCAACGGTGGGCGTCGGCGATCTCTCGCCGTTCTATTGGGCGTTCGATCCTGCGCTTCACGCACCGCCGTACGATCCCGCCAAAGCAAAACAGATCCTCGAAGCCGACGGCTGGAGCCCGGGCCCCGACGGCATCATGCGCAAGAACGGGAAGAAGCTGTCGTTGCTCTTCGTCTACGGACAAGGCAGCGATATCGCGCGCAACGTCGTCGTCGAAGTGCAGCAGATGTGGAAGAACGCCGGCGTCGAGCTGCAGGCCAAGACCTTCCCCTACGCGCAGCTGCTCGCGGGCGCGGGCGAAGGCGGCATCATCTACGGCGGCAAGTACGACGCCGCTCTGTACGCCTGGCAGTCAGGCGTCGATCCCGACGATTCCACGCAGTGGATGAGCAGCGCGATACCGCCGGCGGGCAACAATGCCGCGCGTTACGTGTCGGCCGCCATGGACGCCGCGCAGAAACAGGCGCTCTCGACCTACGATCAGACGAAGCGTAAGGCAGCCTACGCGAAGATCGAAAAGCTGCTCGTCGACGACGTTCCCGCGGTCTTTATCTACTATCGAAAGGAGCGTTACGCCTACGCGCCTTCGCTGCAAAACTTCCACCCCAACGGTGTGGACGAGGCGTGGAACGCGCAGGATTGGACCTTCGCGTCGAGCCGGTAGCCACTAACGGCAGGGCGCCTTCGGTGGGCGCGTAAGGACGCGGTGTGAGTACGACCGGTCGCGGTCCAAGCCGTCGCATCAGGGCGCTTGCCTATACGCTGGTCACGACCGTGATCGTGCTGGCGCTGGCGCTCGTGGAATGGGCCGTCGAAAAGGACATGTCGTATTCTCGGGCGACAGGTACCGCGCTCGAAATCGGCATCGTGCTCGTGGCCGCGCTGATCTTCCGGCCCATCGACCAATTCGTAGAAAAGCGCGTGGAGGCGATCTTCTACGCGCGCAAACATCACGCGTTGACGTCGCTACAAAAACTTCGGCGGGAGTTCGCGTCGTTTAACGACGCGGGACAGATGCTACGCCGCGCGATCGAGGCGATCGATCACTATTTGGAAGCGCGCGCAACGGCGATCTACCTTCGCCGCGATCTCTTTCGCGCCGAGGCTTCGTCGTTCGACGTTCCGCTCGAACACGTCGACGTGGACGATCCCCTGGCGATTCGTTTTCACGCATCCGCAGCGCCGGCGCGTCCGCTGCAGCTACAATCGCGCGCTCATGGGAGTGATGCCTTCCCGCTCACCGCCGCCGGGGAATTGATCGGGTTCCTGACGGTCGACGCGCGCGCCGGAAGCTTCGATCGCGAAGAGTCGGATATGCTCGCCGGCCTCGCGCAAGATCTCGCGGTCGCGCTCGTCGGCATCGATTCCAGCTTGCGGCCCGCAAACCGCAGCATTCCGAACAATTTGCCTGCCGATCTTACGCCCATCGTCGGCCGCGAACGCGAACTGCGCGAGATTCAAGCAGCTCTCGCGACGTCGCGCTTGATGACGGTCACGGGTCCGGGCGGCGTCGGAAAGACGCGCGTCGCTTTGCGCTGCGCGCTCGAAACGATGGACGAACACGAACACGGCGCGTGGTTCGTCGATCTCTCGCCGATCTCGGATCCGAAGCTCGTCGCACCGTCGATCCTCGCCGCGTTCGATCTGAAGGTCGGAGAGAATCAATCCAGTCTCGCGCAGCTTCTCGATTTCCTGCGCAAGCGCAACGCGCTGCTGGTTCTCGACAATTGCGAACAGGTGGTCGCGGAGGTCGCAAACGTCATCGCGCAGGTTCTCGTGCACTCGCCGCACGTCAAAGTGCTTATTACCAGCCGGGAACTCTTGCGTCTGGAAAGCGAGCACGTTTACCGGCTGGGACCGCTCGATAAGAGCACGTCCGTCGCGCTCTTCGTGGAACGCGCGCTCGCCGTTGCGCCGCACTTCGATGCACGCGAGCACGGCCACGCCATCGAGGAGATCTGCGAGAAGCTCGATGGAATGCCGCTCGCAATCGAACTCGCTGCGGCGCGGGTGCGAGCACTTTCGGTCGACGATATCCGGCAGCGCTTGAACGAGCGCTTCCGTCTTTTGACGAGCACGGCGCGCGATACGAGCGCGCGCCACCAAACGCTCGGCGCGACGATCGAATGGAGTTACGATCTCCTCACGCCCGAGGAGCAGTCGCTCTTCATTCGGCTCGGCGTGTTTCGCGGAAGCTTTTCGCTTGCCGCTGCCACGGCGGTTTGCGCACAAGGCGGCCTTTGCGATGAGTATCATATTCTCGACGTCCTCACTTCGCTTACCGACAAGTCGCTGCTCAACGTCACGATCGCCTTGACGAGCCGCTATCGATTACTCGATACGATTCGCGAGTTCGCACAACGAAAATCGGTCGAGCAACACGCCGAAACGATCGCTCGCAACCAGCACGCTGCGTATTTTACGGCGCTTGCCGAGCAGGCGTATCACGAATTCGATACGCAGCAGCCCGAAGGATGGCTCGACCGGCTGGAACCCGAACTCGACAATTTCCGCGCGGCGCTGGAATGGACGTTGACCGGTCCCGGCGATCGCCAACGAGGCGCGCAGCTCGCCGCAAGCAGCAGTCCGGTGTTCTTGCGCATGCTGCTCTTGGGCGAGGGGTTGCAGTGGTGCGCGATCGCGCGCGCCGTCGACGGGATTGCGCCTGCGACGGCCGGGCGCCTCGACTATATGGCCTCGATGCTCTACAACAATTTGGGCGAGACCGCCAAAGGGCTCGAATCCGCCGAGCGCGCGCTAGCTTCGTATCGAAATTCGGCCGATCGCCGTGGACTCGTGCGAACGCTCTCGCAAGTCGCGCAGCGCTACGCGCAGATGGGCCGTTTCGATGACGCGCGGGGACCGGCGGAGGAAGCCATCGCGCTCGTACGCACCTTGAACGAACCGCGCGTGCTGGCGTCGGTGCTGCGGCGCTGTGCGTATGCGTTCCCCCTAGGCGACATCGAACGAAGCCGCGCACTGTTCGAAGAAGCGTATGCCACGGCGCAAGCATCGCACGAGGACGAGGAGGGCTGCCTCACGCTCGAGTGGTGGTCGATGCGCGAAAGCGAGGGCGGCAACTACGAGCGCGCGATGGTCCTTGCAAAGGAAGCGCTACCGTATGCCAGCCGCGACGGCTCGATGTATCTCGAATGCCGGATCGCAGAATGCGCGCTGGCACTCGGACGATTTGAGGACGCGTTACCCTATGCGCCGAAGGCGCTCGAACGCGCGGTGATCGCGCGGCACTCGCTGCTTATCGGGCTCTGCACCGCGTACTGCGCGCCGTTTCTCGCGTCGACCGATGGCGGCGAGGCGGCTCGCGTCTATGGCTTTGCCCGCCGCATGTTGCGTGAAGCAGACTTCACGGCCGACGCCGGGACGCTCGCCGCGTTCCATCACGTCAAGCAGCGCATACGTGAGGAACTTGGGGACGAATCCTATGCGACGAGGCTTTTAGAAGGGGAAACGCTCGCGCAGGACCGTGTCGTCGAGTCTATCGAGTCGGCGTTAGCAGTGCGAGGGGCTCGTCATGCGGCGCGGTAATGCGCTCGGCGTCGCGACGCACGTTTGCGTTAGCGAAAACGTCCCGGTGTCGCCGGAGCATCCGCTGACCGCCGTATAGGAACCGCTGAGCACGTTCGTCGATGCATCAAAGCTGCCCGTAACGCTGAACGAACATTGCGTGATCGGCAGATCGGTAACCATGTTCCCCGTGATGCCGTTGGTCGCGTTTAACGCGACGGAGAGCTGATAGCTCGTCGTCGTTGCTCCGGCGGTAACGGCAATCGCGCCGCCGGCATTGCTGCCCGTTTGTGCGAGCGTCGCCGTCGCGTTGCCCTTCCCGGCTTGCGCGTCGGTCAGCGTTCCGGAGTAATCGCCGGAAATATTCTGCGGAGCGACCGTCGGCACGGGTGCGGGCGTCGAATTGTTCGTCGACGTGCACGCGGTTAAGCCCAGAGTTGCAACCAGCGCGGCAATAACGATTCCCCGAAACTGACGATCCATGTACTCCCTTTCGATGCGGTTTCGCCTGAATTAGCCTTGCGGGTTGCAGGTTACCTCTCTCGAGCGCGAAAGCGCCACAGCATGAAACGCCGTCTAGCCCGCGCGTTCAACATCGAAGACCTGCGCAAGCTCGCCAAGCGCCGGCTGCCGCACGTCGTCTTCGACTATATCGACGGTGCGGCCGATGCCGAATGGACCGTCAAAGAGAACGCGCGCGCCTTCGAAGATTTGGTCTTTCGTCCGCGGTCGGCCGTGGCGAGCGCGCCGGTCAACCTTGCGACCTCCGTTCTGAGCACGGACATCAATCTGCCGATCATTCTGGCACCGGTCGGAAGCAGCCGCATGTTCTATCCGCGCGGGGAGTGCGCCGCGTCGGAAGTCGCGGGCGAATTCGGCACCATCTACACGCTCTCCACGCTCTCGGGCTGCCGCATGGAAGACGTCAAGGCCGCGACGCGCGGACGCGCGTGGTACCAACTCTATTTGCTCGGCGGCCGTCAGGTTGCCGAACGCGCGATCGCACGCGCGAAGGCCGCCGGCTATGCGGCGCTCGTCGTCACGATCGACACCCCCGTCGCCGGATTGCGCGAGCGCGACTTGCGCGGCGGCGCGAGCGAACTGATCGGCGGAAATCTGCTGGCAATGCTGCCGCACGTCGGCCAAGTGCTCGCGAAGCCGGCGTGGCTCGCAGCGTTTCTGGGCGACGGCGGCATGATGAAATTTCCGAACGTGTTGCTCGACAGCGGCGAACCGATGCCGTACGCCGACATCGGGTCCGCACTCGCGGCATCGGCGGTGAGCTGGAGCGACTTCGCGTGGATCAAATCGGCGTGGGGCGGCCCGATCGTTGCCAAAGGCGTGCATACGGCGGACGATGCGCGCAATGCGGTAGCGCACGGAGCGGACGCCGTCGTCGTTTCAAATCATGGCGGCCGCCAACTCGACGGCGTTGCCGGCACGATCAGCGTCTTGCCGGAAGTCGTCGATGCCGTCGGCGACCGCGTCGAAGTGCTACTCGACGGCGGGATCCGTCGCGGTGCCGACGTCGTTAAAGCGCTCTGCTTGGGTGCGCGGGCGGTCTTGATCGGACGCGCCTACGCATACGGACTTGCGGCCGGCGGCAAAGACGGCGTGGAACGCGCGTTGCAGATCCTGCGCAACGACGTCGTTCGAACCATGAACTTGCTAGGCGTGCACGACGTGCGCGATCTCGATCGCGAACTCGTGCGGAAGATTCGCTAACCGTGCTCGCATTATCGAACGAATTGCTGCCGTTTTTGCAGCACGCGCCGACAATTTCCGGGGCGGTACGGCGAGGTCGCGGGTTTACAAGGTTTCGTAAGGCTACTGGAAGGCGACTAGCACAATGCTGCGGGGGACGAGCGTTCAGCCCGAAGCAGTGCAGCGCGAACAGCGGCCTTCGAACGTCACACGCTGATCCTTGATCTCCACGCCGTGCTCACGAGCGAGCGCGTCGAGCGTGTTCGCGGGAATGACGAACGCTACGTCTTCAATCCTGCCACAGCTACTGCAGCGGAAGTGCGCGTGGTGTGGACCCGCAGGCTCGTATGCGGCCGCGTCGGCTCCGGGCACTTCGATTTCCGAAACGAACCCTAGCTCGCGCAATCGCTCCAACCCGCGATAGATTGTCGTTAGCCCGATACCGGGTTGACGTTCCCGCACTTTGGCGTAAATTTCCGAGGGCGTGAGATGACAACCCAATCCGCATTCGTCGACGACGTCGCGAATGAGTTGGTAGTTCTTCGGCAGCGGCGTCGACGGCATCATGACGGCTCTCCCAGCTTTCGCCCGCACGTATTGACGGCGGCTGCCCTCGGCAGTATCGTAATGGAAATGAAATCCATTTTCACTTAGGCGATTCTTCGGGAGCGCTGACGGCACCTTCCCCGCTCGATCAGTGTCCCAGTTTTTACCGGCTCATAACAACGCACCATCTCGCCATTGGGAGTAGCACCAGATGGATAATACGATCGTCGAGTTGTCAAAAGACGATGCGAGCGGTTGCCCCGTCAACGGCCACAAGCAAGTCCCCCTGCGTCCCCGCGTCAACATCGACTGGTTCCCGCAGCTGCTGGACCTCTCGGTCCTCACCCGCCCGTCGAAGGCCTCAAGCCCGATGGAACCCGGTTTCAACTACGCGCGCGAATTCAAGAGCCTCGATCTCAACGCCGTCAAAAAAGATCTCTACGCCTTAATGACGACGTCGCAAGATTGGTGGCCGGCCGACTTCGGTCATTACGGCCCGCTCTTTATTCGGATGGCGTGGCACAGCGCGGGCACCTATCGCATCCACGACGGCCGCGGCGGCGCCGGTTCGGGCGATCAACGTTTTGCGCCGCTCAACAGCTGGCCCGACAACGCGAATCTCGACAAAGCGCGGCATTTGCTCTGGCCGGTCAAACAAAAATACGGGCGCAAAATTTCGTGGGCCGACTTGATGGTTCTTGCGGGCAATTGCGCGCTCGAATCGATGGGATTCAAGACCTTCGGCTTCGGCGGCGGCCGCGTCGACGCATGGGAGCCCGACGAGAGCGTCTACTGGGGGCCGGAAAACGAATGGCTTGCCGACGCGCGCTATAGCGGCGAACGCGACTTGGAACGGCCGCTTGCCGCCGTGCAAATGGGTTTGATCTACGTCAATCCCGAAGGCCCCAACGGTAAGCCCGATCCGCTTGCGGCGGCACACGACATTCGCGAAACCTTCGCGCGCATGGCGATGAACGATGAAGAAACCGTCGCGCTTATCGCGGGCGGCCACACCTTCGGCAAAACGCACGGCGCCGCCGATCCGAGCAAATACGTCGGCATCGCGCCCGCAGGTGCAGGGGTCGAAGAACAAGATCTCGGCTGGCGCAACACGTACGGCAGCGGCCACGGCGACGACACGATCACAAGCGGCCTCGAAGGCATCTGGACGCAGACGCCCACGCAGTGGAGCAATCACTTCTTCGACAACCTCTTCAATTTTGAATGGGAGTTGACGAAGAGCCCCGCGGGCGCGTTCCAATGGAAACCCAAAGATAACGCGGGCGCGGATAGCGTCCCGGATCCGCACGATCCCTCCAAACGCCACGCGCCGACGATGCTGACGACCGATCTCGCGTTGCGCTTCGATCCGATCTACGCTCCGATCTCCAAGCGCTTCCACGAAGATCCGCAAGCGTTTGCCGACGCCTTTGCCAAAGCGTGGTACAAGCTCACGCACCGCGACATGGGTCCGATCTCGCGTTATCTCGGACCGGAAGTTCCGAAAGAACCGCAGATTTGGCAAGACCCGGTGCCGGCCGCCGATTATGCGACGATCGACGAACGCGACCTCGCCGAACTCAAGAAGCGCATCCTGGCTTCGGGACTGACGGTACCGCAGTTGGTGAAGACCGCGTGGGCCTCGGCGTCCACGTTCCGCGGTACCGACAAGCGCGGCGGCGCGAACGGCGCGCGCATTCGCTTGTCGCCGCAAAAGGATTGGGCGGTCAATCAACCCGCCGAATTGCAGACGGTAATTCAAAAACTCGAGCAGGTGCGAAACGACTTCAACGCTTCGCTCTCGGGCGGCAAGAAGGTCTCGCTTGCGGACGTCATCGTTGCCGGCGGCGCCGCGGCAATCGAACAAGCGGCCAAGAATGCCGGCGCAGATGTGAAGGTTCGCGTCTCTCTGGGACGCACCGATGCGACGCAGGATCAAACCGACGTCGAATCGTTTGCGGTGCTCGAACCAAAAGCCGACGGCTTCCGCAACCATCTCGGAAGCGACCACTCTCGCTCTCCCGAACAGCGCTTGATCGATCGGGCGCAGCTCTTGACGCTGACCGCCCCGGAAATGACGGCGCTGGTCGGCGGCATGCGCGCGCTCGGCGCGAACGCCGACGGTTCGAAGCATGGCGTCTTTACGAAACGGCCCGGCACGCTCACGAACGACTTCTTCGTCAACTTGCTGGACATGTCGACGACGTGGCAACCGAAGGGTGAAGGCGCCTACGAAGGACGCAACCGTGGTAGCGGCGAGCCAATGTGGACGGCGACGAGTTGCGATCTGATCTTCGGATCGAATTCGCAACTGCGCGCGATCGCGGAAGTCTATGCAACCGAGCCCGAGCACTTCGTTCGCGATTTCGTGGCCGCGTGGGAGAAGGTCATGGACCTGGATCGCTTCGATCTGGCGGTGCCGGCGTAGCAAAAGCGCAGCGGGTTCACGCCGCCGTCATCGAGCGCGGGTAACATCGGTAGATGCCGAATCTCGCGATCGCCTTCGCCGCTCAATGGCTGCTGCTCGTTCCCGTCGCGTTCGTGGCAATCGTCATAATATCGCGTCGCCGCTGGAAGCGCGACGCGATCGAGGCGATTGCCGCGAGCATCGGCACGATTGCGCTCGTAAAACTCGCGGCCGCGTTCGTTCACGAAGCGCGGCCGTTCGTCGTCGAGCACGTGGCGCCGCTCGTCGCGCACCCGCCGGACAATGCGTTTCCGTCCGATCATTTGGCGGCGTGCGGTCTCGCCTTCGCCTATCTCTTGCCGCGATCGAAAGCTCTGGCTTTTGCGACGCTGGTTATCGCCGCCGCCATCGGCTATGCGCGCGTCGCTGCGAACTTGCACTGGCCGCTCGACGTTGCTGCCGGGTTCGTGCTCGGAGCGTTCGGCGCATACGGGGCACAAGAGATTTTGGCGGTGGCCACGAATCGGTAGCGGCTTGATGAGACGTCCCCTTCCGTTATGGTTGGCTGTCGTCGTGCCCTCGATGATCGCAGGGCACGCGCTCGCCTATGCCCTCGGGGGACGGCCGATGAGCGACGAACATCATGCCTGGGTCGGACCGCTGCTCGAAGGCTCGCTCGCCTTGACACTCGCGCTTGCAACGTGGCTTTTGGGCGGCGTATTCTTGCGCGCACGCCTCTTTTCGGGGCAGATCGCCGAACGTCATGTTCTTGCGCTTTGGCCCCGCCTCGCGCTCCTTCAACTGGTCATCTTCTGCGCGATCGAACGCGCGGAAGGCGCGCCGTTCACGTTAACGGGCTGCGCCGTGCAGGTCGTCGTCGCACTCCTCGGCGCCTATATCGTGTCGCTCTTCAGCGACGTACTCGATGCGTGCGCGCACAGCGCCGCCGAGGCCGCGCACTATCTCGAACGTCTCGCGTCCCCGTCGTCGATCTTCGTGCGGCGGCAGCCGTTCGAAGCGACGTTCGCACGCGTCGCTCCTTGGGCCAGCGCGCGTTTCGGACGCGCTCCTCCGCGCCCGGCGTTTCTTTAACCCTAAAGTAACGTCGCCCCGGAGGTACATCCATTGCGCACGCTTTGCGCTCTCTTGCTCGTATTTTTCTTATGGTCGGCTCGCGCCGAGGCCGTCCCCGTTTTTGCCAACGGTCAGGGCGTCTCGTGCGAGGCGTGCCACACCACGTTTCCCGGCATGACGCGCTACGGCATGATGGTCATGATGACGAACTTTCAGATCCTCAAGCGTCATCTGCAAGACCAAGCTCTGCCCGTCTCCGCGCGCCTGTACATCACATCGTATCTCGCGAATCACGATCAGAAAGGGTCCACGACCGTCAGCGACCTCTCGCTGCTCAGCGGTGGCTTTCTCGGCCGCAATTTCACCTATTACGTCGAACAGCACGTCATCGATTCTGGCCAGATCGGTGCTACGGAGCAGCTGTGGCTCTCGTGGAACGGCCTCTTCGGTGGAACGAATTCGTTTCAAATCGGAAAATTTCACACGCCGTTCCCGTTCATGCCCGCTCACGCGTGGACGCTCGGAAGTTACCTGCTCGCGACGCAGACGACCGGACAGAATCTGTTCAATCCCAACGACGCCCGGTGGGGCGTTGCGTTTAACGGGATGTCGAACGAATTCATGTACAACTTTTCGTACCTAACCGGCGCCGGCACTACGAGCGACGCGCTCGATTTCAACAACAGCGTCAACGACCGCTCGCTCGACTTGAACGTCTCGTACGGCGGCATGGCGATCCCGTATTCGATCGGCGTGGTGGGTATCGCCGGAACGTCGCCGCTGCACAACGGCGACGCGTTCCAGGGTCTCAACGGCTTTACGCGCGAAGGGGTCTACCTCGGATATCAAACCAACGCGTGGCACTTCCAAACGATGTACTATCACGGTAACGACTCGCATCCCGATCTCAACGAGTTCGACGTACCGCTCAACGGATATTTCATGGAAGCCGAACGCGATCTGAATTGGCGCAATCACCTGCTCGTGCGTTACGACGTCGCGTCGAGCGATACGCTAAACCGCCAATTCGTGTTCGACTACGCGCACAACATTCTGCCCAACGTCGCGGTGATCGGCGAAATGCTCACCGGACCGAATCAGCGCCCGCAGTTCGGGCTTCAACTCGCGATGGCGGGCCCGTATGAGAAAGGCAAGCGATTCGTGGTGAAAGACGGCGGCGTAGCGGTCGTACCCGCGGCGCAAAAGAATATGCCGGCAAGCTCGGCCGCATCCGTTGCAGCAAACGCGTCAGGCGGCGATGCGAATAAGGGCGCGTTGCTCGTGCAAGCCAACGGCTGCATCGGCTGCCACGGCGCGCAGTTCCAAGGCAAGATCGGGCCCGCGCTCTACGGCATCGAGCATAAACTCTCGCCGGACCAGATCGCCGACAAGATCTCGCATCCGGTCGCGCCGATGCCAAACTTCGGCTTCACGCCGTCGCAGATCACGAACATCGTCGCATATCTTTCGTCGCTCGACGGCGGCACCACCGCAGGTTCCGCGCCGGTCGTCACGTTCGATCCGAAGGAACCTTCGAGCGATGCGACGATCGAGGTGCGCTTCAGCGGCACGCCGCCGAAGCACGTGACCGCGTTGCCGGTGATGCAGATGGGCAATGCGGGCATGCACACGAGCGGCATAGCGCTGACGCCGTCGCCGGCCGATCCGCACCTGTTCACCGGCCACCTCGAATTCTCGATGGGCGGCCCGTGGGTGATCACCGTCGAATACGACGGAAAATCCATGACCGTTCCGATCGATGTGGGGGCTGGCACGTGAAACCGATACGACGTAAGGACTTCTTGCGCGCGGCGGGCGGCGCGATGATTGCGACCGCGCTGCCGCCGCTCTCACGCAAAGCACTCGCGAGCGATCTCGTCCAGTTCACGCTGACGGCGACCCCGCTCAACTTCAATCCGGTCGCCGGGTTGAACTTTGCGGGGCGCGCGTTTAATGGTTCGATTCCCGGTCCGCTGTTGCGCGTGATGCACGGTCAGCGGATGCGTGCGACATTCCACAATCGCAGCGGGTCGCCCGCAACGATTCATTGGCACGGCATGATTCTTCCCAACGCCATGGACGGCGTGCAGGGCATCACGCAGCCTGCCGTCCCCGACGGCGGTTCGTTCGTGTACGAATTCGCACCCAATCCGCCCGGAACGCGGTGGTATCACGATCACGTTTCCGGGGGCTTTGAACGCGGCATGTACGGCATGTTCATCGTCGACGATCCGAAGGAGACGCCCGCGGACGCCGAGTTCGCTCTCGTGTTTCACGACGTCCCGAACCTCAAGACCGTCGCCGAAGCGATGCGCGGCGTGAGCAATGCGCCGATGGTCGACCCGATGGGTTCATCCGAGATGACCGGCATGAAGCCGAACGACCGGATGGGGGATGAAGTTGCCTACCTCGCGCACTGCATCAACGGCGCGAGCTATCCCTCGGGGAAACCGCTCGTGGTGAAGGTCGGGCAGCGCGTGCGCTTGCGGATCCTCAACGCGAATTTCTCACAGACGCGATACATTCGCCTTGCCGGGCACACGTTGACCGTCACGCACACCGACGGCAATCCGCTCGAAAAGCCGCTCGACGTTCAAGCCTTACGCGTCGGCGTCGGCGAACGTTACGACGCATGGTTCGAAGTAACCAAACCCGGCGCGTGGCTTCTGCAAGGTCTCTCGAGCGATCCGCTCGTCTACGAACAAGCGGTCGTCGTATGCACGCCCGGATACGAAAAGGCGACGCCGCTCGGTTCGCCTGAAAGCGTCGAGGGCGTCGATTTTATCACGTATGAAAAGGCCGGCGGCATTGCCTCGGGCGCTCCCGATCTGCGCGGCGCGCATCCGTACGACTTCATCTTAGGTGGCGGCGCATACGGCAGCAACCGCTGGACGATCAATGGTCACGTGTATCCGAACACGCCGCGCATCAAGGTCGTTCGCGACGAAGTCGTGTCGGTACATTTCACCAACAAGACCGACATGGATCATCCGATGCACTTGCACGGTCACGTCTTCCACGTTGTCGAGGTCGACGGGAAGACGCTCGCGCGTCCGCTGCCGAAAGACACCTCACTCGTGCGCGCAAACGGCGGCACGCTGACGTGGCGTTTTAAAGCGAATTCACCGGCGGGAAGGTGGCTGCTCCACTGTCATAACGACATCCACATGATGGACGGCATGATGACGGAAGTGGACTACACCGGCTAAAGTACGCTCACGGCTGCTGCGGAATCGACGGTAGCGGTTGAGAAGCCGCGGCCTTGAGTGCTGCGTCGTACTGCGGCAACGCACGCGCGTAAGCATTATATGCAGCGCGAGCGTTGCCGTATTCGGCCGCAAGCCTTCCGTAGAATTGCGCGGCCGGAGCCGTTACGATGCCTTGCACCGGGAACGACTCGAGCGACGTCAACGCACCATCGAGATTCTCGCGCAGCGATCCCGGTCGCGAGACCGAATCTTCGCCGTTCGTGTAACTGGCCGTCAATTTCGCCATGACCGCGAGCCTGCCGCGTTCCGCTCGTGCGAGCGCTGCGGCCGCCGCGCTTCCCGCCGCGGGATGCTGTGCCGCGATCGCTTTGCCGACCGCATCGAGCTGATTCAACATTTGGTCGACGCCGTTATAGAGAGCGTTCAGCTTCGAGAAGGCCTCATAGCTGCGGCGCATTTGCGCCATCGTTTCTGTCGACTGAGGATCGGCTTTTACCGCGAACGACTGCACGAACGGATGTCCGCTGAGAACGGCGCGCACGCTGTAGGTTCCCGGAACGACCGTTGCGCCGTCATCGGGCCCGGCGAAGGCGCGGTTTGCGGCGCCCGTCCATTTCGCGGGCGGTGCGGCGGTAAAATTCCACACGATGCGATTGATGCCGGCATGGTTCGTGCCCGTCAGCACGCGCACGACGTGCCCTTTTGCATCGACGATCGTGATGGCCGGCTTCGTCTTCTGCGGAGCGGCAAGATAGTACGAAATCGGCACGCCGTAGGGCGGATTGTCCGCAGCATATCGCGTGTAGAGCCCTTCGAAGTTATTGGTAAGGTTGTATTCGTACGACGTCCGCGGCTTGAAGAGCATCTCGCCCATCTTCACGGCAGCCGGAAGTTCTTCCAACGGACGAATGTCGTCCATGACCCAGAGCGACCGTCCGTGCGTCGCAATCACCATATCGCGGAAATGCGGCTGAATGCGAATGTCGCGCACGGAGACCGCCGGCATGTTGTTGCGCAAGCTTTGCCAATGCGCTCCATCGTCGTACGACGCCCACACGCCTTCTTCGGTTCCCAAGAACACGAGTTGCGCGTTAAGAACGTCGGGGCGCACGCTGCGAACCCATAACTCTTTCGGCAATCCGGCGGAGATCGACGTCCAATGCGCGCCGAAGTCGTGCGTCACCCACACGTGCGGTGCGGAATCGCCCATCAAGTGCGCGTCCTCAACGGCATAAGCGGTGCCGCGCACTTGCGGCGACGGTGCAACGGTTTCGAAGCGGCCGTTCGCGACGGCGCCGGGCGGCGTGACGTTCTTCCAATGCGCGCCGTTGTCGCGCGTCATCTGCACGTAGCCGTCGTCCGTACCAACCCAAATCTCTCCGCGTGAGAGCGGCGAGCCTTCGATATCCAGAATGGTGTCGGTATATTCCGCTCCGGTCACGTCGTGCGTGATCGGACCGCCTGCCGGCTGCTGATGCGCTTTATCGTTGCGCGTGAGATCCGGACTGATCGGACGCCACGTGCGGCCGCCATCGGTCGTTTGAAACACGACGTTTCCACCAAACCACACTTCGCGCGGATTCCAAGGCGCAAACCCGATCGGAGATTCCCAATTAAAGCGATACGGGCTCTTCGCGATGTCGTAATCTTGCTGCACCGTCGTAAAGTACGGCTGCGTGAACGTCCACTCGCGCGAGCGGCGTTTATAGACGAAGAGCGCGCCGTCTTGTCCGTCGGACCAGATGACGTTCGGATTCGCGGGATCGGGAATCGCCCACTGCCCGTCGTCGTCCTGCACGACGGCCGTCCAGCCCCAATTGCCGTTGCCGGCTTGATCGAGCGAGTTCGACGGGCCGCAGTACGAATTGTTGTCTTGCAATCCGCCGCAGACGGTATACGGATTGTCGCTGCCGAGGCCCACGCGATAGAACTGTCCGATCGGCAGGTTCGCCCAAAACGCCCACGTCTTCGTTCCGTCGACGGTAATGGCATAGCCGCCGTCTTCTCCCACGATCATGCGATTGGGATCGTTCGGCGCAATCCATATAGAGTGGAAATCGGGATGGATCTGCAAACCAATAGGTTTGAAGTGTTTTCCGCCGTCGGTGCTGGCAGCCAGAAGCGTCGAAGCCGTAAAGACGTGATCGGGATTTTTCGGATCGACTTCCACGTGCGAAAAATAGAACGGCCGTTCGTCGATGAGCGTGTTCGAACTCACCAGCTTCCAGCTTTGCCCGCCGTCGCCGGAACGCCAAAGAATTCCGTGCTTCGATTCGATGAGCGCGTAGACGACCTTTGCGTCGCTCGGTGCGACCGCAAGACCGATGCGTCCGGTGATGCCGGCGGGGAGTCCGTGACCGGTAAGCCGGGTCCACGTGCGTCCGCCATCGTTCGAACGATAGAGCCCATCGCGATTTCCGCCGCTGCGAAAGGTCCAAGGACGCCGCTGAAATTCCCAGACGCCCGCATAAATGACGTTCGGATCTTTCGGGTTCATCGCAAGATCCGACACGCCGCTCTGCGGACCGACGGCGAGGGTTTTGCTCCACGTCTTCCCGCCGTCGAACGTTACGTACGCGCCGCGGTGCGGAGAATCGGCGAACACGTTTCCGAGCGCGCCGACGATTACGTGCTGAGGATTCGACGGATCGATCAAGATGCGCGAGATGTACTTCGTGCCGCGCAGCCCGACGCTAACCCAGGTTTTCCCGCCGTCGGTCGTTTTATAGACGCCGTCGCCGTAGCTCACGTCGTTGCGCGGGTTGGATTCGCCCGTACCGACCCACACGGTGTTTTCGTTCGTCGGGTCGATCGCGACCGCACCGATCGCGCCGACCGGTTCTCGATCGAAGACCGGCGTCCAGGCCGCTCCGCCATCGGTGCTCTTCCACACGCCGCCACCGGCTGCGCCAAGGTAATACAGGTTCGGATCTTGGGCGGTTCCCGCCACGCTCGTAACGCGTCCGCCGGCAACGGCGGGCCCCATCGAGCGCCACCGCATCTGTCCCGTGGGGAGCGGTGCGGCTGCTGCGGCGGAAACGGAAAGCGCGAAGAGCGCGGCAACGGTAACGTACGAACGCATCACAAGACGAAGGTTTTCCATCGGACTAGGGTCCGCCTTGAATCACCCCGCCGGACGCGGGCTAAAATTTCATGCGATCGACGGGCCGTTGCCCCAAATTTTCTATGCCGTAATGTTTGAAACGAGGCCATACCACCGAGAGCGGCTGGTGCATGCCGGTGCACAACAATATCGGCCGATGCGTTTCATACGGCATCGCGTAGGGCGAGGTACCGAACGTCGCGATGATGCGCGATGACGCGCAGAGCTTGGCCCATTCGGAAGGATCGCCGTTGACGACGAGGACGACGGAACCGTCGAATCCGTGCGTGCCCCATAGATAATATTGATTGCTACCGCTCAACACGGGCGGCAGCCCATGCCCGTACACATCGATGGCCGCCGCTTCGCCATAGTTCGACGCCCATATCGCCGCTTCTGTGCGCTCGCCGGGCGGAAGCGCCGCATATATAGCACTCACCTTTGCGGCGAGCGTGCGCCAACCAAATTCGTCGGAGAGCACCTGCATCAGCGGCGCGCCGATCCCCGCCCGCTCCAGCGGCTGCATCTTGAACGGCTGATGATCGATCGTCTCTTTGAGTTTTGCGGGCGGCTCAAGCGCCAAGACGAACGGCAACGCCGGTACGGCGTTGAGCGTCGCGAGAATCGCCCATAGGGCGACGAGCAGACGAGGAATTCTCGTGACCGCGGCGGCACCAACGGCGAACATCGCGGGATACGCCGGCGTCATGTAATACGCCTTACCGTGCGTCACCAAGATAATGGCGGCCGTAACGATAAACGCGATCGACAAAAAGCGCACGTCGCGCAAACGCTTGGAGAAGAACGGCGCGATGACGCCCGTCATCCACAACGGCAAGAGTACGAAATTCATCAGGAACGTTTGCAGGACCGCAAACTCGAGCGGCGTTCCGATCAAGTTCCCCGAGTTATCGTTTCGCAACAATTCGAGAAACGGAAGCCCGTGCACCAGCTGCCAGATGACGTTCGGCAGCGCGACGACCGTGGCGATGCCGATGCCGATCCATAAATCGCGCGATTTGAGGATTGAGCGCGGGCCTGCGATAAGCACGCCGGCGAGCAGCCCGATCGCCCACATAACGATGCCGTAACGCGCCTCGAACGAAACGCCGGCGACGACGCCGGCCCATCGGTAGAGAACCGGCTCGTCGCGCAGATAGGCTCGTACGAGCAAATATGCAACGCCGGTAAAGGTCAATGGTTCGAACGTCGAGGTGTTGAGCGTTGCGGACATCGCGGTCAGCATCGTTGCCCCCGCGATGGCGACGGCGGCGATCCAAGCGCCGCGCGTCGTCGCACCGAGTAACTGCGCGAACGCAACGGTAAGCGGCACCAGGAGCACGTCCGCGGCAATCGCGGGAAGCCGCAGCAGAAAGACGTGATTTCCGGCGATCTGGGTCGCGGCGGCGATGAACGGAACGAGCGGCGGCTGATCGACGTAACCGAAGGCCGGATGCCGTCCGCACACGATAAAATACAGTTCGTTGCGGAACGGGCCGTAATGACCGCCCGCAAGTATAAAGACGACCGCTAAAACGGCGGCGACGCCCCAGGCGATAAGCCTCGCTGTTCGACCCATGCGCCGCTATTGAAACACTCGTTTCAATTCTCCTGCCTGGGGCGTGACCGCCTATGTGTAGAGCCGCAATTAGCGGGCGTGCGCGGTCAAATCGCCGTAGCGATCGTGATGGCGCAACCACGGTTCCCGGTCGAAGCTTTCGTTGCGTCCGCGCGGCGCGCGATCGAGCCACTGGTACATGTTCCACAGCCCGTCGAGGCCGCGAGCGTACGTTGAATACGTGTGATAGACCACGCCGTTGTCCATAACGAACGCGCTCACGCCCGGGGCTTCCCGGAAGTACGTGCGGCGATCGGTGCCCGCCATCTCGGCAAAGCGCGTCGGCCATGCGGGTTCGCTTCCCGGCTCTTCCGCCGGCGCCGGACCGTCGCTGCGCCGGTAGTTGTAGGTGGTCTCGCCGCTGCGCTCTTGTTCTTCGGAATATGACACGTTGAATTCGAAGTTGAAATCGCTATCGGACGAGGACGCCCACGGGAACGTCCAACCCATACGCTGCTTGAACGCGTGCAATTTTTGGAGCGGCGCGCGGGAGACCGCGCTAAATGCGACGTCGTGATGCTCGAGATGCGTTACGATGCCGTTGAAACCGTCGGCGATCGACGAGCACGAAGGACACCCGGCTTGATAATCGGGCCCGAACATAAAGTGGTAGACCAGGAGCTGCGAACGCCCTTTAAAGAGATCCGCCAGCAATGCCGGCCCGGCGTCGGTTTCGAAGCGGTACGGCTTGTCGATACGGACCCAGGGCAGTTCCATCCGCCGGCGCGCCAGCTCGTCGCTGCGCCGCGTCAGCTCCTTTTCGTCCTTCAGCAGATCCAGGCGGGCGGCCAGCCATTGGTCGCGCGTGGCGATCTTGGGGTGCGTCGTCATGGTAGGTTCCTTTCAAAAGCGGTGAAATGAGCGTCGTCAAGCGGGCTTTGAGCAGCAACAGCAGGGGCGCGGGGGCTGCGACGGCGTCTGCGACGAGCGGCGCGATCGCGGGGATGCATTCCAAGCACATACCTTTGGTCGATTTGGAACCGGCAGAATCGACAACGGTTCAGGAGGGACTATGAAATACGCATGCTTCATCTATGGTGACGACGAGCCGCTGCCCGAGAGCGAGCAGACGAAGCTCCGCGACGACAGCATCGCTTACCATCAAGAACTCAAACGCAAGGGACACTTGGTGGCGCTCGAAGCGCTGGACGATGCCGATACGGCCACGACGGTTCGGCGGCGCAACGGCAAGCTTTCGATGACCGACGGACCGTTCGCCGAGGTCAAGGAACATCTGGGCGGCTTCTTCATCCTCGAAGCGAGGGATCTAAACGAAGCCCTCCGCCTTGCCGGCGATCACCCCGCAGCTTGCTGGGATGCAATCGAAGTACGTCCGGTGCTGGACATCCCGAAGCCGGCATGACCTCGGCCGACCTCGAGTCGATCTATCGTTGCGAATCACGCCACATTTTGGCAACGCTGATTCGTTTGCTAGGCGACGTCGAGTTGGCCGAAGACGCAATGCACGAAGCATTCCTTGCCGCGGCCGAACAATGGCCGCGGGAGGGAATGCCGCGCAATCCGCGTTCGTGGCTGATCTCCGCCGGCCGCTTTCAAGCGATCGACGTGATTCGACGGCGCAGCCGCTATGATGCGGTCTCGCAGCGGATGGCGCGGCAAACGGCATGGAGTCACGAGTTGGAAGTCGATTTGGAACACATTCCCGACGACGATTTGCGCTTGATCTTCCTCTGTTGCCATCCGTCGCTGGCCGTGGATGCGCAAGTCGCATTGACGCTTCGCGAAGCCTGCGGATTAACGACGGAAGAGATCGCGCAGGCCTTCGTCGCGCGGCCTTCGGCAATCGCGCAGCGTATCGTGCGGGCCAAGAACAAGATTCGAGAAGCGCGCATTCCCTACGAGCTGCCTGCGCCATCGGAGTTGCCGCAACGCGTGCGCGCCGTGCTGCACGTGATCTACTTGCTTTTCAACGAAGGCTACGACGCGTCGCACGGCTCGGCGCTCCTACGCACCGACCTCTGCGGCGAAGCGATCCGCCTCGGCCGGCTTCTTGCCGGGCTTCTTCCGGATGCCGAAATCTACGGACTCGTCGCGCTCATGATGTTCCATCATGCGCGACGCGCCGCGCGTACCGACCGCGATGGAAACGTCGTGCTGCTCGACGATCAAGACCGCTCCGCGTGGGATCGCGCAGAGATTGCCGAAGCCGAGGAATTCTTGGGGCTCGCGCTTGCCTCACCGAAACCCGGCCGATACGCGTGCGAGGCCGCGATCGCGCAGGTGCATACAGCCGCGCAACGGCCGGGCGAGACGAATTGGGATCGGATCGTGACGCTGTACGACGCGCTTCTCGAACTGGAACCGTCGCCGATCGTCGAATTGAATCGCGCCGCCGCCATCGCGATGCGCGACGGTCCGGAAGCGGGCCTTGCGATCATCGAAGCGCTCGGCGCACGCGGCCAGTTGAACGACTATCGTTTCGCACATGCGGCGCGTGCCGATCTCTATCGCCGCTTGGGAAGAAACGCGCAAGCGCGCGATGCATATGAGCAGGCGCTCGCGCTGACGGAGCAAGAGGCGGAACGGCGCTATCTAATCGATCGATTGGCCCAACTCGAGTGACTCGGCCCGTCGAACTGCATTACGAACGCACGGGCGGCGCAAAGCCATCCCTCATCCTGCTGCACGGTCTAACCGCAAGCGGTGCGTGTTGGCGCCCCTTAGCGCGCGCGCTCCAAGATCGATACGATGTCATTATGCCGGACGCACGCGGCCACGGCAATTCCGATTCCCCGTTGCACGGATACCGGTACGACGAGCACGCAGCCGACCTTCTCGCGCTCATCGAACGCTTGCAACTCGCAACGCCGGTCGTCCTTGGCCACTCCATGGGCGGCATGACGGCGGCACTCGCCGCAAGCCGCAGCGCGGATATTCGAGCAGTCGTTCTGGTCGATCCAACGTTCATCAGCGAGCGATGGCAGCGCGAAGTGCGCGACAGCGATGTCGTCGAGCAGCATCGCCGGCTTCTCGATCTCGGCCCGGACGACGTGATTTCGGAGCTTGCCGTTCGGCATCCGCACCGCTCCCGCGAAATCATCGAGCTCCTCGCACAAGCGCGTTTGCAGACGCGGCTGAGCGCGTTCGACGTGCTGACGCCGCCCAACCCGGACTACCGCGAACTGATTCGCGAGATTCGCGTGCCGATGCTGCTCGTGACCAGCGACGGCGGCGTCGTTTCGCAAGACCGCGCTCGGGAACTGCAACAGCTCAACCCCAGCCTGCGCACCGCGCACGTCACCGGCGCCGGCCACGGCATCCCGTACGACCGCCCCGATCGCTTGGAAGCAGCGGTGGCGGCGTTTCTTGCAGACAGCGGTTAATTATCGCTTTTGCAGCGTGCAGTCGGAATAGCTGAGAAACACCCAGTTGGTTTTCGGCCGGTTTTCCCAGAGGCGCACAAAATTACTCGGCGATGCAAAAATCAACCGTTCGCGCGTCGGAACGCCCTTCTGCAGACCCGTCATTTCGATCAGCTTGTTCGACGCGCTGTCGACGTTGCCCGTAAACGTACCGAAGGGCCCGAGGTCCTTGACGCTCCACGTGCCCTTTGCGGCATCGTAACGAAACGTTTGGTTTTGCTTTCCGCCGACGGAGCTGTTCGCGAACTCTTGATGCTCGTGCACGACGCCGTTCGAATCGATCGTGAGCATGTCGGGCGATCGATGACTTGTCATGTGCACCACCATTTACCGAATCTTTATGTACAAGGTAACGGCACCGATTTAGCCAACGGCTGGGGGCCGCGGAGGGGTCCTCGGGACACCATTGAAGCCGTCGGCAATGAACATTACGGCAGCTATCGGCACCACCGCAAGAATGGTCGCGCGCTAACCCTTGGAACTCATTCGCTTTTCTGAGCTCGAATGTCATTACGGTGCGCGTGAGATATTTACGGGCCTAAGCGGCGTCCTTGCAGATGGCGAACGGATCGGCCTAGTCGGCCGGAACGGCGCCGGCAAATCATCGTTACTGCGTTTGCTCGCGGGTATCGACACGCCGTTCGGCGGAACGATCGTGCGCGCCCGCGATGCAAAACTCGGGTATCTCGCGCAGAGCGTCGCCGACGAAACCACCGCCACGCTGCAGCAACTCGTCGACGCCGCGCTGGAACGGACACCGCATCACGAACACGGCCTCAAGAGCAAGACGCTGCGCGTCATGCTCGAAGCGTTCGGCTTCGCCGGAGCCGATTACGACCGTCCGTTACAAGCGTTCTCCGGCGGACAGCGTGCGAAGGCTGCGCTCGCGCACCTGCTGATCGACGACCCGGACTATCTAATTCTCGACGAACCGACCAATCACTTGGACATCGACACGGTCCGCTGGCTCGAGGACTTTATAGCGAACAGCAAGCAGACGTTTCTAATCGTTTCGCACGACCGCTACTTTTTGGATCGCGTCGGCACGAGGATTTGGGAACTCGACGCCGGGCGCTTGCACGCCTATTCGCCCTCGGAGCATCCGTACGACGCGTTCGTGGAAGCTCGCGAACAACGGCGCGCCGACGAACGCAAAGCGTATGCCGAATTTCAAGCCGAACGCGAGAAGCGCCGTGCCGTCGTCGCCGGCTTGCGCGCCACGCACACGTCATCGGATTACAGCCAGGTTCGCAGCCGCGAAAAGCAACTCGCGAAACTCGAGGAGCGCGACGTTGCGCCGCCCGTAGCCCCACGCAAAACGATGTCGTTCCGCCTACAGGCGCACCGGCGCGCCGGCAGCGGCTTCGTTTTTGAAACCGAGGGCCTGCGTAAAGCCTACGCGCGGACGCTCTTCGACGGTGTCACTATGGCGCTCGAGCGCGGCGAGCGTCTCGCGATCGTGGGACCGAATGGCTCGGGCAAGTCCACGTTGTTAAAGATTCTTGCGGGCGAACTCGAGCCCGACGCCGGAAGCGTGCGCTATAATCCCGCGACGAAGATTGCCTACTTTGCGCAGAACGCGCACGACCAGCTCGACGTGGACCGCAGCGCCGTAGACGAAGTGATGGATCGCGGGGGCGTCGCCGTCGAGCCTGCACGCGCGTTGCTCGGACGCATGCAGATCAGCGGCGATGAGGCCGATAAGCCGATACGGCATTTTTCGGGCGGCGAACGCCGGCGCATCATGTTGGCGTGCCTGATGGCGCGCGCCGCCGACCTTTTGCTTCTGGACGAACCGACAAACGATCTCGATATCGAAAGCCGCGAAGCGTTAGAGTCGGTGCTAGACGAATACGAAGGTGCGATCGTGACCGTGTCGCACGACCGGTACTTTCTTTCGCGCCTGTGCGAACGCGTTGTGTGGATCGACGACGGAGCGTGGGGCGAAATCGACGGCGGCTACGATACGTACGAAGCCGACCAGCGCGAGCGCGAACGCCGGCGACTGGAGGCACGAGCCGCTCCGGCGCGGCCGAAAGCCACACAACTGACGCCGCTCAAAGTCAAGTCGCAGCTGCAAACGCAGATTGCGAAAGTCGAACGAGAAATCGCGCAACTCGATACGCGCTTGGCCGAGATCGATCGCGCCTTTGCCAATCCGGAAACCTACGGCGACCGTACGCTCGTAGCCGAGCTCGAGCGGGAACGCCAGGCAATCGGCGAACGCAGCGCGAGCGCCGTCACCGAATGGGAAACGCTACTGCACCAATACGAATCCTTGACGAAGTAAGATCGACGCTTGAGACAGCGTTATCTCCGCCTCAGATCGGCGAACACGAACCCGTGTAATAGTTGGTCTCGAACGTCGTGCCGCCCGCGCTCGACTTCTGATAGCCAATTTCGACGCGGAGATCGTGCGGTTCACGGCGATAGACGTAACTTACAGGGTGTCCGGCGCCCGAACCCGACCAGCGCCAACCCATGGAACTCGCACTCTTCGAAGACCCGACCGGCAACACGATCGGACTCGTAAACCCCGGAGAATGTTCTCAGACGGAATGAAATCCAGCGATGATGGAACTCGCTTTCGGTGGGCCATCGTCATTTACTGTTTGGTGAACGTCCCTAGTCCATCGTTCAACCACTCGATGGTCAACGTTGCCGGATGGGTGCTGGCAGCCGGCGTAAACGTTAGTTCCGAAGCCGCACGGAATCCTCCGCCGCCAGGACGGAACACAAACGTGTCGCCACTCCAATGATGTAGCGCAAACACCATGTGCTTCGGACCGATGGTGAGCCTCAATCCTCCGCTCACTTCGCTAATTGTCGCGGGGCCATACACATTGCTGACGTACGTTCCCACATAAACATCGCTCGGTCGCGCCGGCGGCGCGTCCTCAGGTGGCGTTTTCCCGACAAGCTTCCCCCGGAGGTGCGCCGACACCGCATCGAACGCTTTCCCGTAGAATGCGAGCCAGTCACGTTGATAGCGGCCGAATTCGACGCGATCGGAAAACCGTTGGTAAGAACGACGATGCCAAGGTGCGCCGCCGGAAGCAGTTCGTAACAGGTTGCCTCGCCTTGTTCCATTGCGCCGGAGTGCTTATGCGCAAATGCCCAAGCTTGTCATACGAAAGGGCGACGCCCCAGACCGTTGAAGGGTACGCGTCCGTCCGCGCCGGCGGGTCCCGAGACGACCTGCGGCGTGTGCGTTTCTTCTAGCGGACCCTTCGCGATAATCTGTTTGCCGTCGTAGCCGCCATCGTCGAGTTGCAGGATCATCCACTTCGCCATATCCATGACGTTTGAGTGCGCGCCACCCGCCGGAGCTGCGACATCGTAGACCGCAAGATCATTCGGGCCGGCTTCCCAGCCGTGTTCGGTTCTTAGATGAAGCGAAGCGCGGTTTGGGTTCGACTCGTAGCCTGCAAAACGATAGCCGCTAGATGTCATACCGAGAGGCTTGAGACGTGCTCAGCGTTGGCTGCAGCCTGAGCGCCGGCCGCAATACCGTAGTTCGTGTACCCGAAAGAGATTCGAAACGACGAGAGCGGCCAGTAACGCAGACGTTTGATTATTTCGTTGCGATCGAAGCCTAAGTCTTCAAGGACCTCTCCCGCGTGATCCGGCAGACCGCTACGATGCGAGAACATGTCTGCGATGGTGACGTGCGATCCAACCCACGGATCCTGCAACGTGAAACAGGGGATCTCTTTTGCAATCGGATCGCTCCAGCGTACTTTTACGTCGCCCACTTCGCCGGCGATGACCGTCGATGATAGCGATTTAGAGAGCGAGGCGAGTTCGAACACCGTGTACTTATCGACACGTAGATTCGTACCGATCTAACGCACGCCAAACCCCTTTGCATACACGATTTTCCCGTCGCGAACCACCGCGATAGCCAAACCGGGTACGCCGGTCCGCTTTTGTATTTGCTTGGCGATGCCGTCGAGTGAGGCGATCGCAGAATCGATCCGCGCCGGGGAGAACGCTACGGTGGCGGCAAGGACAAGATGCAGCATGCTCGCTTGCTTTATAGGCACAACAGAGCGATCCTTTGCCTCACGGGCTTCTTGGCTCGTACCAATGCACCAAGTTCGAAGGGGGTGTCCCGGGTAGGGCGCCATGCACCGACGAACGACGCGTGGTGATAGAAAATGGCGGGCCCGAAAAGGTGACGGCCGCTGGCTTGGATGTCTTGGGACAAGCACCGGGCCGTGCAATCGTGGATGAAACCGTCGGCACTCCATCTCATGTCGCCGTTGCCTCCGACGACGCGCACATCTTAGTGCAGAGACTCTTCGGCGGCATCCAGCAGCAGATTCCCGGGATGCGTTACGCGATTGCGTATCGTGCTGCTAATGGGCAGTCGGGTGGCGATATCGCCGATGTATTTCACTATGACAACGACCACGTGTCATTTTTGATCGCGGATATCGCGGGAAAGGGCAGCGCAGCGGCGGCACAGGCGGCGATGGTGAAATACGGCTTGCGTACGTTGGCTTCCGCCGGCCTCATGCCCGAGTCAGTAATGCGCGCGCTCAACCGGCTGTACTTCGAGAGCGCCACGTTTGAAAACCAACCGGAATCGTTTGCGACGGTTTTCTTCGGCATCATCGACGCGACGCGGCGATTCCTATTCTATTCGAACGCGGGGCACGAGCCGGTGCTCGTAATTTTCCCGGACGGAACGCATTCCGTTCTTGGCTCGACCGGGCCCCTCGTCGGCGTCTTCGGCGATCAGCACCACCTCTTCAAACAATCGACGATTGAATTGCCTGCTGGGTCGCTTCTCATTGCGGCAACTGACGGCATCACCGAAACGCGCGGATCGAACGGTGAGTTCTATGGCCTCGAACGCTTCGTCACGTTTTCGCTTCAGAATCGCAACGCCTCCGAGTCGGACATCGCGCAAAGTTTACTTACCGACGTAAACGCGTTCGGCAACTCGATACAACGCGACGATATCGCGGTTATCGTCTGCCGATTTTCACTTGATGAGGTTTCCGCCGCGGGGTAGCTTTTTGCGGGCGGGTAAAGGCTGCCAGCTACTACCGCATGTTCCAGTCTACCTTGAAGGTATCCCTGATTCTCCGATCGACTACGAGCTGCGCGTGCGCGCGGAACTCAAGCGTGGCCATTGCCGCAGCGGCAACGTGAAGACGGTGATCGAAACTTTCTTTTGGTTCCCGCACTGGCTCGCACGATGCTTACGGACGCATCACCAACACGACGGTCGTGCTTTCGCACGAGCCGCTGTAATTTAAACGCTTTATCGCTCACACCCTGAGCGCTTTTTGCCCGACCGCTATCTGCAAGTCTATAGAGAACGAGACGCCGAGGCGGCGGCTGTGTTCGAACAGCTCGCCAGCTGAGGCGTCTCGTCAGATTCTTGGCGAACGTAATATGTTCGACGACGCAGAGATCAGATGGCGCTGCAGTTCAAGGCGAGATGCTGTACGACAATTCGCACGCAGAAACCATGAAGGTCCCGCTCGACGGCTGAATCAATGTAGACTTCCGACGCCAAAAACATCAATACCTTACCGCTTATGGAGAACATCGCTCGTGAAAACTTTTGCGTTTTATGCCGCCGCTCTCGCGCTCGTCTTTGTTGCGGCCGCACCAGCCCTAGCCGGAACGTCCCATCTCAAATGTTCCTTTTGGGATCAGGCACATATATGGAACACGCTTGACGTTGCCTATACGCCTTCAAAGGAAGTCGTCGTCGACGGCAAAGGCGAGCACTACGAGTCGTGGGCCGTCACCGTGAATGGAGCAGGACACTATCCCGGATACTACAGCGTAGCCGCAAACACGCTCTCGTGGCATGGTCCCGCATTGCATACGAAGGACGCGCTCTACGCCATCGACATGAAGTCATTGCAGTTCACGATCGCCGGCAACCTCGGCCTCACGCGCGGAAGTTGCAAACCACACTAGGATTTCGCTAAATGGCGTGCGCGTGAAAGAAAGACGCCCCGCAAAACGGGGCGTAAGTTGGTAGCGCCAACGGGACCTGAACATTTGCATGCATGTAAGACTGCGCGAAGGTCGAGTGGTGGCTCATGAGCCGCATTCACGGTAGCGGGGATCGGTGCGACAACATGAAAATAGCAACGTACAATGTGAACGGCGTCAACGGGCGTTTGCCTGTCCTTCTCGAGTGGCTGCAGCAAGCAAAGCCGGACATCGCCTGCCTTCAAGAACTAAAAGCGCCGCACGAAAAATTCCCGGAAGCCGCGATTCGCAAAGCGGGATACGAGGCGATTTGGTTCGGACAAAAGAGTTGGAATGGCGTCTCGATTCTTGCGCGTGGAGAAAAGCCGGTTGAAACGCAACGTGCGTTGCCCTTCGATCCGGATCCCGCGCACGCGCGCTATATCGAGGCCTCGGTGCGCAGTCTTCGCATCGGATGCATTTACCTACCGAACGGCAACCCCGCCCCGGGAGCGAAGTTCGACTACAAGCTCGCGTGGTTTGATGCCTTGATTCGGCACGCGTCCGAACTGCTGGCGCGCGAAGAACCCGTCGTGCTGGCCGGCGACTTTAACGTGATGCCGACCGACCTCGACGTTTACAAGCCAGAGAGCTGGCGGGGCGATGCACTCTTCCGTCCTGAGGTGCGCGATGCGTTCTTCCGCCTCACCTCGCAAGGCTGGATCGACGCGCTACGCGTGATGCATCCCGACGAACGAATTTACACGTTTTGGGATTACTTCCGCAACGCGTTCGGGCGAAACGCTGGTCTGCGCATCGATCATCTTCTGCTCAGCCCGAACCTTCGCTCCCGGTTGGTCGCGGCCGGCGTCGATCGCGACATACGCGCGAAAGAGAAAACGAGCGACCACGCGCCTACGTGGATCGAATTGCGTTAGCCGATCGAGTCGAGCTCTGCTACGTCTTCGGCAGAGAGTTGCAATCCCGCGCCTCGTATGTTTTCTGTAAGATGAACGCACGACGACGTTCCCGGAATCAGCAAGATATTCGGGGAGCGCTGCAACAGCCACGCCAGCGCAACGGAAAACGGCGTCGTACCACGGCGCTCCGCTACGTTTTGCAATCGATCGGATTGTAACGGCGTGAATCCGCCGAGCGGAAAGTACGGAACGTAGGCGATGCCGTCACGAGCGAGGGCATCGATCAGCGCGTCGTCCTGCCGATTTGCGATATTGTAGAAGTTTTGAACGCAGACGACGGGCGCAATCGCTCGCGCCTCGGAAATTTGTTCTGCCGAGACGGTGCTGACGCCCAGATGCCGGATGAGACCTTCCGTTCGCAGCTCCGCCAGCGTTCCGAACGCTTCGGCGATGGAACCCGTTTCGGGCCGATCGAATCCGCCCCACCGCAGATTGACCACATCGAGCGCTTCCAATTTCAATCGTTTCAGGTTATCTTCAACCGCGGCGCGCAATTCGTGCGGCTTTCGCGCGTGCGGCCAACCGCCTTTTTCGTCGCGGCGCGCGCCGACTTTGGTGACGATGTGCAGATCCTGCGGATAGGGAGCCAGTGCTTCGGCGATGATCTCGTTCGTAATGTACGGCCCGTAGAAATCCGACGTGTCGATGTGGTTGATGCCCGCGTCGACGACCGCGCGAAGCACGGCAACGGCCTCGGCACGATCGCGCGGCGGTCCGAAGACGTGCGGCCCCGCAAGTTGCATCGCTCCGTAGCCAAGACGCGTAACGACGCAATCATCGGCCAGAGCAAAGGTACCACCGGGAAGAGCGGCGTTCATCATGTCAACGTTCAACCTCCCAAAGCCCGACGAGGTTTCAGGGCTCTACGGCGTCCCGTTTCAAGTCGCGTGATAGTATGGCAAAGCCTCTTTGCAGCCGAGCACGTGCGGGGCGCCTTCGTAGCCGATGACTCTCACCACGATGCGATGGATGCCTAGGCCCGGCGGCAGCGGCGTATATTCGGTGCCACCCGCGCGGGCGCAGTGGAAAAACACGATGTGCTTTCCGTAAAAGAGCATGATCTTGAGCTCATCGCCCCTGTTAGCCGGCAGCAAAAACGGCGAACGTGGAAAGGGCAACAACCAGTGTCGAGATGATGATACGCCGCAGATCGGTCAAGCGTCGAAAAAGTTCGCTCCGGCGCCCTGCCAATCCACTCGACCGAGGAGACGGAGCGCGTCGGCCGCAGCCGCACCTGAAGCGGTATTGTCGAAGATGCACCACCGCTCGCCCTGCGCGCCGCGCATCCGATCGGCGATCTGCCGTAGCGCGTCATCATCGTACGACGAATAATAGATGCGCGGGCTTCCGTGCAGACGCAGATACTGTACGCCCGGCCAGCCGCCGGGAAGCTCCGCTCCCGGCGCACGCGGTGGGTCTGCTCCGACGCGCGGCACCTTCCAGCTTGCAAGTGCGGCACCGCACTCCAAGGTGAACCAGGACGGATGGCGTGGTTCGCACACGATGGTCGGCGCACCGGCATACACGCACTGTGCGAAGAAGCGCTCCATCGTTGGCGCATCGAAAGCGAAACTTGGCGGTAGCTGCAGCAGCAACAAGCGACGCCGACTGCCGAGTCCCGCGCTCTCTTCCAAAAACGCTTCGAACTCCATCCCACAATCGACGCACCGCTTCTCGTGCGAGATCAGCTTCGGAATCTTGACGCTGAAAGCAAAGCCATCGGGCACGCTTGCGGCCCAGCGTTCGTAGGTCGATTTTCGGTGCGGACGATAGAACGACGAGTTTATCTCGGTTGCGTTAAAGACGCGCGCGTAGCGCTCAAGGTGCGTGCCGTCGCGGGGAAACTCGTTAGCGCATGCCCGCGGGATCGCCCATCCCGCGGTGCCGATCCGTATCGAGGAATCAGCGGGCCTGAAGGCAGACGCCGGCGGCAATTTCGAACGAGCGCAAGCGCGCGCCATGGTCGTAGATGTGGCTGGTGAGCATGAGTTCGTTCACGGCCGTTCGCTCGATGAACGATTCAATGCCCTTACCGATATCGTGACGCGAACCGACCACCGCGTACATCAACGTGTGTTCGACCATCTCTCGCTCGGCCGGCGTCCACAGGTCTTCCATCGAGTCGACGGGCGGCGGTAGTTGCCCCGGACGTCCACGACGCAAGTTGATGAACGACTGCTGGTGCGAGGTGAAGAGTCGACGCGCTTCTTCCGCCGTGTCGGCACCGACGACGTTCAGGACCGCCATCGCATATGGTTCGGAGCACTGGGCGGAGGGCTGGAACTGCGTGCGATAGAGATGCAGCGCGTGCATCAGCGCATCCGGCGCGAAGTGTGACGCGAACGCGAACGGCAGGCCAAGTTCCGCCGCCAGTTGTGCACTGAAAAGACTCGATCCGAGCAACCACATCGGGATGTTCGAACCGGCACCCGGAACCGCACGCACCGGCTGATTTGGCAGGGCCGGCGCAAGATACGATTGCAGTTCGAGAACATCGCGGGGAAACGTGTCACCGCTCGAGTCGAGATTGCGTCGAAGAGCGCTAGCGGTTAGCGGATCGGTTCCAGGAGCTCGCCCGAGCCCGAGATCGATCCGACCCGGATAGAGCGCCTCGAGCGTGCCGAACTGTTCGGCGACCACGAGCGGCGCGTGATTGGGAAGCATGATCCCACCCGATCCAATGCGGATCGTCGACGTCGCGGCCGCAGCGTGCCCGATAACGAGCGCGGTCGCCGCGCTTGCGATACCAGGCATATTGTGGTGTTCGGCGAGCCAGAAGCGGCGGTAGCCCCAGCGCTCCGCGTGTTGAGCGAGGTCGACGCTGTTTGCAATTGCGTCGGCAGGCGTGCGCCCGGCGGGAATCGGCGAGAGATCGAGGATGGAAACGGGTATCACGTTACCTCATAATCGCCCGGCGCGCCCATGCGTTGCGCTGGGAATGGCGGTGACGAACCGTGCAACCCCTCCTGACCAGATTGAGTCGTGCTGGACATGAAAATATTGGTCATCGGAGCGACCGGCACGATTGGTGCCGAAGTCGTCAAGGCGCTGCGCGCGCATCACGAAATCGTAGAAGCGAGCCGAAATTCGGGTATTCGCGTGGATATCGATGATCCAGGTTCGATCAAGCGAATGTATCGAGAAGCCGGAGCGGTCGACGCGGTGGTCGTCGCGGCTGGGGGCGGAGCGTTCAGATCATTACCGGAGCTCTCCGACCAGGACTTCGACTACTCGCTGCGCAGCAAATTGATGGGCCAAGTCAACGTCGTCCGATTCGGTCTGCAAAATGTTGCGGACGGCGGATCGTTCACGTTGACCAGCGGCGTACTTTCCCAAGAACCGATGCCGGGAAGTGCTGCGATTTCGCTCATCAATGCAGGCGTCGAAGGATTTGCACGGGCCGCTGCGCTTGAATTGCAGCAACGCAAGATTCGCGTCAATGTCGTGAGCCCCGGTTGGGTTTCGGAGACGCTTTCGGCGATGGGGCAAGACCCATCACACGGCATTCCCGCATCCGATGTCGCAAAAGCCTACGTGCAAGCCGTCGACGGGGCCATGTCCGGTACGATCATAAGCGCGAAGAGGTAACCGAAACACCGACGGACGCCTGCGCGTATCTTCGTCATGAGGTTCATCTTCGCAGCAGCGGCCATCTTTTTCGCAGCGCTTCTTCCAGCCGCCGCTTCGGCCAAGCAATGTCCGGTCGGATCGTATCGCCTAAGCAATGGAACGGCAGTCGACATCGCGCCTTCGGATCCCGGCACGTTGCGCTGGCGCACGTTCACGGGCGAAACGGGGCAGTTGCATCGGCAAAAGGACGGCACATGGAAAAGCACGTACGGTTGGACCGGCCGCCCGGACGGGAAGACCGTTTCGTTTTCCGATTGCGCGCGCGGGGAAATCACCTTTGCGAATGAGCCCGGAACACGAATTCCATTCGATGTTACAAACACGACGTTTACGAGTGGTGGCGTCAAGCTTGCGGGGCGGTTAGTTCTCCCCAAAGGCAACGGAAAGGTTCCGATCGTGGTTCTCGTCCACGGTTCCGAGCACGATTCCGCCCTCACGTTTTACGCCTTGCAACGCATGTTTCCGGCGCAGGGCATCGGTGCGTTCATGTACGACAAACGTGGAACCGGGATTTCCGGCGGTACGTACACGCAAGATTTCAGCGTTCTTGCAAACGATGCGATTGCTGCAATGAAGACCGCAAAGCGGCTTGCGGGGCCGCGGTTAGGGCGCATTGGCTATCAAGGCGGCAGCGAAGGCGGTTGGGTCGTGCCGATCGCAGCAAACCGCGCGCAGGTGGATTTCGCGATCGTAAGCTTCGGCCTGGCGGTTAGCGTGTTGCAGGAAGATCAAGAGAGCGTCGCGCTGGACATGTACTTTCATCATCACTCCGCCGCGGACACAGCGAAGGCGCTACAGCTTGCGCGTGCTGGCGAATATGTCGTCGAGACGCAAGGCCAGCACGGCTATGCGGCATTTGATGCCTTGCGCAAAAAGTATAGATCCGAGCCGTGGTATAAGGACGTCCACGGTGATTTTCTCTTCGTCGTCCTGCCACTCGACAGGGTCCAGATCCTTGCTGCGGCTAAGCAGTATGGGGTGAACACGACGCCGTTTCACTACGATCCGATGCCCACGTTGGAAGCATCTCGCACGCCGCAGCTGTGGATATTGGGCGCGGATGACCTTGACGCGCCGAGCGCCGTGACCGCGAAACGCATAACCTCACTCATCGAGCGAGGGAAACGATACACGCTTGCGGTCTATCCTGGCGCCGAACACGGGATGACCGAGTACGAAGCGAGCGCAACCGGCGATCGTGGACGTGTTTCAACGCGCTACGCGCCGGGTTATTTTCAAATGATGGCGGATTTTATCCGCACAGGCCGTATTGGAGCGCATTACGGCAATGCAAAACTTACGAAGCTCGCCCGCGCTACCCACGATCTACGCAACTGATTCCGGCTCACCGGCAAACGAAAGCCGCGTAGAAATGCGTGGCTTCTTCCTGGCTATCAGCGGTCTCGCGCTAGCGGCGCTTTTTGGGTGCGTGTCCAAGCACGAAGCACCGTCGACGCCGATCCCGATTACGAAAGCTATTTCGGCGCATCGTGGCGCCTGCGATAAGGCGGCCCGTCAACGATATGGAGCGCGAATAGCGCGGCTACTCCACGATCGGCTTCCCTATGTGGTTTATCACTGCATGTCACACACCGAGGCGACGTGGTTACGTGGCGGCTGTGGCAAAAATGACCGCGTTGTATTTATGACGTTTGCGCGCCCGCAAGCGGTACATTTCGAGCAAGACGGGCACGTCGCGAAGGTGTACGTTCGTACGCTCGGCGTGAAGTGGGAGGCTCTAGGAAAACGCGAGATGCTGCTGATCGATCCACAAGTCTTTAAGATTCCGCCACCTCCGGGAGCGTCGCCCTACCATGGACCGGAGCTGTTCGCAATGTTCGGCGTTGACGGCGACCCCGTCGGACTCGCCGGCGGCGAGTGCACGTAACGCCGAGCCCTTGAATTCGGCATCGTCGTCGTTGTTTCGGCGATCCTTGCGCTCCCGGGTGCAGCGGTAGCAGATTCAGGCGCTCATGCATCTCGCTCGCCCGGTCCCGAAACGATTGCCGCTACGACGATTCGGCCAAACGACTTTCAGGTGTTCATTCGCCCGTGGCGACCCGAAACGAAAGCGTTTTGTGCGGTCCTAGAATCGGACCAGCAATGGCGCGAACTATTATTGCCGGCAGCGGTCGCCTTCGGGAATAAGCCCTTCGCACCGAAAGCAATGTGGTGGCGCACCCACGCAATGCTGCTGGTCGCGCGCTCGACCTATTCCTCGACGGTCAACGTGTTTCGCCTTCAGTCAATCCATCGTACGCCGCACGGGCTTGTCGTAAACTACGCGTTTGCGCCTCCCCGTGAATGTGTGCGCTCTTCATCACACCGGAGCGGTGCATCCAGCGCAGTAGGCGCCTCAGTAGAAGCCGACGGCAAAAGATTAGGCAGCTGGCCGTGGGAGAGGCTTAAGCTTGGCTATCTCCTTCGCCTTGGGTGAGTGCAGGGCGTCATAGATCTCGACTGCTGCCTGGAGATTGAGCCACGTTTGAACGCTAACACCGAGGACACGCTCCAGACGCATCGCCATCTCAGGCGTAACTGCCCTCTTCCCGTTGACAATAGCGTTTAAATTCGCGCGGCTCACGCCGAGCCGTTTTGCAAGGTCACCCTGATTCAGGTTGAGTTCTTCGTCGTCGAGATATTCTCGAATGAAATCGCCGGGGGTACTTGGCCGGCGGCGACTCGGGACCATGATTTCTCTTGCCATCAATCGCTATCTCCATGAAACTCTCCGACAACAATGCCCACCGCGCCGTGAGTCTCATCCCATCGAAATCGAAGTCGATATTGCCCGTCTATGCGAACCTGATACGTGCCGCGGAGCTTGCCATGGAGCTCCTTGAAGCGCCAACCTGGCGGGAAACTGAAGCAGTCTCGTAACGTAGCCGTGTTTAGCACTTTATCGATAATGGACGCGGTCTTACCATGCAGCTTCGACGGAACAATGCGCCTTGAAGCCTTGGACGGTCGACCTTCCCAGATCGATCGCGTTTCCTCGCTGTCAAACCGGTCCATCAATTGATAATATATACTGTCAAGCGACAGTTTACAAGATGCATTAGAGCTGGCCGTTGGCGGCTCGCGATAAGGAAAGCTCCCGATTCGAGCACGAATCGAGAGCTTATGTTGGTAGCGCCAACGGGAATCGAACCCGCGAATCGGGGTCCCGGCCGCTCCCGTCGATTACCGGAAAGTCCCGTCCCGTAAGGGTTTTCGCGTTTTCGAGTCCCGGCTCATCCCCTCGAATCCCGGCGATTTCCGCGAAATCCGTTAGACGGCCGTTAGACGGATATCGTGAAAGTCAGCCGCGCGCACGAGCCTCATCTGCCAGCCTAACTAGCTGGTCCTGGCCTAGCCTCGACAGCACTTCCACTATCGGCCGCTCCGTCGTCACGCTCGGCGACTGGCGATACTGCTTGACCGCTCCCTCAAGCCCTGCGAGCGTCAGCCGATGATCAGTGTTTCTCAAACTTCGTAGAACGTCGCAAATGCTCTTTTCTCGCCGCGTCGCGCTACTCTCGATGACCAGTGTGCGACGCGCAGGATCAGAGGCGAGCGCGTGGGGCTTCTTTATCCACTCAACGCGCGAGGACGCCTGCCGGTGGAAGCCCAGCAAGTAGTCGCGACAGTCACGGACCATTCGCTCTGGCTGGTTGGCACGTTCTAATCCCCAAATTCTCTCCGGGATGTGTACCTCAAGGACATAGCCATCCTCGATACCGATAAGGTCGGCGCGCCGCGTCGCGTCGTCATCGACGCCACATTTTACATGCACCTCGATATAGAGCACGCATCCGATAAGCGAGGAGATGTTACATTCGGTAATGACTCCGCGTACATCAGGGCGCCGTTTTCGCCCTGGCGTCTTCACAGATCTATCTATGGTAATGTCTTTAAGGCGGAAGAAAAACCAGCGACCATCGATACGGGCGATCAACCAACCATGTCTTTCGAGATAGGCCAAGCATGTCTTATGCGCAAGTGTTGGCTTTGCTCCGCCACGGCCTCCAACTCCGTTGCGTTCTGCTTCGCCGAGTTCCCTCCAGTATTCGGATCCCGCCAGGTTGCACGGAACCACGAATTCACCAGTTATGAGAGATCGATACCGTGGCAACATCGGCTCGGTCGGAACGCCGTGTTCCCATGCATACCTGATCGCTTTCCGAACGCGAAGCGCTTCCAGGACATGCACTGCGCGATTTGTCTCTACATTGATGGCTTCTTTCCCATGATCGGTACTCAATGCAATGCCCACCGAACAAAGAGAACATCGATTGCGAAACCGGCAAACCCGGCAGCGATGGCGACTATCGCAATACCTCCGACGATGATGCACCAAAATTGAGCCAGAGTCATCTCGCCATTGAGTTTATTGACGATGGAGTCATGAACTGATGCGGCAATCCTGTCGCGCAACTGTGGATCCAATTGCGACGCCGCCGTCCTGGCGTCGGCAACAGCTTTGGCGGCCGCGTGAAGCTCGCCACGTGCGACCAGCACATCGGCGGCGGCCGCAGTGACTTCGGTTTTTGCCGTACGAAGCTGCGTTGCTGATTCGGTCAATGCCCCGTGCAGGTCGCTAGCACTCCCTGCGATGATCTTCTTGATGGTGTCGGTCGCCCCACGAGTCAACTCGTCGGCAACGCGACGAGATTCTTGAATAGCGGCTTGCACGGCGTTCAGCTCTTGGTCGAGAATTCCGGTCTTCTTCCGTGAATATTCTTCAAGAACTTTTCCAAGTTCGAGCACGTCATCGCGAAGGCCGTTAAATGGCGCGCTGAAATCATCTCGTGCGCGCTCCATTCGCTGCAGCATCTCGGTACACAACGCGAGAACGATAAAGACGCTCCTGACGCCTTCCAACTTGACCACAGCGCGCACCCGGTTAATGCGTCGTGCGATTTCATCAGGAAACGACTGAATAACGTACGCAAGCGCTGCTTCTGGGTCCATCGAAAAGTCGGGTTGCTCAGCGCTTTCCATAGATTACTTCCTTACGGTCCTTACGCATTCATAGTCTCAAGGGGTCTTCGAACATCCCGATTTCAGCGTGCATGAAAGGCGCATCACTCCTCGCGGCCGTCTCGATCGGTGTCGCGCACTCGCGCGAGGTCCTGCATCGCCTCTTCATCCTGATCGTACAATCCGTACTGTTTGCTCAACTCGATGAGATTGCGCAGATGCTGGCGCCGTTCGCGTCGGCGCGCGGCGCCGAAGGTCACTACGTCAGCGAGCGCAACGCGACGGTGACGGCCGACGCGCTCGCATGGTATCTTGCCTTCGTCCAATAGCCGCACGAGATGGGTTCTTGAAACGTCGAGGAAATCGGCGGCCTGTTGGGAGGTGAGCATCCGGTCTGCAGGTAGCACGCTGACGGCTCCGCCGCGCGCGAGCATGTGTGCGGCTATAAGGAGCACTTCGCGCAAAGGAGGCGGAAGCGGAAGGGGCTCGTCGCCCGGAATCGCGAGGTAGCCGGTAGCGCCGGGACGCGCGATGGCCTCGCCGAGGCTCCGAATCAGGGCCCGTTGGTCAGCATCGGGAGCCGCCACGACCTGGCCCGGGTCAAGGATGCTACTCATCGTATTCGCCACGAACGCCCTCTAGGTGTCGATTATGGCGAATATTCGCTGAGGCTATTGTTGGCGCCTTTGCACGTGGCAAAGGGGCAAGGCGTGTTGCGCGTGGTACTCACGCCCCCGATGCCGCGCTCCAGCACCAAAGCCATTCCTCCGCACAAATGGGCTTTCAAAGCGCGCTTCCGGGCGGGCGCGTTCGGCTGGCGCTCGCAGCCCGCGATCGCGCGCATCGCCGAGGCGGTAAGCGAGATAAAACGCGTTGCGCGGACCGACCCGGTACTCGCCGCCGACGGAGCGGTGACATTTCTCCAACGCTTGGTGCCTGCGATCGAGCACGTTGACGGCTCGTCCGGCTCCATCGGCTCCGCCGTCAATCGAGCGATCCGCGAGCTGACGGAATTGATAGCGGCGGCGCCGGCCGCGGCAAGCGTCCGCGACGCGTGGCTGGAGCGCCTCTGGGACGCCTTCAACGGAGACGGCTACGGTTATCTCGACGAGCTCGGCGATATCTGGGGCGATCTCTGTGCAACCGACGAGCACGCAAATACGTGGGCGGACCGGCTCACGCAATTCGTGCGAGCGGCTTATGCTATCCCATGCGACGGCTTCCGCTACGTCAAAGGCGTTGATGCCTGTCTAAGCGCGCTCTTCAGAATCAATCGTTTCGAAGAGCTGCGCGCGATACTCGAGCTGACAGGCAAGACCTTTTGGAACTACCACCAGTGGGGATTCAAAGCGCTTGTCGCCGAGGGGAAGCGCGCCGAAGCGTTACGCTACGCTGAAAGCCATCGCGGCACCAACGACGGCTACGCTATCGATCGTGCGTGCGAAGAACTGCTGCTCGACTCGGGACTTGCCGACGAGGCCTACCGCCGCTACGCCTTACGCACGAATCACCAGTCGACCTACCTTGCAACGTTCCGCGCAATCACCAAGAAGTATCCACACAAAGATCCGCGCGATATTCTCGCCGACCTCGTCGAGAGCACACCGGGTGAACGCGGCAAGTGGTTCGCTGCCGCCAAGAGCGCTGGCTTCTATGATGAAGCGATCGCGCTCGTGCAGGCTGCACCCGCCGACCCCAAGACGCTCGGGCGCGCAGCTCGCGACTTCGCAGAGAAACGGCCGATCTTCGCGATGGAAGCTGCGCTCGCCGCGCTGCACTGGGCAGCCAAAGGCTATGGCTATGAGATCACCGGATTAGACATCCGCGAAATCTACCGCAGCGGCCAAACCGCCGCGGTCAACGCAGATCGCAGCAACGACTACAACGCCCGCACTCGCGCCATTCTTCAAACTGCCGGTAAGCCGTTGGTTGACGCAATCACGTTAGACTTACCGCTGCGCAGCTGACACACGCCGAATGTTCCCGGCTCAGCGATGCGATGCGAAGGACAGTTGTGCAGGCTCACGTTGTTTGGAAGCGGTCTCGGTTTCCGTTCGCTCTTCGAGTTTACGGCGGATGTCGCTCCCGCAGTGGCTAACGAACTCGGTCCAGTCCCGTTCACTCTTCAGCTCGTGGAAAGTCTTATCTGGAACGGTATAGACCGCAGCCTTTTTCTTCTGGTTAAGAAGGCGAAAGACGTTGCAGAGCGTTCCGACACTCTTCCCATCCCAAACCATGAGCCCAACCGTAGCAGCCTGCGCCATTGCACGATCTTTAACCGAATAGAAGTCAAAGCTGCGCTCACGCGTTTCGGCTTTAACGGCGTGTACCGCCCACTCACCAAGATTATTGCGGCAATGACCGCCGGAACAGTAGACTTGAACGTTGCGGTATCCACGGGCCTTCAAGTACGACTGCAAAGCCTTATCTGCTCCGTTGGCGTCGCCGATAACAATCGGGAAACCCCGTTCTATCATGTTATCAATCCGCGCGCGTACCTCATCGTTCAAGCGTGAGATGTGCCGCGAACCGCCCAAAAACACTGTCGTCATTGATTGCTCCGCGTTCGAGTAATGGTTAGCGCCAAAACGTCTGCTACCGCGCCCTTCTCGTAGAGCGCAGCGCTTATTGCATTCATCGTAGCGCCTGACCGAAACAAGTCATCAAACAGTAAGACCCTTTTACCCCTTACCTGGGAGGCATCAACGTCGTGAAGCCCCTCCAGCAGCTTCGCCCGTTCGTCGAGGTCGTATACGTTCTTCAGCTGGGGAATGTCGCGCGTCCGTACGACGCAGTTCACGACGGGAATGTTCAACCGTTGACCGATGGCTTCCGCTAAGACAAGGACGGGTTGAACGGCGCGGTCGGTCGACGCAGGGACTGGCACTAAGATATCAATGCCGGGCCTCCAGGCGCTCAAAAACGCCTCTACGCCGTCAACAATCTCAGGGACGACCGCTGCGTCGGAACGGTATTTGAATCGATACAACAGTTCGCCCATTTCGGAACGCGTCGTATCGAACTGCATATGTCCGAACTCATCGTAGCCCAACGGCACACTGTTAAGCGTGTGGAGATCCAAGGCATAGCCCGCCTTCCATCTGCCAATCAACTGACGCGGCTGAAAGTTCGCCATCTTCTTCCTATTGGATCGCGCTCGGATCGCACGCGATGCCGAACTGTTCTAAAATCGCAATCGCTGCCGTTCGCGCACCGTAGTCGTCCAGCTTCAGCGGGTACGGCTGCTGGGGCGAGGGACTAACGGAAATTGCTATACCTTCGACGCCGACGTCGGAGAAACTGAGGTGCGCGGGATAGTGAACGTCCTCGGGATCGTGAAATAGCCAGGCGTACTTTTGCGAACCCTTCCAGCCCGCATGCTCTCGCTCGCGTTCCTGTTTCGGCACAGAAGCGATGCCGTAGGGTACCAGTCGTGCGTTCACCGCAACGACAAAGTCTTTGAAATTCAAATAGCCCTCCATCGGACTAGAACGCGGTCGCCGCGTACTGTCTCCAGCGTGGCTCTCGACGGCGCTCAAGACGTCGGCGTATCTGCCGTCACGCAACGCGTCAACGGGCATGGTGAAATCGAGGACCGGATTTGCTCCTCGAAACCACTGCTCGGCGTTCGTCGGGCTAAATCCAGAATGAATCAGTGCGTAGTACGCCATGGCTGCGTGCCGAAGTCGATCGAGACGGTCTGCTGAAGGGCGATTTCGTCCCAACGACCATCGCGTGATCGTCTTGAGATCCGGGGTGTTTGTTATGCGCGCGAGTGTAGGTCGGCCGAGCGCATGTGCTAGCTCCTTGACCAGTGCAGCATCGTCGATGTGGTAGACGCGATCATGCGCTTCTTGGAGAATGCGTGTCGCCGGCGCTCTGAATGCTCTAGGCATCATGATCCAAGAGTTTCTGGATAAATCTGCATGCCCCTATTTGCGCCCCCCTCGGTGCCCCCTCGGAACGAAGAGCTGCAGGTGGGCAGAGGCCCTGGGCACTGCGAACGAATGTTCGGGAAGCGGCCGGATCGGCCTCTCTCAAAAGCCGGGCGAGGATGCGGGGCCAGCGAGCCGCGCCGCACCGCAGCCCGGCCGCCGCTCGCGGAGCGGAAGCGTCAAGGTGTCGCGGCCTGCACCTTTTCGACGTTGGCAGCTGCTATCTGCGCCTGCTTCCACGCGTTGCCGGCCTGAGGCTGTTCCGGCTGTTGGGGCAACAAGCTAGTACGAGTCATCGTCGTGTAGACGACACCGTTCCGCTTCCTCGCAAAGCGCTTTCGGACGATTCCATTCGGAAACGTTTCAGCGTTAGCAATCGCAAGGGACCACGAAAGTATCAACTCCCGTTTCGCACGCGTGACGGCGACATACAACAGTCGGCGCTGCTCCGCGACGTGCTCCGCATCATGCAGCGGGTCCTTCAGCTTTATGCCCGGCACGATTTCATCAGCAAGGCCGGCTACGATGACCGTCTCCTCTTCCAAACCCTTCGCGCCATGAAGAGTCATCACTCGAACTCGCGGAACGTTGTCATCGTCGATGAGTGGAGCTCGCGTTCCTATCTTGTAGCGAAGATCTTCAATTACGTGCAACAATGTCGGCTGCCGCCGAGTTTGCATGATTTGAAGCGCGGCACGCCTCAGAAGATCAAGATCACCGCGGGCATGATCTCGGTCCTCTTGTTCAAGTCGCTCACGGTTCGCGCGCGCGGTCGCTGTTTCCCGAGCCGGCGCTGGTCGACCCGGCATTGTATCCGCCAGCGCAGGGTCAAACAGCATCTCGATTGTGTCCTGCAAGCCCGCGGGAGCAAGAGCCTTGAACTTGAGATAGGACTCGGCGCGTTTCTTGATATTTGCGTTGCCTTCACCCGCCAGGGTAACGCTTCCATCGGCAATGCCATTGATAAGGTCGAGGCCAGTCTTGTGCGATTGCAAAGCAGAACGATATGCCGCAACATTGCGGTGATCCGCTTGATCCGGTTTCTCTGCGTGTAGTGCGAACCACGCGCGGAGAGCTACTCGATCATCTTCGTTAGCGTATAGCGTGGCGAGCGCGAATCGCGAGCGCACGAACGGAACCTGCAGCACCTCTTCGTGGAAGGTCGTTACTGCATCGTCCCCGATCAATGTCTTGAGGCGATAGCCAATGAACTGCCGGGTTACGAGCACAAGGATATTGTCCCGCCTGGCTTTGATCACTTCAGCAAGTCCGGCGATTTCTTGATCGAGTGTTTGCCAAACGACGAAATCGACTCGACCATCTTCCGCAAGAGCTGGAATCATTGGGTCTTTTTGAGATCCCGCCGCGGCCGCGATCCCATTTGCAAGGCTAACGATTTTCTTGGCGCAACGAAAATTGTCAGGCAACGGAATCTGTTCGACGACCTGCCTTCGTGCCTCGTCCGACGGGAATGCAGTAATGCCTTCGGGATGGTTGTATCGAAAGCCGTAGATTGATTGGTCGTCATCGCCAAGCACGACTACGGACCCATCGCCGGCCGTAATGAGGTCAACGAAGGTTTGCTCGCATTCGGTCAGATCCTGATACTCGTCGACGAAAACGTGTTTGAATTGCTCGACCTGTATGTTGCCGCTTCGAATTGCGTCGGTTGTGATGTAGACGACTTCGCCAACGAGCATGCCGCCGTGCATGCGGAGCCACTCGTCTACAGCGCCGGCAAAACGCTCGTCATTTAGATTCCGCGGACTTGCCCAATGGGCCTGAAGCTTCTTGAGCTCAGCGTTACGATCTGCATGCGTTGGAAACTGGACGACCTTGTCGGCAATATCGTATAGCAAGACCTTTTCTTCATGCGCTAGCAGGAAACGCAAACCACGCCCCTGCACAGCGTCAGGATTTTCGCGGAGAAGTCGCGCTGCGTGGGAGTGAAGGGTCGAAACAACCGGATCGTCCTCTTCTGCGCCGGGATCGATCTGTGGCTTGATGAAAGCCTCGTGCAACGTTTTGGCGATTACTCGCGTGAACGTGCCGACGAAAATTTGCGCCCTACTAACCTTGGCCGTATCAACGAGACGTAGGACCCGGCGCTTCAAGCACGTGGTCTTTCCTGCGCCAGGTCCCGCGAGAACTTTGATCACGCGATGGTCGCTCTCGATGAGGCGTATGCTGTGCTCGCCCTTGATGCCCTCGAGCCATCTGGGCTGCTCCGGAACCATTCCCATCCGGCCCTCTTCGCGGGCAGGGATGGGCTTGCCGCCAGACACCCCGCGGCGTTGGAAGCACTGTTTAGCTGCTCCGCGGGTAGTCCGAAGAGGAGAATCGGCTCCGCCGATGCCAGGACAGCCGCGGCGGTCACCGGCCCCCAATAGCGGGAGTCCCAGCTTCGCGGGTTATCCGCATAGAGCCAGATTTGCCCGGGGCCAAGACGGTAGCGACCGGGCGGCCAGGCTAGGAGGGGGCGGCCGGACCTGTCGTGTCGGAGGGACGCGCTTTGGGGCAGCGGGCAGCCACTGATGGCCACCGCCAGGGACGACACGTCAACCTCGTCGCCGGCGACTGCTGCGACGGATTTCAGCAGGAGCTCGGTGTCGTCCGGACACGGCCCTGCGGCGAGATAGCCACGCTGCCGGCCGAGCTTTGCAACATCGACGGGTGCGCAGATGGCGACAAGCATGCCGCGCCGCACTCCGCCCGGCGGCAAAGGCGACAACCAGTAGATCCCGATCGGCATGCTGCCGGTGAAATTGACCCGCAGGTGAGCGCGTTGAAGTGCGATTACCGCGATGCAGACCACGATACTGAGCATCGCGAACCTGAAGGCGCGCATGGTCTGCCCATCGGCGCAGGTAACGATCGCGACGGCTGCGGTAAGGGCCGCCGTGATCGCAAGCGTGAGGATCGCCATGGTAACCGGCTGACTCATGCCGATCAGAACACGACGACGCGCGAGACGCTCGACACGAGAATCGGCGCACGCCTTGGCGCGACTACACGGCGCGTGGGATGCGGAGTAACGCGCCGCACGACCCGCGTAGCCACCAGAACGGAAGCATGCATCGCGCTGCGCTCGCTGATTACGCGCGGAGCCGCGCCGACGTCGTAAACACCGGCAACGGCGAGCACGTGACGGACGTAGTCGGCGCCGCCATTCAGGCGGCCGGTGTTATACATACCGATCGCGTGACGCAGCGCCACTTGCCCGTTTCCAAAGTGGCGTGCAGCGATCGCGTAATCTGACGCCAATATCGTTGCACCCGCTCGCAGGTTCAAACACGGATCGAATACGGTGTCCATACTCAACCCAAGATGCGCGAAGTTCATGCTGTCGATTTGCGCGATTCCGGCGTCGATAAGATGCCCAGCGCGGATCAGCTGACTTGCTAGCATCGCTGCGCTTTGGCGATCGCGCGGATAGTATGAGCGGCGAGCCGTGTCGTCGTCGATCGCGAACGGGTTCCCGCCGCTTTCCACTTGAACGATCGCGGCCATAGTCGACGGCGTCACATCTGGTGCGCATCGCGCAATCAGTGTCGCGAGCGCAAGCCCTTGCAGCATCATGGCGCACCGTCCGCATACGGAGCCGCGAGCACAATGTCGCGGTCGACCAGAACGTCGAATTCGTAGCCGGGAGGGACTTCGAGCGTCGGCGGCATCTGGAGCTGACGCTGCGTGAGCCGAATGCTCGTGTTTCCGATTTGCTGGCCGACGGCACCGGCAATCGTTTGCCCGATACTCGGCGCGGCATAGATGCTCGACGATTGCTGCGGCTGGCTCAGTTGCGCGCCGGCGCCGATGATGCTAAGCAGCAGCGCGGAGTTGAACGCTTTGTTGAGATGCTCGTCCACATTCGCTGCAAAGCCGGCGTATCCGGACGGATCCGTTCCGGACATCCCACCAATGTCGAGACTCGATCCGTCAGGGTAGAGCAGCCTTGTCCATGCGACGAGGACGCGGCGCTGGCCTTGCACGATCCGACTGTCGTACGTGCCGACGAGCTTCGTGCCGCGCGGGATGAGCAGATACGTTCCCGTGACGCTGTCGAAGACGTCGTCGCGCACCTGCCCGACGATCGTGCCGGGAAGATCCGCGTTGATTCCCGTGAGCAGCGTTGCCGGGATGATGCTGCCCGCGTGCAGCTCGTACGGCGATGGATCATCTTCTCGCGCAACCACTAGACGATCGTGCGATCCGCCGATGCCGGCGGAGGCGAGAAACGCGCTTCGCTCGTCCTGCGCATCCGGCGTTCGTGCATTCACGCCAAGTCCAAGCATCGTGGGATTGGACGGCATAGAACTTGGCGCCGATTGCGGCGCGGGAAGTGTTGCTTCGCCGCCGGCACCCTCCAGCCGAATCAGGACCGGAGCGCCCGACGCTGCGTCAGAGAGCGCCTGCTGCCGCTCTTCACGCTCGCGCCGCGCTTGCGCAGCTTGCATCTGTTCTGCGGAGATCGCCGGTGCCGATGGAACGCGCGCCGTGCTCTCCGGTGCGAGTGCCGGAACGCGCGGTGCGATTGGAGGTGGCGATGGGAGCCGCGGTGGTGACGGCTGCGCATTCGGAACGCTGTTCCACCATGGCGTTTGATGCTCGGATGCTTTCATCAGCGGCGCAGAGCCGGAGGCATTTGCCGCACGCCGATGTCCGGCAGTCGAAATGCCGTACACGATCATGCCGAACAGCGCTGCCAGCACAAGTGCGGCCGTGAAGCCGGCCTTCGAGCTGATCCTGGTGACGCCGCGAACGCGTCCGCGCCAGCCACTCTCGTCGAGTTCGACGGGCGATTGAATCTGATTGCGATCCATGACGTCAGTTCCCGTGTGTGATAATCGCCCGGCGCTGGTGCTTGCCGCTTCCCTCGACGAGCGCGATGCTCGCTGGCACACCGTCGACCACGTAGTATTGGCCGGTGAAGCGGTAGTTGACGAGCGTGTCGCCTCCATCACTGCCGACGGCAAACAATACGGGAATGTCGCTCATCCCCTGCGGCATCTGCAGATACGTGTGCGTACCGTCGCTAAATGCACGAACTGGCTGCAGGCCGCGGTCGCCGCTCATCCGGTAGTTGAATTCAAGCTTGTCAATCGCGGTTTCGGGCATTGGCGTGCTCGGCCGGATTCCGCGACCCGCAAACACCGTTGCAAAGTCGTGCTGGGGATCGTGCGGATACATGAAACCGATGCGCAGCATGGGTTTGCTGTAACTCGAGACGAGCATCAGATAATACGTGCGCCGATCGGTTGTAACGATAAGGTCGGTATGCAAACCGGCTTCCGTCGGTTTGATCAGCACGTGCGGCATGACATCGCTAGCCGAACCGCTTCTAGCCGGCGCGATCAGCCACCGCACGGAATCGCCGACGGCGACGTTGACGATCGATTCGCCCGGTTCGAGCACCAGGTCGCAGACGAAGAGAGGCCTGCAGCGCAACGTCGGCGGTGTGCGTTCACCGACGGGAAAGCGCAGCACGCCGTCGGGACCCGTAATCGGGCCGGCCCCGCCCGCGAGCCGACCCCCTCGGGCAGGCTATCCGCTGGGCCTACTGCTTTCGCTTCCAGCAGAGACGCTGAACGATCATTCCATCGGCGCCTCGCCTTGAGGAAAGTGTAGATCTACATATTCATCCGCGAGCTGCCCCAGAGACTTTCTTTGGCGCTGCGCGTGTGCGCGAAGGAGTGCTAGCTTTGAGGGTTCGATCGTAGTTGTGATGCGCACGCGTCGCGGGCGTCCGAGCTTTGGACGGCCTAGATGCGCAGGCGCGCCGGCGTTCGCGGATTCGTGATCGTCAGGACGCATCGGGGAGACCCCGCGCGTAGTCATCGAAAACGTCGGCTAGCGTCATGCGGTTTTTCGTAAGCACTTCGCGAGTTCGCTGCGCGATCGAGGTTTGAACGTAGACACGAACTTCCGAGCCGATTACCGGACGGCCCATGCGAACCGTTTGCGCCGGCTCCTGCGTTCGCGCGGCATGGTGGCTGCTTGACACCGCTTTCGCGGCCCTGCGGCGACGTCTGCCACGCGACCCGCCGGCCCGAACGTCGACGTCGCGGCGCATCAGTTCGGCGATCGATGGCTCGCGCTCGACATCGTCGACGTCGCGAATATCGTCGTCAGGTATTGCTGGGAGGCTGACGATGATGCGGCCCTTGTGATCGACCTGTACTCCGCGATCTCGTAGCCAGTCGAGTTGACTGTCATAGGCCATCTTAAATGTTCCTCTGCCCGCCGGCGCAGCCCGTGATCTCGACGCTCATGCTTCGCGCTCGATGCGCAGGAGAAGCGCCATCGCCTCGATCTCGTTCAGCGCGCCGATTTGGTCCGAGCGACCCTTGGTGGCGGCGCGAACCAGGCGGGCTACCTCGTCGGCGCAAATGGCGCTGCGCTTAAAAGCGCGGTGCAAGTGCTGGCGTTGTTCGTCGGAAAGTGGCGCGGCGGTCGTGATCATCCGCGTGAGCATGCGGTCGATGAGGTGCTTGCGCATCGCATCGATCTCGCCGCGATAGGCGCGCGTTAGCTCGACGTGCTCTTCTTGGACCCAACGAAGCCGTTTCTCGGTAAAGCGGATCGCGGAGCGGAGCTGCTCGTCGTTCAGTTGCGAGTAGTCGTGCGGATGGGTGGAACGGGCGGGGCGGCCATCAGAATCCATACGAGCCATGCCTGAATAGAGTGAGTGAGGCGAAGGGCGGGGCGGCGACTCGGAGGCCGTGGAACCGAAAGAGGGGTCGTGCGCTGAAACCGCGGCCCGGGGAGGCATCGCGAGCTCTTACTTCCTGGAACCTATCATAGCAAAATCTCGATAAAAGTCAATAGTAAACTATTGACCTCTTATGGTATCCTAATGGCGTGGCCGTTGCGAGTTTCAGCAAACGCTTCAAAGAGCTTGTCCGGGGGCTGAACGACACCCAGTTGGGCTTCGTCCTGGGCGTCTCCGCCGATGCCGCCCGCAAGATGCGCAACGGGGACATCAAGAGCCTCAAGCTCCAGGCGGCGCTGCGCCTGGCCCGCGAGCTCAAGGTCTCGCCCTGGTATCTCGCAGGAGAGCCTGAGCCGGCTACGCCGCTGGCGGCGGTTCCTCCGGAGGAAAGTCGAGGCCGGCGGAAGGGCCGGAAGAGCAGTCCGGCTCTTGAGCAGGCTCAACTAGAAACCGCAGAAAGCGCCCTACTCCTTCATGACGAGGTAATCGAACTACGCGCTCGGATTCGTCGCCTCGAAGCCGCTGTTGAAGAATTGCAATCGCGCGCAACAGCTTCACCCTCGCAGTAGCGAGGCGGTCGTTCGGTCCTTCGTCGTCCATGCCTCGTCTTTCCGATCGGTTGCACCCGAGCGACCGGTCGGGAGCTCGTCATTGCGATCCCTCCTTCAGTTCGCTTGGCTTTGCTCGTTATACTGAATAACGTGCAGACATGCGAAATGTTACACGCGCCTGGTTCTTTATAAACGTGAATATGTCGCGCGCTAGTCGATTCTCACCGTGTTTTCAACAATGATTGCGCCGTCGCAGAGTGCGTGCGCGCCGCCGAGGCTAGGGCATGCTTGCACGCATGCGCAAACGAAATCGCGTGGAAAGATGTACGCCTTTGCGATCGCGAGATGCGGGAAGTATCCGCCTTTCGTCGATAGCCGGCCTTTGCCGCTGCGCCAATCAAAGATTCCGATCGCGCCGTCAGCCTGAACGATAATACGATCGTCAGATGTAGGCATCACCGTCCATTCCCGCGCCTTTCGCATGCCAGCGAGTTTTGCAACGACGACGTTGCTCATCGCGCGACCTCGACGAGTCCCGTAGGACCGAGCATGATTGTGTCGCCGTTATCCAACCAAAGGCGAATCGCCTCATCAACCTGCTGGATGTCAACGACGACATGGAATGCGGCGAGCCACCGGATCAACATCGCGGGTTTGATCTCGGTGATTAGCGCGAGCGTCGTGCCGTAAACTTCGATCATGATTTGCCTCCTGCGGCGCCGCCGTCGGGCTGCCGCAAAAGGGCATCACCGCGCGCGGCTCACGCGCGCAAGGCCGAAGCGAAGCGGAGCCGCGCTAGCGGTTGCCTTTTGTGCGGGAGCCACGAGCGCGGTACGCTTTACGGGCGGCAGCACGGCACAGAGATCGCAGGACCGCTAGCCGGCCAGGCGAAGCCAGATCTCCCCGGTCGGCGCACGTGGGCAGCCGGTTGGAGGAAGCGCGACTAGGATGTCGCCCACACCCGGTATGCGGGCAACCGCATACGCGACGGCAGCGAGGGCTCGTGTTCAACGGGCCTTCCTGTTTTTACGCTGTTCCTGCGGCGATGGAAAACAGGACCACTTTTTACCGGTGCGCTCATAGTTGGCCAAACCGCAAACCCATGCGGAAGGTTCGTGCGGCGGCATAGTGGTTGCCCTGCGCATTAAGATACGTGATTCGGTAGCGATCATTCAAGACGTTGTACATGCCGAGCGTGATCGTCAAACGAGGGCTCGCGGCGATTCCGCGCTCGAAGTCGAACGTGGTGTGTGGTGGGACCTTGCACTCGTCGCTGGGCGGTTGGCAGTATGACGACGAAAGGCCGCTCCCGTACTCGCCGTCGATCGACCACCACCCGCCCCGCCGGTCCGACAGCGAAACTCCGCCTGCACTGTCCCAGCGTTGATCGTGATCGGCGGGCGTCCAGTCGTCGGGCGCACCGAAGCATGGGGCCAGCAGTTGCGTCTCGCAGCCCTTGTTCACTGAGCGCGTGTGTGTCAGCGAGACGTACGCACGCCCTCCGCGTGCGAGCGTCTGTTGATAGTCGAGACTTTGCGAGGAAATGTTGCCGCGCGCGTAGTTGATGTCTTGGTGCAGCGCGGTAACGCCGACCTGTGTGTCATCGATCAGATCTACCGCGTTCTTTTGCATGATGCGTAGACCGAGCTGCCCTTTGCCGAACGGTATGCTGCCGCCCACCTCGATGTCGGTATCGCGCTGCGGCTTGAGATCGAACTGCGCGATGGTGGGCCGCAGCGGGGCGTTCAGTTCGTGCGCAGCGGCCGGCGAGACGTTTTCGAACGAGAACGGCGTGAAGAACCGGCCGGCGTAAATATACACGTCGGCGCGAGTACCGTATACGCGTGTGATTTTGAGCCGCGGACTGATCTGCGAGAAGCCGCGTGCAAATTGCGTGGAAAAAATCTGGAATGCGTCAGCTCGTACACCGTAATCCGCTCGCCAAAGCGGGCCCATCTTCCACGAGTCTTGCACGTAGGCCGATTCCGTATGCGCAACGTTCGGAGCGTTGTCTACCACGCTCGCGGATGCTGCCGATATAAAGTTCTCAGGCTGAAGCGTGACGGCGTAGAGTTTCCGCACGTTCGTTGCGTCGTAGGTCGCTCCGTACTTGAGAACCTGGTGCGTCCCCGCGGTACTACCGTCAACGGTCAAAATCACGTCTCGCGCCGTACGATCGGAAAAGAGCGAGTATGCGCATGCGCTTACAATACCGCTCGCGCAGTCGCTGGGGGCGCCTCCTGACGCCAGGTTCAACGCTTCGCCATAGGTAAAATCGTTGAACGGATCGTTGAAGTCACGGATGCGTGAGCGCTTAAAGGCCACTCCGTAGACGAGCGTTCCGTTCGTGCGGAGCATGTGGTGGAAGTGAACGTTGATGAACGTATCGTCCTGAATTTCGTTGTCGTTCGTGCTCGCAGGTTCGCCGCCGGCCACGTCGTTCGGGATCTGAAACGTCTGCAGTGAGTGCATGGCGCTTGCGAGCACGAAGTCGTTTCCGAATGGAACGGTATACCGAACGAACTGGTTCGCATCGCTGCCATCGTCGTGCACCGCTTGAAAGTTCGGCGGGTCGAGTGCGCGCGCGGAGCGTTCTTGGCGCGATGCTATTTCGATAGACCCCTTGCCGATGGGAGCGTGGTATTCAAGGTCAGAGTCGTAAGACGCGAACGATCCTCCGGTTACGTAGCCGTTGAGGCCTGTGGGACCGCGCGAGGCTTTCGTATCGATGTTGACGACCGCTGCGAAGCGTCCGCCGTACTGCGCGGGATATGCACCCTCAAGCACGTCCATGAACGCAATGTCAGACGGATCGATCTCCGTGCCGACTTCGCGGTTTAGCGCTTGCGGAATCGAGACGCCGTCGACGACGTAATTGAGGTCGCCGTGATCACCGTTGATGTGCACGACGCCGTTCGCGCCGCGTGCTGCACCGGGCAATTGCAGCAGGAGGCTCGGCAACGACGCGTACGCCGGGGACTGCAGGATGGCCGTTTGATTCAGCACGACGTCGGTGCCGCTGCCGTGGGTCGTCGAAGAAGATACCGAACGCGTCGAACCGACCGTTTTGAGTAACTGGAGCCGCACGAAGGCGCCTTCGCTCGGTAAATCGACGGTGGAATACGCGCTGCCCGCCGAGCCGCCGGCTTGGAGCGCATAGGTTCCGACGGGGAGTGCCTGAAATGCGAAACGTCCCTGCTGGTCGCAGCGGCGCTCAAGGCGCAGGCCGTTGCCGCTAATCTTGACTGCCACGCCTGCTGCGGGCAGACCCTGCGGGTCCGTGATAACCCCGGAGAGGGTCGCGCCGCTTTGACCGTACGCCGGCATGTCTGCAAGCAGAGCAAGCGCCGCTAATATGAGAAGCATTCGCAAATACATTTTGACAATGGTTCGCAAATACGGCGCCTGCTCCTGTGGCCTCGGTCCAGCGCGGCGCGGGTGAAAGCATCTTGGGCCATGCGCCGCCGCCCAGTCGGCCCGCCGCCATGAGGACCTCGTGCTTGTTGCTACTGGAGACGGTCCCGGTTTTCGGGAAAGCGCATAAGCGACGAGCGGAAGCCTCGCCACGGTGGGGCTTCTGAGTTACTGGGATGGGCAACCGCAGCTCACGACAACGGGAGCGGACACGGCGGAAAACGCGCGCGCTGGCGGACATCTTGATCGCGCGAAACACCCCCATCTTGGGGGGAGGGAATGCGCTACTTCTTCGGTTTCTTGCGAGCGCGCGGTTTTGCAGCTTTTTTCCTTCGCATGCACGACTTTAGCATGCTGCCGGCGGCCCTAGGCCGTCGTCCATGAAGTGACCTTTCAACGTTGGCCTCCCGGCTTCGGTACCGGGACAAAGCGAGTCGCCGACATCCAAATCTAGCGCGCTGTCGTGTGGACTTCTAAGGTGCCGGTTCTTTGATGCGTCGAAATGCGAAATATAGCGTAAGGTCGTAGCATGCTTTGATTGCTCCGGCTGCAAAGAATGGTGTTCCCGCGGCGGCGGCCTGCACCGCCAGCCCGGAGAGCGCCGGCGATAACGCCGCAGCCGCAGGACGGACCGCGTTTGTGACGCCCGCGGCACGCACTCGGTCGCCTTCGGGTACGACGGACAACACGAGAGCCTGGCGCGTCGGCACGTCCATCTGCGAGAGCGCCGATCGTGCAAGCAACAAAACAGCTGCAACCTCAAACGAAGGCGCAACCGGAATGAGCGCGAGCAGCAGGTTTGATGGCAGGTGCGTAAACACCATTGTTTTGAGCAATCCAATACGTGATCCCAGCCACGCCGCCACGAACAACGACGCCATCGCTAGAATATTCGTTGCGGCCAGAACGGCGCCGAGTATTTGAATGTTCGGATGGAAGCGCCACGTCAGCCAATACACAATGAATCCTTGTGCGACGAATCCGCCGGCGAAGGCATCGACTGCAAACAGCGCCGTAAGACGCTCGACCGTGCCGAATGCGCGGGGTGACGCGTGTTGCGCGTTCGATTCGCGCAGCGTGCGTGTGTTGGGAAGACCGCAAAGGTAGAGAATGCACAGGACCGCTGCTGCAGCGATGTATTGGACGGTCGAGACGCCGATAGAGATCGCCCCGCCTTCCGCGGTGCCGAGAGCCAGGCCCAACATCCCAATGGCGTTGTACCAAGCGAAACGGTGAACACCCGCACTTGACCCCTGAACCGCGACTTGTTCGAGTGCCGTGAACGGCCCCACCTCTTGGCCGCCGATATTCATGCCGCCGACGAAAGCCGCCACCGGCAGCAGCAACGCATTACCCGTTAGAATCAGAAGCGCTCCTGCGCCCATAAAGATCGCGGAACCGATTGCGATCGCGCGCATTGGGAACGATCGTGCAAGCCGTGCCGTCAACCATGACTGTGCGGCTCCTGAAGCCAGGGCGAGCGCCACGAGCGTTCCAACCGAGAGCGCGGAAAACCCGTGTCGAACCAGCCAAACTGGGACCGCAACCGTCGCCGCTCCGTACGCGAGTTGCCGCACACCTTTGGCGATGTACGGCCACAAGGGCATTTTTGCTCCGTGGATCACACTATTGCAACACGTTCGATTTGCAGAATTCGTACAACGCGTCGTAAATCGGAGATTGCGCTTCCAGCAATGCATGGTCGTCGACGAAGCGCGCCGGCGAAAGTGCGGCGAACCCCGTCGCGATCGCAAACAACCCTGCGGATTCGGGCGTCAGCGTGCGGTTCGACGTATCGGCTCCCCGCACGATATCCGCAAGCCGAAGGAGCGCCGGGTCCGACAGCTGATGTCTCTCCACGATCGCGTCAAAGGAACAGCGCTCACCATGGTGACCCAGCTCGACATCGGGTACGTCGAACGGAATGGCCGATTGCTGCCTCGCGGTCTCCATGACCGCGTCGGGCTCGACAAACAAGAACTGCGCGTCAGGATCGATGAAGCGCTTGATGAGCCACGGGCACGCGATGCGGTCCACTTTTGCGCGGGCGCGTGTTACGTATTTCATGGCGCGGCTCCTTGTGCGGACGATATGCAGGTTCGCGTTAGCGCAGTACCCATTCCGGGCGGAGGTGAGGATACGCGATAAGGCCGACTACGGCGCCCAGTCCAACCAGGAGCTGATCGGGCAACCGCCCGCGGATCGCTAACAGCAGGCTCCCCGCCGCGAGTGTTAGGGTAAGCCAGTCGCCCACGGCGCTTCGGCCGACGAAGTAGACCGTACCTGCGAGCACGCCAACCACGGCCACGGTGACTCCCCGCAAAAAGCCACGCACACGCGCGTTCGAACGATACTTGCGCAAGAGCGGTGTGGCAAGGACGGTGAAACCAAAAGGCGGTAGAAAAATGCCGGCCGTCGCGGCCAGCGCACCGGGCAGTCCTTTCAGCAGAAATCCGACGAAGGTCGCGGTAATGACTACCGGACCGGGCGAGATCATCCCGACCGCGACGGCGTCGAGAAACTGGCGGTTCGAGAGCCAGTGGTACTGGTCGACGACGTATGCTTTTAGGAACGGCACGATGACCAACCCGCTGCCGAAGACCAGCAGACCCGTCTTGAAGAAAAACAGAAAGAGCGCGGCGACGGTTCCGGCGCCAGCAAAACCGGCGCTGGACACGACGGCGATGAGCGGTACGGTAGTCGAGCGCAGCTTGTGGGCTTCGCTACGCGGTTTGCCGCGCTCGGCACTATTGCGGCCGAAAACCAGCGTCCCGAACACACCGGCTGCCACGAACAGCAGCGCGAGTTCTCGTTGAACCGCTAGCGTGAGCGCGAGTGCTGCGACGAAAAATCCCCACGCAGCTGGGTCGCGGCCGAGTGTCTTGCGGCCCAAGTTCCAGCAGGCCTTGACGATCAGCGCGACCACGATGGGCGCAACGCCGTAAAAGAGCGCGCGCGTCTCCCACGCACCCGCGTAGCGAACGTACAGGTACGCGGCGGCGCACACCAGCACGAACGGCGCAGCCGCAAAGGCGAGCGCGGCGGCAATCGCCCCCGGCACGCCACGAAGCACGTACCCGCAATATATCCCCAGTTGATATGCGAGCGGACCGGGGCAAGCCGTGGCAATGGCCAAACCTTCGTCGTACTCCGCGTCGTCGAGCCACCGCCGCGCCTCAACCAGATCGGCGCGCATGTAGTTCGCGAGCGCAACAGGACCCCCGAATCCGGTTGCTCCCAAGGTCAAAAAGTATCGCACGATATCGAGGAGCGAGGGACGCAGGTTCGCTTTGGAACTATGCGAGACCGCCGTCAAAACCGCAGGTCCACCGGGGCCATGATGCGCAGAACACCGATGCCGTCGATGTCCTGCAACGGGAAATAGACCTCGTGCGTTGCGGGATCGACCGCAACGGAATGCGCTTCAAACGCGAGGTAGCCGCGACCCAATGAATGCAATACGCGGTCCTTCAGCTGAAACACCGAAACGACGCCGCTTTCGCTTGCGACATACAGGCGCTGCAAGCCGGTATCGAAGGCGAGCACGTCGGGCCCGTCGCCGGTGTCATGGATGGAGAGCACATGCATCGTGTGCATGTCCAGAAGCAGTAGTTTGGCGTTGCCGTCGCAGGCAACGAACGCCAAGCGCGCCGGAACATCCAGTAGAAGGCTGTGATCGTCGTTGCAAGCGGCGGGCAGCGGGTAGCGTGCCGTGATGCGATCCGTGCTCGGGTCAATCGCCGCAATCACGTCGCGCGTCTGAACATCCACGAAGACGCGATTGCTGACCGGATCGTACTCCGAATTGCCGACTTCGCCGTCCATAGGAACGGTCGCCACACGACGATTCGTGCGCGCGTCCACCACCGTCTCTGTGTCGCCAGCCTCGTCCGAAATGAACAACTCGTGATCGCGCGCATCGTACGTCATGCCGTCCGGATAGATGCCGGCCGGCACCTTTGCAAGAATACGAAAGGTGCGCTCCGATAGTACGTCAACTTCGTTTCGATCCGTAGCCGTCGCGAACACTTCGCCGAGCTGCGGGACGGCAAGAACGCCATGAACGCCCGGCACGCCGGGAACCTGCGCGGCAATCCGGTTGTTTCGGAGATCGAACGCCGTGACTATTCCTGAACCGAGATGCGCGATGAAGAGCAGGTGTCGTCGCGGATCAACGCTCTCGTAGTCGAAGCGGTCAGCTTTCCCGCCTAAAGGAATGTCCGCATGCACGACCTTGAGGGGTAACGTGCTCGATGCTTGAGCGCAGGCCGTCACGCCTACGACAAGTGCGATGACCAACGCTGCCAGCGGCAGGCCGGACATTGCCTGCCGATTCATCGCGCCGGCAGCACCACCAGCTCGCCGCCCATCCACGGTTTGTGAAACTCGCAGCGAAATGGGAAGACGCCCGCTTTGTTCGCAGTGAAGGAAACGGTCACGCTGGCAAGCGGCGATATTGAGCGATTGATCGCGTACGCGGGCAGCGTAAAGGTGTGCCCGTCATCACCACCGGCTTGAAGATTGCGAATATGCAACACCACGCGGTCCCCCTGGTGGACTACCAGAGTGCTCGGCGCATAGCCGTAGACTTCGCCGTACTTCGAGACCGTCTTTGCCTGCGCCGGATTCTCTTTTGAGACCCAAACGACGGTTTGCAAATAGAACGTGCGCGTCGTGGCTGCAAATGCCGGCGTAAGCGTTGCAAAAATGCACATGGTGCCGAACACCGCGGCACGGAACTTCGTTTTATTCATACATTCTCCATTACGGAATAGGCGATCGCGCCTGCAACGGCACTGTTGCGTCGCCTACGACTCTTGTGCCAGCGTATCCCATTTGGATGACGAAACAATGACAGCCTCGTTTGAAAGCTTCGCAGCGCGCTCGCCGTTGTCATCGTCTTGTCATGGCCTTGTGATATTCTGACTCCGCGACGCCCTTGCGCCGCCGTTTTTTTATGCTATTTGCTGATTCGGAGGTAATCGACACGTACTATGGAGCCCACGTCACGCGCGCAGCGTCGCAGGAACGCTCGTAACAGCAACTCGTCCGCGCACAAGGAACGCGGCCCGCTGCGTGCGCTCTACCTCGCTATTGCGATCGTCCTTGCGCTGGTGTTCGCAGGCTTCGGCGTTTCCAACTGGCTCCAAAACCGCGCACAGCAACGGGCCGTCGCCTTCGATGTAAGCACGCCGACGCCGGGGCCATCGGCCGGTAGACGAAACGCAACACGGCTGCGCGATGGCGAAAGCCTCGGCCTAGCGACTGCCTTTCCCCGTGCTGACCTTCAGCACGGCATCGCGGCAGACACGTCGCTGGGCGGGCGCGGCGCGGCCATCGACGGCATACCGTGCCAAGCCGAAATGGTGCGAATACATGTGCACAGTCACCTTGCTCTTTACGTCAACGGCAAGCAGATACAGGTGCCGGGCGCGATCGGAATCGTACCGACGCCGCAGGGCGGCTGCTTGTACTGGCTGCATACGCACGGTCCCGACGGCATCATTCATGTAGAAGCGGTCACGCCGGACGCACCGCAAGGCGGCCACTACACCCTCGGCATGTTCTTCGATATTTGGGGCATGCCGCTCTCAGCTGGGCAAATGGGCCCCTTCAAGGGGAAGGTCACGGGCTTCGTCGATGGGGCACACTACACCGGGGACCCGCGCGGCATTCCGCTTCGCGCGCACGAGCTCATTACTCTGGAAGTGGGCCGTCCGCTCGCGCAGCCGCCTATATACGCGTTCCCGCCGGGCGACTGACCCGACAGTGCGGGATATGCCTGTGGCACCAACTTTGACTATGATACGCACATGCCGTTGCGACCGCTCAACCTAGGGATCGTTACCCGCATTACGCTGCTGTGGACAGCGCTGTTCGCGGTCGGGCTTACGGCGTTCACGGCGCTCGCGTGGGCGGGCATCGTCCGCGAGCAACTCGAAGCGCTCGACGTCGACCTTTCCTCCACGGCCACGTTCGCGGCTACCCGAATCGCCGAGCACAACATGCCGACGGCTACAGACTTACAGGATGCCGAGGCACCCGATGCATCGGTTCTCGTCATCCGCCACGGCGTCGCGCGCGTCATCGGACCCAAAACGTTCTCGTCTCATTTCGTTGCCGCGCTTGCGGCCTTGCCGCTCAACCGCGGCATTACGCTTGCCGATGGGGATGCGCTGCGCGCGTACGCCATCCGTTTAGGCTCGGGATCGCGCATCGTTGCGGTGGTTTCGATGCGTACGTTCCAGGATGAGGAGCGGCGCGCGGGCTACGGGTTCGGCATCGCTGCGCTGCCGATTCTCTTGCTTGCGATCATCGTCGGCTTTGTGCTTGCACGGCGTTCGCTCGCGCCCATCGAGACGATGCGCCGGATCGCCGCACAGATCGCTCATGAAGGGACGTTTACGCATCGGCTACACCTTGACGGAAAGGACGAGCTGGCGCGCTTAGCCGCGACGTTCGACGATATGCTGGGGCGGCTTGAGCAATCCTTCGTGCGAGAACGAGCGTTTATCGGCGACGTTTCGCACGAGCTGCGGAATTCGCTCGGTGCGATTATCGGCGAAGGCGAGTTCGCTCTCGCGAAATCCGATGATGCGCAGCGCTGCGGTTCGGCGCTCGCCGCAATCGTTGCACGATCGCGACGCTTGGCCGGCACGGTTGACGATTTGCTGCTGTTGGCCCGTGCGGACGCCGGCGTACTGCCGCGCATGGAGCACGTTGACATCAATGAACTGACCGCGCGCGTCACCGCTGAGGTTCAGCAGCGCGAGAGCGGACCGCCGGTCAGCGTGAGTCTCAGTGAAGAACCCTTTACGCTCCTCGCGCATTCCGAGCTGCTTGAACGCGTTATCGATAACGTGCTGGTGAATGCACGCCATGCGGCGCGCTCCCGTGTTGCCCTCATGATATCTGGCCGGGACGACATGGTGCAAATACGCGTGGAGGACGACGGACCAGGCGTGCCCGAGCCCGAGCGTGAGGCGATCTTTCGGCGCTTCCGGCGCGGAGATGCCGGCTACGCCGGAAGCGGACTTGGGCTCGCTCTTGTACAAGCCATCGTGCGCGCCTACGGCGGTACCGTATCGGTCGATCGCAGCCCTTGGGACGGCGCTTCCTTTCTGATCGAACTGAAGCGAGAGCCGTAGTTGTCACCATTTCGTCATGTGTACGCGTTAGGATCCGTTCGGCAACGAGTAGGAGTATGAACGCCACCGTACGCTTACGTCTTCACGCCGTATCGACGCTCAAACGGGACGCAGCCGGGGGTTTACCATGCGCGTGCTAGTCGTTGAAGATGACTCGCAGCTTCGCGACGTTCTGTGCCGGACGCTCAACGAGCACGGCTTCAGCGTGGAAGCAGCGGCCGACGGCGAGATCGGTGAACGGCTCGCATCCGAAGGCGGATTCGATGCAATCGTTTTGGACTGGATGCTGCCCGTGCTGAGCGGTTATGATATTTGCCGTCGTCTGCGCGATGCCGGCGATGCGACGCCGGTGTTAATGCTTACCGCACGTGACGAGATCGAAGATCGCATCAGCGGGCTCGACGTGGGCGCGGACGACTACCTCGTGAAGCCTTTTGATGCCGGCGAGCTGCGCGCGCGCCTTCGAGCAATCGTTCGGCGCTCCGGTCGCCAGCAGAGTGCCTCATACGCTGTGGGATCGTTGCGGCTTGACGTTCCTTCGCGGCGAGCCAGCATGAACGGCGAACGGCTCGATCTATCACGGCGGGAATTCGATCTGCTTGAGCTATTTATGCGTAACGTCAACGTTGCGATGACGCGAGAATCCATCGAGGAACATGTCTGGGGAACGACGTTCGAGCGGACCTCCAACGTCGTGGATGTCTTCGTTGGTCGCCTTCGTAAGCGACTCGGAGTTGCCGGAGAGTTTATTGAAGCAGTACGCGGCATCGGCTACCGGTTCTCTGGCGACAAATCGACGCGATGAAGGCGTGACCTAATGACGATTTGGCGTCTTGCAATAGCAGGTGGCGTAAGCGGTTACATCGCATTCGCGATTGCATACTTGGCTGGCTGGCGCGCACATCGTTCCGCCGTCGCAGGTATCGGCACGTTTATAGCAGTGTGTTCGTGGCGGCTCATTGGAAACGTCTTACACATCAATGGCGACTTCGTTCCGTTGGTGAGCCCGGCGGATATCGGTAGCGTGGCTGCAGGAGCATCGGGAGCGATACTCGTGCGAGTTCGTCATACCGACGTTCCTAACTGGCTGCTTGTGATCGTCTGCTCGGCGTTGAGTTCGTTCTTCGCAAACATCGTGGTCCTTTGACGAGATTGAAGTGCAATCTATGAATGTTGTCGCGGTGCTCATCGCCGTCGTCGTTATTTTGGAAGCGGCGCACCGCGGAGCTCGGCGATTCCGCCGAATGACGGGGCCTCACGCAACCGAATCACCGTTATCGAGCTGGCGTCGCTATGTACCACTGATCACCGTGCTCGCCTTGGCATGTGTCGCTACGGCGGCTGCTGCACCGATAAACCTTCGGCAAGGAGCGCGCGTGGAGTACGCGCATGCGGTGCAAACGCATATCCGGCACGTCGTCATCATCATTCAGGAAAACCGCAGTTTCGACAATCTCTTCCACGATTTCCCCGGTGCCGACACGGTTGATTACGGCCGTTCGCGCGCGGGCCTGGTTCGACTGCACCCGGTGGATCTGGACTACGCAGCCGACGTGGATCACCAGCACCGGGCGTTTTCGACCGAATACGACGACGGCCGAATGGACGGCTGGGATCGCGCTGCCACGCTGCCGCGCCAAGATCCGGACTTCCCGTACGCGTATGTGCCGCACGCAGAGATCGAGCCCTATTGGGATATGGCGGAGCAGTACACCTTGGCCGATCGCATGTTCCAATCCAATACCGGTCCATCGTTTCCGGCGCATTTGTATCTGGTCGCCGGCCAGGGCGCGAGAGTCGCGAGCAATCCAAATCGCCTTGAGACGACCCGTTTCGCATGGGGCTGCGACTCGCCGCTTACCGCCCGCGTCGACCTCATCGCGGCGGACGGAGCGGAGGTTCCGGGGCCATATCCGTGTTTCGATTTTCCGACACTTGCCGATACGGCCGTCAACGCCGGCGTGACCTGGAGTTACTACGCTCCGGGCCTCGATCATTTGGGCAACATTTGGTCGGCATTTGATGCGATTCGACATATCCGCTATTCACCATACTGGGAAAACGTTATTTCACCGGAGACCCGCGTGCTCGAAGACGCCGCGCGAGCCGATTTGCCGAACATCACCTGGGTGGTTCCGAGCGCGCAAAATTCGGATCATCCGTTTCCGGCGGGGAAAAGCACGCGCGACATCAGCGTAACGGGCCAATACGGTCCGGACTGGGTCGCGTCGGTTGTCAATGCCATCGGGCGCAGCCCAACGTGGAATAGCAGCGTGATTTTCGTCGTCTGGGACGATTGGGGCGGGTGGTACGACCACGTCAAACCACCGCAGTTGGATAGGATGGGCTTGGGCTTCCGCGTGCCGCTCATCGTGATCTCACCGTGGGCGAAGCGGCACTATATTTCCCATGTGCAGCACGAATTCGGCAGCCTGCTTCGGTTCAGCGAACTCGCCTTCGATTTGCCCTCGCTTGACACGACGGACCGGCGCTCCGATGGGCTGCGGGATTGCTTCGACTTCTCGCAGCACCCTCGCGCGTTCAGTCCGATCCCCACGTTGCGGCGGCCTTCGTTTTTTGAATCCACACGAACGGATCTCAGTCCGGATAGCGATTACTAACGGCCGGCAGGTCGGGAGCAAACAGAAGCGACGGCCGGGCAATCTGTTCGGTATACGTTACAATGCCAGATAGTCGCTGCTTGATTTGGCGGGACGCACATGAAAGTACCGGCTTGTCGTCGATATAGATTCATGACCAAGCGTGCCGTGCGAGGGCCGCAAGAAGTGGGGCGAAACCGGCAAGTCTTTGACGTCAGCGAGCCGAGCTGCGCGCTTGCCCGCTTCGTGCCTTGCACGCGCTCATCGCGGACACGCGGTCGCTGGCTTGCCGCCTTTCCTGATATACGCCGGAAACCTCGCCTACGGCGGGGCTCCTACGTTTTCACCGGCCATTTGACGATGGCAGAACTCTGCGCGATAATCTTGGTGCAAGATAACACGCAACTTTCACCCGCATATTATTGCGTGCAAAACCTCGGGCAAGAATGCTCGGGGTTTTCTCGTTTTACAGGTCTGCACAATGGCGAAGGCATTACAACCGCTCGAAGATCTCGGCGACATTCTGACGCCGACCGACGTTCAACGCGTCTTGGGAATTGGACGCAACGCGACGTACGAATTGCTCGCTTCCGGCAAGCTGCCGTCGATCCGCGTGACTCCCCGCCGCATCATCGTGACGAGGCAGGCGCTCGAAGCATTCCTGGGTCTCGCGGCGAATACGTCGATTGCCGGGACCCCGTAGGAGATACGTCCTTGGGGTACCTCAGGAAAATCGGAGACAAGAAGTTCCGCATCGTGTACGACGTCATATCGATCGACGGCAAACGCCGGCAAAAGACCGAGACCCTGTTCGGGGTAACGAAGAAGCCAGCTTTGCGCTTCTCGCGAAGCGCAAAGCTGGCGTCTTGGCCGGTGAGTGCACGCCGAACGCCGACATGACGATGAACGATCTGTTCGATCGCTTCATACAGTCCAAAGAGAATCGCTTAGCCGCGACAACACTGCAGCGTTACGAAGGTCTGCTGCGGCTGTACCTGCGGCCGGCGTTTGGCAAAAGGAAAGTCGCGAGCGTCAAAGCCGTCGACATTCTCGCAGCCTATGCTCAGTGGTCGAAGCGATCGGTCAGCCCGCGCACGGTTCGACACGCGGCTGAACTTCTGCGAAACGTGCTCCGGCGAGCCGTGAAATGGGAAATCATTCTTCGCAGCCCAGGGGCATCACTCGATGCCGATGATCTGCCGAAGGTGCTCAAGCCCGAGTCGACGGTTCTCACGGAGCTCGAAGTCCACCAACTACTACGTGAAGCTCGAAACCCGACGCATCGGTGTACGGCGCGTCACTATCTCACGGCATCCAGCACGTTCTATCCCGCAGTAGCGTTCGCGTTGTACACGGGAGCACGCTTGGGCGAAATCATGGCTATGCGCTGGCTAGACATCGACTTCCCCCAGCGCGTCGTCACGATCAGCCGATCGCTGAGCGATACGAAGCGGGCTGGAACGATCTACAAACGACCCAAGAACGACAGAGTGCGGACGGTGTGCGTCGCAGCGCCGCTGCTCGCGATTCTGCAAAGCCACAAGGCGGTGCAAGCCGCCGAGAAGATCGCCATGGGTCCGGCTTATCACGACGAGGATCTGATCTTCGCCAAACTGGACGGCACGGCGATCCCGCCGTGGCTGTTCAGCTCGGCCTTCCGGAACTTCATGAAGCGTTCGGGAGTCCGCCGGGTTCGCTTCCACGATCTCCGCGATACCCACGCCTCACTGCTTGCCAAAGCGGGTGTGCCGATCGAGGTGATCTCAAAGCGGCTCGGTCACAGCGACATCAGCATCACCTACGATCGGTATATCACGGTCTACCGTGACCGTGATGCCGAGGCAGCGGAGGCGTTCGCCAAGATCGTGGCTTAAACGCATCCGCCGCAATCCGTTAGACGGCCGTTAGATTTGGGACTCCAACGGCCGCGAAATGCACGGAAAACCCTTACAGGATAAGGATATTTGTGGTAGCGCCAACGGGAATCGAATCTGAATCCGATGATCCCGACGAGTGACGCGAGGTGCTGAAAAGAGTTGTGGTGTCACCCTTTGGAACACTTGGCTGTCCCGACCGGCACCGGGCAAAACCGGCTCGTCTCACTGAGTCCGTGCCACAACGGTGCCATAGCGGCGATTTAGAGACACAGACGAGCTCGGCCGGCGACGGCGCAGCCGAAAAACTCACGGCATCGGAAATTCCAAGCAGGATTCGCAGAGATACTCGCCGCTTGGCTTGAGCGTGTAACCGTCCTCACCAAGATTGATCCTCGACCGGCACGAAGCGCAGAGTGTTGGCTCAAAAGATGGCGGATTCTCGAGTTTCTCAAAGTTGTACGCGTTCGTACCGTACCATACATAAATTTCCGTTTCGAACGCTTTCCTGCACTCGTCGCATGTCTTCCATTCGCCGCGGTGCTCCTCGGCGTGATGATAGCCGCAAAGCGTGTAACGCCGATGGTTGCGGTCGCAACTGTTCCGGGCGTATGAGAACATCTTGTAGTTCGCCGCATCATCGCAGACGAGTTTGCTACAGCAAAGCGTCTTGGTGAGATTGCGCGCTTTTCGGCATAGGCCACAGCGACTCGCCGTCGCGGCCTTGGGTTGTTTTCGGCGAGCCGGCTTTTGCCTGGTGCGTTGCTTTTTCGTCGCCACGACGGGTTCTTTTGCAGGCTGCGGCCCTCTCTCCCTCGCTTGTCCGAGGCTACGCTAGTCCGCAACGTCCGTTGGTGTCGGATCGCTATTGCCAAGCACCTGTTCAGCCGCGGCCTCTGCAAGTCCATCTTCGCCCGCCGCCGGGTCGATCGGCCACGGCAAGGCCGATACCAGGTCCGCGACGAGCTTCAGAGTTCGGATCGCATCTGATGGGAGCCACACGTGTTGGAAATCGGGATGAGTTGCCGAGTTTCTCAGGCGCCGTATGGCGTCCCACTGCTGGAAGTGCATGTCATCGACGAGTCCGTCTTCGTGAAGTCGCTTCAGTCGTTGAGCCATCGACCGCGGATGCGGTACGATCGCACGCGCCCGAAAAAAACGATCTACTGCGAAATCGGCAACACGCAGGATCTGTTGACCGACGATCGTCGCCAATGGATAATAGAAAAAGCCGTAACCGAGGCCGCCCTTGGTGAATTCAAAAGCATTCACGATGTCGTTCGGAACGGCGTCAGATAGCGTGGCCAGCGCGACCGCATCGATCCAATCGGCGCCATCCATCGGCGTTATCGAACCGTCGCGGTGGTCCAGTTTCACGAATGACGCGCTCACCGGGTCGGAATCGAGCCAATTCTGCCGCGTTACGTGCTTGAAGGGCTGCTTTCGCTCGTGCGATTCCATGCAGATCGTTTCGACGGCAATGCCATTCGCCACTCGCGTCGTCGCGAGAATGAGCGCGCGACCCACACTTTCTCGGTGTGGTACCTTGAAACTTTCTGGCTCAGATACGCCATTTGAGCTCTCTCATGAAATCCAATAGGTTGATGCAGCGGATGCCCTCGGCTCCGCAAACGTATGGAATTTTGGGACGGGCATCCGAACCACCAGTCTCTTGCGTGACGACCGCGAGCCCGCGTACTGAAGCGAGACCCATAACCCAAGGGTCACCAGCGGACTTGTTCGTTCGCTCGTCAACCAGTTTCGGGTATCGAGCCATCAAGCGTGAAACACATGTCTGGACGTCGTCGTCGATCTCATGAAACATTGTTGAGCGTTCCTTCGCCCACTTGTACAACTCGTCTGCCTTGGCTTCGAGTTCGCCCAGTACCTCACGCGAAGCAATCACGACGTTTCCAGCAATGCAATCATCGAATCGGTCCCAGAATGTTGGGACAACGTCCGGCGGATAGGCCCGAACCCAAGCGTGGATAAGTGCGCTTGTGTCAATACTGAAGGTCGGCAATTAGCCCGTCCTCACGAGCCGGGCGATGTTGTCAAGATGCTTCACGCGCACGCCAAGGTATGTTGCGACATCATTCAGCGTTATTCGATCTTGCTCGTAGGTGTCGAGGACAAGCCCAACAAAAGGCCGACCCAAAAGGCCGACGGTTTCTCGGGGCATGTTGCGAGCAAAGCCTTTCTCGTCACCAGCAATTGCTTCTGCGCGAGCCATATGTTCTTCCATGAATCTCTGACGCGCCTTCCGATAAGCAGCATCTGTCGTTCGGCCGAGTATGAGCAGCCTGCGCAATACAACCTCACGACTAACACCGAAATCGCTCGCAATAAGCCGAAGCGTATCGTCTTTCCAGATTGCGCCGGTATAGGCTCGCACATTTGCATTCCCGAGCAGTAGTGATCGCGGAACTAGCGCTGCGCCCGCGACGTGATTGCAGAACTGCTCGATACGTTGCACTTCGGGGGAGCGTGGCGCAGACTCGTCGATGTCACAGATTCCGCCGCGGTGGAGCGCAATGTGCGACAGTTCATGCAACAAGCTGAAAAGTCGCCCGGCCCACGCATCTTTGCGATTCACGGCCGCGACAGGAAGATGCTGCGTCGCAAGAGAGAACCCACGCATTTCACTTACTTCGACGCGGGCCATTTGAAAGACAAGGACGCCGCGATCTTCAGCGAGCTGTCGCCAACGATTGAATGCGAGCCGTGGTTCCTCGTGTACAGGCTCCCCGGCGCCCAAAAAAGCGCGGAGGCTCTCGCCAGTCGATTCTGGATCGTCATCGATGGACGCGGTGAAGCGGAAAGAGGGCGGCTCTTCGCCCAGCTCTCGAAAGAGCTCCAACGCCACATCTCGATGATAGGCAGCGCTACGCAGATCAAGCCGAAGCTCGGGAGAGTAGATATCCGCCACTTCGCCCGGCAGTCGGCGGAAGTCACTCTGCACACGGAATGCCGTGGGCACCTCAGACAAGTAAAAGACGGCAAGGGGCCTCTTGTAGACCTGTGCCAGCTTTCGCAGTTGTGGGATCGTCGGTTGATCCGCGCCTTGCTCCCAACTTGAAAGCTTCTCTTCGGAAACAGACGCCTTTTGTGCAGCGACGGCTAAAGAGAGGCCCGCCTCGTCGCGCGCCCACCGGAGAATCTCGCAGTTAGTTCGAGCTTTTATCGTCAATTAGAATTCCCAAGTGAGACAATACCGACGACGGTCGTAAGTGGAAGGGTCCTCGCCTCCGTTGTCCCGCCGAACGCGCGCGTCCAACCCGCAAGCCCACCTTTTCGCGATATCTGATGCAATGTCGTTCCTATGTCGGCGATTCCGGCGCCAATGCTCGGAGCGAGGCCGCCACTTCGGTGAACTCGGCGAGCGCAGCTTCGAGGTCTTCAACAATTTCGGCTGCCAGGACGTGCGGTTCGGGAAGGTTGGCGGCGTCTTCAAGCGATTCGTCGCGCAGCCAGAACAGGTCAAGGCTCACTTTGTCGCGCGCGATTATCTCGTCGTACGTGTAACGATGAAACCGCTCGGATTCGGCACGTTGTGCTCGATTGTCGGCGCTGTAGCAGGCGACGAAGTCGTCGAGATGTTCACGCCGTAATGGGTTCTCCTTCAGCGTGAAGTGCATGTTGGTGCGCAGATCGTACACCCAGAGCGCTCGCGTTGACGGCGTTTCTGAAGCAGGCTTCCGATCAAAGAAGAGAACGTTTGCCTTGACGCCTTGAGCGTAGAAGATTCCCGTCGGCAAGCGTAGCAGCGTATGAACGTCGCACTCGTGAAGCAAGCGGCGGCGCACGGTCTCGCCAGCTCCACCCTCGAAGAGCACGTTATCGGGTACAACGACCGCTGCGCGGCCCTCTATTTTCAGCATCGTCTTGACGTGCTGGACGAAGTTCAGTTGCTTGTTGGAGGTCGTCGCCCAGAAGTCGTCGCGCACGACGGTCAGATCGTCGCGGCGGGATTCGCCGTTCTCGCCCACGATCGTAACCGATGACTTCTTGCCGAACGGCGGATTGGTGAGCACCATCTCGAAGCGCATTCCCGGATCGGACTTGAGCGCGTCGTCAACGCGAATCGGGCTCTCAGCGTCTGCCGCCGTGATGCCGTGAAGAAGCAGATTCATTGCGCAGAGCCGCGCGGTATTGTCGACGATCTCCCATCCGTGCAAGGCTTCATACCGAAGTTGGTGCTTCTGGTCGGGATCGAGCAAGCCGGCTCGTGCGATGTGCTCGAAGGCCGCGAGCAGAAAGCCGCCAGTCCCGCAGGCCGGATCGCAGATGGTCATGCCCGCTTGCGGTTGCATAACGTCGACGATTGCGCGAATTAGGGGGCGCGGCGTAAAATACTGACCGGCGCCGGACTTCGTGTCCTCGGCGTTTTTTTGTAGCAGGCCTTCGTATGCATCACCTTTCACATCGGCATCGAGCGTCATCCACCGCTCTTTATCGATCAGGTCAACGATCAAGCGCTTTAGCTTCGCTGGGTCTTGAATACGGTTCTGCGCCTTCCTGAAGACGACGCCGAGCATGCCTGGATGCTTGCCGAGTTCGGTCAGAATGTGGCGGTAATGAACTTCTAGTTCGTCTCCGTCAAGGCGAAGAAGCGACGGCCAATCAAGACCATCCGGGACGACTGATGGTCGATTGAATGGTGCGAGTGTCTGTTCGTCCGCCATCTTCAGGAAGAGCAGATACGTCAACTGCTCGACGTAGTCGCCGTACGACAAACCGTCGTCACGGAGCACATGGCAGTAATTCCAGAGCTTTGCGACAAGCGCACCTGATTCGTTTACCAAGCCACAACCTCCGATTTCGGCCTTGACGGAGCACCGTTACGCTTTGCCAATGCCCTTGTCGCGCGATCCGCACCGGGAGTGACTGACGCAGCTGAAACGACACCTTCGCCATGCGACTGCGAAACAAGGCGCCCGGAAAATGCCATGTCTAAGATGGCGCGTCGGAGGCGCCGAATCTGCAGCCGCCCTTTCACCGCAGCGGTCGCGACGCGTTCGCATGCGCTGACCTGCAGAGCGGTCTGTGAGATAAGGCGGCTTCGCTCTTCGGGTGGTGGCATCGGGATCATCAAATCGCGAATCATACCCTGACTGATATTCGGCTGTGCCCCACCTTTGGCCGAATCGATCAGGTCGCACCTCATCGCACGCAGACATAACCATAAGAACGGTACGAGCTCCGCTTCATGTGGCTCTATGGCGCATACGGCTTGGTTTGTGGCGGCTGAGTCCAGGTCTAGGATGCCGAGTTTTCCGACCGTGGCACCGTACATGGCCATCATCAGGGTCCCCCGTCTCAGCAATTTTGCACTCGACGATGCTAGGCCGGTGTCGGAGATGCGTTCTGCTGTTGCGCGCACATGAGAGTCTCCCAATTCGCCTGACTTGACCCACGGTATAGTGCCGCAAAAATTCTCGACTTTTCGGCGTGACGGGGTGCCGCCGCTACTCGTTTTTGCAATGGTCGACAGCTTTACGGATGGCCACCTGGATGATCGAACGGCCCTATACGCTGCCTCAGCTAGTGCGTTTGCTCGATGTTCCACGTGTGTTAGCGATGCTTCGGCGGCGTCGAGGCGGGAGAATTGTTCTTCGATGACTTCGACGATCTGCCGTTGCTCGGAAGGAGGCGGAAGCGGTATCGGAAGTCGACGCAGGTCCTCCTGCGGTAAGTGATTGATCGTGCTTCCGGTAACCAGGCTATCAAAGGTCCGCGAATAGCCGTAGTGGCGCAGGAGGTAGAATAAATACTCCGGCATGAGCGCAGGCGAGCATCGCACACGATGAAGTGCTTTCTGGAAATGCACGTCGGTGGCGCCCCTTCGCCATATTGCCGCCCGGCCGACTTCTCCGCCCTCGCAGACGACCACATCACCTTGCTGGAGAGCAAATTTTGCAGATTCTTCTTCCGTAAAATCCATCGTCGGCAGGTCGTCAACGGCGAACGCACCCCACTGCACGTCGCGATTTCGAAGGTATGCCTTTGGTCTGGCACCTACCTTCGCTTTCGGAGAGAGCATCTTTCCAAGCTGAGTGTCAGCAACCTCACACAACAAAACCAGGCGCCATCCGTCTGGCATAACACTCATGCCGCGAGCGTCTCGTTCAATTCGTCGAGCAACGGGTTCAGAGCATCACCGAACACTTCGTGCGCTTTTCCGAGCCCGCCGTGCTGCGAGAACGGCGTATACTGGAAGTCGTCGGGCGATATTGCGAGGCTCGCCGCAATATGATCGCGGATACGTTCGAGCCACTGCGTTTGTTCTGTGGTAAAAGTGCGACCAGCCTGTTTCTGCTGGAGCATCCATCCGGCAAAGCGTTCGTTGACACGCTCTGGAAACGGGACCAGTTGCTCGTCCTGGTTTAACGCAAAGCGCACGATTTGAACGATGTCGGCCAGCACGCGAGGGCCGGAGCCCCGCACCTTCGACTTGTCGAGGGTTTCGTACGCGGCCCACAGATTCTCCGGCGTCCAATGCTGTGGCGTGCGGCCAATGGCATTGGCCAATTCTTTAACCTCTTTCCACGTCAAGCGATGTTTGTACGGGCGGCTGTAGAGAATCTGCAACGCGGTGATCTCGTCCTTGTGCTCATCAATGTATGCGCGAAACGATTCGACGGTCTTGCGGGCACGGTCCGCAGCATCAACCGAGTAATCCGCCCCGAGCAACCGGTCTGCCGATGTTTCGTCGATCACTTGATCGTAGCTGCGCCGCAGCTCGACCAGCTTCTCTCGGAAAGCGGGGTTATCGGCAAGCGGCCCAACCGCTTTATCGATCATTCGCGCCGCCACGGCATCACATGTTTCCGGACTGGGCTGCTCAAGGCCCGTTTCCCATTGAGCGGCTTCGTATTGCCTATCGGGATCGAGCGCGTCCACGATGTTCTCGGCCAACTCTTTGAGCGGGACACCGGCTACTGCCTCAAGCTCTTCGCGGTCTTGCTTAGAGAGGCGTAAGTTGAGCCGGGCGATGCGTGATGCGATGGACGATACAAGGCTCTTCTCGCGAGAGCCCAATGCGAGATTATGCAAGAGCTTATCGAAGCCGAGTTTGGGATTGCGATCCATCGGCGTCGTGTCATGAAGGTCGGCCTCTGTAACGCCGACCGCGTCAACGATTACAAAGCGGTCCTTTACCTTGGCATCGGGTGTCACGCCTTGCAAGTCGGTCGGGTTGATGACGCGCACCCCGCGGCCCTTCATCTGTTCGAAGAACTGTCGCGAGCGGACCATGCGCATGAAGAACACGCACTCGATCGGCTTCACGTCCGTTCCGGTCGCGATCATGTCAACGGTTACCGCAATACGGGGATTGTAGCTGTTGCGAAAGTCCTGGAGCAGTTGCTCGGCCGTTTGACCTTGCGAGCCAGACTTATAGGTGATCTTGGCGGCGAACTCATTGCCCTTACCGAATTCTTCGCGCACGATTTGGACGATGTCGTCGGCGTGGCTGTCGTCCTTGGCGAAGATCAAGGTCTTCGGAACGTGCGTGCGTCCCTCGAACAGCGTTGGAAGACTGTCGCGGAAAGCTCGCACGATGGTTCGAATCTGGTCTCTGGCGACAACCTTGCGGTCGAGTTCCTTGGCATCATATATGATGTCATCGTCAAGTTGTTCGAAACGCCTTTCGCGTGTCTGCCGGTCGCGAAAGGCAGTCACCAAGCCGGCGTCAATCTTCGACCCCTTGGCGCTGATCTCGGTCGCAATTCGGTATACGTCGAAGTCGACGTTCACGTTGTCGGCCACCGCCCGCTCGTGATTGTATTCCATCACCAGATTTTGGTTGAAAAACCCAAGGGTCTGCTTCCCGGGCGTTGCCGTCAAACCGATGATAAACGCGTCGAAGTACTCCAGCACTTGCCGCCACAAGCCATAGATAGAACGATGGCACTCATCGACGATGATAACGTCGAATGTTTCGATGGGAACCGCTGGGTTGTATGCGACTTCGACCGGCTTCGCGGGCTGCAAATCGTAGGCCGATTCTTCGTCGAGTTCTTCCGGAAGATCGGGTTCGCCCTTGAGAATCGAATAGAGGCGCTGAATCGTGGAGATGACGACGCGCGAAACGCCGTCGATGCGATTCGAACCGAGACGCTGGACGTTGTACAGTTCGGTAAACTTACGGCCGTCGTCGGGCGTTGAGAACGCCTGAAACTCTTTGAGCGTCTGCCGTCCGAGATTCGCACGATCGACGAGGAAGAGAATCCGGCGCGCTCCGGCATACTTGATGAGCCGATAGGCGATATTGGCGGCGGTGAAGGTCTTGCCCGAGCCTGTGGCCATCTGGATGAGGGCCCGCGGCCGGCCGTGCTTGAGCGATTCCTCCAAATTGCGAATCGCCTCGGCTTGTGCAGACCACAGGCCTTGTTCGTTGAGCTCCGGGAGATCGCGAAGTCGGGCGCGCAAGGTCGCACGTTCGGCCCCGATCTCTGCGAGCGTCTCCGGTCGATAAAACGTGAACACTTGGCGGCTCGCGGGGTCTGCATCGAAGCCGTTCGTGAAGCGCGTCTCTACGCCGGTGGATTCGAATGCAAACGGCAGCGGCTTCACGAGCGCGGAAATCCCCTCAGGTAAGCCCGCGGTATATTTGCCCGATTGCCGCTCGACGCCGGTGAGCGTCGAACCAGCCTTCTTGGCCTCGATCACTCCGGCGGCTCTGCGGTTGACAAATAAAAGATAGTCGGCTGCGTCGTAACCGCCGTTCATTTTGAACTCGCGAACCGCGACGCCAACGCCGGCGCCAAGATTCAGTTTCTTGTAGTCCTGGACAATCCACCCGCATGCGCCCAGTTGGCGATCGATCTCCATGCGCGCCCGGGCTTCAGGGTCCAGGTAGTCCTCGACGGCCAAATGCCAACCTCACCAGCAACGGAGGCACCGCAAGGTGTCTTGCAGGCCTAAATACTGCGCCGACCTTGTCCAGGCCTAGAACCGCTGGACCCCATCGGCCGGATAGTATCGCATTTTGCTACACTATCCGCCTCGCGTCCAAGGGTCGCCCCGCGGTAGGCTTGAAACCAAAAGGCGTTTGGGTTATAGTGGGGCCCGTGAGTAGTGTTCGGATCGGCGGCATCATTTTTCAACTATTCCCAGTCGATCACGAACCACGGCACGTTCACGCACTTTACGCGGGCATCGAAGTCATCGTTGACCTCCTCGATGACCGAACGGTAGCCCTTGCAGACCGGCCAGACCGAATTTCACCGGGAAACGCCAAGCGCAGTGACGTGAAAAAGATTTTGAGGGTTGCGGCAGAGCACTTCGATGAATTGGTCGCGGCCTGGGAGAGAATGCATCCATGAGTAAGCCCAAAGCACGCATCGACGTTACCGACGAGCAGATCGAGGCAGCGATCGCGCTGGCAAAGCTACGCGAGCCGTATCGGCCAAAAGCAGTCGCCGCGGTGTACCGCAAAAAAGAGGACGTGATCGCCATCAAATTGGCGACCGGCGTGGAATTGGCGATTCCGCGCAAGCTGTTGCAAGGGCTGGAACATGCGACGCCTGAGCAAGTCGGCGAAGTTGAGATATTGGGACCGGGTTCGAGCCTGCATTGGGAGTCGCTCGACGTCGACCACTACGTCCCAAGCCTCATCGAAGGCGTCTTCGGAAACCGTCGCTGGATGAGCGAGCTCGGCAAACTCGGCGGCAAGGCGCGCACCGAAGCGAAAGCGCGGGCTGCTCGCAAGAACGGACGCAAGGGCGGTAGACCGCCCAAGAAGACCGCCGCCTAGCAGCCCGGCGAACACCCAACCTTTTGCCGGTCGGCGGCTGAGCGCAGCGACCCGCCTCATCGGCTGTGCGTTTGTACGCACAGCGACCGGCTTGCGTCGTGAAAAATCGCAAATCGGTGCAGTTCTTGCGTAGTGAAGCATGCAGGCCGGGTTCACTGCAGCGTAGCAGCCGGGTCCAGGGTTTGCCCGATAGGGCCGAGCACTGCGAGCCCTGGACGCGGCTGCTAAAATGAATCGAACGTCGGACTGCAAGCACAGGCCACGCTCCTGCGATATAATTGGTGTAGCGATTCATACTCGACTTTCGCCCGCAATATAATGCCCGTGAAACTGCCCTGCAACGAGAGCGTTGCGGGGTTTTCTTTTTTTGGAGCTGGCACAATGAATGACTCTTCACCACTCGCAGCTGCGCGCGACGTGTTGACGGTGCGCGAAGTGCAGCATGTGCTCGGCATCGGGCGCAACGCGACGTACGAGCTGATTGCATCGGGACGCTTGCCCTCGATTCGTGTGACCGCTCGCCGGATCGTCGTGACGAGGAAAGCGCTCGAAGTGTTCCTGGGCCTTGCGCCGAATACCGGACACGAAGAGCGATGAAGGGCCATATCACACGCGGTCGCGTAGACGGAACATGGTATTTGCGGGTCGAGCTCCCGCGCGATGCAGGCGGCCAGCGCCGGCAGCGCCGCGAGACCGTGCGCTGCACAAAAGCCGAAGCACAACGGCGCCTGCGCGACCTGTTGCGCGAAGTGGAAATGGGCGGGCACGCCGATGGCGCGCGCGTCACAGTTGCAGCTCTCGCGCAGCGTTGGCTCGATTCGACTGAACATCGCGTGACGGCGCGGACCTACGCGTTCTACGCCGCGCATGTGCGCCTCTATATCACGCCCTCGCTCGGATCGCTACGAGCAGAGCAGCTGCGCCCCGCGCACGTCGAAGCAGCACTCGCAGCGTGGAGACACGGCGAGCGTAACGACAAGGAGCAAGGCTCGCTCTCGGCGCGCACGGTCGCGCACGTTTTCAACACCCTGCGTACGCTGCTACGATGGGGCGTGAAGATGGGGATGCTCGTCCGCAACGTCGCAGATGCGGTTGAGCCGCCGCGCTACGAACGCAAGGAGATGCGTTCTCTGGAATCGACCGGTGTCGCAAAGCTACTCAAAGCTGCACAGGGCCGCGATCTGCAAGCCGTGATCGCCGTCGCAATCGGCACGGGTCTGCGCCGCGGCGAGCTGCTGGGGCTGCGTTGGTCCGACATCGATTTTGTTGCTCGTCGGCTAACCGTGCGTCGTTCCGTAGAAACGGTGAAGGGCGTCACGCGCACGAAGCCGCCGAAAACCGCACGCAGCGCACGCACGATCGCCCTCCCACCATTCGTTGTAGATGTGCTGCGCGATGAATACGCGAGAATGGAATTACTGCGCGGCAGCGCGGCCGATGAAAACGCGTGGGTTTTCGTGCGTCGCGACGGCTCGCCGTGGGAGCCGGGGGCATTCTCCTTGGCCTTCGCTCGCTTCGTAAAGAGCGCGAAACTGCCGCACGTGCGCTTCCACGACCTGCGTCACTCGTTCGGAACGCTTGCGCTTGCGTCAGGCGTCGATCTGCAAACGGTTTCACGCGCCCTCGGGCATGAGTCGGTCGCGATCACCTCGCGAATCTACGTCCACGCCATCGACGCATTGCAGGCCGATGCGGCGGAACGGATCGACGCGCTGCTCGGCCCCGCTGTTTCCGGCGCAATGTTGTCCGTGCCACAACCGTGCCACGCGACTTCTCTGATAAAGAAAAAGCCCTGTAAAACGAGGCCGAATTTGGTAGCGCCAACGGGAATCGAACCCGTCTTTGCCACGTGAAAGGCGGCTGTCCTAACCGATAGACGATGGCGCCACGGGCAAACTCCCACTACGCTACCCGAGTGGCAGAGCCCCTGTCAACGCCGGATGCCACTTCTGGCGAAAAGCCGAGTAGGAGGCCATAGGAAGCTTACGGAGGGTTTGCTTTGCTCGTTGTTACGACGGAAGGGGTCGCCGGGCGCCGGGTGGCCGAGACGCTCGGGCAGGTTTTTGGGGTGGTCGTCCGCAGCCGCGGCCTGGGCGGCAATATCATGGCGGGCCTGCGATCGATTGCGGGCGGCGAGATCACGGAATACACCGAAATGCTTGAAGAGGCGCGGCGGCACGCCGTCGACCGCATGGTGAAAAACGCCGCCAGCATGGGGGCCGACGCGATCATCATGATGCGCTTTGACTCATCGGAGCTCGGTCAGACGATGAGCGAGATCGTGGCCTACGGTACGGCCGTCAAATTGGAGGCAGTATGATTCGCATGTTCGTCGCGGGGCTGGGAGCGGTGCTGCTCCTGGGCTCCGTCGTGCTGTTCTTGTTCCAGCCGATCTCGTGGCCCGCCGCCCTCGAAATGGATGTCCTCGGCCTGCTGATTCTGAGCAGTCTCGCCTTTGAACGCCGCTACCGCGGCCGCAAGGCCGATGGCGGCGGCGATTGGCAGGCGACGGGCGAGCGGTTCGAAGATCCGACGACCGGCGAACTGACCGAGGTGCGCTACAACCCGGCAACGGGTGAGCGCGCGTACGTGCCCGCGGAGCATTAGTGGGCCTGGTAGGATTCGAACCTACGCGCAACCAGTTATGAGCCGGCCGCTCTACCGCTGAGCTACAGGCCCCGGCGGCGGACGCTTTCTGGACGCCGGGCGGCTATCCTCGGCGTTATGGAGAGCGTGTACGTCACCCTCTACCCGAGCGACGACAGCCTGGTCAACGGCCAGGTCCTCCACGTCCACCTCGATTGCTGGGACGTACGCCTCTCCGCACCCCTGCAGCACGCCGGCACGATTCCCGCGACATTCTGGCTGAATCCCGCGCCGGTGAACTGCAACGTCTGCATCGTCGGCACCAGCGAAGATCCCGTTACCGGCGAATTGCGAGCGCGCTTCTTTCCGCTCGACATGACCGAACGCGAGGAACGTTCGATCATCGCCGCGTTACCGGTACACCCGCACGTAATCGACGAGCAAGTCCGCGGGGAACGGCGTCGTGTTATCGGGTGATCCCGGCCAACTTCCGCCGACGGCCAGATTGAGAATCATAAACATCGGTTGATTGTCGAACACCCACGTCGCACCGGCCGGAAGCGACGCGGGCGTGACCGTCGCATACCAAATGTTGTCGAAGTAATAGTCGATTCTGCCCGGCTGCCAATTTACGGCGTACACGTGGTAGTCCGCGGATAACGGCGCCGTCGAAAGAAAATACCAATTGCTGACGGCCGCGCCGGTGAATCCCGGCCCGTGCGCGGATCCGTACACGGTGTTCGGCGTCGAACCGATCGCTTCCATCACGTCGATCTCGCCGCAATTCGGCCAATCGTTCGAATTGCCGAGCATCCAAAACGCCGGCCACAATCCTTGCCCCGGCGGAATTTTCATGCGCACTTCGAAGAGGCCGTACTGCTGGGAGAAATTGCCCATCGACAGCAAACGCGCCGACGTGTATTGGCACGGTCCGTACCAGCACGTTGCGTACGGCACCGCTTGCGCGTTCGCGCGAATCACCAAATGGCCGTTGCCGTCTTGAAACGCGTTTGCCGTCGTGTAATTGGGTTGCGACGGATCGGTCGCATTCGTGTAATACTCGAGCTCGCTGTTGCCCCAGCCGTCACCGCCGACGTCACTCGTCCACTTCGTGCTATCGACCGGCGCACCGGCCGGCCCGTTGAATTCGTCGCTCCAGACGAGCGTCGACGGCGTGGGTGCCGGCGTCGGCAGCGGCGTCGGCGTTGCGGGGACGGCCGTCGGCGCAACGCTCGTCGCGCCGCCGCCACCGCCGCCGCACGCCGTTAGAACTGCAACGCTTAGCGCTTGAACGACGCGTAGCGCGCCGCCGAACCCAGCTCTTCTTCGATCGCCATCAAGCGATTGTATTTCGCAATCCGGTCGCTGCGCGAGAGCGATCCCGTCTTGATTTGACCGGCACCGCAAGCGACCGCGATATCCGCGATCGTCGTATCTTCGGTTTCGCCGGAACGGTGCGAAATGACGCACGTGTACCCCGCTTTGTGAGCCATGTCGATCGCGTCGAACGTCTCGGTGAGCGTGCCGATCTGATTGACTTTGATCAGAATCGAATTTGCTACACCCTCCGCGATGCCCCGCGCGAGGAACTTGGTATTCGTCACGAACAGATCGTCGCCGACCAACTGCACGCGGTCGCCGATCGCTTCGGTCAGCTTGCGCCAGCCCGCCCAATCGTCTTCGGCCATGCCGTCTTCGATCGAAACGATCGGGTACTTCTCGCACAAATTGCGATACAGCGCCACCATCTCGTCGATGCTGATGCCGTGCTGCTTGTCGTGCGCGAAGTACTTGCCGTCTTGGAAGAACTCCGACGACGCGGGATCGAGCGCGATCGCGACGTCTTTGCCCGGTTCGTAACCGGCCGCCTTGATCGCGACGACCAACAACTGCATCGCTTGATCGATCGAATCCAGCGGCGGCGCATAGCCGCCCTCGTCGCCGACCAGCGTCGGCATGCCGCGTTCGTGCAGCAAGCGTCCGAGTGCGTGAAAGACTTCCGCGCCGTACCGTACCGCATCCGAAAACGTCGGCGCGCCGACCGGCATGATCATGCACTCTTGAAACTGCAGCGCGCCTTCGGCGTGTTTGCCGCCGTTGATCACGTTCATCATCGGCACCGGCAAGAGCGCCGCCGACGGTCCGCCCAAATAGCGGAAGAGCGGAAGCGACAAGCTCGACGCACCCGCTCGCGCGATCGCGAGCGAACATCCCAGAATGGCGTTTGCGCCCAGATGCGCTTTGTTCTCGCTGCCGTCCAGATCGATCATCTGCTGATCCAGCTCGCGCTGCGCGGTGACGTCGCCGCCTTCCAGCATCGGCCCGAGTTGTTCGTTCACGGCGGCAACCGCTTTTAAAACGCCTTTGCCGTTGTAGCGCGACTTGTCGCCATCGCGAAGTTCGACCGCTTCATGCGCACCGGTCGACGCACCCGACGGCACCATGGCTTCTTCTACCGCACCAAAGCTCGTGGCAACGCTGACCGCAACCGTCGGATTACCGCGAGAATCCAATACCTCGCGACCGCGTACGGCTTCGATCAGCGGGCGTCCGCCTGCGCGCAATGAATCGATCGACATCGTATCGTTAGTCCGCGAGCCACTTCGCGAGATCGTGTTTGCGCGACACGAACTCGTTGGCGTTGAAGAAAATCTTCAGCTCGCGCTCGGCGCTGCCTTTGCTGTCGCTGCCGTGCACCAGATTCAAACCGATCGTCTGACCGAACTCGCCGCGAATCGATCCCGGCGCCGCCGTTAGCGGATTGGTCGCCCCGATCATCTGGCGCATGCCCTCGATCGCGCCTTCGCCTTCGACCGCCAGCGCAACGAGCGGCCCGCTGGTAATAAAGTCCACCAACCCTTGGAAGAACGGCTTTCCGTTGTGCTCCGCGTAGTGTTCGCGCGCTTTATCCCCGGTGAGCTGCATCATGCGCATCGCCGTAATCACGTAGCCGCGGCGCTCGATGCGCCCGACGATCTCGCCGACGAGTCCACGCGAGACGGCGTCGGGCTTACACAAAATCAATGTCGTTTCTAATGCCATAGCAGGCCCCGAATACGTCGCCCGTGCAAGCTCCCCCTATGGCTGGCGCGGAGAACCCCTATGCCGAGGTCGCCCGGGAACTGCGCGGCACGCTGTTTTCGTGGATCCGCTACCTGCCCTCCACCGAGAGCACGAACGCGCTGGCGGCACCGCTGCTGGGCAGCGAAGACCAGTACGGAACGACCTTCGTCACCGACTATCAGACGGCAGGCGCTGGGCGAAAAGGCCGGTCCTGGCTCGCTACCCGCGGTTCCGCGCTGCTCATGACGACGATTCTGCCGCGCTCCATGCCCGCCTCACACCTGTGGGTCGTGCCCTTCGGCGTCGCGATCTGCGTGCGGCGCGCCCTGCTGCAGAACGGCGTTCGCGCGGACATGCACTGGCCGAACGACCTGTTGGTCGGCGAGAAAAAGATCGCCGGCATCCTGTGCGTCTCGCGCGTCGTGGGCGAACGCGCCTGGGTCGCCGCCGGTGTCGGCATCAACGTCTATCGCAGCAGCGGTGAAAGCGAGCGCGTCGATCCCCCGCCCGCGTTCTGCGACGACGTCAATCCGGCGATCGACATCAATACGCTCCTGCGCGACGTGCTGCTGAACTACGAAGTCTGGCACGAAACGCTCGATATGCCGCCGCGCATCGCGCGCGTGTGGGAGCGTCAAGCCGGCCTTCCCGGCAAACGCTATCGCATCTTGAAAGACGGCTCGCCGGAACCGATCGACGTCACCGCGCTCTCGCTCGCAACCGGCGGCGGACTCGTCGTGCAACACGACGACGGCACGAAAGAAACGATCGCGCTCGCCGATGCTAGGGCCTTGCGGTAAGAGCCAAAGCGCCCTTCAGCGTTTGGGGGTGCGGCCCACTCCATGTCATCCTGAGCGAGCATGTTGCGCGAAGCGCGACGTGCGGAGACGAAGGATCGGTACGAAGCGTAACGTTCGCCGCGATCCTTCGTCTCCGGCGCCTTCGCTCAGGATGACACGTGAGCTACTGGCCGTCGGTCGTTTCGATGAAGTGCGCCACGTCGTTGTGCAAGTGCGCGTGCGACGTTGGGTTGAGATACACCATGTGTCCCGAATGGTAGTAGTGGATCGCGAAGTGCGATTGCAGTGCCGGCTGCAGGCCTAGATGCGAGAACGTCCATTCCGCGGCGCCGAAGGGCGTCGCCATGTCGAAGTATCCCGCGCCGACGAAGACGCGCATCTTGGGGTTCTGCGTCATCGCGTCTTGCAGGTCGCCGCTGGTCGTCGGAGCGAGCCAGTTCCACACGTTCTTACGCGTGTAATCCCACTGCCCGTTCACTTTGAAGTTGCATTGCGGATAGGCGGCTTTGCTCTTCCAATTGAGCTCGTTGCGCACGTAGCTGATGAAGCCGGATTGCAGCACGGGGCTCGTATAGCTATCGGACGGATCGAATTCGGCCGAATCGCCGATTTGATCTTCGTCGTATCCGGTGTAGCGCGCATCTAGGCGGCCCGTCTGCAGACCCTCTTCGCGCATCAACTGTTTCTCGAAACGCTGCGGTTGCATGCGTAGATTCGATTGCTCGGCGTATTTTTCGGAGACGCCGGTGAGCGACGCGAGCTGTTTCGCGATCGACACAAACTGATCGTGCGGTAAGCGCGAGCCTTGCAGCAGTGCCGATGCATAGGGGCCGTTTGCAAACGCGCGAGCTTTGGCGACGACGGCTTGCAGGCTGCCGCGCGACGAGGCTTTCTCGTGATACCAATGCGTCGCCGCTTCGGTCGGCAGATAGGTGATGTACGGCAAATCGTTGCCCGGGCCGGGCGCGATCGTATCGAAATCGAGCACCGAACTGAGCAGAATCACGCCGTTCATCGCGATCGTATCTTGGTTGAGCAAACGGTCGACCAGCGCGGCGCTGCGCGGCGTGCCGTAGCTTTCACCGAACAGATATTTCGGCGAGTTCCAGCGATTGTTGTAGGTAATATAGCGGCGGATGAATTGGGCGAACGCGGCCGCGTCCTGATCGATGCCGTAGATGGTCTTCGGATTCGTCTTCGGGAAGAGTCTGCTGTAGCCGGTTCCCGGCGCGTCGATAAAGACCAGATCCGATGCGTCGAGTAACGTATCGGGGTTGTCCACGATTTTCGCGGGTGCTCCTGCGTTAGGGGCGGCGTTCGCGATGACGATCTTGCGCGGACCGAAGCCCAGCATGTGCAGCGGCGACGACGCGCAGCCGGGACCGCCGTTGTAGATGAACGTGACCGGGCGCTGGTTCGCGGGAACGCCGTCCTTCGTGTACGCGACGTAGAAGATGCTGGCTTCGGGTTGGTGCTTGGCGTTGCTCAACACGATGGTGCCGGCGGTCGCGGTGTACTGGATGCGCGTTCCGTTGATGGTGATCGAATGGTGCGTCACCGACTTTTTGTCGTGGGCGTTGGGCGTCGGCTTGGGCTTAGGCTTCGCCTTTGCCGCGTGGGCTTTCGCGGGCGCGGCCTTAGCCGGCGCTTTGGCGGCCAGAACGGCGACCGGAGAAAGGATGGAAAGCACGCAAAGCACCGTTACGATCCTTCGACTGCGCTTAGCTCCGCTCAGAATGACACTGGGAATTTGCATAAGAAAAGGGCATTGCTCCAAGCCGAGCAACGCCCTTCTAGCTCATAATCAAAAATCAATCAGTGCTACTTCACGACGCCCCCAAGCGCCACGCCGGCGCCGCTCAGCGCCGTCTTCGCCTGCGATTCCGCGCCCAAATCGATGCTCAAGCACAGATTCGAGGCGGTATTGACCGTCGCGGGCTTAGGAATCATCTTCGCAGGAATGCCCGCATCCTTGAGCGCCTTGGTGGCGATCATCGTGTCGGCATTACTGCTGAAGAATAGAATGACGTCGGCCATAATCTCTTTCTTTTAACCAGCTTCCCCCGTCACGAGTTCCGAAAGGCCCTTCGCCACGTCGTTCAATTCCTGAACGCGCGTGACCGCCTGCTGCATGCGATTGCTCATCTCTTGCGAGAGCGTATCGATGACGATCATATCGCCTTGCAGTTCCGCGTTCACCGCCTTCAACTCGGTGATCTTCGGAGCGCCCGACGCGCCCTGGCCTTGACCCTCGAGTTCGTCCAGAAGCGTGCCCAAGCGTTCCACGGCGGCTTTCGTCATGGCAACGTGATCGCCTGAGACCTCGCTGCCGACGATCGCGACGCCGAGTTCCTTTGCCGCGGTGCGAACCTGTATGCTGCGCTTGGAAAGCGTGTCGGAGAGGCGTTGCACGATCGGGATCGCGAGGGCCAGCGCGAGCAGCGCCGCGATCGCGCCCCAGATGAGCAGCGTCAGCGTAGTCTTATTGATAATGGCGTCGAGCGTGGAGAGCGGAATGCCGTACCACCGCGCGCCGAGCACTTGATTCTGATCGTTGGTGATCGGATCGATGCGCACCAGATAGGCCGTTCCGCCTTCGGTGTCCACGCCGCTAAACGGCGCGTCGTTTTTCTCGACGTTCTGTGCGGCGGCGACCTGCTGATCGACCGCGCGCGTTCCATCGGGCATTTGAATCGTGCTCGAAATGAGACCGTCGCCTTCCAGGATCGCCGACGAGCCGCCGAGCGCGTGCGTCGCCTGATCGACCAAATCGTAGTAGTGATTCATCAGCACGCCGCCGACGATCGCCCCGATCGTGCGCTCGTTCGCATCGCTGATCGGCGCGGCCGCCACGATCGCGAGGCCGTTGTCGATGTGTTCGCTCTTTCCGTCCGCAGTCTTGATGTCGGCCTGCGCCTGCGGCGCGAGCCCTTCACCATTGAGGAACGCCGGCGAAAGCAGCGTCGCGGTGCTGACCGTCTCGCCCGTCAACGCGCGAGAGACGATGTCGTTGGATTTGAGCGAGCCGGGCGCCGGCCCGTTCGCGCGGGCGATGACGTTGCCGTTGGTATCGACGACGGTCAAGAACGAGAGCCCGGAAGTACGCGCGGCGTTCGAGAGCTGATCCTGCAGCGCCGCGACGTTCTTCGATTGCAGCGCCTTGCGCATCGTGTCGCTGACGGCGTCCTGCGCGACGAGCAGCTTGATCTGATCCTTACGCGAATCCCAATATCCGCCGAAGGCGCCCGCTCCGTTGTTCACTTGCGTCTGCGCGAGCGAACGAAGCTGATTGTTCAGCTCGATGCGCGATGCGATCAGCGTGACGAGAAAGCAGAGAACGATCGCGCCGACGATGGTGCCAAGAAGCCGCGTTCTGAGACTTAATTTCATGAGTGGACTTCCTCCGAGTCGCTCTCGGTGACTTTGAATTGCCCGAGACGGCCGTCGATTTCACCGGCAAACGCATTCATTTGATCGACCTTGTCCATCATGCGTTGTGCCGCTTCGGTAACTTCTTTGTTGACGTACGTGAGCACTTCAACCGACGAGGCGTTTTGTTGCGAAATTGACGAAATGTCGGAAAACGCTTTGCTGACCTCGTCGGACTGGCGCGTCATCGACTGCGTCGCCTTGAGGTTGAGGGCGACGGACTTGGTGATCTCCTCGATCTGCCGGATCACCTGATACGAGTTGGCGCTCATCGCGCGGGTCACCGAGCTAATCTCGCTGATCTGATTGTTCGAGGTCAGGACGGCCGAAACGATCTCTTGCAGCGCGTCCGATGCGGAATTGGTGCTGCCGGTGCTCTCTTCCACGCGTTCGGTCAGGCGCTCCATGGCGTTGACGACTTCCGAAATGACCGTCTGCGTCGAGGTGATGTGACCGGCGATCTCTTTGGTTGCCTGAACGCTGCCGTCGGCGAGCTTGCGGATCTCGCTTGCGACGACGGCGAAGCCGCGGCCGTGTTCGCCGGCGCGCGCCGCTTCGATCGCGGCGTTGAGCGCGAGCAGGTTCGTCTGCTCCGCGATCCGGTCGATAACTTTGACAATGTCGCCGATTTGTTCGGAGTTGTTGCCCAACTGCCGAATATCTTGACCCAGTTCGTTGATGGTGGTGCGAATCGTATGCATTCCGTCGACGATCGTGCCGATGGCGCTGCCGCCGCGCTCCGCCGTGCGCGACGTCTCGGTCGAGATGCTGGAGAGCGAATCGACTTGCGCGGCGACTTCTTCAATCGACGACGCCATGTTCGAAACGGCGAGCGCCGTTTCGTCCAGGCTGCGCGTCTGTTGCTCCGCGCTCGCGGCGATCGTGGAGATCGCTTCGGTGAGCGCGATCACTTTTGTGGTGGCCTCTTCGACGATGCGCCCTTGCTCCGCAATGCCTTCGTCGAGCTGCCCCTGCGCGACCGAGGCGCCTTCGATAACGGCGAGTGCCGTCGACGCCGTGGTACGCAGTTCGCCGCCGGCTCCGCCGAGCTGCGATGCGTTGGCATGCAATTGGCGCAGAAACTCGCGCATCCCGAAGATGAGCTTGTTGAGCGCGATGGCGAGCTCTTGAAGCTGTCCGTCGCTGACGGCGATATTTTTGGTGAAATCGCCCTGCGAGACTTCGCGAATGCCCGAGGCGAGCGCCGCGATGCTGACCGTGGCCGCGCCGTTGGAGCCCTCCCGCGGCAAAGCGACGCGCGAGGTCCCACGAAACGCGAGCTGGCCGCTCATGCCGTCGCCCAGTTCTTCGACGGGAACCATCTCTCCGAAGAAGAGCGCGCTGACGATCAGACCGCCGACGATCGCGATCGCGACCGGAATCGTGGGGTCGCCGCCGTGGTGCATCCGGACGTAGGCATCGACGCCGCCGCCTGCGATGGCGGTAAGCGCGCCGGTCCAAAAGCCGGTCGACGCGGCGGCGAGGGCAGTAATGACGAGCAGAACGGCTTCGACGGGGGTCGGCCGGCCGTACCAAGCGACCGCGGCAGCGATGAGGATTGCCACGACGGACAGCGCCAAGCGGGCCGGCAGTCCCAACCGTGCCCGGAGACCTGCGAAATAGGCGGAGATCACTGAGCTCCTCTCACTGACGTGACAGATCCATAGCAACAACACGCTGCGGCACCCGCATGCGTGCCTTTTACCGATGTACGGCCAAAAATCGTGTAGGCTTTAGGAACTACCCGCCGCTTGGACGCTTAGTTGCTGCTCGGCCTAGCGCCTGCAACGAGCGCATCTAAGTCCCGAGCAACCTGGCTTAGGCGCTCGACCCGTTCCGCTGCGTCGCGCATGCGATTCGACATCTCGACGGTCAGCGTGTCTATAACCACGACGTCGTCGACCGCGGTTCGCGCCAGCGCGTGCAGTGCGGCGCCGTCGCCCCCGCGCTGCGCGAGCACGACAATTTCTTCCAAGGCCTGCCGCGTCCGGCTGACGTGATCGCCCGAAACCTCACTTCCGACGACCAGCACGCGCAGTTGGCGCGCCGACTCGTTGACCTCTTCACTGCGCGTCACGATAGCCCGGCCGATGCGCGAGGCAACGACCGTTCCCGCCACGAGCGCAATTCCGAGACCGATGATGCCCCAGATGACGATCTGCCGTAACGTATTCTCGACGATGCCTTCGAACTGCGAAAAGGGCACCGCAAACCACGTCGCACCAATCACGCTTCCTTCGAACCCCGTGAGGGGAGCGGTTTTCGCAAAGTATTGGATGCCGTCGATCGTTTCGGTGGCGGAGACCGACCGGCGATTCGCTACTTCGGTCGCATGCGCGATGCGAAGCCCCGTCTCTTTCACGCCCTCCTTCGTCTGAATCGACGTGTCGACGAAACGTCCGTTCAGCACGATTCCGGTCGCGCCGCCGGTGAAGCGCGCAACGTCGTCGACGAACTTCGTGGTGGCGTTGATGACTTCGCCGCCGTACAGCACGCCGACGGCGGAGCCGTTGACGTTGACGGGCGAAGCGATCGCGATCGCGACGGCGGCCCCGCGCGAAGCAACGCCGAGCGCGGCGAGGTTTGCTGCATCGAGCTTCTGCACGCCGCCGGCCACGGCGGCTTCACCGGCCGTCACCACGGGATCGCCTGCGAGACTCCCCGACGCATCGCGGCTTCCTGCCAAAATCGCGCCTTTGGGATCGGTGACGACGACGAACGAAAGATTGTTCGCGACGGCGATATCCGCCGCCGCCGAAGCGATGGCGCGGCGATTCCTTTCCGCCAGCGCGCGGGCAAGCTCGGTCTGCGCGGAACCTTGCAAAATCGCCGAACGAATCTGCTCTTCGCGAGCGGCGATCGCGCCTGCGAGCGCGCTCGAACCGGCGTCGACGCTCTGCCGCGCCAGGCTTTGCACGTCCGAGCGCAAGCCGAAATTGACGCCGACGAGCAACAACACGAATGCGAGCACCATGACGATCACGAGCATCGCAATCAGTCGAACGCGAAGACCCACCACACCCTCCCTTTTATAAGGCGCAAAACGATACGCTTCGAGCGTAACGGCGTCTTGGGAAGAGGCGCTTAAAAGCGACTTATCGAGGGATTAACGGAGCGTTCAGCGCTCGTTACGAGCGCGGCTGATGCGGCGATCGCACGTCTCACAGAAGTGCGACATCTTGTTGTCGGTTTCGAAGATCGAATTCGAATAGTACATCGCGCAGCGGGCGTTGTAGCAATGCTTGAGACCGAACGCGTGTCCGAGTTCGTGGACGCATTCCTTGAGCGTCCTCTGGAAGAGGGCGTTCGGATCGGCCTCCTCGCCATAGAATTCGGAGTGCAGGCGATGGAGGGAGACCGCCGCGACCGCTTGCGCTTCGTCGGCGTCGCCGTAGATGAACCGGTGCGACGTCTTGTAGAGGTCGTATTCCGTCAGCGCCAGATAGAGCGCGCCGCCTTCGGGGTGCGCGCGGCGCACGCGGGTGAAGAGCGTCGAAAGAAAGAGCTGCTGGCGGGTGGAGTTGAGCGAACTGCGCGGAACGGCGAGCGCACGTTCCACTTCAACGGTGCAGAGAAAGCGTTCTTCGAGACACGGCGCGAGCCGATCGAGGAACGCGCCGTCCATGGCGTTGATCGGAACGATGCGGATGCGGGATTCCATCTTGGAAGAGGTCGATTCGACGCCGCAGGCCGGAAAACTGCCGCCCCGGTTCGAAGGCCGCACGATGATCGTTGGCATCGGCATCGACCTCGCGGAGGTCGAACGCTACACGTTCGACGAGCGCAGCCTCGCGTGGTTTTCGCGAAAGATCTACACCGAGGAAGAGATGCGCTACGCGATGCGCAAGCGCAACTGGCCCGAACGGCTGGCCGGATTCTTCGCGGCGAAGGAAGCCACGCGCAAAGCATTCGGACATGCGATCCCCTGGCGGTGGGTCGGCGTTTCGCACGAACGAAGCGGCAAGCCCGTCATTCACCTCTTCGGCAAAGCCGAGGCGTTGATCGCGCAACGCAACGTTCGCGAGATCCACCTGACGATCACGCACACCGCGACGACGGCCGCAGCGGTCGTCATTTTGGAATCGTGACGCCGGTTCTTTCCGCGGCCGAAATGCGCGCCGCGGACGCACAAGCGGTCGCAAGCACCGGCGACGCGGCGCTCATGCGCAACGCCGGCGCGCGCATCGCCGAATGGATCGCCCAAACGTTCCCGGGCGGCGGCCGCATCGTGGCCTTCGCCGGACCGGGAAATAACGGCGGTGACGCATTTGCCGCACTCGCCGCCTTGCAGGGCTCCTACGAACGCGTCATATACGCGGCCGCGGCCTCTTCGCCAACCGACGCACGGCGCGACGCGGAAGCGCGCGCGCGGGAAGCCGGTATCGAGGTTCGTCCGTTACCTGCCGGCGACGACGACGCGCGCGCCGCACTCGATGGTGCCGTGCTCGCCGTCGACGCGCTCTTTGGAACCGGCGCGCGTTTGCCACTCGCGCAACCGTTTCGCGCGGCGGCACGCGCGATGCACCGCGACCGGCTTCCGGTCCTCGCGGTCGATATTCCAAGCGGCATCGACGCCGACTCCGGGGCGCGCGACCAGGACGCGGTGGTCGCGACCGCCACGCTCGCCCTCGCGGCGCTCAAACCGGGATTGCTCTTGGAACCCGCGACGGAGTGCTGCGGGGACCTCTGGGTGGGCGAGATCGGCATCGGCGACGACGTGCTGCGCGCGCACGCGCAAACGTTCGACGCACTCGACGACGACGCGTTTCGCGCGCTCCTTCCCAAACGTCCGGCCAATGCCGATAAACGCTCGTCGGGCGCGCCGCTGGTCATCGCGGGCAGCGGCCAGTTTCCGGGCGCAGCCGTGCTCTGCGCGCTCGGCGCCGCGCGCGCCGGCGCCGGGTACGTCACCGTCGTCACGCCCGAAGCGGCCGCACCGATTCTACGCGCGCATTTGATCGAACAAGTCGTGGTCACGCTTCCCGACACCAGCGCCGAAGAGGCGGCGAGCGATCTTTTGGAGATCGTCAAGAAAAATTCGGCCGTTGCGATCGGACCGGGGCTCGGTCTGGACGAGCGAACGGGAAGCTTTATCCGCGCGTTCGTCCGCGAATTGAACCTTCCGTTCGTTCTGGACGCAAGCGCGCTCTTTCACTTCGGCAAACATCTCGAAATACTCGAAGGAAAGCCATGCGTTCTGACGCCGCACGCCGGCGAATTCGCGCGGCTCTCGGGCAAGGGAACGATAGCGCCCGGAACGCGCGTCGAACGCTTGCGCGAATTCGTCGATCGCACCGGCGCGACGACGTTACTCAAAGGCAACGACACGCTGATCTACGACGGTAAGATCGTGCACGTCAATACGACGGGAACTAACGCCCTCGCAACGGCCGGTACCGGCGACGTGCTTACGGGCATCATCGCGACGTTGCTTTCGCAGGGCTTATCGCCCGCCGATGCGGCGCGCGCAGGCGCCTATTGGCACGGGCTTGCGGGATCGGTCGCGGCGCACGAACGGCCGGTCGGCGTCATCGCGGGAGACATTCCGAACGCGCTCGCCGCGGCGCTTCCGCCGCCTATGCTTCCAGAAGTGCGCGCAGTCCGGCTTCGTCGAGTACGGTAACGCCGAACTCCTGCGCTTTGGCGAGCTTGCTGCCCGCCGCGTCACCGGCAATCACGTAATCGGTCTTCTTGCTGACCGAACCCGTGACTTTACCGCCCTGCGCTTCGATCAGCGCCGATGCTTCATCGCGCGTGAGGTTCGCTAACGTTCCCGTCAGCACGAAGGTTTTTCCGGTGAACCGGCCTGCGGCGGCGCGGCGCGGCGTGGTCGCTTCCATCACGACGCCGCTGCGTCGCAACCGTTCGATCATCTTCACGTTGGAGCGTTGATCGAAGAACAAACGCACGCTCTTGGCAACCTCGGGGCCGATGCCTTCGCTCGTCTGCAACGCGGCTTCATCCGCCGTCTCAAGTGCATCGATCGAACCGAAATCCGAGGCGAGGATCGCCGCGGTCTGTTCGCCGACGAAGCGAATCCCGAGCCCGGTCAACACGCGCGCGAGCCCGCGCGCTTTCGAACCCTCGATGGCGTCGAGCAATTTCGCAATGCTCTTCTCGCCCATGCGGGGAACCGTCGCGAGTTTCTTGGCATCCAGCGCGTAGATGTCGGCGATATCGCGCACCAGTTCCAATTGAGTCAATTGCTCGGCCATGACGTCGCCGAGGCCTTCGATATCCATCGCACCGCGAGATGCAAAGTGACGCACGCGTTCGACGACTTGCGCGGGACACGCGGCGTTCGTGCAGCGCGACATCGCCTCGCCTTCGGGATGATCGACCGCCGAACCGCAGACCGGACACACGTCGGGCATCGTGAAGATGCGCTCGCGGCCGGTACGTTCGGCGAGAATCGGTCCGACCACGCGCGGAATCACGTCGCCCGCGCGCGTCACTAGCACCGTATCGCCGATCCTGATGTCGTTGCTCGCGATGTATTCCGCATTGTGCAACGTGGCATTTCGTACCGTGACGCCGCCGATCTGCACGGGGTCCAGCACCGCGTTCGGATTCAAGGTGCCGGTGCGTCCCACGGTAATGACGATGTCGCGAAGCTTCGTTCGCGCTTCCCGCGGTTTGAACTTGAACGCCGTCGCCCAACGCGGATCTCGCGCGACCGCGCCCAAACGCTCCTGCGTGGACAGGTCGTCAACCTTGACGACGACGCCGTCGATCTCGTAATCCAACTCGTCGCGGCGCTCTTCCCAGCGCGCGCAAAACGCGATCACGTCGTCGATGGTCGCAGCCGGCTCGATGTGATCGTTGACGCGAAACCCAAGACGGCGCAAGAGCGCGAGCACCTCGGATTGCGTGCGCACGCCTTCAACGTCGCCCGCGATGGCATAGGCGAAAAACGAAAGGCGGCGTTCGGCGGTGAGCGCGGGATCGAGTTGCCGCACGCCGCCCGATGCGGCGTTGCGCGGATTGGCAAACGCCGGCAGCCCTTCCGCTTCGCGCCTTGCGTTGAGCTTCTCGAAATCGCTCTTGCGCAAATACACTTCGCCTCGCACCTCGACGAAGGGCGGATGAGGTGAACGCAGTTTCAGCGGAATCGTGCGCACGGTGCGCAGATTGGGCGTCACGTCTTCGCCGGTCGATCCGTCGCCGCGCGTCCCGCCGCGTTCCAAGACGCCGTTGCGGTAATCGACCGCAATAGCGAGCCCGTCGATCTTCAATTCGCAGACGTAGGACACCGGCGCTCCCGCGAGTTTGCGCACGCGCTCGTCGAACGCGCGCAGTTCGCTTGCGTCAAACGCATTGGCCAGACTCAACATCGGGCGCTCGTGCCGGTAGGGCGCGAAACGCTCGGACGGCGGCGCGCCGACGCGCTGGGTGGGGGAATCGGGCGTTCGGAGATTCGGGTGTTCGTTCTCCAAATCGATCAACTCCCGAAGCAGCGCGTCAAACTCCGCGTCGGTGATCGCCGGATCGTCAAGCACGTAATAGCGATAGTTCGCTTCGTCAATCTGCGCGCGCAGATCTTCTGCCCGCGCCTCGGGCGAAGGCTTCACGCAGTCTTACTCGGCGCGCGCTTGCGCGAACCGATCTGAATCGGATACCCGTCGGGGTCGGCGATGACGGCGACGCGGCCGAACGATTCGTCGTAGGGATATTGCAAGATCGGCACGTGCAGCGACGCGCAATCGGCGACGAAGCGATCGACATTGTCGACGCTAAAGCCCAGTTGCAGCGAGCCGGGACGCACGGCAAGCAGTTCGGAGCGTGGATGCAGCCCAAACGTAATGCCGGGTGCCAGTTCGAACTCGACCCACGCGGGCGACCGGTCGCTGACGAGCTTCAACCCCAATACCTGCGAGTAAAAATCGCGCGAGCGAAGCAGATCGGAGCAAACCAGCATCGCCACGGTGAATCTAGACATGGGCCAAGCCTTCGAGCGCGGCCATATTCTCGCGTTCCAAACGTTCGAGGGCTAACGCGTTGAGCTGGCCGTGTCCGACCGCGCGCTCGTCCGCTAACACGGGCAGCAGATACGTGCCGGTGTAGGAATCCGCATTACGGGCGAGTTCTTCCGGCGTGCCGGTACCGACGATCGTCCCGCCGCGGTCGCCGCCTTCGGGACCGAGATCGATGAGATAATCCGCGGTCTTGATCACGTCGAGGTTATGTTCGATGACGAGCACGCTGTTGCCGGTTTGTACCAGTCGCTGCAGGACCTCGAGCAGTTTGTGGATGTCGGCGAAATGCAATCCCGTCGTCGGCTCGTCCAACACGTAGAACGTCCGTCCGGTCGAACGGCGCGAGAGTTCCGTCGCAAGCTTTACGCGCTGCGCCTCGCCGCCCGAGAGCGTCGTCGCAGGCTGTCCCATCTTGACATAGCCGAGGCCGACTTCGCAGATGGTCTTGAGCTTGTTGTGGATGCGCGGGATGTTGGCGAAGAGCTCCGAGGCTTCGTCGACGCGCATCTCGAGCACGTCCGCAATCGTCTTGCCCTTATATTTTACTTCGAGCGTTTGCGCGTTATAGCGCTTGCCCTTGCAGACTTCGCACGGAACGTAGACGTCGGGCAAGAAGTGCATCTCGATTTTGATGATGCCGTCGCCTTCGCACGCCTCGCAGCGGCCGCCCTTCACGTTGAACGAAAACCGCCCCGGCGTATAGCCGCGCATCTTCGATTCCGGTACGAGCGAGAAGAGTTCGCGAATCTGATCGAACGCGCCGGTGTACGTCGCGGGATTCGATCGCGGCGTGCGTCCGATCGGCGACTGATCGATCACGACCATCTTGTCGAGCTGATCGGCACCTTTGACCGTCCCGTACGTGCCGCCGGCAGGCTGACCGTGCAGATGCTGGTTCAGCGCGCGCACGAGCACCTGGTTCACGAGCGACGATTTGCCGCTTCCGCTCACGCCCGTAACCGCGGTAAAGACGCCAATCGGAAACTTCACGTCCAAGTTGCGCAGATTGTTTGCGCTGGCTTTTTTCACTTCCAGCCAGCCGCGCGGTTCGCGTCGCCGTTTGGGAATCGGAATGAACTTCCGGCCCGAAAGATAGGCGCCGGTTTCGGATTTCGGATTCGCGAGGATATCGTCGAGCGTTCCGACCGTGAGAATCTCGCCGCCTTCGGCGCCGGCACCGGGACCGATGTCGACCATCACGTCGGCGGTGCGCATCGTGTCTTCGTCGTGCTCGATCACGACCAGCGTGTTGCCCAGATCGCGCAGCGTCTTGAGCGTCGCCAGCAGCCGGTCGTTGTCGCGCTGGTGCAATCCGATCGACGGTTCGTCCAAGATGTACAAGACGCCGACGAGCGCGCTCCCGATCTGCGTCGCCAAACGAATGCGCTGCGATTCACCGCCCGAAAGCGTCGTCGCCGAACGCGCGAGCGTGAGGTAATTCAGGCCGACGTTGGTCAGGAAGCCGAGTCGCGCGCGAATCTCTTTGACGATCTGATGCGCGATCTGCTCTTGCCGCTGCGTCAGTTGCAGTTCCCGGAAGAACTTCTCCGAATTTTCGATCGACATCTGCGTGAGTCCGGCGATGTTCACGCCGCCCACCGTGACCGCAAGCGCTTCCGGCTTGAGCCGGGCTCCCTTGCACGTGGGACACGTCGACGCCGACATGTACTTTTCGATGTCTTCCTTGACGTAATCGCTCGAGGTTTCGTTGTATCGCCGCTGCAGGTTGTTGACGACGCCTTCGAACGACGAGCGGTACTCCCACGTCTTGCCGCTCTTCGAGGTAAACGCGAAATCTTGCTCGCGGTCGGTCCCGTAAAGCACGAGATCCAGCACGTCGTCGGAGAAGTTTTCCACCGGCGTGGTCATCTTGACGCGGTAACGCTTGAGCACGCGTTCGAGCTGCTGCAGATAGTAGGGATTCATCGACGGGAAGCGCCCGCTGCCGATGCTCTTGCTCCACGGCACGATCGCGCCGTCGGCAATGGACTTGCTGCGGTCGGCAATCACCTTCCACGGATCGATCTCGATCTTCTCGCCGAGGCCGCTGCACGTGGGGCACGCGCCGTACGGCGAGTTGAACGAAAACAGGCGCGGCGCGAGCTCTTCGAACGAAATGCCGCAGTAGACGCACGCAAATGCTTCGCTGTAGGTCAGTTCGCGCTCGCCCGCGAGCGCGGTGACCATGCCGCTCGAAAGCCGAAGCGTCGTTTCGATCGAATCCGCCAGGCGCTTGCGCACGTCGGGCTTCATCACCAGCCGGTCGACGATCACTTCGATCGTGTGTTTGCGCTTCTTGTCGAGAACGATCTTCTCTCGCAGTTCCTTGGTTTCGCCGTCGACGCGCACGCGAGCGAAGCCCTCTTTCGCGATCTCCTCGAAGAGTTTTTGATATTCGCCTTTGCGGCCGCGCACCAGCGGCGCGAGGATCTGCAGGCGCGTGCCTTCCGGCAACTCCATGATCGAATCGACGATCTGCTCGCTGGATTGCGAGCTGATCTCACGCCCGCAGTTATAACAATGCGGCGTGCCGACGCGCGCGTAGAGCAAGCGCAGGTAGTCGTAGACTTCGGTTACCGTGCCGACCGTCGAGCGCGGATTGCGCGAGGTCGACTTCTGGTCGATCGAGATCGCGGGCGAGAGGCCTTCGATGTAGTCGACGTCGGGCTTCTCCATCTGCCCGAGAAACTGACGAGCGTACGACGAGAGCGACTCTACGTACCGGCGTTGTCCCTCGGCATAAATGGTATCGAAGGCAAGCGACGATTTCCCGGAGCCCGACAGGCCGGTCACGACGATGAGGCGGTTACGAGGCAGGGTGAGGTCGACGTTCTTTAAGTTGTGCTCGCGCGCACCCTTAATGACGATCGAGTCGAGACCGGTGGCCATATAGCTACTCTAAAACAGAAAACAGGTGTTCGGGTTCGCCGTCAGACGGTCGGTTGATCGCCGCCCGTCAACTTCAAATATTCACCGGCGATCACGAGGGAGGCGTACGCTACGATGACCTGTTGGAGAAGTCCCGCCACGAGCCACCCGGCAAACTCCGAGACGTGCCCCACGAGGCTCCCGATCCAGGCGCCCACGAGGGAGATGACGACGATCAATGCCACAACGCCCACGGTCGGCCCAAGGTTCCCGAGGGCCACCCGGGCCGATTCCGCGATGCCGTCGACCGCCGGCCGGCCACCGATAATGACCGAAGCGAGCGTATAGATGAAGAACACGGCATAGACGGCGAGCGGCACGCCGAACGTCACCGGCGAGAGCACCGCGGCACAGAGCCCGATCAGGAAGAGCAGCACCGCCGCGGCGACCAGGTGCAGAAAGCGGTGCGCGAGGGCTTCCCAGCCGTCGCGCAGCGTTGCCGAACCTGTGCGCCAAGCCGCGCCCGCCATGCCGGTTACATAGACCATCTGCACGAGCCCGAAGGCCATGCCAACCAAGAGCATCGCGATCATCACGACGGCATGCGTTGCCGCGAGCGCATCGGGCGAGCCGTTCCCGCTGATCACGAACGCGCCGAGCACCGCGGTTCCGAAAACGTACTGGACCGCACCCGCTACTACCGCGATCACGATGCCGGACAGAATCAGCACCCAGTTGTGCGTCAAGAGCTCCCACGCACGCGCGAAGGTGCGTTCCAAATCGCGTGCCGACTGCTTCATGCGCGCTCCAGTGCGGTGGGAACGTCGTTGAGTGACGTGACGATCGCGTGCGGCGCCGGTGCATCCGCGGGAATCGTTTCGTCGCGCACCTTCATCCAAATGGCGAACATACCGGCGTCGAGCGCGCCGCGAATATCACGATCGTAGCGATCGCCCACCATCGCGCCGTGCATCGGCGACGCGCCGAGCGCCGTGCAGGCATGCGCGAATAGCAACGGATCGGGTTTGAGCATGCCGACCTCGTCCGCGATAAAGATCGCGTCGAAAAGCTCGCCCAATTGCAGCAGGGCGATCTTCTCTCGATGCGTTTCCGAAAAGCCGTTCGTCAAAATTCCCAGTTTCATCCCACGCTCCCGCAGCACGCGCAGCATATCGTACGCTCCCGGGAAAACGCTGAAGTATTTCTTGCGGTAGTCGTTGTACCGTCGTGCGCTTCCGCGAGCCAGCTCGCCGTCCGCGATGCCGAGCCGTTCCAGCGCCGCCTTCCACAGCGCTTCCCGTACGTTCGAAAGACGCGCCTGCAACTGCTCCCGATTCAGACGCTGCCAGAATCCCTCGGCTTCCGCGACATAGGCGTCCTTCAGCGCGAGTGCGTCGATTCCGTGTTCGGCGGCCACCTCGCGCGCGACTTCTTCGGCAGCGTTGTGAAACGCGGCCGTGTCGTCGTGAAGCGTGTCGTCGAGATCGAAGAGCACGACGTCGATGCGGCGAGACATGGATGCTAGAACCGTACCCGAAGCGAGCGCAGGCCGAACGCGGGAACCGTCGTTACGATTTCTTCGGCAACGATGGCGGCCCCGGCCTCGACCGGACGTTCAAGAGCATCCACCGCGCTCACCTCGCGCATCCGCGCGCCGCAGCGCAGCCGAATCTCGCCGCCGGCTCCGTCGCACTCGCGCACGCGCACGATGAGTCCGTCGCCGTCCTCGGCCCGTTTTACCGCGGTTACAACGACGTTGCGGGCGCTCGGAACGAAGAGCCGCACGCGTTTGGGAAGCGCGAACGCTTCCCAAAGATGCTCGAGCGTCGAGGGTGCGCGATCGTCGAGCGGCGCAAAACCCCACGACAGGCGCGCTTCGCCACGATCCGATTGCGGATCGGGCCAGCGCGGCGAACGCAAGAGCGAATGACCGAGCTGCATTCCGCCGCGACGCAGATTTCGCGCACTCCAGCCGTACGTATCGAGCGTCAAAAGCGCAATGCCGCTCTTCGAATCGCCGGCGCTCGCAAATCGTTGACCCGGGACCTCGTACTTTGCGGGGTCGCCGCTCACGCGCTCGATCGTACCGTGGGGCGCTCCGTACAGCACGCGATCGCTCGCAACGGTAAGCCAGTTTTCGAGGCGCAAGACGATCTGCTCGCTACGCCAGTCGACCGCGCAATCCACGCGCAAAAACGGCTCTCCCGCGCGCAGCGAAACCCGCATCTCGAGCGGCGAGCCGGCAGCATCGAAGCGTGCGATCAGGCCGTCGCTTTCGACCTCTCCTTCGGCCGGACGCACGGGTACGCGCTTCTTTTGGTATCCGGCATCGAGATTCCACGCCTCCCATTTTTTCGGCCGGTCCCGATAGGCGGCCAGCAGGTTTGCCTGCGCGACGGCATTGCGTCCGTTTGCGGTGCGCAACTCCAGCAGCGCGCCTTTGCGGTTGAGGCGCGCGTGCACGAGGCCGTTATCGAGGATCACATCGTCACCGTCGACCGACGGGCGAACCTCGACGTCGTCGTCTTGCCGAGCGGCGCGAGGCAACATCGCCTCGCACGACTTGCGCACGGCCTCCACGAGTTCGCGCGCACGCGCATACTCATCCAGCGATTCCACATATGCCGCGCGAACCGACGTGCCGGGAAGCACGTCGTGAAATTGGTTGCGCAGCACGATCTCCCACGCTTCGTGAAGCATCGGGAACAAGCGTTCCATCACGTCGTGTGGCGCGCGCACCGCGACGCACCACGCAAGGCGCTCCTCCGCCGCCGCGAGCTCGCGTTCCAGCATCGCGTTGTTGGCCTTGACGTCGTGATGCGTCGTGTAGGTTCCGCGATGATACTCCAGATACAGTTCGTCGCGATATTCGGGCAGCGCATCGGCTTCGATGCGCTCGAACCACCGCTGCGGCGGCTGCCATTCGCCCACGGCTTGGGCCGCGTGAACTTGACTGGCCGTCGGGCCACCGCCGCCGTCGCCGTAGCCGATGACGAGCGGTTCGCGGCGCTCGCGTGCGCGCAGCACGCGCGGCGCGTCGGGGCCGCCTTCGTAGGCGTCCAGCATGCCGGAGACGACGGCGGATCCATCCGGTCCGATCCAGCGGAAACGCGTGAACGGGAATCGATGCGTGTCGTTCCACTGCAATTTCGTGGTGGCGAAATAGCGAATGCCGCCGTGCGCGAGCAGGGTGGGCAAGGTGTTCGGGAACCCGAACGTGTCGGGAAGCCACGCGATCGACGGTTCGAGGCCGAACCTGTCGGAGCAGTAGCGATGCGCAAAAATCATCTGCCGAAGCAACGACTCGCCCGAGATCAGATTGCAGTCGGGTTCGACCCACAGCGCCGCAGGCTGCGCGCTGAAGCGCCCTTCGCGCACGCGCTCACGCACGCGCCCGAAGAGCGTCGCGTCGCCGTTTTCCACGAAGGCGTATAGTTGCGGCTGGCTTTGCATGAACACGAACGACGGATCGCGTTCGATCAAATCGAGCGCGTTGGCAAAGGTGCGCAGCGCCTTGCGCTTCGTGTCGCTGTATGCCCATAGCCACGCGACGTCCAAATGCGAATGTCCCCACAACGGCAGCTCTTGATGCGCCGTGGCGCGCCCGTTCGCCGGAACGGCGTCGAACGCTCGAACGTCCACGTAACGTTGTGGCCGCTCGTGTCCGCGGCGCAGCATCAGCGTCCAGCGGATGTCGGGACGCGAGGGGAGGCCGTTGGTCGGGAGCGCGAAGCGCTCGACTTCGAGCGTGAGTTCGCGTTCGCGCTCGCACGGCGCAAGAACGACGGCATGATGCTCGCGGTCGAACGCACCGGCGATTGCGCCGTCGATGCGCGCGAGCGCTCCCGTGCGCGTTGCATACCTGACCTCGACCGCAGCGTCGCTCGCCGGTAGGGACGCAGCGAGCGTGACAATAGCATCGTCACGCTCGCGTTCGTGCAATTCGAGGCGCAAGTCTATTGGATCGGCTTTATCCAGAGCCCGTCGATTTTTCCGTCGGGTCCGAGCTGGTAGATGAACTGGAGATCGCCGTTGGCCATCTTCACGTAATAGGCATAGACGCGTTCTCCGCCTATGGCGACGCCCTTGTTGAACTGGAAGAGGTTCAACGCTCCGCCTTGCGTGCCGACTTCGCCGGTCTTGGCGAGAATGTCGGGCGTCAACGCTTTCTGCAGTTTGTCCGACAACTGACTCGCGTCGAGCAGCTTCCCGGCGATGAGCGCTTCATACCACGCTTTTGCGTTCGCGTCGATCTTTGTATCTTGCGCAAGCGGCGACTGCGTCGGCGCGGGCGACGGGGCGGCCGTCGCTTGCGCGACGACCGCTGCAACGGTCAGGATCATTGCCCCGGCACGATGCGCATGCCCGCAACGCGCCCCTTGCCGTCGAGCTCGTAAATGAACGCGAAGGCTTTGTTATCGGCGAACGCCGCCCGATAAACGTAGATCTTGATCGGGCCGCGCATGCCGCTGTCCTTCAGATCGAACGACGTAAGCGCCGCCGTGCCCAACATGCCTTGGATCATCTTCATGTTGTCCGGCGTAAAGAGCGCCTCCATCTGTTTGGTGACGACCGCGCCGGCAAGCGTTTTGCCTTGCTGCAGGGAGAGCAGCCAAGCTTTCGCAGCGGCATCCACCTTTGGATCGGGAGGCAGCGTGGCGGTTGGGACCGGAGAGGCCGCGGCAGCGGCGGGGGACGCAGAGGCGGCAGGCGCGGGGGAGGCCTGCGCGACGATAGCAGCAACGGTTAGAATCATGCGGGCAACTTGCGTTACCGCTTCACGAGTTCCTTGAGGCCGCCGAAATCGGTCCCGCCGATCTGCTTGCGCAGCTCCACCAATTCATCGCGCATCGCGGCCGCCTTTTCGAACTCCAGGTTCGCCGCGTACTCGCGCATCTTCTTTTCGAGTTCGGCGGCCATGCGGGCGGCGACATCGCGCGGGATCTTCTCGAGCTTGATCTTTTCCGCCGTTTCCTCGTTGGCGCCGATCATGCTCAAGATGTCGCGGATCTCTTTGCGCACGCTGCGCGGTTCGATGCCGTGTTCCGTATTGAACGCCACCTGCAGTTCGCGCCGGCGGCGCGTTTCGCCGAGCGCTCGCGCCATCGATTCGGTGACGACGTCGGCGTACATGATGACCTTGCCTTCGACGTTACGGGCGGCGCGGCCGATCGTTTGGATGAGCGACGTAGCGCTGCGCAGATAGCCTTCTTTATCGGCATCCAGGATGCCGACGAGCGAAACCTCGGGCAGATCGAGTCCTTCGCGCAGCAAATTGATGCCGACGAGCACGTCGAATTGTCCCAAGCGCAGATCGCGCAAGATTGCGACGCGTTCGAGCGTGTCGACCTCGCTGTGCAGATAGCGCACCTTTAACCCGTTTTCGATCAAGAAGTCCGTCAGATCCTCGGCCATCTTCTTGGTCAGCGTCGTGACGAGCACGCGCTCCTCACGCGCGACGCGCTGGCGGATCTCTTCCATCAGGTCGTCGACCTGGTTGCGCGTCGGCCGAACGTCGACTTCGGGATCGACGAGGCCCGTCGGTCGAATGATCATCTCGACGGTTTGAGAGCTGCGGCCGATTTCGTACGTGCCCGGCGTCGCCGAAACGTAGACGATCTGATTGACGTGCTCTTCCCACTCGTCGTAGGTGAGCGGCCGGTTATCGAGCGCGCTCGGAAGGCGAAACCCGTGCTCGACCAGCGTCAACTTCCGCGAGCGGTCCCCGGCGTACATGCCGTGCACCTGAGGGAGCGTCACGTGTGACTCGTCGACGAAATACAGGCAATCCTTCGGGAAAAAATCGAGCAGGCACCACGGCGTCGACCCGGGTTCGCGGCCAGTGAGGTGCCGCGAATAATTCTCGATGCCGTTACAGTAGCCGACTTCGCGCAGCATGTCCAAGTCGTAGCGCGTGCGCATTTCGAGCCGTTGCGCTTCGAGCAGTTTTCCGTGATCTTTGAAGTATTTCAGCCGTTCTTCGAGTTCGATTTCGATAGAAGAGATCGCGCGGCGCAGTTTCTCTTCCGGCGTGATAAAGTGTTTGGCCGGGAAGATCAGCAGCTCGTCTTTGCTTTCGACGTATTCGCCGGTCATCAGGTTGACGACGTTGATGGCGTCGATCTCGTCGCCGAAGAATTCGATGCGGTGAACCAACTCTTCGTCGACCGCCACGAATTCGAGCACGTCTCCGCGCACCCGGAACGTGCCGCGCGTCAGGTTCAGATCGTTGCGCCGATACTGCATGTCGACGAGCTTGCGCAGCAGCACGTCGCGGTCGATCTCTTCGCTGACGCGAATGCGCGCCGTCATCTCCATATAGTCCGAGGGCGAACCCAAGCCGTAGATGCACGAGACCGAGGCGACGATCAGCGTGTCGGGCCGAGTCAGAAGAGACTGGGTTGCCGAATGGCGCAAGCGCTCGATCTCGTCGTTGATCGAGGAGTCCTTCTCGATGTACGTATCCGTCGAGGGCACGTACGCCTCGGGTTGGTAGTAGTCGAAGTACGAGACGAAATACTCGACCGCATTTTCGGGAAAGAACTCTCGAAATTCGGCGCAGAGCTGCGCGGCGAGCGTCTTGTTGTGGCAGAGCACGAGGGTGGGCTTCTGCACGAGCTCGACCACCCGCGCCATCGCCATCGTCTTGCCGCTGCCGGTCACGCCCAGCAACGTCTGAGCCCGGTCGCCGCGCAGAACGCCGGCGGCGAGCGCGTCGGTCGCCTTCGGTTGATCGCCGGCGAGGGCATATGGCGAGACCAGTTTGAACTTCTTCTGGGCCACGAGATTCATCCTAACACGGGGAACGTACGTTCGGTTGCGGCTAGGTGCGAATTGCCGCCCTCGTGCGCGCAGGAGCTCCTGCAACGCGAAGTATGCTCGGCTTCCGCGGCATGACAACGAGCGACGGTCGAGGAAACCACCTCATCCCATGAGCAGTAGTCCACTGATCTTTAGCGGCAATTCCAATCGCGCGCTCGCGGAAGAAATTGCCAAGCGGCTGAAGCTGCACGTTGGCAAGTCGCTTGTCGACAAATTCAAGAACGAAGAGACGCGCATCGAAATCGGCGAGAACGTGCGAGGATCCGAGGTCTTCGTCATTCAGTCGATTTGCCGCTCGGCCGACGGAAAGATCGGCGTCAACGACTCGCTCATGGAATTGCTGCTGATGGTCGACGCCTTGCGACGCGCTTCGGCCGCGCGCATCACCGCCGTGATCCCGTACTACGGATACGCGAAGCAAGACAAAAAGACGAAAGGCCGCGAACCGATCTCGGCCAAGGTCATCGCGAATCTCTTAAAGGTGACGGGCACGAAGCGCCTCGTCACGATGGATCTGCATGCGGCGCAGATTCAGGGCTTCTTCGACATCCCGGTCGACAACCTGATGGCGATGCCCGTACTCTGCAATTATCTCAAGAAAGAGGGACTCTCGCGCGATCGCGTCGTGGTCGTTTCGCCCGACGCGGGCGGCGTCCACCGCGCGGAACTCTTCGCCAAGCGTTTGGAGAGTTCGTTAGCGATCGTCTTCAAGCGGCGCCCCGAACCGGACGTCTCGGAAGTAACGGACATCGTCGGCGACGTTAAAGGCAAGATCGCCGTCATCGTGGACGACATGATTTCGACGGGCGGCACGCTCGCGAAAGCCGCCGAAGCGATCAAGGCGCGCGGCGCGACGCAAGTGTACACCGTCGCAACGCACGGCATCTTCGCCGGCGACGCGGTGCGCGTGCTGGAAGATTCCGACATCGAAAAAGTGATCGTGACCAACACGATCCCGCTCCACAACGCGGGCGACCATCCAAAATTCGTGCAGCTATCGATCGCGCAGACGTTCGCGGACACGATCAGCCGCATCACCACCAATCGCTCGGTTTCGGCTCTCTTCGACGGCGAGGAGGGCGGTACGTCCGAACCGGGCCCTAACGAAGCGCCCGTCTTACAGACGGCGACTGCATAACAAAGGAACGCAATGTCTAGTAAAAATCTCACGCTCCCCATCGAACGCCGCGAAACGACCGGCACGACCGGCGCGCAAGCGCTGCGCCGCGAGGGCAAGGTTCCCGGGGTGCTCTACGGGCACGGAACCGAACCGCTTCACCTCGCCTTCGAACTTCGCGCGTTCGACGACGTCATGCATCACGGCGGCCGCTCCAACGTCATCACCTTGATGATGAACGGCAAAAAGGCCGATACGGCACTGATTCGGGAGATCACTCGCAACCCGGTCTCGCGTCAGATCCAACACGTGGATCTCCAACGCGTCAGCGAACACGAAGCCGTGCACGCGAAGATTCGCCTGGTCACGACGGGCGTGGCGCGCGGCGTGAAAGAATTCGGCGGCGTCATGGACGTGCTCGTCCACGAGATCGACGTCGAAGGTCCGGTCGACGAACTTCCCGATCACGTGGAAATCGACGTAACCGAGCTCGGCATCCATCAGCACTGCAGCGCATCCGACGTGAAGCTTCCCAAGGGCTTTAAACTGCTGACTGCGCCCGATACGATCGTCGTTTCGGTCGAAGCTTCGAAGACCGCCCAGCATTTGGAAGAAGCCGCGTCCGGAGCCGGAGCGGAACAGACCGCGCCCGAGGTCATCGGAGCCAAGCCGGAGGCGTAACCGATCGCGCAGCAGTCGCCGCCCAAGCTCATCGTCGGGCTTGGAAATCCTGGGAAAGAGTACGAACGAACCCGGCACAATGCCGGGTTCATGGTTGTTGACGAGCTTGCGCGCCGCTTCGGCGCGACATCGTGGAAGACCAAGGACAGCGCGAAGCAGTTCTTCGACTCCTCGCGTCGCGTCGTGCTCGTCGAACCGACGTCGTTCATGAATCTCAGCGGCACGCCCGTACGGCTGATTTCCTCGTGGTATCGCACGCCGCCCGAAGACGTGCTGGTCGTCGTCGACGACATGGATCTGCCGTTCGGCAGCTTGCGAATGCGGCCGTTCGGCGGCCACGGCGGCCACAACGGCCTGCGTTCGATCATCGCAACGATCGGCGAACGCTTTCCGCGCCTGCGGTTCGGCGTCGGGCGGCCGCAGTTCGATACGATCGATCACGTGTTGAGCCCGTTTAGCGCCGAAGAATCCCGCTCGCTCGATGCAGTCGTCGAGGCGGCAGCCGAAGGGTCTCAACTATGGCTCGAATCGGGCCTCGAACGCGCGATGCAGTTCGTCAACAACTGGAAGCTCTAGCGATACACCGGCCGCTTCATTCGTTTCCGGGTAAGACCGATATCCGGAGTAGACGATGTTTTCAGGCAAACCCTTGGTCGTACGAGTCGACGATGCCACGGCGAGCGACGAACGCGCGACCCTAATCGACGATCTGCACGTCCTGGCGCAGCGAGGAGTGCCTTCGATCGTCGTCGCGCCCAATCCCGAGGCCGCGCGCAACATCGTTCGCACCATCAATCGGAGCGCCAACGTGGCGGTCGCCCTATCCGGCTCGGATGCGGCGCTCTTGCCGAAGGGGCCCAACGGCATCGCGCGCGTGCAGCCGCGCATCTTGGAGACGCTTACGTCGGCCGGTTTCATTCCGGTCGTAGAGCCTACCGCATTCGCCGTCTTCGATTCCGCCGATCCCGCCGTCGTTGCCGACGACGTTGCGGCCGCAATCGCCACCGCGTGCGGGGCGGCCCGCGCAATCTTCTTTCACCCGGCGGGCGGCGTGACCGATCCGGAGACGCAGTCGTTTATCGCCGAACTCACGCCCGCCGAGGCGTTGGCGCTGGCCGACGACGAGCGGCTTGCGCACGATCTCCGCGCCGCGATTCGCGCCGGAGCCCTCGGCGTGCGCGCCGGGGTTTCAGAGGCGCAGATCGTCGACGGGCGCGTCGCGCACGCGGTCGTCGTCGAAGTGCTGACGACGCAGCACCTCGGCACGCGCGTCACCGGCGGCTTGCTGCTCGCCGGCTAATTTCGCGATCTAGGGACAGCCGTCCGGAACGCCGTTTGCGACGCGCACGGCGCGCGACGGATCGAGCGTGCGCCCCAGGAACATCGTCGTCAGGCCCTTCTGACACACGTCGTCGAGCCGCTGATCCGCCATTCGCACGATGCTTCGCACGGCGGCGGCGCGGTCGTGCGTGAGTGCGAGCGCGTAGCGCTCCGACGCTTCGTCGAGCGAACGCAACATCGCGTTATCGAGCGGAACGATGATCAAGAACGCGACGCCCATGAGTGCGGCGACCAGCGCGATGCGCGCCAGGGGATCGTCGTCGCGTCTGAACCGGATGCGATCCGCGATGCCCACCGCAAACGCAATCCCGAGAATAGTAAAGACGGCGTCACCGATGACGACGCGCCACGTTCCGCCGATGCGAATGTATCCCAATTGCTGGGCAATGCCGTAGGCGAACTCACGCGGCGAAGAGCCGTCGATAAACCCGTCGGCAACGATGATGCGCGACGAATCGCCGAGCCCCGTAACATAGGCATAGCCCAGATGACTTCGATCGTTGACGTGTTCCAGTACGTCGACGTGTTCGCCGGCTCGCGCTTCGAGCGCGTTCACGATGCGCTGTTGTTGGGGATGCAGCGGGGTATAGGCTCCGAAATGCGGCAACACGATAAAAGGTCCGGCAAAACCGAGCGCCACGTTCACCGCCAGAATCGCGCCGATCAAGTAGAGGTACCACAGGGGCGTGAGATCGACGAGCCATAGCGCCACCGCAACGACGATGCCGGCGAGCAGCATCGTAATCGCCGTGTTGACCACCCAATCGGCCGCCCACGATCGCAAGAGCTCGTCGTTGAGGCTCATGATTCGCGAGACGCGATAGGTGTAAAGGTCGGGCAGCACCGAGGCCAGCCGGGCGATCAAACCGAGCGCCGCGCCAAAATATAGACGCATGGCAAAGCGCGAACGCGTGCGCCAGCGCAGCCAATCGCGCAAGCGCGCCGCAAAGCCGGACTGCCAGAAATAGGCGAGTACCAGAATCTGCAGCAGAATCGTGGCAAACCAGCCCGGCAGCGTCAGGTCGGCATAGTGCGCGGCGGCCGCGGCGCGGTCGGGATCGATCAGGTCGCGGGCAGAGTGCGCGAGAAGCGTCGCATCCGAAATCGCGTTGACGGCACGATCCAACTCGTTGGGACGCGGCGCCGCGGCATGCGCGGCGTGCGGCAAGGCGAAAAACGCCGCCGCAACGATACCGAAAATGACTGCGCGAAGAGGCACCACGGTCGGTCGTCTTTCGACGCCGGGCCATCGAACCCGGCCTCACGCCCGGTAGACCGAAAACCGTCCTCCGTCATGCGCGAAGGCGACGCGGTCGCGCCCTTCGCGCTTGCTGTAATACATCGCCGCGTCGGCGGCTTCGAGCAATCCGCTCGCATCGTTTGCGTCGTAGGGGTAGGATGCGACGCCGATGCTCGCGGTGATCTGCATTCCTATTCCAAAGTCGTAACGGCGTACCGCCTCGCACAAGGCTTGCGCCCGTTCGATCGCAACGCTCTTTTGCGCGTCGAAGATCAGCGCGCAGAATTCGTCGCCGCCGTTGCGCGCGGGGACGTCCACATCGGTGACGCAATGCGCGCGGAGCAATCGCGCCATCGACTGCAGTACGCGGTCGCCGGCGGCATGGCCGTGTTCGTCGTTGACCGCCTTAAAGCGGTCGGTGTCCACGAACCAGAGCGAGAGGAGCGCCGACTTCCGTAACGGCGTGCGGGCGATCTCTTCGCGCAGCCGTTCCCGCAGTGCCCGTGGCGTCATTAGTCCCGTCAAGCCGTCATACGTTGCTTCCGCGCGGGCGCTCTCGCGCTCGATCGCAAGCGCGAAAGGTGACGCCGCATGTTCGATCGTGCGAACGATCGTTTCCTCGTCGCAAGAGCGAGATGCCGTGCACGACGACACGTACACGACGGCATGCAGTCCGCCGCGATCGGCCATCGGCACGGCGAGCGCGCTTCGATCGTTGGGTACGAGCGGCCGATCGACGCCCGCAATGCGATGTCCGGCACACGCCGCGAGCGACGGAAGTGCTTCTCCGCCGTCGCGGCGCAGCCGCATGCTGCGGTAATAATGGGCGCGCGCTCCGTCTGCATAGGTGCAGGCGAGTTCTTCCCCTTCGGGCGCGAACAGTAGAAACGTATCCAGCGCCGGATCGCGCCGCCGTACGCTTTCCGCCAGGCGCGCGATCACCGCGTCGCTCGAGATGCGCGATGCCTCCATGAAATCGCGCGTCGCATCGAGCACGTACGTCTCGCGAGCGCGCAATGCGTCGATATGGGCGTGCCGGTCGCGAAGTCGCCCGTGCGCGCGCCAGGCGGCGAGAGCCGTGAGTGAGGCGACGAGCGCCAATGCCGAAATCGCGGTGAGAAGCGTCATGGCTGTCTGGCGTTCCGGTACCCGGAACGCGGAGCGGCGGGACGCGAGCGCGAAGGGTCCCCGCTGTGTTGGACCCCAAAGACTGGGCGGCTTTTCGTGCGTTGCTGCACGAAGCTGCCGACGACGCGGTGGCATACCTCGAACACGTGCGGGAGCGGCCCGCCTGGGAAGCGATGCCGGAGGGCGTGATCGCCGGCCTTTCGGAACCGATGCCGCGCGATCCGATGCCGCTCGACGACGTCTATGCGGAGTTCGTTCGCTCGATCTTTCCGTACTCGAGCGGCAACATTCATCCGCGCTTCTTCGGATGGGTGCAAGGAACGGGGACGCCCACGGGCGTGCTCGCCGATATGCTGGCTGCCACGATGAATCCCAACGTCGGCGGCCGCAACCACGGTGCGGTGTTCGTCGAGCGTGCGGTTCTGCGATGGTTCTGCGATCTCTTCGGCTTTCCGGAAGGCGCGAGCGGCGTCATGACGGTCGGCACTTCCGCCGCGAATCTGATCGCGGTGCTCGTCGCGCGCCAACGCGCGCTTCCCAACGTGCGCGAGACCGGCGTATTTTCGGAACGCGGCCGATTGATGGGCTATGCGTCCACGGCGACTCACGGCTGCGTGCGCCGCGCCTTCGAAGTCGCCGGGTTGGGCAGCGCTTCGCTGCGCGTGCTTCCCACGGACTCGCTGCACCGTATCGACCCGGCCATCGTAAAGCGCGCGATCGACGAAGACCGGGCGCAAGGCCGCGTGCCGTTCATGATCGTGGGAAACGCGGGCACGGTTGACGTCGGTGCGATCGATCCGCTTGCCGAACTCGCCGATCTCGCCGCGGCGGAAGACGCGTGGTTTCACGTGGACGGTGCGTTTGGTGCGACGGCCGTTATGTCGCCGCTGCTCGCGCCGAGGTTCGCCGGCATCGAACGGGCCGATTCGATCGCCTTCGATTTTCATAAGTGGCTGCAAGTGCCGTACGACGCCGGGTGCTTGATCGTGCGCGACGGCGAACTGCACCGTTCGACGTTTGCATCGTCACCGAACTATCTGACGCGCATGCCGCGCGGCCTCGCGAGCGCTCAGCCGTGGCTGACGGATTTCACGCTCGATCTTTCGCGCGGCTTCCGCGCGCTGAAAGTGTGGTTCACGATCAAGGAGTTCGGATCGCTCGCACTCGGCCGCGCGATGGAAGAGAACGTGCGGCAAGCGAAGCTGCTCGCCGACTTGATCGACGCCGACGCAGCGCTGGAGCTGCTCGCGCCGGTTTCCCTCAACGTCGTCTGCTTCCGGTTCCGCCGTCCCGGCATGAGCGAAGCCGAACTCGATGCGTTCAACGACGAACTCGTCATCGGCTTGCAGGAGAGCGGGGAAGCGGTCACGTCGTCCACGACGATCGGCGGGCGCCGCGCGATCCGCATCTGCATCGTCAATCAGCGCACGACGGACGACGATATCGTTCGCACGCTCGACGCGCTACGGCGCCTTGCGGCATTTTAGACGCGCGCGGGCGAGTCTGCGGCCGATCTTTTCTATTGCATCGTCGCAGTCCAGGTGAAGCGTTGCGCTCCTCCTTCTTCCTCGCTCTGGTCGAGCGCGTTTAAGCGGGAGCCCAGCGTCGATGGGTAGCATCGACCATTATGTCGTTCAAACATCTTATTTCTCTTGCTGCCACGGGCGCAGTGCTGGCATGCTCCGCATCGCCGGCCTTCGCGCAGGGCAGCATCGGCGGCGGCGTTTATGCGGGGAGCGGTAACGGACGAAGCACGACCGGCGCGGCCATTATGATCGGAAGCACCGCCGGCATTCCCCTCGTGCCGTTCACGCTCGGCGTCACCGGATTCGCACCGCTCGCGCGCGGCGGCGGCTATGCGCTGACGCTCGACGGCACGTTTGCCGCATCAAAAACCGATGCGTTCGGCGGCGGTTACGGCGTGGGGCAATTCGGAAACGCCGCCTCGGGCGGAACGCTTACCGCCTTCTACGATCACCGGCTGGCACCGTTCACGACGCTCGAAGTTCGCGGCTATAAGACCATGGCGGCGGGCGGCGGCACCGCCGGTTTTATCGGTCTGAAGGTTTCGCTTTAGGCGCCAACGGACGCGCCGGATTTCCGGCAACGCGACCACCGGGCGGGACGTCCTTCGTCACGACGGATCCCGCGCCGGTGAGCGCCCCGTCGCCGATCGTACGCGGCGCGACGATCGCGGTATCGGAACCGATCGAAACGTTCTTTCCGATGACCGTCTTGTGCTTCTGCGACCCGTCGAAATTGCACGTGATCGTCCCGCACCCGATGTTCGTCTCTTCGCCGATCTCCGCGTCGCCCAAATACGAGAGGTGCGCGGACTTCACGCCGCGTTCGTAATGTGAGTTTTTGATTTCGACGAAGTTGCCGACGCGATTGTCGCCGTCGAGCTTGGCGTGCCCGCGTATGTGCGCGAACGGTCCGACGACGCTTCCGTCGCCGATCTCGCTCTGCACGATCACGCTCTCGCGCACCGTTACGCCGTTGCCGATCTTCGCATCCGAAATACGCGTGTGCGGCCCGATAACGCAGCCTTCGCCGATCTCGGTTAAGAGCGAAACCGTCGTTCCGGGATAAATCACCGTGTCGCGTCCGATGCGCAGCTCGGGCTCCAAATAGGTCGTCTGGGGGTCGACGATCGTCACCCCGTCGAGCATGTGGCGCTCGCAGATGCGCGCGTTCATCTCTCTGCGCGCCTTCGCAAGTTCCGTACGATCGTTGATGCCGAGCACGTGCAGGTGATCGGCGGCCGGAACCGGCCGCACACGTTTGCCTTGGCGCACGAAATGCTCGACCGCGTCGGTCAAATAGTATTCCTTCTGCGCGTTGTCGTTCTTCAAGTTTGCGACCGCGTCGCGCAGCTCGCCTTCGGTGAAGGCATAAATGCCGGCATTCATCTCGTCGATCGCGAGCTCGCCGGCGCTTGCGTCGCGCGCTTCGACGATCCGCTCCACGTCCGCACCCTTGCGCACGATGCGCCCGAAGTTGGACGGCAGCGGCATTTTGACCGTGACCAGCGCCATCGATGCGGCACCGTCGGAATCCAGGGCGTCGGCCGTCTCGCGAAAGATTGCGGCGGGCACGAGCGGCATGTCGCCGTAAGCGATGACGATGCGGCCGTCGTCGAAGCGCGGCAGCGCATCGAGCGCGACCTTCACGGCGTGCCCCGTGCCGAGCTGTTCGCGTTGAACGATGCTGCGCACGCGAAACTCGCCGATGCGGGCTTCCAACTCGTCGTTGGTAACGACGATTACGTCGTCGATGCCCGCTTCGCGAAGCGCCGCGACCGTATACCACAACATCGGGCGCCCGCAAATTTCGTGCAATACCTTCGGGATCGCGCTCTTCATCCGCGTCCCTTTTCCGGCTGCCAGCACGATCGCGCGCAATCTCATTCGCTCTCCTCCGCGCTCGCCGCGGCCAGCTTCTTCCACTCGTCCTGTTCTTTCTTACTCGGCGCACCGAGAACGTCGAGCGCCGTGCGTAACCGTTCGCGAACCATGTCGCGGCCCAAGAGCTCCATCGCGTCAAAGAGCGGAACCGACGTGGGGCTGCCCGTGATCGCCACGTAGAACGGTCGCGCGACGTCGCGGAACTTACGCTCCAGCGCGTCGGCAACGCCTTTGAGCACGCGTTCTATACCCACGACGTTCCACTCGCGTAACGCATCGAGCTCCCATTGGGCGAGCGCAAACGCCTGACGCATCGCGAGATCGTCGAGTTTTCCGCCGCGCAACTGCTCCGCCGTGACCGGCAAGCGGCCCGCAAAGAAAAACGCGGTCAGTAACCCGAGGTCGCTCAAGCGCTCGATGCGGCTCTGCGCCAAACCGGCGATGCGCGACAAGCGCGCCGGCGCAAACGCCCACGAACGCACGCGCCCCACGAACGCGTCGTGATCGAGGCCTTCGCGAATAAAGCGGCCGTTGAGCCAGTCCAGCTTTGCGACGTCAAAGACGGGGCCGCCGAGCGGTATGTGCTCGACAGAAAATCGCTGCGCCATCTGTTCGAGCGACATCATTTCGTCTTGACCCTCGACGACCGAATTCGAAAGCAGTCCCAAGAAATTCAGTAAGGCTTCGGGCAAATAGCCCATCGCCTGATAGAACAGAATGCCCGTCGGATTCTTGCGTTTGGACAGCTTGGACTTATCCGGATTGCGCAGGAGGGGAAGATGGATCAACTTCGGCATCTCCCAGCCGAAGTAGCGATAGAGCAGCACGTGCTTCGGCGCGCTCGAGACCCATTCTTCACCGCGCATCACGTGCGTGATTTCCATCAGATGATCGTCGACGACGTTCGCCAGATGATAGGTCGGCAGGCCGTCGGATTTCATCAGCACCTGCATATCGACCGCACGCCACTCGAATTCGATCTTTCCGCGGCGCACATCTTCGACGACGCAAACGCCGGAATCGGGAACCTTCATGCGCACGACGTACGGTTCGCCTGCCGCTTCGCGGCGCGCGGTCTCTTCGGGCGGATACGTCAGGCATAGGCCGTCATAGCGCGAAGGCTGCGCCGCAGCCCGCTGCGCCACACGCATCTCTTCGAGCCGCGCGGGCGTGCAGAAGCATTTGAACGCGTCGCCCTGGTCGAGCAACTGCCGAACGTGCTTCTTATAAATCTCGCTGCGTTCGCTCTGACGATATGGCCCGTGGGGACCGCCGATATCCGGACCTTCATCCCACGATAGTCCCAGCCAATGCAGCGAATCGAGAATCGCGCGCTCGCTCTCGGGCGTGCTGCGCGCCTGATCCGTATCCTCGATGCGCAGCAAGAACTCGCCGCCATGATGCTTTGCGAAACAGTAATTGACGAGCGCTACATACGCCGTGCCGACGTGCGGGTCGCCCGTCGGCGACGGCGCGACTCTGGTTCTAACTTTCACGGTCTCTATTCTATTTCTTATTTTTCGAAGAGCTGTGTCGGTTGAGGCGTGGGCGCATGTGTGGGCGAAACCTGCAACTTTTTTGTGTAAAACAGGATGTTTTCTTCAAAACTTGTTTTCACAAAAAAGTGCCGGAACAGAAAATCCACAGGAGGTGGATTTTTGAGTGTTTTCGTCCACACATGCGCCCGCGCGTCAACCTACCAACTCCCGGCGCTTTCCGCACTCACTCTCAACGAAGTCGATGATCTCTTGCAGCGGCGCGCCCGGCGTAAACACGGCCTTCACGCCCAGCTTACGCAGTTCGTCCGCGTCTTCGGGCGGAATCGTACCGCCGCCGAAAAAGACGACGTCTTCGGCGCCTTGCGCCTTGAGTTGTTCGAGCACGAGAGGGAAGAGCGTCATGTGCGCGCCGGAGAGTATCGAAAGACCGATGCCGTCGGCATCCTCTTGAATCGCCGTTTGCACGATCTGCTCGGGCGTTTGGAAGAGCCCGGTGTAGATGACTTCCATCCCCGCGTCGCGCAGCGCGCGCGCGATCACCTTCGCCCCGCGGTCGTGCCCGTCGAGGCCGGCCTTAGCGACGACGATGCGTAGTGGTCTTGCCATAAGCTCCCTTGTGTTGACGTTGTTCGCTCAAACGAAGCGCCTCTTCCAACTTGCTCTTGACTTCCGCGAGCGTTCGGCGCACGCGATGCCGGTCGAACTCATTTGCCAGACGCATTAAAATGCCGATCGCTCCGTGTAGCGCCCGAAGACCTTGACCATCGCATCGACGATCTCGCCTTCGGTGCAATAGGCGTTCACGCAATCGATGAGATGCGGCATGACGTTGTCGCCCTCATCGCGGCACGCACGTTCCAGTCGATCGAGCGTCGCTTGGACGCGAGCCGCGTCGCGACGCGAGCGCAGTTCGGCAAGAGAGCGGGACTGCTCGCGCGCAACTTCTTCGGTGATCCGCAGCAAGTCGATGTCGAGTTGCGGTTCTTCCTTCTGGAAGTAGTTGACGCCGACGATGATGCGGTCTTTGCTTTCGATCGAACGCTGGTAACGATAGCTCGCTTCAGCGATCTCTTTCTGGAAGAAGCCCGCTTCGATCGCCTCGATACAACCGCCGTACTCTTCGATCTGTTCGAAGTACGCTTCGGCCTGGCGCTCCATCTCGTCGGTCAACGCTTCGACGAAGTACGATCCGCCGAGCGGATCCACGACGTTCGTCACGTTGGTTTCATATGCCAGAACCTGCTGGGTACGCAGCGCGATCTCGACGGATTTTTCCGTTGGGAGCGCCAGCACTTCATCCATCGAGTTCGTGTGCAGCGATTGGGTGCCGCCGAGCACGGCCGCCATCGCTTCAAACGCCACGCGAACGATGTTGTTTTCGGGCTGCTGCGCCGTCGCGCTGCATCCGGCGGTCTGCGTGTGAAAGCGCAGCTGCCACGATTTGGGGTTCTTCGCACCGTAACGTTCGCGCATACGCTTGGCATAGATGCGGCGTGCGGCGCGGAACTTCGCGATCTCTTCGAAGAAATCGATGTGCGAGTTGAAGAAGTACGATAGACGCGGTGCGAACGAGTCGACGTCGAGTCCCCGCTTCATCGCCGCTTCGACGTACGCGAAGCCGTCGGCGAGCGTGAAGGCGAGTTCTTGCGCGGCCGTCGATCCGGCTTCGCGAATGTGATAGCCCGAAATCGAAATCGTATTCCACTTCGGCATCTCGGTCGTGCAGAATTCGATCATGTCCACGATCACGCGCATGTGCGGACGCGGCGGGAAGATCCATTCTTTCTGCGCGATGTATTCTTTCAGGATGTCGGCTTGAATCGTTCCGCCGAGCTGTTTGCGGGAAATGCCCTTCTTCTCGGCAGCGGCGACGTATTGCGCGACGGCGATCGCGGCAGGCCCGTTGATCGTCATCGACGTCGTGATCGCGCCCATGTCGATGCCGTCGAAGAGCTGCTCCATGTCGAGCAGCGAATCGATCGCGACGCCGCACTTGCCGACCTCGCCGCGCGCTTGCGGCGCGTCGGAGTCGTAGCCCATCAGCGTCGGCATGTCGAACGCGACGGAGAGTCCCATCTGTCCCTGTGAGAGCAGGAAATGATAGCGCTCGTTCGTCTGTTTCGCGTTGCCGAACCCGGCGAATTGCCGCATCGTCCACAGCCGGTCGCGATAACCGTTCTTGTGAATGCCGCGGGTGTAGGGGTACTCTCCCGGAGGCGGGTTGAGATGGGTGACGTCCTCCGGCCCATAGACGGTCTTGAGCGGAACGTCCGAGAGCGTGCGGTCCACGGCACCCGAACCCGGACCCGTCCGCAAGTACGCCTGCGACGCCTTCGCTCCCGTTTCGGGGCGGTCGATCATCTTAGCCAAGCTGGAACTACCTCTTATGGTGTGTCGGAAGCCCTATTCTCCCAAACCCTCACCCGCCCCGCAAGGGCGCATGTCGTGGCCCCGGCCAAGCTTCCGGCCCACCGCCCGGCCGGTCCCGGCCCGGCACCCTCTAGCCGCTGAGGTCGTTCGGGAACACCGTCGTCAGGTAGTCGGGATCGCCGGCGCGCCGATGCGCTTCGTACTGCTTCGCATCGAAGAGCCAGGCCGGGAGCGCGTCCGGGAACTTCATCTTGAGCAACCGGACGATCCGATAGACCGGCTTGCGCAAATTCGGAGAATAGTAGATGACGATCCAATCGGCCGCGATGCGATAATTTCCGACCGTTTGAAAATCAACCGTCAATTCGGCTTTGCCGGCGAAGAGATTGAAATCCGGCGGCTCTACGTACCGCGCACGCCGTATGTCGTAGGTCTGCGTGTCGATCCACAACTCGCGCAGGGCATTGTGCATCGGATGGAAGCGGGGGCGCAAGCTTATGTGATACACGCTGCGTCCGTCGATCTTTTCGATACCGTCCATCGTCACGTTGTAGAGACGTCCGTGCGCGGATACGGCGACGATCGTCTTGAGCGTCGCGCCCAGTTCCGTCGTCGGTGGCGCGGGCGTGGCTAAGGGCGCCGGCGTCGCGATCGCTTGCTGCACCGTGTAGGAGAGCGGGCCGACGAACGCCCGATAGATGCGCGCTTGCGGCAGCGTCTTTCCCGACGGATAGAGCGACTCGTTCATCATCGAATCGCGCGCGCGAAACGCAATGCGATCCTGTTCGCCGTTTTCGTCGATCAGGTAGACGACGTACGGAGGCGAGCCGTACGACTGCAGCCGCGCGAGCGCATGATAGAGCACGGTATTCGCGGAAGGCATCGACGCCGGCTGTGCCGGCGGCGCGGCCGCCAAGATCAAAGCAAAAAGTACGGCAAACATCTTACTGATCCGAAGGTTCGATCGCTCGCGACGCGCGCCGGCGTCACGTCAAGCCTTTGACTACCGCGCGCGGACGCGCCGCCTGATCGCCGTCGTCGCCGCCCTCTTCGTCATCGCCCATGTTGAAATGCGCGAGCAAGATGCCGGCGGCGGCATAGGGATCGACGTCGGTGCGCGCGTGCTGCAATTCGTGCTGCAGCCGCTTTTGAATGCGCCCGAGCGCGAGTTGGCGCACCTGATGCGTGAAGGCCTCGCGACGCTTCGTTTCGATTTCACCCGTCTCGTGTAAATACGCGACGTGGCTTTCGATCGCGCGCCACAGATCGTCGATGCCTTCGCCCGAAAGCGCCTGCGTCATCACGAGTTCCGGCACCCAGCCGGTGAATTGCAACATCTCCATCATGCCGCGAATCTCGCGGCGCATTTGATTGGCCATCGGGTGATCGGCCTTATTGACGACGAAGATGTCGGCAATCTCCATGATGCCGGCTTTGAGCACTTGAATGGAGTCGCCGCTCCCCGGCTGCAAGGCAACGAGTGTCGTCTGCGCGAGTTCCGCGATTTCGATTTCGCTCTGACCGACGCCGACCGTTTCGATCAAGATGACGTCTAAGCCAAATGCATCCATCAAAAGCGCGGCGTCGGCACTGGCACCGGCAAGGCCGCCGAGATGCCCGCGGCTTGCCATCGAGCGGATAAAGACGTCGGGATCGACGAAGTGCTCGGTTAGGCGAATCCGATCGCCCAGCAACGCTCCGTGCGAAAACGGGGAACTGGGATCGACGGAAATGACGCCGACGGTTTTACCAAGCGAGCGCGCTTTGCGCACGATAGCCGACGAAAGCGTCGACTTCCCCACGCCGGGCGGCCCGGTCAGGCCGATGGTGATCGCGCGACCCGTGCGATTATAGAGGCGGCGGATCAGCTCCGCGCCGCGTCCGCTCTCCGCCCAGGAAATCGCGCGCGCCAAGCCGCGCGGGCGCCGTTGGTTGAATTCGCGCACGAGCGCGTCGATGCCGAGGTCTGCCAAAACACGGCTGTATTAACCGGCGCTGATGCCGATTCCGCCGTTCGAGGTCTTCACCGTGATCGTTCCGGGACCGCTGCCGTTGCCGAGCGCGTTTGAAACGGCGCCGTTCGACGTCGCCGTCTCGACGCGTGCGCGCGTTCCCTTCGGCACCCGGACGTTGACGCCGCCGTTATCGGTGTGCACGTCGATCGCGACGGGTTTGCCCTCCAGCGACGCCACGTTCACCGAAACGCCGCCGTTGTCGGTGCGGACGCGAACGTCGGGACCGGCGTGATCCACGGAGACGCCGCCGTTGTCCGTACCGACGTCGACCGCACCGCGGACGCCGTCCACGCTCACACCGGCATTCACGCTTCGCACCGTCACGGTTTTAGTCGCGGGCACGTGTACGATCCACTTCACGCCTTTATGGTCGCCCCAGTGAAAAAGGCCGAAGAACGCGGTGTTGTGAGGCCCCGTGTATACCGCTGTAACGCGCGTCACGTTGCCGGTTCGATCGATGCGCGCGCGCACGTTCGGATTGGGCGTCTGCGCTTCGACGTCGACTTCGTTCTTGGCCCAACCGACGACGCTGACGTGGACGCCGACCCAGTTATTGGCCTTGACGGTCGTGACGAGAACCCCGCTGCCCGGTACGGGTGCAGAGGTCAGGGTGGCAGCGGCAAGGACGACGGCAAAGATACTCATGCTTGCTGTACGTTCGAGGGTAGGCACGGGTTTCAGCCACCCTTGTGGAAAGACCGCAGGAATGCTGGCCGCCGCGTTACTGGCCGGATCGCTCGCGCTCACGCCCGCGCAATCGGATACGATCGATGCGCTCGTCGCGCGCGTGATGTCGGAGAACCATATAGCGGGCCTCTCGATCGGGATCGCGCGTAACGGCGACCCGCTCTTCGTGCGCGGCTACGGCTCGGCCAACCGCGAGACCGGCGCCGTCCCCGACGGAAACACGATCTACGGCATCGGCTCGCTCACGAAGCAGTTCACCGCCGCGCTCGTGCTGCAAGAAGCGGCGCAACAGAAACTTTCGCTCTCGCAGACCGCCTACGGCGCAACGGTGCAGCAGCTGCTCGCGCAAACCAGCGGCCTTCCCACGTATACGACCGCCGGTGCCACGATCGACGCCGTCTTAAAAGAGCCGCCGCTCTTTAAAGCGGGCACGCAGTGGGCGTACAGCAATACGAACTATTACGTTTTGGGGACGCTGCTGCAAAATGCGACCGGCATTCCGTATGGCGATCTGTTGGCGCGGCAAATCCTCGATCCGCTCCACCTGGAACGCACCCATCTCGCCCTGCCGTCGGGAGCGAATGCTGCGATCGGTTACGATTACGACGACGGAGGCTATATCGCGCTCGATCCGCAGGATGCGAACGAAACGCTCGAATTCTCCGCAGCGGGGATGAGCAGCAGCGTCAACGACATGCTGCAGTGGCTCAACGATCTGCGCACCGGGAAAGTCGTAAGTGCGGAAGACTTCGACCGCATGACCAACTCCGCGCAGTTAACCGACGGCGCGCCGACCCACTACGGATACGGGTTTTACATTCGCAATTGGTATGGATGGCGCACCGCCGAACACGCGGGCAACGTCGACGGCTATAGTGCCGACGACGCCATCGTGGTCGACGACGGCCTCGAGATCGTGGTGCTGGCAAACGCGTCGAACGTGTGGCTTCTTCCGCTCACGAAGAGCGTCGTCGCGATGCTGGAACCGCCGCGCGACACGGCGCTCGTGGTGAGCCTGAACGCGCCGCCCGTCAACGAAAATCCGCGTGTGACGCGAGAGATTCGCGCCATCGTGCTCGGCATCAAGAACGGGAGCCTGAACCGGTCGATGTTCACGCCGAAGCTCAATCGAACGTTGACGCGCGGAGAGCTCGCGATCGGGCGAAAGCTCTTCACGGACGTGGGGCCGCTGCGCGATCTCGAGTTCGTGGAGCACTCGGTGAAGAACGGCGTCGCGTACGAGAAGTACCGCGTCACGTTTTCCGTACAGCAGTTCTGGGTGACGATCAGCTACTACGGTTGGAAGATCAACACGCTCTCCGTCGAGCCGGACAACGAGTGATGGCTCGTAGGTGGTCGAGTTCGGCCGTGTTTCAAAGCGGGGCATCTGAGCGAGGCCCAAAGCCAGGATGGCGAGAGGGCCGAGGAAGTGAGTAGCGTTTTAGCAGGATGCTAAAACGCGCGCGTCCCCGCGTGAAACGGGGACGAACCCGACCGCATCACGAGCCAAAGCGGCGCTGACGGCTCGCGAACTCTTCGATCGCCGCTGAAAACTGCCGTTCGTCGAAATCGGGCCACATCACCGGAAGGGTGAGCAGTTCCGTGTAGGCGAGTTGATAGAGCAAGAAGTTCGAAACGCGATGTTCGGCACCGGTGCGTATGAGCAAGTCCGGGTCGCGGGCGTGCGGAGCGTACATGCGCGACGCGAGCGTGGCTTCGTCGATCGCATCGGGAGAGAGCCGCGCGCTTGCGACGTCGCGTGCGATCGATTGCACCGCGCGAACGATTTCGCTTCGGCCGCTGTAGTTGAGCGCGAGCGCGAGCGTGATCCGGGTGCCGCCTTTGGTCGAGGCAACCAGGTCGCGTAGCGCCGCTCGAGCCGGAAACGCGAAGGCGTCGAGCTCGCCGATGACTTCGACGCGCACGCCTTGGCGGATCAGGTCGGGCTTTTCGCTCTGCGCGCAGGCCGCGTAGAGCTGCATCAGCAGCCCGACTTCGCCCGCTTCGCGCCGCCAATTCTCGGTCGAGAAGCCGTAGACGGTCAAGCGCTCCACCCCGGCCGCAGCGGCCGACCGAACGGCCGACCGAAGTGCGTTCACGCCGCGGCGGTATCCCTCGACGATGGGAAGGCCGCGCTCTTTAGCCCAGCGACGGTTCCCGTCCATAATGACGGCGACGTGGCGCGGGGTGACGGCGAGCGACCGGGCTTCGATCATGAATAACTTTGTATCACAAAGTAACTCCCGGACGCAAGGGCGTACCGGCACTCCGCCAAACTCGTCGGTCCTATGACCGAAGGTTACTATCGCTATCCCACGATCGCTCGCGATCGCATCGTCTTCGTCTGCGAGGACGATCTCTGGTCGGCACCCGCCACCGGCGGCGTCGCCACGCGGCTGACCGTCAGTTTCGGAACGTGTTCGACGCCGCGCCTGTCGCCCGACGGAGAGTGGATCGCCTTCGTTTCCAACGACGACGGTAATCCGGAAGTGTACGTCATGCCCGCCGCCGGCGGCCAGCCGCAGCGGCTGACGTTCTTGGGTTCGACGATCGCCGAAGTAACCGGTTGGAGCCCCGACGGCAGCGAGATATATTTCGTTGCCAATCCGCGTGCGTGGTACGAGCGCGAGACCAAGCCGTTTGCGGTTCCGCGCGCCGGCGGCGAACCGCGCGATCTCAACGTGGGACACGCGCGAACGTTTTCCATCGGCCCGAACGGCGCACTCGCGCTCGGACGCAACGCTTTCGATCCGGCGCGCTGGAAGCGCTATCGCGGCGGAACCGCAGGCGAGATCTGGGTGGAAGCGCGTCAGCCGCTCGACTTCGAACGTTTGCCGCTGCCCGGCAATCCGGTTTCGCCGATGTGGATCGGCGAGCGCATCTTCTTCCTCGACGATCACGAAGGCATCGGCAACATCTATTCCTGCGCGCTCGACGGCACCGACATCGTGCGCCATACCAACGAAGCCGAATACTACTGCCGCTTTCCGTCGACCGACGGCGCACGCATTATCTATGGCGCCGGCGGCGCGCTCTCCGTTTTCGACGTCAACGCCGGCAGCGTTACGGAGCTGCACGTCGAGGCGCCGTCGGCGCAGCCGCAGACGGTACGGCGTTTCGAAAGCGCGGCCGATACGCTGGAACATTTCGCTCCCCACCCCGACGGCACGCGCGTCGCGTTCGTATCGCGCGGTCAGGCATTCACGATGCCGCTCTTCGAAGGCGCGGTCACACATCACGGCGGCGGAAGCCGCGTGCGCACGCGTCTGACGGAATGGATGAAGGACGGCAAGCATTTCGTCTGCGTCACCGATCGCGAAGGATACGAGCAGATCGCGTTGCATCGCGCCGACGTTTCGGACGAGCCGAAGATCATCACGAGCGGCGACATCGGGCGCGTGAGCGAACTCGCCGTGTCGCCGCAGAGCGACACGATCGCGTTTGCAAATCATCGCCACGAGCTGTGCTTGCTCGATCCCGACGACGGCACCGTGCGCGTCGTCGACACCAGCCCGGCGCGGCGCGTTACGGGCCTCGCCTTTTCGCCCGACGGACGCTTCGTCGCCTATACCTGGGCGCCGGTCTATGGAACGTCGATCATTCGCGTGGTCAAAATTAAATCCGGAAAGGTTCACGACGTCACCGCGCCGCTGCGCGTCGATCATTCTCCCGCGTGGGATCCCGAAGGCAAATACCTCTACTTCATCTCGACGCGCGATTTCAATCCGGTCTACGACGCGCTGCAGTTCGATCTAAGCTTTCCGCAGGCACAACGCCCGTTCTTGGTGACGCTGCGCGGCGACGTTCCCTCGCCGTTCGTGCCGCAACCGCGCCCGGTTCATCGCAATCACGACCACGATCACGATCACGAACACGACAAGAAAAACGGCAAGTCCGACGACTTGAAGATCGACATCGATTTCGACGGCATCGCCGGACGCGTGCTCGGGTTTCCGATCGAAGAGGGCGAGTACGATCAGATCGCGGCCGTGAAGGGACGCGTGTTTTACACACGTTTTCCGGTCAAAGGCATTAAGCCGGCGGGACGCGACGATGACGACGACGCGACGCTCGGAACGCTCCTCGCCTACGATTTCGAACAACTTCGCCAAGCCGTCATTGCAACCGACGTCGGAGAGATTCGCCTGGGAGCGGACGGACAGACGCTGATCTATCGCTCGCACGAACGCTTGCGCGCGATCGATGCGACGAGCGATATGCCCGAAGACGAGCCCGAGAAACCGGCGAGCGAACCCGGCCGCAAGAGCGGCTGGCTGGATTTAGACCGCGCGAGCGTCGAGATCGTTCCGCGTGACGAATGGGCGCAGATGTACCGCGAAGCGTGGCGCTTGCAGACCGAGCAATTCTGGGTCGAAGATATGAGCGATATCGACTGGGATCGCGTCTACGATCGCTATAAAGCCGTGCTGCCGCGCGTGCGCACGCGCACGGAACTCTCCGACCTCATTTGGGAGATGCAAGGCGAACTCGGAACGTCGCACGCGTACGAAATGGGCGGTGACTATCGCGTGCCGCCGCAGTACCAGCGCGGATTCCTCGGTGCCGAACTCGCGTGGGACGACGCACACGCCGGATACCGTATCGAGCGCATCTACCGCGGCGACTCGTGGAACCGCGACACCGATTCGCCGCTTGCCGAACCGGGACTCGACATTCACGAAGGCGACACGCTGACCGCGATCGGCGGCAAACGCTTGACGCGCGACGTCACGCCGAGCCGTCTGCTCGTCAACGCTGCCGGAAGAGACGTGTCGGTTACCGTTCGCGGGCGAAAGGACGAAGAGCGCACGGTGCTCGTCAAAGCGCTCGCGAGCGAAGCGCCGCTACGCTATCGCGCGTGGGTGGAAGCAAACCGCCGCTACGTGCACGAAAAAACCGAAGGGCGCGTGGGTTACGTCCACATTCCCGACATGGGTCCCTGGGGATTCGCGGAGTTCCATCGCGGCTATCTGAGCGAATTCGGACGGCGCGGATTGATCGTCGACGTACGCTATAACCGCGGCGGCCACGTCTCACCGCTGCTGCTGGAAAAACTCGCCCGCAAGCGCGTGGGATACGACGTTCCCCGCTACGGCTCGGCCGTGCCGTATCCGCCGGAATCGGTCGGCGGTCCGATGATCGCCATCACCAACCAATTCGCAGGCTCCGACGGCGACATCTTCAGCCATTGCTTCAAGCTCTATAAACTCGGGCCGCTCGTCGGCAAACGCACGTGGGGCGGCGTGATCGGCATCGATCCGTACCATCATCTGGTCGACGGAACCATTACCACGCAACCCGAGTATTCGTTCTGGTTCTCCGACGTCGGCTGGCGCGTCGAGAACTACGGCACCGATCCCGATTACGACGTGGACTTTGCGCCGCAGGACTATCGCGAGGGACGCGACCCGCAACTCGACGTCGCGCTGAGTTTGATGGACCGCGCGCTCGAACACACGGTGGAACTTCGCCCCGATCTCTCCACGCGTCCGTCGCTTCCGCTGCCGACGCTGACGTAACGTGCGGATACCGACCCTCGAAACCCAGCGGCTCCGTTTGGAGCCGCTCGGGCCCGCGCACGCACCGGCATATCTCGACTACGTGGTGCGCAATCGCGAACATCTGCAACCATGGGAGCCGCTGCGCGGCGATCGCTTCTTTACCCGCGAAGGCGTTGACGAGGAGATCGCGCGCATCGCGGTGCTGCAAGAACGCGGCGAAGCCGCGCGGTTTGCCGCTTTTGAACGCGACACGCAGTACCTCGCGGGCGTGACCGGTTTGTGGAACATCCGGCGCGGCGTCATTCACGCCGCAACCATCGGCTATTCTGCCGATGCCGCGGTGCAAGGGCGCGGCTTAACGACGGAAGCGGCGGCCGCCGTCATCGCCTGGGCCTTCGGCGAGCTGCGCCTCCACCGTATCGAAACCAGCTATCAGCCGACCAATGCCGCCTCGGCACGGGTCCTGCGAAAACTGGGGTTCGCCGTGGAAGGCTACGCCCGCGACTATCTCTACCTGAACGGGAGCTGGACCGACGGGATCCTGGTGGCGAAAATCAACGACGGGTGGCAGGCGCCGGAACGTCCCCACGCCTTCATCAGCCCACCGCACCCCAACGGCGCAACGCTCGATGGTGCGGCGGAACTCCGATACGGTCTCCCGATAACCCGTCGCTGTAGTAGACGAAGCCCGAGCAGATGAAGGAGCCCAAGCCGAAACGGCACAGGCTCCTTTGTGTCTTCTCCTCGATCTAGCCGTGCTTCGAGTAGTAGCCTGCAATATAAGCGAGTGCTACTACGACGAGAAAGACGATCGAACGAACCACTTCCCTCGTATTGCCTGAGGCAAGAGCGGGAACAAGAGCCGTGCGGCGACTCTGGAACGCCAGAAATCCGATGGCTAAGACGAGCGGTAAAAGAAACAATACGGTTGTCATGATTAGAGGCAATTTTGCTCCTGCAACTGAGCGGCCATGTCCTCGGCCACGGCCGCCGCTGCAATAAGGGCAACGGGATCGAGGGAGGCGCCCGCGGCCACTTCCGCGGCGATCGCTACGGCGTAAGCGATCTTGAGTGTGTTGCAGCTACCCGACATCGCATGTAAGTCCTGCCCTTTTGGCAGGGCCTTCGTTGCTAGCAGCTGACCACTCGCACCGCGTAGTTCCAGGTTTCCGTTCGCCGTGTCAGCACTTGCAATGATGCTACCGTTTGCCGAATAGACCGTAGCGTGTGTTGGGGATTCGAAACGCAAAACGCGGCCGCCACTCAAGCGCACGACACCTGATGCAATATCGGCGAGTCGCATAGTGTCGTGCACGCCATTTGCAAAGTCGGATTGAATGTACGTGCGGCCGTCCGTTGTCAGCGTAGCGATCCTGCTTTTGGTGGCGTCTCGAATAGTCCAGCTCATTGCCGAGTCGGGCCCATTGCTCACTAGCGATTGCATAGCTTGCGTGCCAGAACAAGCCGATACCATCGTCGAGACAAATAGCAAAGCAAGAACTTTCTTAAGCATACCAGTCCTTTCGAAAGTGTCATCCCCGCATTCGGGGTCGCGATTTTACTTCCGCCCCCCCCCAACCACGATCCCTAGCGGCTGGGCCATTATAACTATGACCAGAACGGGCGAGACGCAAAATCTGGGACCGTCGGACTTAGCGACAAATCAGCAAAAGAGCTTCCCGGGACAGACTCCAAGGGGAGTGCGCGCGAAAACCTGCATCCATGCGCGAACCCGCTTGTCGACCCCAACTCCATTTCCGCTGCTCTCGAAACGTAATTGACCCATTCCGAGCGCGTTCACTTCCCGCAGGCGATACGATCAAACGGCTTGTTCACCCTAGCTAACGCAGAGCGCACGCGAAACCGTGTCAACGGTTTCTTAAACAAAAGCCTTAGGCGATTGAAGTTCGACGAACGCTTACAGTTTGCCGGGCTCAATAAACACGTGGCGCGGGCGGCCCCACTCGAAGGTTCGCGGAACGAGCGGGGCGCTGCGGCAAAGTACCTCGGCGTTTTTCTGCGCGAGAGTCGACCGGTAGCCTCACCCCTGTCCCACGGCCGCAAAACAGTCGGCATGACCGATCAGTGGCACACATTGGTGCAACACCCGACAGAAATGCCTAGGTCATCACTGGGCATCAGCGCTATCCATCTGATGGGCTAATTATTAAAAATATCAATAGGGCGTATTGACATATGTTTTCCGACTTTGTATACAGGGTATAGCAGTCCAACGTTCTGATGCAAGCCATCCAATTGAATCGGTCCAATCAGAACTTTGCGCAGTCCAATTTTCCACTCCCTCGGAGGATGAATCGGTGAGCACGAACGAGCGCGCGGCGGCCCTAGAGCAACGGTGGGCTAGCGAAAGCCGCTGGAGCGGTATTTCACGCCGCTATACCGGCGAAGACGTCGTCAAATTGCAAGGCAGCGTGGTCGTGGAGCAAACGCTCGCGCGGCTGGGCGCGGAACGGTTGTGGTCGCTGCTGCACGAAGCCGACGCGACGGCTGCGCTCGGCACGATGACCGGCGGACAAGCCGTCCAAGCGGTGAAGGCCGGGCTCAAAGCCATTTATTGCAGCGGCTGGCAAGTCGCGGCAGACGCGAACGTCTCGGGCCAAGTCTATCCCGATCAAAGCCTCTACCCGGTCAACAGCGTTCCGCAATTGGTCAAGCGCATCAACAACGCGTTCCAACGCCTCGATCAGGTCGAAACGGTCGAAGGGCGTGGAGGCGCGCACAACTATCTGCCAATCGTCGCCGATGCGGAAGCGGGCTTCGGCGGTCCGCTCAACGTCTTCGAACTCACCAAAGCGATGATCGAAGCCGGCACCGCGGGCGTGCATCTGGAAGATCAACTCAGCTCCGAGAAAAAGTGCGGCCATCTCGGCGGCAAGGTGTTGATTCCCACGCAACAAGCCGTGCGCCATCTGATCTCCGCGCGCCTCGCGGCCGACGTCCTCAACGTGCCGACCGTAATTATCGCGCGCACCGACGCCAACGCCGCTACGCTCGTCACGAGCGACGTCGATCCCGTCGATCGTCAATTTATCACGGGCGAACGCACGCCCGAAGGGTTTTTCCGCACGAAGCAAGGGTTGGAAGCGTGCATCGCGCGCGGACTCGCCTACGCGCCGTATGCCGATCTGCTGTGGGTAGAAACCTCCGAGCCGAATATCGAGGAAGCGCGTCAATTCGCCGAAGCGATTCACGCGAAGTTCCCCGGCAAGCTCCTTGCGTACAATTGCTCGCCGTCGTTCAATTGGAAGAAAAAGCTCGACGACGCGTCGATCGCAACGTTCCGCGAGCAACTCAACGCGATGGGTTATAAGTTCCAATTCATCACGCTCGCCGGCTTCCACGCGTTGAACTTCAGCTTCTTCGAACTCGCGCGCGATTTCAAGGAGCGCGGCATGCCGGCGTACGCGGAGTTCCAACAACAAGAGTTCGCGAGCGAACAGTTCGGCTATACGGCGACGCGTCACCAGCGCGAAGTCGGCACCGGCTACTTCGACGAAGTCGCTCAAGTGATCAGCGAAGGCCGTTCCTCGACTACTGCGCTGCACGGATCGACCGAAGCCGAGCAGTTCTACGAGACCGGTAAAAACGGCCACGCCAAGGAAGTGGTCGTAGCGTAAGATGAACGTCGCGCCCGCCGCCTTCGACCTGCACCGCGATCTCCCGGCGGGCTTCGCCGATTTTTATCTGCCGCTGCACGCCCGTTTCACTCCATGGCAGCAGCAACTGGCACGCGCGCGTGAGGAACGCCTCGCGCGCGCGCACGCCGGGCAGTTGCCCACGTATCTTGCGCCGTCGGAAGCGACGACGGCCGATTGGCACATCGAGTTGCCATCGTGGTGCCGCGATCAGCGCAATCAAATGACCGGCCCGGCCGACGACGCGGAACTCGTCGTCAAAATGCTCAACTCGGGCGCACCCGGCGTCATGCTCGATCTCGAAGATTCGATGGTCAACGCCTGGGAGCACACGATGCTGGGCCACCGCAACGTGGTGAGCGCGCTCTACGGCGAACTGACTTACGAAGATAAGAAGCGCGGCGGCACCGTCGGCATAAAGCCGAGCGAAACCGTCGTCTTCACCCGCGTACGCGGTCTGCATCTCTCACAATCGGGCGTCCTGCGGCACGGCCACGACGACGCGGACGAACTCACCAGCGCATCGCTCTTTGATGCGGCGCTGCTCGCCTATAATGTCGATGCGAAAAAGCTCAAGCATCCGCTCTGCATCTATATTCCGAAATCGGAATCGGCCGACGAAGCGTTGTGGTGGAAGGCGCTCTTCGATGCGTTGATCGCGGCAAAGGGATGGGAGCCGAATTCGATCAAGGCGATGGCGCTGGTCGAATCCCACCCGCTCGCGTATGAGATGGAAGAGTTTCTCTTCAATCTACGCGACTATATCCTCGGCTTGAATCTCGGCCGCTGGGATTACATGGCGAGCCTGATCCACTTCAATCTGCACGATCCGAACTGGCTGCTTCCCGATCGCAATACCATTCCGCTCGACGTACCGTTCTTTCAAAACCTTCGCACGCTGCTGCCCGAGATCACGCACAAACACGGTGCGCTTGCGATCGGCGGCATGACGGCGCTCTATCCCAGCCGCGAGGACGCCGAATTGAACGAACGCGCGCTCGCGGTACTGGAGCGGGACAAGAAAAACGAAGCGAACTGCCTTATGGATGGCGCGTGGACGGGCCACCCCGATCAAAACGCGATCGCCGTCGCGCAATTTCCGTATCCAAATCAACTCGACCGGCGCCCGCATTTGGAAACGGCGCATCCCGATCTTCGCCCGTCACCCAAAGGCGTCGGCACGACGACGCTCGACGGCACGCGCGCCGCGGTACGCACCGTGATTCGCTACCGCCAAGGCGTGCTCGAAGGCCGCGGTGCGAGCCTCCTGGACGGTTACATGGAAGATCTCGCGACCGATCGCATCTACCGGTTGATGATCGCGCAGCGCATGCGCTTCCCCGGCGACTACACGCCCGCCTCGCTCTCGGCGATGTTCGACGAAGAGCTTGCGAAGCTCGGCCCCGAGTACCAGAAGGCCCGCCACCTCTCCGAAGAGATGATCCTCACCGGCCGCTTCGACCCGCGTTAGTCCCGCTCGTCATCGTGGCCTTGACCCCTTGAGGCTCGAGGCCGTATGACCTGAGCATGACCTTCCGCAAGCCGGTTGCCATGCTGTGGACGTTTCTGATCTTTACCGGGATCGGGCTCTTCTTTGCACTGCACCAGCATCTCGATGACCTGATCTACAACCCCGGCATATCGCTCCAGTCGCGCCTCCTGTACGAACTCTCCGGCGCTTGGGGTGCCATGGTGATGCTGCCGTTTCTCAACTGGGTCGCGCAGCGCTTCCCATTCAGCCGATCGACGGTCTGGCGCGCCCTCGGCGCAAATTTGCTTGCATTTCCCGTATACACCCTCGGCCATACGGCCGCGAACGATATCCTGCGCTTTACGCTCGCGCCGCTGCTTGGCGTGCCCGGCGTCGGCCCGTTCAACATGCTGATCCAAACGTCGTCGGAGGCATCCAACGACACCGTCTACTTCGGCATGCTCATGGCGACGATCTATCTCGTCAATCACTTCATCAAGACCCAAGGCATCGAAACGAAGCTCGCGGAGGCTCGCCTAGAGAACCTGCGCCTCCAACTGCAGCCGCATTTTCTCTTTAATACGCTCAACGCGATATCGTCCGTCATGTACGAAGACGTTCGCAAAGCGGACCGCATGCTTTCGAGCTTGAGCGACTTTTTGCGCGCGGTTCTTGCGACCAGCGGCGTGCAGGCGGTTCCGATCGATGAGGAGCTGCGCATCGAGCAGATGTACGTCGACATCATGAAGACGCGGCTGGAACGCAACTTACACCTCGGCGTCCGCGTTGGCGAAGGCGCCGGCGGCGCGCTGGTTCCCTTCATGCTGCTGCAGCCGCTGCTTGAAAACAGCATTCGGCACGGCATGGGCTCCGAGCGCAAATCGATCGATCTCGATATCGACGTGACGCGCCGCAACGGCTCGACCGTCATACGGGTCGGCGACGACGGCATCGGATATACCACTACGGCCTGCGACGGCATCGGGTTGAGCAACGTCCGCGCGCGGCTGCACTATATGTACGGAGAAGATGCGACGTTTGCCATCGAAGCACGCAGCAATGGCGGGACGATAGCCACGATCACCCTGCCGTTCAAGGAAGGAGCGCTCGAATGAGCCTGGCGGTCATGATCGCCGACGACGAAGCGCCGGCGCGCCGAAAGCTCGCGCGCTTTCTCGGCGAGCACGACGACGTGAAGATCGTCGCCGAAGCATCGAACGGCATCGACGCGCTCGATTTGATCGCGATCACGAAGCCGCAGGTAGTGTTCCTCGACATTCACATGCCCGATCTCGACGGCTTGGGTGTCGCGGAGGCGCTCGTGCGCGCCGAAGAGCCGCCGTCTATCGTGTTCGTGACGGCGTTCGACCAATACGCGGTCAAGGCGTTCGAAGTCAGCGCGCTCGATTATCTGCTCAAGCCCTACGACAAGGAACGCTTCGAGAACGCCCTGGAGCGCGCGCGCAGGGCCACCGAACAACTTCCCGACGCGGCGCAGCTTGCCGACACGCTTGCCCACATCCGCAACGAGCAGCAGTACGTTCGCCGCCTGCTCGTTCCGAACGAAGGACGCTCGTTCTTTATCGCGACCCGCGAAATCGTGCGTTTGGAGTCCGACGGGAATAGCGTCCTCGTGCACACCGCCCACGGCGCTCGCGCGTTGCGCGCCACGCTCGAATCGCTCGAATCGCGTCTCGATCCCGCATTGTTCGCGCGCGTGCACCGGTCGCATCTCGTGAACATCGACGAGATCGCCGAAATTCACCCCTGGTTTCACGGAGACTACAAGATCACGATGCGCGACGGAGCCGAAATCGGTTGGAGCCGCCGCTACGCTGCAAAAAGGACGGATTTGTTGAAATGAAACGGCGCGCGATTCCCTGGCTAGCAGCGGCCGTCGTTTTACTCGTACACGTCGTCGGAAACGCGCACTACGGCTTCTTCCGCGACGAACTCTATTTCATCATTTGCGGCCGCCATCCGCAGTGGGGCTACGTCGACCAACCCCCGGTGGTGCCGTTGCTTGCGGCGCTCACGCAGATTTTCGGACATTCGCTCTTCTTGCTTCGTCTCGTTCCGGCGCTTTTTGCCGCGGCGGGGGCGTACGTCACCTGCCTCCTCGTCGTCGAATTCGGCGGCGGCGTCTTCGCGCAGATCGTCGCTGCACTCGCGTTTCTCTTCTCGCCAGTGCTCTTGAGTTTCGGGATGAAGGCCGGGACGGACGAAGTCGGCCTGTGGACCTGGCCGCTGCTCGCGTATCTGATCGTACGCATCGTTCGCGGCGCGGACCCGCGCTGGTGGATAGCGGCCGGCGTCGTCGCCGGCCTTTCGCTTCAGAGTAAGTACAGCGTCGTATTCTTTATCGCCGCTGCAATCGCCGGTCTCGTCGCGACACCACAGCGACGCGTGCTCGGAAGCCGCTGGTTAGTTCTCGGTTCGCTCGTGATGCTGCTCATCGCGCTGCCGAACGTGCTGTGGCAGGCGCACTACGACTTTCCGATGTGGCAATTACTCGAAAACGGCCAACACGGCAAGAACGTGATCGCAGGGCCGCTCCTGTATATCTTTCAGGAGATCCTGATCGCGGGCATCTTCCTCTTTCCGGTCTGGCTCATCGGACTGATCTGGCTTCTGCGCACGCCGATGTTTCGTTTCCTCGGCTATGCCTACGTCATCTTGATGATCGAGATGATGGTGCTGCACGGCAAGCACTACTATCCGGCAAACGTGTACCCGATATTGATGGCCGCCGGAGGCGTGCAGATCGAACGCTGGGCGTCGAATGCGCGCGCCGTCCAGGCTGCGATCGTGGCCTACGCGCTCGTAGTCGGGCCCATATTCATGCCGTTCGTCCTTCCCATTCTTCCCGAGAATACGTTTATCGCCTACCAGAATCGCGTCTTCGACGTCCTTCACATTTCGAAAGCGACGTTGGCCACCGAACACGGCCGTGAGAAATCCGCGTTGCCGGGTGACTGGGCCGACATGCACGGATGGCCTCAGCTTGCGGCGACGGTCAAATCGATCTACGACGCGCTGCCGCCGTCGGAGCGCGCGCAAGCGGTCGTCGCCGCGAGCAATTACGGAGAGGCGTCGGCGGTCGAGTTTTTCGCGCCGGGCATACCGGTTATCAGCGGACACAACCAATATTGGCTGTGGGGAACGCACGGCTATACCGGCAACGTCGTCATCGACGTCAACGGCGACTGCGGCGCGAAAGAACATCTCTTCGAGCATGCGACGCGCGCGGCCGTGTTTGACGCACCGTACACGATTGGATGGGAAACACACATTCCGATCATGGTCTGCCGCGACCTCAAAGTTCCGCTTGCGAAACTCTGGCCGTCGCTCAAGAACTATATCTAGCCGGCGATTCCCAGAACGTCGATCAGCTTCGGATAAACGACCCCGGTCTCGGCGAGCGGATTGTCGGGATCGATCACGTCGTGATTTTCGGGAAGGTCGCGAAGCTCCACGTATTCGATCGAGGCTTTGCGCAGGTGCCACGCGTCGGCGACTTCCTTGGCGACCTGGTTGTTGACGGCCGGATCGGCACGATTGACGACCATTGAGATGCGCCCGGCGCGCGGCGCTTCGTCTTTCGCTGCGTCAAAGACGTCGGCACCGATGTAGAGCGTCTGCATCAAGGCATGCGTCGAGAAGCGCGGATACGCGGTCTTCGGGCGCTGCTTCTCGCGAATGCGCGGATCCCACCACAGAAACATATTCGGGAGATGTTCTATGACCCACGCGAGCGTCATCGTAACGCCGCGCGAGAGTTGAAGAACGGCAAAATCGGGCGCAACGGGCACGCTGACGTCCACGTCGTCGCGGTATTGGCCCAGATACGCGCATTGCAGGCCGCCGGCGGAGATGCCGAGCACCGCGACGCGCTCGCCGAGTCCACGTGCGACGTCCACCGCATCGTAGGCTGCGTCGACCAGATCCTGTGCGGTCAGCTTTGCTAGCGCTTTGGTGAGCCGGTCCGCGTAGCCTTGATACGGCATGCGCGGAACGTACACGTTCGCGCCGAGCTGGTGGATCTTCGGCGCGAACTCACAGTACTGCCCCGGGTGATTCGTCAGCCCGTGAAAGAGCACCACGGCCCACGGACGGCGCTCGCCATGGGCGAGCAGCATCGTGCGAGCGTTCGGTGCAATGCGGGCATCGTCGCGCGCTTGAACCTCGTTTGCGCGACGGATTGCATCGGGGTAGCTACCGGCTGGACGACTAGCGGGACGCCGAATCATGCCACGCACATTCGACGAGATGGTCGTTGACCATACCGGTTGCCTGCATGAACGCATACATAATCGTCGGTCCGACGAAGCGAAACCCGCGTTTGCGAAGATCCGCGCTGAGCGCGCGCGATTCGGCGGTTTCCGTGGGAAGGTCCGAAGATTTCTGCGGCCGGTTCACGCGCGGCTTCCACTCCACGAAGCGCCAGACGTAGGCATCGAACGAATCGAACTCGTCCTGAACTTTTAAAAACGCGCGCGCGTTGGTTACCGCCGATTCCAGCTTGGAACGATTTCGGACGATGCCTTCGTCGTGCATGAGCTTTTCGATGCGTGCGCGCGTAAAGCGCGCGACGCGAACGGGATCGAAATCCGCAAATACCGTACGATAGCGCTCGCGTTTGCGCAAAATCGTCTCCCAACTCAGGCCCGCCTGAGCGCCCTCGAGGATGAGAAACTCGAAGAAGACGCGATCGTCGTGTACGGGACGCCCCCATTCGTTATCGTGATAGGCGATCGATAGTTCGGTCGTCGCCCACGAACAGCGCGTGTCTTTCATGCAGTCCCCTCGAGAAGAGCGAGTATCGTTGGGAAGACGCGATCCGCGATCTGCGGATGGCGTAAAGGTTCGATGATATCGTGCGAAAACGGCACGTCGGTCAACACGACGTGTTGCAAACGCTCGGCGCTTTGGTCTCGCAGCCGCATCTCCAGACGCCGAACCGCGCGATTGTTCACCGCCGCTTCACGAGCATTCGTCACGAATATCAATTTCTTTGCCGCAATGCCTCCAGTCGCATCGCGCATGACCTCGCGTGCGAGCAAATACGACTGCGCGACCGCATGCGTCGCATAACGAGGATAGCCGTGGGCCGGCATCTGCCTTTCACGCGCGATCGGATCCCACCATTGGAATTGATTCGGCAGCGCGAGCATCAAGCGCGAAAACGACCCCATGAAACGATTCGGAACCCACGAGATGCCGAAAAACGGAGCGATAGCGACCGCTCGTTCCACGGCAAAGTGTTCGGCGATCCACGTCGCGAGCAATCCGCCCAGGGAAAAGCCGCCCACGACGGTTCGCTCTCCCACCCCGTGCGCGAGCTCGACGCTCTCGCGCGCGAGTTGCCGCAACTCGTCCGCGGTCAAATGCGCCAGGGCGGTGCTCAGCCGGTCTTCGTGTCCGTGCCGGGGCAAACGCGGCACGATGACGTTGTGCCCGTGTTCGTGAAGCGCGTGTGCGAAACGCACGAATTGGGTCGGACTGGCCGAGAGGCCGTGAAAGAGCACGACCGAAAGCGGCCGCACCTCGTCGTGAAGCAGCAATTTCGTCCGTCCGGCCTCGCTGACGCGGCCGTGGTCGCGGTTGCGCAGGCGCTCGAGCGTCGCCTGGGTACGCGGTGAGATGCCTTTCACGTCAGGAAGGTGGGCCTCTGGGACGTCCTTAAGACAAGCAGGGAAGTGTTCCTAGAACATGGGCGTTTGCGCCCCCATGTTCCTTGTGAGCGGAAGCTCCGAGTAAACACGCGCGGCGCCCGTTATGAGGATCATGCATGTAGGAGAACCGAAAAGTTCGCAGCATTTCGTCGAATTAGACGAACGCTACGGCGCACATAATTATAAGCCGCTCGATCTCGTCGTCGAGCGTGCCGAGGGCGTCTGGTTGTGGGACGTCGAGGGACGGCGTTACCTCGACTGCATCAGCGCCTATTCCGCCGTCAACCAAGGCCACTGCCACCCTAGGATACGCGCCGCGCTCGTCGCGCAGGCCGGAAAAGTCAGCTTGACGTCGCGCGCTATGCGCAACGATCGCATGGGCCCCTTCCTTCGCAAGCTCACCGAGACGTGCGGCTTCGAACGCGCGCTGCCGATGAATACGGGCGCGGAAGCGGTGGAAACGGCGATCAAGCTCGCGCGCCGCTGGGGATACGAAATCAAAGGCATCCCCGACAACGAAGCCGAGATCATCGTCTTTTCGAATAATTTCCACGGCCGCACGACCGCGATCATCAGCGCCAGCACCGACCCGTCGTATAGACGCCACTTCGGCCCGTTTACGCCGGGCTTCGTTCCGGTGCCCTACGGTGACGCCGACGCGCTGCAACGAGCGATCACACCCAACACGTGCGCGATCCTGATCGAACCGATTCAAGGCGAGGGCGGCGTGATCGTTCCGCCCGAAGGATTCATGAAGCGCGCGTGGGCGATCTGCAAAGAACACGACGTGCTCTTTATCGCCGACGAGATTCAAACCGGCTTCGGACGCACGGGCGATCTCTTCGCGTGCGACTACGACAACGTCAAACCGGATATTCTCGTCGTCGGCAAGGCGCTCGGCGGCGGATATTATCCCGTTTCCGCCGCGCTTGCAAACACGGCGCTGATGGAACTCTTCCAGCCCGGCGATCACGGCAGCACCTTCGGCGGCAATCCTCTCGCGTCGGCGGTTGCCGAAGCTTCGCTCGACGTCATCGTCAACGAAAAGCTCGCTTCACGCGCTCGCTATGCCGGCGCGAAGGTGATGCAGGGGTTGCGCGCGGCGCAATCGCCGCTCGTGAAAGAGGTGCGCGGGCGCGGATTGCTGATCGGTATCGAATTGACGGTGCCCGCGAAGAAGCTCTCCGCCGCGCTGCTCGATCGCGGAATTGCCGCGAAAGACACGCACGACCGCGTTTTGCGCATCGCACCGCCGCTCGTCATCGAAGACGACGCGATCGAACTTCTCCTGGAGCAGTATAACGCAGCCCTAGCCGCCATATGAGGTAGACGATGGAGACGATGGACCCGAGAGTGTCGTTCCGCTGGGACGTCCCCGCGCAATTCAATTTCGCGCGCGACGTCGTCGACCGGCACGCTCCCGACGACAAGCTCGGGTTGCTCTTCGTTTCCTCCGAAGCAACGCGGCGCGCCTACGGCTTCGCCGAAATCTCGGAAACCTCGCAAAAGTATGCCCGCGTCCTTAAGGACGCGGGCGTTTCGCGCGGTTCCCGCGTGCTGGTCGCGTTGCCGAAGATTCCCGAATGGATCTTCACGATGCTCGCGCTCGACCGCTTGGGTGCCGTCGCGATACCGTGCCCGGAACAACTTCGCGCAGACGACCTGCTCTATCGCGCGGATCATGCCGAAGCCGTCGCGATCGTGGGTGACGTCAACAACCTCGAACAATTAGAGCCCGTTCGCGCGAACGCCAAAACGTTGAAGACCTTCTTCATCACGCGCGGTGAGGGCGATGGCTGGCAGACGCTCGAGGCGATGTTTCATCACGCGGACCCGTTCGAAGGCGTGGACACCTCGGTCGACGAGTGGGCGTACGTCGTCTACACGAGCGGTACGACGAAGGAACCCAAAGGCGTCGTTCACGATCGCGGCTACCAGTACGCAAAGCGCATGCAGGCGAAATTCTGGCTCGATTGCCGCGAAGACGATCTCGTTTGGTGCACGGCGTCGACCGGCTGGGCGAAGTCGCTGTGGAACGTACTGCTCGGTCCGTGGTCGTGCGGAAGCGGCATCGTGCTGCACGAAGCACCGTTCGATCCGATTGCGCGTATGGATCTGATCGCCGATCTGCGCGTCACGGTGCTCTGCCAAGCGCCGACCGAATACCGCATGGAAGCGAAACTCGCGGATCTGAGTAAATGGAAGCTGCCGCATTTACGTCACTGCGTAAGCGCGGGCGAACCGCTCAATCCCGAAGTGATTATCCGATGGAAAGACGCATTCGGTCTAACGATCTACGACGGATACGGTCAGACCGAAAATTCGTTGCTCATTGCGAACCTGCGCGGCGATCACGTGCATCCGGGATCGATGGGACGGCCGACGCCGGGACACGACGTCGTCGTGATCGACGAAGACGGCAACGAAACCAAGACGGGCGAGACCGGCGACATCGCCGTACGCGGCAACCCGCCGACGCTTTTTAAAGGATACCTGAAGAACGACGCCGAGACCGAAGCCTGCTATCGCAACGGGCAGTATCTCACCGGCGACCGCGCGTACGTCGATGAAGACGGATATTTTTGGTTCGTTGGACGCGCCGACGACGTGATTAGTTCGGGTGCATACCGCATCGGGCCGTTTGAAGTAGAAAGCGCGCTGCTCAAACACGAAGCCGTCGCGGAATCGGCCGCGGTGGGAAGTCCCGATCCCGATCGCGGCAACATCGTGAAGGCGTTCGTCGTGTTGCGTCCGGGATTCGATCCGAGCGACGAACTGACAAAAGCGCTGCAGGAGCACTGCAAACGCATCACCGCTCCGTACAAATATCCGCGCGAGATCGAATTCGTCGCCGAACTGCCGAAGACGCGTTCCGGAAAGATTCGCCGCGTCGAATTGCGCCAGCGAAAACTGGAACGCAAGGGCGCGACCCGCGCGAGCGGCTACAGCTAGGCGAGATCCAGGCGCATCTCGTCGCTCGTCACGAAGCCGAGCGATTCGTAAAGTGGCCGGCCGGCCGCCGAGGCCCGCAAGCGGATTCGCGCGCATCCGGCTTCCCGGCACAGCTCGATCAGCGCGGTGACAAGCCTTCGCGCCAGCCCTTGGCGCCGGTACTCCGGGAAGGTGTAGATTCCGGCGAGCGTCGCGGCGGGCCGCATGAGCGCCACGTCCGAACCCGCCCTGAAGATTGCGCAGCCGGTGGCGGCAATGCGGCCGTCGGCCTCGACGACGAGCCAGCGCTGCTCGCCGCCCTGCATGGCTGCCGCAAAACGCCGTTCCAGGCTCTCGCGCCAGAGCGGGTCGAGCTGCGGCTCAAGCAGGCCCGATTCGTCGAGCATCGCGTACCAGGCGCCGGCCAGTAGGGGAATCTCTTCGGGTAGGGCCGGCCGGATGGTCGTCATACTGGTACTGCCAATACCACGAAAAGCGCGTTGACACCCCGCTGCGGCCCGTGCTATTCTTCGCAAGCCGAAGAAGCGGGGAGACCCGCTCACCGGATGCCCTCGGGCGATCCGGTACCATACGAGGAACCGCCGGTAGGTTCCACTTGTGGGGTTGCTTCGGCGACGCCATTTTTTCTTTTTATAGGGGATATCGCCATAGCTCGACCGCTACGAGTAAACGAGCAGATCCGGATTCGCACCGTCCGTGCGATCGACGAAAACGGAGAACAGCTCGGAATCATGCCGACCGAGGACGCGCTCGCGCGCGCCCGGGGTGCGGGCCTGGATCTCATCGAGATCTCGCCCAACGCCCAGCCGCCCGTCGTGAAAATCGGCGATTACGGCCGGTTGAAATACGAGCAGTCGAAAAAAGACAAAGATGCCCGCAAGAAGCAGCGCAACTTCGAACTTCGCGAAGTAAAACTGCGGCCGAAAATTGAGACGCACGACTATGAAACGAAAGCGCGCATGGCCGAGCGTCTACTGTTGGACGGCAGCAAGATCAAAGTAACGATCATGTTCCGCGGGCGCGAGATCACCTATACGGGCTTCGGGAAGCGATTGTTGGATCGCATGGCCGAAGATTTGGCGCCAATTGCCCTCATCGAGCGCGAAGCGCGCCTCGAAGGAAAAAATATGTTCATGATTCTGGCACCGCGTCCCACGCCGACCGGTCCGCCGAAGTTCTCTTCGCAGAAAGAACATGCGCAGGATCATAAGGACGAGACGCAAGCCGAGGATCATGAAGAGAACCTGAAGGAGCCTACCAGTGCCTAAGATTCGTACCCATCGTGGTACCGCAAAACGTGTCAAAGTGACGGGGACCGGCAAGGTCATGCATCGTCACCAATTCGATGGTTGCGGCCACATTCTCAGCAAAAAGACGCGCAAGCGTAAACGGAAGTTCCGTAAGGATCAGCCGACCTTCAAAGGCGATCTGAAGCGCTTGGCGCCGACGATTCCGTACTTGGTTTAGGGAGGGTTGGATTTAAATGGCACGCATCAAACGCGGCTCTCACGGAATCAAGCACCGCCGCAAGGTCATGAAGCTCGTCAAGGGCTTCCGCGCCGCTCGCCGCCGCAATTATCGCGTCGCGAACGAAGCGCTCTTGAAATCGCTCGCCTATGCGTTCCGCGATCGCCGCGTGCGCAAGCGCGATTTCCGTTCGCTGTGGATCAGCCGCATTAACGCGGCCGTCCGTCGCGAAGGCTTGACGTACTCGGTCTTCATGAGCGGGCTCAAGAAGTCGGGCGTGACGCTCAATCGCAAGGCGCTTTCGGAGCTTGCGATCAACGACGCGTCGGCATTCGGCTCGCTGGTCAAGATGGCGAAGGGCGCGGTCGGCAAATAACGCCGAACCCACGTTAAAGGCGAGAAGGCTCGGAGCGATCCGGGCCTTCTTCATTTTTCGCTACGCAAACGCGTGCATGTGTTGCGCGATGGCCAGCATCACGCAGAGCCACCCGGCACCGAAGAGCAAGCCGCCGAGGACGTCGGTGAAAAAGTGCGCCGAAAGCGCGAGACGCGACCAGGCCACGCCCGCTCCCCACAGGAAGAGCGCGCCGGCCAGCGGCGCGCGCACCCACAACGGGATCGGCGCAAACCACGCGACGACCGCCCACGCACCGTAAAAGGTCATCGCGCTCGATGCGTGGCCGCTCGGATATGAAAAGCCGTACTCACGGCGGATCAGATAATCGTTTGGCCGCAGGCGGCCATATAGGCGTTTTACGCCTTCCACGACCGCCTGCGATGCGATCTGCGAGAGCAAGACGCCCGCGGGAATCCACAGCGGCCATCGCATGACCAGAAAGACGACGAACGCCGCGATGCCAACGGCCGTGAGCGGCCGCGTGCGCCCCGACTGCGTGAGCACGACCGCAATTTCGACGGCCCGTCCGCGCAGGCGCGCGGCATGAAGATCGAAGGCGCTGTGCTGCATGCGGCTCACGACGATGCCAAGCAGCACGAAGGCCACAAGCGCATCGACCCCGACGGCTAGAAGCGTGCGCGCGGTCATTCGGTACCCGGCAACGCTCCGGGCAGAAATACCATCAGCGCGCGCGGTTCGACCGAGAACGTTGCCGGCGTGTGGCAGGCTGCGGCGCCGTCGACTGCGACCAGGGCTTTGCGCGAGGTCGAGATCGTAAGCTTCTTCGCACGAAAATAGTGCGCTCCCGGAATGCGCGTTTGCGTATCGGTTAAAAATGCGACGTATGTTTTTGCGACGTCGACCGGGTGCGTACGCTGCGTGGCAAAAAACGTCAGCATGCCGTCGTTCAGACGAGATTCCGGCGTTACCGGCGTGTGCCCGTACATACGGCCGCTCACCACGATCGCTTGCTGCGTCTTGAGTTTCAAACGATTCTTCTTCCAGCGCACGCTGATTTCGAACGGTTTGTGCGAGAAGAGCGGCTTGATCGCCGCAACGCCGTAAGCGATCGGGCCGATCGCGTGTTTGAGCCAGCGGGGCGTCTCTTCGCCGATCACCGACGCGAGACCGATCGTCGCAAAGTTCGCAAACCGTTGCCCGTTGACGACGCCGACGTCCACGCGATCGATGCGGCCATAAGCGATGGCATCGAACGCAGCTTGCGGCGTCGAGATCCCAAGGCTCTCGGCAAAACTATTTCCCGTGCCCGCAGGAACCACACCGAGGACGCATTTCGAATGCGCGAGCGCGGAAGCGGCGATCGTCTGCGTTCCGTCCCCGCCGATGGTCACGACGATTTCCGCGCCAGACTTTACCGCTTGCTTGATGCGCTTGCGCAACGCCTTGTGCCCGGTCTCCAAATGCGATTCCACGACCTCCACGCCGCGCGCGCGCAACTCGACGCCGGCTTGCGCAAGCGTGGTGATACCGTTACGTGAATGTGACTGAGCTATAACGATTGCTCGGCGCATACCCAAGCTATTCCCAAGCCGGGCGTGGGAAAATACGCAGTATGAAGTATCTTGCGATGATCGCTGTCATTTTTGCCGGCACGCTCCTTGCCGGAACCGCTATGGCAGCAAGCGACCAAACATTCGTCAACAAAGTCCAGCAAGATCTGTTGGGCCAGTATGCGCTCGCTTCCGTCGGGCAGAGTCATGCCTCCAGCGCGGCCATGAAGAAGCTGGCCTCTGAAGTCGCGGCGAACGCGGCCGCCGGCAATTCGTGGCTGAAGTCGTATGCGCCGGAACACCATCTGCGCCTGCCCGATAAGCCGTCGATCATTGCCGACATGCAGTACGGTCAACTGAAAGGCACCTCGGGCCACGCGTTCGACAAACAACTCGCCCAAGATCTCATCGTCGATACCGAGGTTCGCATGGATACCCTCAAAGCCGAAGCGGCGACGAACTCAGGCCTCGGCCGCTTTGCAAAGAAGCAACTCGCACTCATGGAGAAGTTTTCCAAGGAAGCGCACAAGCTCGACCACTAGCACCTAGCGCCACAGATCGATCCGGAACGCCCTCGCGGGCGTTCCCTTTTATATGATCGCCCTTTTGCGTCCGCTCCCAGGCGACCGGACGGCAGGCCGTCGAACGCTCGGGCTGATGGAGGTTCGGGGTGTGGACGAGGTTCTGTCCGCGGCGTTCGCGGCAAAAGAGCCTTGGGCATTCGACGACGCATACCAGCGCTACGGTTCGCTGCTCTATTCGGCTGCGTATCAAGTGCTCGACGATCGCGAAGACGCGCGCGATTGTGTGCAAGAAGCGCTTGCACGCGTCTGGCGCTCGCCCGACTCGTACACGCGGGCGCGCGGCGCGCTGCGAAGCTTTCTCGTGGTGTGTGTGCGCAACGAAGCGATCACGCGTCTTCGCGCGAAGACGCGCCGGTTGCGCGTGGTCGAGCGGGTCGCGGCGCTACCCCAAGAACACGCGGAACTCGGTGACGTGGACGTGATCGAACGCGACCGCCTGCGCGCCGCGCTTGCAACGCTTCCGGCAGAACAGCGCCGCCCGCTCGAAATGGCGTATTACGAACAGAAAACGCACACCGAGATCGCGCGAGAGTTGGATCAGCCGCTCGGCACGGTGAAGAGCCGCATCGCATTGGGCCTACGCAAACTGGGCGCTGCACTGGGAGGTGGCCGATGAGCGAACATATCGGCGACGACGCCGCCCTCTACGCCCTTGGGACGCTCGACGAAACGGAACGCGCGAAGGTCGAGTCACACGTTGACGCGTGCGATGCATGCAGCCGCCTGCTCGCTCAAGCGCTCGACGACGTGACCGCGGTGGTCGAAGCCGGGGTGCAAAGCCGCATGCCGCTCCCGGCGTCACGGTCGAATTGGCGGCGGTGGTTCGCGCCCGTCGCCGCAGCGATCGTGCTCGCGATCCTGCCAACCGCCTACTTGCTTCAACAGAATCTGGCCATGCATCGCGCGATGGTCGCCGAATCGCAGGCGATGGAGCGCGTCGCAACGTCCCCGCACCGGATGGTGGCTTTCACCGGGATGGACGCGAAAGTGATGTACGGAATGCACGGATCGTGGTACGTCGTGATCGTGCGTAACGCAAAGGCTCCCGTGGACGTTGCTTGGATGCATGACGGCACCAAGACGATGCTCGGCAAGGCCGAGCCACACGGCGACGTCGCTTTGCTCTATCTTCCGAAGAGTCACCGCATGGACCAGCTAGCGCTGGTCAGCAACGACCACACGATGGCCCAGGCGACCCTGGTCTATTAACCGAACAACGAACGACGATATGCTGCCTTGCTTAGCCGTGGTGGGCGCGTTAATCGCAGCAGCCCCTTCGCCGCCCCCGGCACATACATTGACTGCAACAATGGCCAATCGCATCGACGCGCTGGGCCGGCGGCAGATCATGCAACATCGTACGCCGGGGCTCGCGATCGCGGTCGTCGAGGACGGGCGCATCGTCTACGCGCACGGCTTCGGATACGCCGACATCGCGAAGCGCCGTCAGGTCTATCCGGAAACGCAATTCTATGCCGGCGGCATCGCGAAGCAATTCACGGCTGCGGCGATCCTGTTGCTGGCGCAAGACGGCAAGCTGAAGCTGGACGATCGCGTGACGAAGTACGTGCCGGAATTGCACGTTGCCGGAGATGCGACGATCCTGCAATTGCTGCAGCAGACGTCGGGGCTGCCCGACTATACGCGCGCGCCGGATTTGAAAATCGACCGCACGCATACGGTGAAACTCGCCGACGTCATCGCTGCCGTCGACAAGATGCCTCCGGCAGCCAAGCCCGGGACGAAGTTCCAGTACAACGATTTGAACTACATGATCGCCGGTCTGATCGTCGAACGCGCGAGCGGCGTTCCGCTCTCCGATTACCTCCAGCAGAACATCTTCATGCCGCTTGTGATGAACGGCACGTTTTACGCCGGCGATCGCGGCATCTCACCCTCGCACGCCCTCGGTTATACCGGATCTCCGGGGCACTTCCGGCGCGCTCGGGCCTGGGATCCCGCTTGGCTCTTCGGCTCGAGCGGCCTCGTGACCAACGTCTACGATCTCGCGAAGTGGGATATCGGCTTGCCGCTGCTCTTACGCGTTGACGCGGAGCGAACGATGTTCACGCCGAGCAGCGTAGACGGCGAAACGCGCTACGGCTTAGGCTGGGTGATCGACCAGCGCGGCGGAAAACGGTACGTGTGGCACGACGGCGACATTCCGGGCTATCAGGCGATGAATGCAATTCTTCCGGACGATCACGTGGCGGTCGTAGTGCTCGAGAACACCGACGGCATGCATTCCCGGGCGGTCGCGCATCCGGAAGCGATCGCGGCGCAGATTCTCGACATCGTACTGCCGCCCTCGGCGATGCATTTGAGCAACACGGTGATGGACCAGGCTCGCGACTGGTTGAATCGGCTGGCCGACCGGCGCATCGATCGAACGCAATTGACGCCGGCGTTTTCGAAATATCTTACGGATGCGCTGGTCGCGCGTGAGAATTTCGCCGCTCTAGGAAAACCGCGTTCGCTCGTCCCCGTGGCGAGCATCGCGCAACCGAACGGCGATACGATGTACGAATTTTTGGTGCGTTATCCGCGGGTGCAATACTATTACGAATTTACGCTCGCGAAAGACGGCAAAGTCGACGGCCTCTATTTGAGCCAAGATCTGGAGCTAGGCCACTAGCACGCGTTAGTCGTCGCCGTCGGTGATGCGGCGTCCGGTAGCTTCTACCACTTTGCCGAGCATCGTCACGGCTTCTGCACGCGACGCATTGCTAAACATATAGCGCAAACGCTCGTCGGCATCTTCGACGATCAAGACGGCCCGGCGTCCCGAGCGAACTGCGGCCACGAGCGACGTCAGATAAGCTTCGTCCTCGGGCGCAAGCATCGAGTGTTCGACCGTTTCAACCGGCACTTCCAAAAGCCGTTTGAGCACGGCATCGATGTCGCGGGGTACTTCCACGATCTCCTCCATGGTGAATTCCCGCGATGCATAGCGCATCGCAGAGCCGTTCAACCCGTACCTCAATTATCGGCACGTCCCGGCACAAGTTCACCCCCGTTTGCGCGCATCCACACAATCGTAAACGCCGTCTTCATATCGGCAATTTGCCCAGTCTCCATAAGGCTTTGCGCTTCATCGAGCGTGAAGGAAGCAACCGTGATACGCTCGTCCTGGTCGAGCGACTGCTCGCCGGGCGAAAGGTCGAACGCGTGTACGAAATGCATGATTTCGCTGCAAAAACCAGGCGAGGTGGCAAATGCACCGAGCAAGCGCACGGACGCGGCGCGGTAGCCGGTCTCTTCGGCCAGTTCGCGACGGGCGCCGTCGGCGACCGACTCGCCCTCTTCCGCGGAGCCGGCCGGAATCTCCCATAGCGACGCGGCGACGGGATGCCGATACTGTCGAACGAGCACGATGCGCCCTTCCGGCGTCGTCGCAACGACCGCATACGATGCAGCGTGCTTTACGACGTCGACGCGATGCTCGGCGCCGTCGGCGAAACGCAGCCGCTCCCGGGTTACCGAGAACACGCGCCCTTCGAACGCGAGCGTCGAGGAAATGACTTGCGGTTCTTCGTCCATAATGAACGCTTCGTGAAAAATCGCTCGTCGCTTCTTACGGAAATCGGCTGGCTCGCGCTGTTCCTCGCGATTTTCGTCGTGCTGGTATACGCCTTTAATCTCTTCGTCGTTCCGCATCATTTCAACGACAAGATTGCAATCGTGCTCTCGGCCATCATCGCGGGACTCGTCATGATCGTCGCGCGCTCACGATGGCAACGGTAGCCGGAGCGCACGGCGACCGGGTTCGCCGCGTTCGGGAGTTGCAAACGGTGAAAGGCCGACGCGAACACGAGCGATTTGCCTTCGAAGGTCCCACGCTCTTGGATGAAGCGCTGCGCAGCGGCGCGCAGATCGTCGAAATCTACGCCACGGAACGCGCTTACGAAGAGTATGCGCTCGTGCGCGAAGCGGAGAAGGGCGGGACGGCCGTCTTTTTGGTCGACGATCGGACCGCGCAACGGCTCTCGACCGTCGAAAGCGCTACCGGCATAGTCGCGGTCGCACCGTTGCGCTACGCGCCGCTAGGTGACGTGACCCGCTTGAAGCGCGTGCTCGTCTTGGCCGACCTGAACGATCCGGGGAATGCCGGGACCCTCTTGCGCTCGGCGGAGGCATTCAACGTGCAGGGCGTCGTCTTTGGAAGCGACGGCGTCGAGCCGTATCATCCGAAGGTCGTCCGCGCCGCCATGGGCGCGATCTTCCGCCTTTCGCTCTGTATCGCCGAGCCGGCGGCGTTTGCGGCAGCCGTGCGGGAAAACCAAGGCGAGATCTTGGGGCTCGACATGGAGGGCGACGACGTTCGCACCGTGGTGCCGGCCGAACGGTCCGCACTCGTCGTGGGTCACGAACGGCGCGGCTTGGGGCCGTGGAGCGCCTTCTGCACGCGCCGGATCGCGATTCCGATGAACGGGCCGACGGAGTCCTTGAACGCCGCCGTGGCCGGCTCTATTGCTTTATATGCGTTAGCGCGGTAAACGGCTTGCGCTCGTTTTTAGGTACGCAGAACGCTCGCTCGGCACGCCAAGCATTTAAGTTACCCAAGCTGTCAAGACAGTCATTTCCGGTCCAAAAGTCAAGACTACCGGCCCTAAAAGTCGCATGGTAAAATCGCAACATTCCTAATGGCGCAGCCGAAATTCCGACGGCTAGAAGGAGACCCCACGAGTATGGCCACCAGCGAACTTTTCTGGAAGCTCTTCGCCCAAACGGGCTCGATCAGTGCCTACCTAGTCTACCGCCGCATGCATGCCATACCGAGTCCCACCTGAGTCGAAAGAAGTCAACGAACGATATGCGAACGCCCGGTATAATGACCGGGCGTTTCTCTTTTTAGGATGATACGGGTTGAGTGATCTAGCGAATTCCCTTTCGGACCTCGAGCGTCGTTTTGCCGGCGCCGCTGCCCACGCTGCAGATACGCGGGAGCTGGACGCCGCGCGCGTCGCGTTTCTCGGACGCAGCGGCGAAGTCACGCTGCTGCGGCGCTCGATCGGGCAACTCCCCGCGTCGGAACGTCCGGACGCCGGCAAGGTCATCAACGCCGCGGTCGAGCGGATGGAGTCCGTCTTCGAACGAGAGAGCGCCCGCATCGCCAACCTCGCCTTTGAGGCAGAACTCTCCCGGGAGATCGACGTGACCTTTCCGTCGATCGAACCGGCCGCCGGCACGATCCACCCGATCCGCCGCGTGCTGCGCGACGCATGCGCGTACTTCGAACGTCGCGGCTTTGCCGTCGTGCTCGGCCCCGAAGTCGAGCCCGACTACTATAACTTCGATGCGTTGAACATTCCGCCAACGCATCCGGCTCGGGAAGGATTCGATTCGTTTTTCATCACCGACACGCTGTTGCTGCGTCCGCACACCTCGCCGATGCAGATTCGTACGATGCAGCAACACGCGCCGCCGATTGCCGTGGTTGCGCCGGGGCGCTGCTATAGGCGCGACGCGGTCGACGCGCGCCATCTCTTCCAGTTCAATCAAGTCGAAGGCTTGCTCGTCGCCGAAGGCATTCATTTCGGCCACCTGAAGGGCATGCTGACGGGCCTTTGCCGCGAGCTCTTCGGAAGCGATCAACGCGTGCGATTCCGTCCGTCGTTCTTTCCGTTTACCGAACCGAGCGCCGAAGTCGATACGACGTGTCCGAAATGTAAGGCGAGCGGCGAACCGTGCAATATGTGCGGCGGCTCCGGCTGGATCGAACTCGGCGGCTCCGGGATGGTGCATCCCAACGTTTTGCGTGAGGTCGGATACGATCCCGACGTCTATACCGGCTGGGCGTTCGGCTTCGGCATCGAACGCTTGGGATTGACGCGCTACGACATCGACGACATCCGCCGCTTCGTCGACAGCGATCCCGATTTCTTGAAACAACTCGCATAGACTAGAGGGGACTTTCTTGCGCGTTCCGATCAGCTGGCTACGCCAGTACGTCGATTTGCCCGAAGATGCCGATACGATCGCCGATCGCTTGGCGATGCTCGGCTTTCCGGTCGAAGACATCGTCCGGCGTCCGCTCGTCACCGGCGTCGTCGTCGGTAAGATCGTCGCACTGGAAAAGCACCCCAACGCGGATCGTCTGCAGGTCGGGAAGATCGACGTCGGCAGCGGCACGCCGTTGACGATTGCGACCGCCGCAACGAACGTCGCGTTGAATCAAACGATTCCGGTGGCAACCATCGGCGCGCAACTGCCGGCGATCAAGATTGAGCGGCGCAAGATGCGTGGCGTCGAGTCCGAGGGCATGATGGTCTCGGCCGACGAACTCGCGCTGCCGCCGGATTGGTTCGAAGACGGCATCATGCAACTCGACGAAGGAACGCCGCTCGGCACGAACGTCGTCGAACTCTTCGGTCTCGCCGACGACGTGCTCGACGTCGAAGTGACGAGCAACCGCGTCGACGCCATGTCGATTTTGGGACTCGCGCGCGAACTGGCCGCATCGTACGGCGTGCCGCTGCGCGCCCCGTCGTTCGACAATCCCGGAACCGGCGAAGACCCGGCGGGAACGGCGCCGAGTGTCACGTTGGAAACGGCGGACTGCACCCGTTTCGTCGCGCAGCAATTCGATAGCGTGCGGGTCGGACCGGCACCGGCGTGGATGCGCATTCGCCTGGCGCTCGCGGGCCAACGCCCGATCAACAACCTGGTCGACGTTTCGAACTACGTGATGCTCGAAACGGCGCAACCGCTGCACTTCTACGACGCATCGCGGGTAAGCGGACGCCATTTCATCGTGCGCGATGCACGGCCCGATGAAACGCTGCACACGCTCGATGGCGAAGACCGCAAGCTCACGCCCCAGAGTTTCGTCATCGCGGACGGGGACAAAGTGCTCGCTCTCGCCGGCCTGATGGGCGGCGCGCAGAGCGAAGTGCGGCCGGAAACGACGGCGATCGTCTTAGAATCCGCGAACTTCAACGGCGCGCGCGTTCGCCGCATGGCGATGTCGCTTGCCATGCGCACCGAGGCGTCGTCGCGTCACGAAAAGACGCTGGCGCCCGCGCTCACCGATATGGGGGCGGCCCGCGCGGCGCAATTGCTCGTCCAGCTCGGCGCCCATGCATACCGTCCGCACCCCTTCGGAAGCAACGTCTTCGACGCCGACGTTATCACGCTCACCGTGCGCGACGTACGCCGATTGCTCGGCTTGCAGCTCGATGCCGATCGCATGAGCGCGCATTTGCGCGCGCTCGGATGCAACGTGGTGACCGCCGCCGACGTGCTAACGGTCACGCCGCCCTTGTGGCGCCGCGATCTGACGATGGCCGCCGATCTGGTGGAAGAGATCGCACGGATGGAAGGCTACGACGAAATCGAGGCGATCGAACCGTCGGTTCCGTCGCACGAAATTTCGAGCGGCCAATACCTCCTTGAAAACCGCATGGCCGACACGCTTGCGGCGCTCGGCTATCACGAGATCGCGAACTACGCGCTGCAAGGCGTCGACATGCAGCGTCCGCTCGAGCAGTCGGGCATCACGCCAAGCCATAAGATCGTCGAAATTCGCAATCCGCTCTCCGAAGATCAACGGTATCTGCGCTGGGCGCTCGGTCCGGCGATGCTACGCTATCTCGGGCGCATCGGTGCGCCGATGCGCGTCTTCGAAATCGGCCACGTCTTTTCGCTCGACGAACGTCCGATCGTGGAAGAAGCGGTGCTCGCCTTTGGGTTTTCCGCTCCGCGGCTGGACGAGCCGGCGTGGCGCGACTCGCATTTTCTGCGTTTAAAGGGGGACGCGGAGGCGCTCATTCGCGCCGTCTGCGGCGTGGAAGTTACGGCTGCGCGCGACGTGCGCACCGGATATCATCCGGGCAAGACCGCCGTGCTGCTGCACGACGGGCGTGAAGTCGCCACCCTCGGCCAGATCGATCCGCGCGTTGCGAGGGCATTCGACATCGATATGCCGGTGTATCTGTCGAACATTTATCTCGACAACGTGCCGCTCTACCGGATTCCTCGCTACCGGCCGCCGTCGAAGTTTCCCTCGACCTATCGCGATTTGGCCGTCGTCGTGGATCTCGACGTGGCCGCGGAACGCATCCGCGAGATCGTGCAGCGCGCGATCGGCGAGCTGTGCACGGGCGTGCGCGTCTTCGACGAATACCGCGGTCCCCAAGTCGGCGAAGGCCGTAAGAGCCTGGCCGTTCGCGCGACGATTCAGCGCTCCGATGCGACCATCACGGATGCGGAGGCGGACCAAGTGATGAAACGCGTGCTCGAAGCGTTACAACGGGATGTGGGAGCCTCCATCCGAGAATGATCGCCGGCGTCTTGTGGCCCGACATTCTTATCGTCATTATCCTGGTGCTCGCGGGCATTAAAGGCTTCACGCGCGGTTTCGTCTCGGAACTGGGAGGCGCCGTGGCCGTCGTCGCCGGGCTCGTCGCGCCGTGGTTTTATAACGGCGCGTTCGATCCGTTTCTGGAAAACCAGGTCCATCTAGGGCCGGGATCGGCGCACGTCGTCGGCATGTTCCTTACCGGGTTTATCGCTTATGCGATCGTGCTCGCCATCGCGTGGGTGCTCAATCGCATCGCGAAACTTCCGATCGTCAATATCGCCAACTCGCTGGGAGGCGCGGCAATCGGCCTGCTCAAAGGCGCGGTGCTCGTCTGGTTCGTGCTGTTCGTGGCGCTCTATTTTCCGCTCTCGCCGGATATTCGGCGCGACCTGCACGATTCACGGCTGCCGGTGTATTTCACGCAGCCCGACGCTCAAATCGATCGCGCGATCGAATCGACGATTCCTTGGTTCGCGAGACCATTCCTCAATCCGTACTTCAAGCGCCACTCGGTTTAACGAATCGCGGTTTCCTGAGCGGAGACGGCGCGCCATTGCCCGGCTTGTAATGCAAAAACATCGGTGAAGCGCAAGCGCACCACGGTACGTCCGTGCGACGAGATCGTGTTGATGCCGCGAACGATGGCAACGGTTCCTTCGACGGTCACCGTTTCATCGCCGATTTTCTGTTGGAACGGCTTGGGTTTCGCCGCGGTCCGCAACGCTTGGTCGCGATTCTGCACCTCACCACGATAATCGATATGCACGAACTCCGGCGCGAGGATCGTCGCAACGGCCGCCGCGTCGCGCGCTGCAAGCGCTTTGACCCACGCCGCCTCCACGTTGAGGACGATCTGCGCGACCGGCGGCGGGCTCGGTGGCGGCCACGGCATCACACGCCGGCCGCAACGCGTCCGAGCAGCACCTGCGACGCCGCCGCGACGCCCATGCCGAGCGAAACAGCCGCACCGAGATCGGCCAGCGCAAGTTCGATCGCGCCGATTGCACCAAGGAGATCGCTCTCGCTGACGTCGCCCATGGTTCCCATGCGCACGATCTTTCCGGTCAACTCGCCTTGGCCGCCGGAAAGCACGACGCCGTAGCTTTCGCGCAACGTCTTTAACAAAGCGGAGGCGTCGACGCCGTGCGGCGGCACCGCCGCAACGACGGTGACGGAATGCGCGTCGCTACGCGAGAAGATCGAAAAGCCAAGCGTCTCAAACGCGGAGCGAATCGCCGATGCATAACGCGCGTGACGCGCGAAGTTTGCGTCGATGCCTTCGGCGTGGTAGCGCTCTAACGAAACGGCGAGCGCGTAAAACACCGAGATCGGCGGCGTCCATGCCGTCTGGCCTTTTCGTGCGAATTCGCGCGCCTTGCGCAAATCGAAGTAATAGCGATGCGCCTTCGCGTGCTCGATCGCGTCCCAGCCGCGATCGCTCACCGCGACCATTGCAATGCCGGGCGGAACGGCGAGCGCCTTTTGCGAGGCCGACACGACGATGTCGTAACCCCATGCATCCATCTCGAAACGGGTGGCGCCCAGCCCGCTTACGGCATCTACGACGCGAAGCGCCGGGTGATCGCCGATGGCTCGCGCGAGCGTTTCCATATCGTTTTGCACGCCAGTGGACGTCTCGTTTTGCGTGAGCAGGATGCCGCGAATCTCGCGCGCGGTATCGCGCTTTAGGCGCTCGCGCAAAGCATCGGCGTCGACGCCGGCGCCGAGCGGCGTGTCGAGCTCTTCGACGGTGCATCCGAACGTGCGCGCGATATCGGCCAGACGCTTCCCGAAAGCGCCTACCGGGCACGAGAGCAGCAGGTCGCCCGGACTAAAGGCGTTGGCAACCGCCGCTTCCAAGCCGCCCGTTCCCGACGAGCCCAAGAACAGCACGTCGCCCTCGGTACCGAAGATCGGGCGCATGCCGCGTTCAAGGCGGGCAAGCAGCTCCGCAAATTCGGGGCCGCGATGGTTGATCATCGGCCATGCCATAGCCTCGAGGACGGGTTGGGCGACCGGTACCGGGCCGGGCAAGAGAAGCAGCGTCTTCTTCATGTTGCATCACTTCGGCAGGACGAGCGTCGCGCCTCGCGCGCCCGGATTTCGCCAAAAGTGCAACCATCGCGGCGCCCGCGAGCGTTGCGGTGAACGACGAATGAAGACGCTCCTCGAACTTCCGGTCGAGTTTTCCGAACGGCTGCGCGTGACGCTCGCGCAGAGCGTCGAATTGGACACCCCGGAGCTTTTCATCGAATTCGCTGCATGGGCGCAAACGACGCTGATCTTCCGAGGCTACACGCCTGCGACGCTGAACCGCGCGATCGAAACCCTTGCTTCCGACGCCACGCTGGTCAATGCGTCCGACCGTAAGGCCGCGCTTTCCACGGTTCAGCAGGCACGAGCAACCCTCAACGTCGTGCGTCTCTGCGAGATGTCGCTGATCGATGCGGAAAGCGAAAGTGGAGCGGCCGCGCGGCGCTATCTCGAAGCGCTGCTGGAAGGGGACGAACCCTCGGCCGCGCGCGAAGCGCTGCTCGCGATTGCAAAAGGCCGCAAAGCTCTGGACGTCTATCAGGAAATCATCACGCCGGCGTTGCACGAAGCGGGGCGCCTTTGGCAGCGAAACGAGATCACCGCCGCGCACGAGCACGTCGTCAGCAATGCGAGCGAACGAATCCTGGCGCAGTTGATGGATCTGGCTCCGCCGCGCGCACATAGAGATTTGAGCGTCGTGACCGCGGCGATCGGACCGGCGCAGCATCAGATCGGCGCTCGCATGACCGCCGATGCGTTTGCGATGTGCGGGTGGCACGCGCGTTTTCTCGGCTCGGAATTGCCGACCGACGACCTGCTGCGATATGTCGACGAAATTTCGGTCGATGCCGTCTGCCTTTCCGCAACGCTTGCCTGCGACGTCGTCGCGGTTCGCGATCTCATTCAAGAACTGGAGACGCGGCCGATCGCGCCGGTCGTTATAGCCGGCGGCCGCGCATTCGACGCGCACCCGGACTTGTGGCGAAAGATCGGCGCGGACGCCTATGCGCCCTCGCCTCTTCTGGCGGTTGCAATCGCCAACGAATTGATCTGCCACGACTGCGACGATTCCGGCGGCTGATGCGCGAACGCATCCGCACGAGCGAGCGCTACCGATGGTATGCGCTGGCCGTCATCATGCTCGGATCGATGATGGGTACGCTCGACGCCTCGATCGCAAACGTCGCGATTCCGAAGATCGCGCAGGTCTACCACCACTCGCTCGACGACGCCGAGTGGGTCGTGCTCTCGTTCATGCTGGTTTCGGCGTCCACGCTCGTGCTGTTCGGTCGCTTGGGCGACATGCTGGGCCAAAAGCGTATCTATCTGACCGGTTTTGCGATCTTCGGCTTGAGTTCGCTTTCGTGTGCGCTCGCGCCGTCGATCGTCTGGCTGATCGCCTCGCGCGCGGTCCAAGCGCTCGGCGCGGCGATGCTGGTGTCGTCCAACCAGGCGCTGATCGTCGACACGTTTCCCGCGCAGATGCGGGGACGCGCGATCGGTTTCAACGGCGCGGCCGTCGCGGTCGGCTTGTCGCTCGGGCCGATCATCGGCGGTGCGATCGTGACGTTCGGCGATTGGCGCTGGATCTTCCTGATCAACGTACCGATTTCGATCGTCGCGCTCGTCGGCGCAGCGATCGTGCTAAAACGCGCGCACCACGAGGCGAGCGGCTTCGATCCTCTCGGTGCGCTGCTTTCGATCGCCGCACTCTTTTCGATCTCGCTGCCGCTTTCGCGAGCGCACGTCTGGGGCTGGACGTCGCCTTGGACGATTGGCTTGCTGGCGGCCGGCTGCGCGTTGCTCGCGGTGTTCGTCGCCGTCGAACGCCGCGTCAAGGTGCCGACGCTGGACCTCGCGCTCTTTAAGAGCCGCGTCTTCGCCTTCTCCGTTCTCGGGGCGCTGGTGTATTTCGTCGCACTCGCCGGCCTGATTTTCATCGTTCCCGTCAGCGCGCAAACGGCGTTGCACTACTCCGCCTTCACGGCCGGCTTTCTACTGATGCCGATCACCGCACTCAACATCGTGCTCGCCCCGCTTGCGGGCGCGCTTTCGGATCGCATTCCGGTACGATACGTTTCTACGACCGGCGCGATCGTCGTCGCAATCGGACTCTTTCTGCTCTCGCGACTTCCGCCGCAACCACCGCTGTGGGAGCTCATCGCCTTTCTTGTGGTAGCGGGCGCGGGCACGGCGGTCTTCAGTCAACCCAATAATAGCGCGATCATGGGATCCGCACCGCAGAATCGCCGCGGTATCGCCGCCGGAACGCTGGCGACCGCGCGCACGACGGGCCAACTGCTCGGCGTCGCGGTCGCAGGCGCCGTATATTTTACGGCGGAGGCGCAGTTAAAGACGCACGGCGTTTCGTTCGCACCGGCGACGCGCTACTTTTTAGTCACCGCGTGTATCATGATTTTTGTCGCCGCAATTTCGTGGATTCGCGAATAGCAGCGTGAACTGGATCGCGCGCACGTGCTTATTGCATGAGCGTTTTCCAATCACAGCGCTTTCTCGCACTTCCCGCCGCCCTTAGTGCCGGTGCGACGAAATGCTGAGAGCTACGAAGCCCAATCGATTCCGGTGTTGCAAAAAGATCTCGACGCGCTAAAGTACACTTCTCGGAAAAAGCAACGAGCCCGGCGGATTCCCGTCGGGCTCGTTGTTTTGATGCGGCGCAGACCGTTAGCGCTTGCGGGCCGGACGGCGATGCGCGACCGGGCGAGGCGCGCGTTTGACGGCCCCGTCGTTCGAGCGGCGCATCGGCACCACGTTATTCGCGCGTCCGTCTTCGCCGAGCGCGACCGGCGAGATCACCCGCTTGCCCAGCGCGTGATGCAGCACTTCGCTGATCTCTTCGACGGGCACGAACGTCATCGTGTCGCGGACTTCCTTCGGAATGTCGTCCAGATCCATCTCGTTGCGTTTCGGGAAGATGATCTTCGAGATGCCGGCACGTTTTGCGCCGAGCACTTTCTCCTTCAGCCCGCCGATCGGCAGCACTTGCCCCGTTAGCGTGATCTCTCCCGTCATCGCGAGATTCGGATCGACCTTCGTTCCCGTCAGCATCGACGCAATCGCCGTCGCCATCGTGATGCCCGCCGAGGGACCGTCCTTCGGCGTCGCGCCTGCCGGCACGTGAATGTGGATGTCGTGCTTCGCGAAGTAGTCGTCGGCAAGCTCGAGTTCGTTCGAGCGCGAGCGCAGGAACGACACAGCCGCTTGCGCGCTCTCCTTCATCACGTCGCCCAACTGACCGGTCAATACCAGCTTGCCGGTTCCCGGCATAGACGTCGCTTCGATAAAGACGATGTCTCCGCCGACCGACGTCCACACCATCCCCGTCGCAACGCCGACCGAGGCGACCCGCTTCTTGACTTCGTTGAAGAAGCGCGGCTTGCTGAGGTAATCCGCGAGATTCTCCGGCTTTACGCGCGCTTTGAAACGCGCGCTCTCCGCGATCTTTCGCGCGACCTTGCGGAAGACGGTACCGATCTCGCGATCGAGATTACGCACGCCCGCTTCGCGGGTGTAATCGACGATGATCGCGCGTAACGCGGCGTCGCTGATCTGCGCTTGCGTTTCCTTCAAGCCGTTCGCCTCGCGCTGTTTTTTGAGCAGGTAGCGTTTGGCGATTTGCAGCTTTTCGAGCTCGGTATAGCCCGCCAGCTGGATGATCTCCATGCGATCGCGTAACGGCGGCGAGATCGTGTCGAGCGAGTTTGCCGTACAGATGAAGAGCACTTGCGAGAGGTCGAACGGCAAATCCAAATAGTGGTCGCGGAACGTAGAGTTCTGTTCCGGGTCCAACACCTCGAGCAACGCCGACTGCGGATCGCCGCGGAAATCCGCGCCGACCTTGTCGATTTCGTCGATCATCATGACCGGATTCTTCGTGCCGGCATCGCGCATCGCGCGGATGATCGTACCGGGCATCGCGCCGATGTACGTGCGGCGGTGGCCGCGAATCTCAGCTTCGTCGCGAACGCCGCCGACCGAGAGACGCACGAACTTGCGTCCCATCGCGCGCGCGATCGACTGCCCGAGCGACGTCTTACCGACGCCGGGAGGTCCGACGAAGCACAGGATCGGGCCGGTCAGTTTCTTCTTGAGTTTGCCGACCGCCAAATACTCGATGATGCGATCTTTGATCTTCTCGAGATCGTAGTGATCCTCGTCGAGAATCTCGCGCGACTTTCGAATGTCAATGTGATCGGCAGTCTCGTTGTGCCACGGCAACTGCACGAGCCAATCCAAATACGTGCGAATGACGCTGTATTCCGGCGACGCTTGCGGCACCTTCGAAAGGCGATCCAACTCGCGCTCCGCCGCCTTATGCACCTCTTCGGGCATCTTGGCTTCGTCGATCTTTTGCCGCAATTCGTTGGTTTCGGCTTGCTGCGGATCGACTTCGCCGAGCTCTTCCTGAATGGCGCGCAGTTGCTGGCGCAAATAGAACTCGCGCTGATTCTTTTCCATCTCGCGCTGAATGTCGCTCTGGATCTTGTGGCCCAGTTCGACGACTTCGAGTTCCTTCGTCAGCAGCAGCGTGAGCTTGCGCATGCGCTTGGCTGTATTGCGTTCTTCCAGCACCGCTTGGCGGTCGGCCGTCTCCAGCCGCATCGTGGATGCGACGAAGTACGTCAACACGTTGGGATCGGTGATGTTCTGAACTTCCATCTCCATCTCGCGCGGCGCTTGCGGCAAGTAGGAGAGCAATTTCTGGAACAGACCCGCGAGATTCCGTTGCATCGCGAGTAGTTCTTCGTTTTCGATGGTCTTGTCGGGAAGCTCCGTGTAGGCCGCCACCATGTACGGCTCGGTCTGCGTGAACTTCTCGATCTTGAAGACGCTCTGCCCGGCCACGATGCAGCGAATCGTGCCGTCCGGCACCTTCAACATCTTTTGAATGACGCCGACGGTTCCGACCGCGTGCACGTCCCCCGGACCGGGATTTTCGGTCTCACGATCCTTGAGCACCGTCAGACCGATCGGCTTGCCTTCGCGCAGCGCTTCTTCCACCAGCTGAATGCCGGGTTTTTTCACCACGGCCAGCGGAATGACGGTGTTGGGGAAAAGCACCGCTTCTTGAAGCGGCAGGATGCCGATCAAATTCGCGGGCACGGTGCTTGATTTTTTCTCGGGCATTCTACGAAAGCGTCCTCTTGAGGATCATGCGAATCTCGGTACGGGTCGGCGGCAAAAACGCGGTTGCCGATATCGGCAGCGCGATCACCAGCATCCCGTCGTGGTATGTGGCAGCGGCTTCGCCCAAGAAATCGACCGCGACCGGCAGGTGCACGCGCTTAGCAAAGCTGCCGTAGGCGATCTCTTTTTGGCTCCACGAGCCGCGCCGGAATCGAACCCCCTCGGCCCGGCGTCCCGTGATCAGCAGGTCGCGGTCGTCGACCGCCACCCGCAGGCTCTCGGCGTCGGCTCCGGCGAGCTCGACGGTTACGACCATCTGCCCCCGCTCTTCGTCGACAAAGACGTCGGCGTTGGGCTCAAACCCCAACCGGGGCCTCACCACAAAGTCCATATGGTAGCTCAAACCCGCACTCCTAGCACTCGGATGCGCAATCTGCTAATTCACGCCCCGCCCAGCGGCTCCCTGTGGGCCGCTTATCCTATACTACCCCGCTTGTGGGATGAGTGGAAAACGCCGATATCAAAAGGCAGGCCGCTTGTTTGAGGGAGGTTCGATTTGTACGTTGCCGTCGTGGACGACCAAGATGCGTCCCTCGCGGGCTTCGCGCAAATCCTGAAGCGCATTTCCGACATCGACGCCGTCTGCTTCAAGAAGGCGGCCGATGCGCTGCATTGGCTGGGCGGCGTCGAGCCGGCCTTCGTGGTGGCAAATAACACGCTCTCGGATATCGCCGGCATCGATTTCATCCGTCGCCTGCGGTTGGTCCCGGGCCGCGAAAGCACTCCCATCATCTTCACGACCGGCAAAGCGGGCGATCGTGACCTGCGGCGCGCCGCCTTTGACCTGAACGTTCGCGCTTACCTGGAGAAGCCGATCAACCCGTCGGAGTTTCTGGTGCACGCGATGCACATCGTCGATATGTCTCGCGAGCGCGCCGACATTCAAAACCGGCTGAAAGAAGCGTCGCGGCGCGCGGAGCACATTCAATCCGCAACGGCGAGCGGTGACGACGGCGCGCTGATCGACACGATGCTCGACGTCGCGTCGCTGCACGATCCCACGATCGTCGCGCATCACAATCTCGTCGCAAACCTCTCGCAAATCCTGGGACGCGACGCAAACCTCACCGGCGAAGAGATGAGCGTGCTCCACGATGCCGCCCGTATCTACGACATCGGTAAGGTGGCGATTCCGCAACGTATCTTGGAAGCGAAGGGGCCGCTCTCCGTGGCCGATCGCGCGATCGTCGAACGGCATTGCGACGTGGGCACCCGTCTGCTCGCGGGGCGCGAGACCCCCGTTTTGCGGGCGGCAACGGTCATCGCGCAGACGCACCACGAACGCTACGACGGCACCGGCTACCCGCGCAAATTGCGCGGCTCCTCGATTCCGATTTTGGGCCGCGTGGTCGCGGTTGCCGATACGCTCGTCGCGCTGCTGCGTCCGCGGGCAGACCGTCCGGCACTTTCACTCGCGCAAGCGATGGAAGCCATAACCAAAGCCTCGGGCGGCGCGTTCGACCCAGTCGTCGTGAATGCGATGCGCAGCGGCCTCAGCGACATCTCGCGTTTCGTGCACGAGGCGCAGCAAGAACTCAACAAACAGGCGAGCTAGAGCGATCGCTCCCTGCGCGCTGCGCGACGGAACGAACGGCAGCTTATCCGCAACCATTTCGCCTCCTAAGGCCATTGCGGATACGAGCAACGCCGATCGAGCGTACGCATTCATAGCGAAGAAAGGTTCCCATTGAAAGCAACGGTCTATCAGGGCACCAGAGACGTTCGGCTGGAGGACGTTCCCGATCCGGTGTTGCGCGAGCCCGGCGATGCGATCGTGCGCGTCGTCCGCGCCGCGATCTGCGGTTCGGATCTTTGGTTCTATCGCGGCGTCACGCCATGGGAGCCGGGAGAACGCACCGGGCATGAATTCATAGGCGTCGTGGAAGAGACGGGCCCGGACGTGCGCACGCTTCGCAAGGGCGATTACGTGATCGCGCCGTTCGTTTCCAGCGACGGAACGTGCGAATTCTGCCGCGCGAATTTGCAAACGTCGTGCGTGCATATGACGAATTGGGGCGACGATGCGAACGGCGGGCAAGCCGAAGCGGTGCGCGTGCCGTACGCCGATGGAACGCTCGTCAAAATGACCCCGGGCATGGAAGCGGATCCGCGTAAGCTCGCGTCGGCATTGACCCTTGCGGACGTGATGAGCACCGGACACCACGGCATCGTCAGCGCCGCAACGGCGCCCGGTGCAACCGTTGCCGTCATCGGCGACGGCGCGGTCGGTCTGTGCGCCGTGCTTTCCGCCGCGCGCGTCGTCGGGGCCGAACGGGTCATCGCGATCGGCCATAACGACGAACGCCTTGCGCTCGCGCGCGCGTTCGGCGCCACGGAAACGTACAACTCGAATCGCGACGGCGTCGCGCAAGAGATCGTCGAATCGACGCGCGGCGGCGTTACGTCCGTCGTGGAGGCGGTCGGCAATCAAGCGAGCATGGATATGGCGCTGGAACTCGCGCGTCCGGGCGGCACCGTCAGCTTCGTCGGCGTGCCGCACAACGTCGAGGCGCTTCCGCTGCGGCCGCTCTTCGTGAAAAACGTCGCGCTTCGCGGAGCGCTCGCGCCGGCCCGCGCCTATATCGAACCGCTCATGGCGCACGTGATGGCGGAACGTATCGATCCCTCGCGCGTCTTCAATCTGCATTTGCCGCTCGAGGAGGTGGCGCAAGGATACGCGGCCATGGACGAACGGCGTGCGGTCAAGGTGATGCTTGCGACAGGCCTACACTGAGTTCGGCGACCGCCGCAACCCGTCGATCCTCTTTCTTCACGGCATCCGGCTCGGACGCGACATCTGGACGCCGCACGCACGCGCGCTCGTCGGCCGGTATCACGTCGTCGCGGTCGATCTTCCGGGGCACGGAGCGCTGGTCGACGTGCCGTTCACGAAGGAGAACGTGCGCGATGTCGTAAGCGAAACGATCCGCACCACGTGCGCTTCGCCGCCGCTGCTCGTAGGATATTCACTCGGCGGCTACGTCGCGATGGAGTATGCGGCGCATCATCCCGGAGAAACGTCGGCGCTGTTGCTTGCCGGATGCCTGATGGATTACGCGGGCTGGAAGCGTTGGCCGTACGAGATGAGCGCGCGCCTCTCGCAGATGGTGCCGGACCCCGTGCTCGACGTGTTCGCCCACGTTTCGCTTCACGCGGTGCTGCCGCGCGCCATCGCCCACAGCGTCGAACAGATTCCGTTCAATCGCCGAACGTTCGGCGCAACCGCGGAGGTCGCGCGTTCGAACGGCGAACGCTTCAGCGACGTCCTCGCAACGTACCGGAAGCCCGTGCTCTTCCTACAAGGCGAATACGACGTGGTTTTTCGTCTGGACGAGCAGCGCTTTCTCAAGCGCGTTCCGCAAGCACGCCTGAAGCTGATACGCCACACCGATCACACGGCGCCGCTTCGGCGCCCACAGGAATTTACGAGCATCGTCGCCGACTTTGCCGCCAGCGTATTCCGCTAAGGAGGCCTGTTGGTACGACGGCTCGGCGTCCTCGATCTCACGCTCATCACGATCGGCGCCGTCATCGGCTCCGGCATATTTCGAACGCCCGCCATCGTTGCGGCGCGAGCGCATTCCGGCTGGCTGATTACGTCGTGCTGGGTCCTCGGCGGCCTGATCGCCCTGATCGGCGCATGCATTTATGCGGAACTAGCCGCGCGCCGTCCGCTCGACGGCGGGGCTTACGCCTACTTGCGCGAGGCTTTCGGCCCGCTCGTAGCATTCTTGCTGCCGTGGCAATTGCTACTGCTCTCCTACACCGGGAGCACGGCGCTCTCCGCGGTCCTCTTCGCGGATTACGCGCTTCCGCTTACGGGCTTGCATTGGGATCCGCGCATAGTCGCGGTTGGTGCGATCGTCTTTGTCACGCTCGTGAACGTGCTCGGCGTACGGCAGGGGAGCGTGTTGCAAAATCTGCTCGTCGCACTCAAAGTGCTCGGCATCGGCGCCGTTATCGTGGCAGGCGTCGCGATTGCACACCCCGGCGCATTTTCGGGACCTCACCTGGCATCGTTCCATTCGCCGCTCGCGCTCTTGACGGCAATCGGTATCGCCATGCTGCCGGTGCTCTTCTCGTATAACAACTTTCAATCGACAGCGTTCGTCACCGGCGAGACCCGGAATCCCGTGCTGACGGTTCCGCGCGGTTTGATCGCCGGCGTCCTCGCCATCATCGCGATTTACGTGCTTGCAAGTTATGCGTATCTGCACGTGCTCGGCGCCGACGGCCTGGCCGCATCAAAGACGCCTGCGGCCGACGTTATGCGCGCAGCCTTCGGACCGTTCGGCGCGACGATCGTCGCCGCTGCGGTCGCGATCTCCACGCTAGGCTTCTTGAGCACCGCGGTCTTGCTCGCGCCGCGCGTGTACTTTCAAATGGCCGACGACGGCTTGTTCTTCAAACATATGGCGTGGATCAGTCCGCGAACGAAAGTTCCGGTCGTCGCCATCGCCCTGCACGGCGCAATCGCAGCCATCTACGCGAGCACCGGCTCATACGAATTGATCCTCAACTGGATCGCCGCGTGGATCTGGCTCTTTTCCGCATTGGCAGCCGTTTCGATTTTCGTCTTTCGAAAACGCGACGCCGGCGCGCGAACGCGCTTCATGGTGCCGCTGCATCCTTGGTCGACGCTGCTCTTCATCGGGGTCATCATGGCTATCTTCGTCGCAAGCTTCGCGCAATATCCGATCGACACGTCGATCGGTGCTCTCGTCAATATCGCGGGCATCATTTTCTACCTGATCTGGAACCGCCGCCGTGCCGCAGTTGCTGCGTAAACTCGGCGTTCGCGACGCCGCGTTGATCGTGATGGGCGGCATCGTGGGCTCGGGCATCTTCGTCAACCCTTCGACCGTCGCAAAATACGTCCACACGGCGCCGCTCATGATGCTCGCATGGTGCATCGGCGGCCTCATCGCATTGGTCGGAGCCGGAATCTTTGCCGAACTCGCCGCGCGACGCCCACAGAACGGTGGCGTCTACGCCTACATGCGCGACGCGTACCATCCGGTCATTGCGTTCTGCTACGGGTGGACGCTGCTGCTCGTTTCGCAGAGCGGCGGCGCCGCCGCTTCCGCCATGACATTTGGGTTCTATCTGCCGGTGATGTTGGGGATTACGCTCACCAAGGTCGAGCAGACGGGCATCGCGGTCATCGTGATCGCGCTCTTCACGATCGTCAATTGCCTTGGCGTGCGTCAGGGTGCGTCGACGCAAAACGGGTTCATGATCACAAAAATTCTCACGATCGTTGCCGTGATCGTGGTCGGCGTTTTCGCGATCTCGCACGCGCACGCTCAAAGCCCGGCGGTGGTTCCACCGTCGTTCAATCCATTTTTTGCAATCGGGCTCGCACTCGTGCCCGTGCTCTTCTCGTACAGCGGCTGGCAAACGTCCAGCTTTATGGCGGGCGAAATGCGGGACCCGCATCGCACGCTGCCGCGGGGCATGCTCTACGGCGTGCTCGGCGTCATCGCGCTCTACCTGGCGATGAACGCGGTCTCGATCGTCGCACTGGGTGAATCGCAGCTCGCCGCAACCACTACGCCTGCCTCCGATGTCGTGCGCGTGGTCTTCGGCCCGATCGGTGCCCGCATCATGGCCGCAATTGTGGCGCTCTCGACGCTCGGCTTCGTAACGAATCAGATTCTGACCGCGCCACGCGTGTACTATCAGATGGCTGAAGACCGCACGTTCTTCGCAGCGCTCGCGTACCTCAATCCGCGTACGCACGTTCCGGTCATCGCGATCGGGTTGCAGGGACTGTTCGCCATCGCGCTCGCACTCATCGGCAGATACGAAACGATCCTCAACTGGGTGACCAGCGTCGACTACGTCTTCTTCGGCCTGGCGGCGCTCGCTCTGATCATTTTCCGCACGCGCGATCGCGAGAGCAATGCGCCCAAGCCGTTCTTTTCGATGCCGCTGCATCCGTGGTCGACGCTGCTTTTTCTTGTCGTCGCGTGGGGCATCGTTGCCGACGTACTGCTCAAGGACCCGCGCGGAACGTTCCTCGGCATCGCGATTCTGCTGACCGGCATTCCGGTCTACGCGATCTTCGCGTGGCTAAACGCTAGACGCGGCGGTGAAACGTCATGATCCAGTTCGTCTCCCACGAAGCGCCGCCGTTGAGCGAAAATGCTTGCTCGAATCGCGCGCAGCGCATCGACCGTTCGCGCGTCCAAATGAAGCGGCAGACGATCGGCCTTCCTTCGTAGACTTCCTCGTCCAAGAACATGCCCACGCCGTCGTCGTCGAACGCGCCGACGGTTGGCACCGTGACGAGGCCGCCTGCATCGGTCGCCCAATAGATCTTCCACTGATTTTTTGTCGCGTCGTACATGCGCAACGCGAAGCCGTTGAGTCTTCCGGTCGGGCTGTCGAGCGTCATCTCTTCCAGATTCGCCAAGCCGCCCCATAAGGGCCGTTCGATCGACGTGCCGCCGAACTCGTACCAATCGTCGCACCCGCTCAGGGGATGACGCCGGCGACGATGATGCACGCGCCAGGTGCCGTAGAGAAAGTCGAAATCGTGCCGTCCGTCACGCGTCGTCTGCGTTTCCACACCCTAAAAACAACCGAACGCCTCTCGATGTGACGGTCCCTTGCCGGCGTACGAGTGCAAGCGTGCGTGGCCGGCCCCAGAACGAGACCGGCTGCCTACGCACCTCCGCTCCGCAACGCGCTATTGCTACGAAGGACCCTGCATTACGGCGTTGACCGCCGCATCTTTCGCATTTTCGATCGTATCCTGAACGCGATCCGTCATGCGATCTTTCATGTCGTCCACCATCGGCTTGACGTTCTCGCGTTCGAAATCCGTCACCGGAAGCAGCGAACCGATTAGGAACCCCATCGCTGCCATTCCAAAAAACAATCCGAGCGGGTTTTCTCTGACCGAATTGACGGCGCTCATCGCTCCCGCTTGCACGTCGCCCATGTCGGGAAGACTACTGCTGGCGTTCGACACCGCGCGTTTGGCTTTACCCACCGTGCCGGTGATTGCCGATTTCATCGAATCGACGCGGTCGCTCACGGCGTCCTTCATTCGATTCGGAACGTCCGCTTTATACGCAAGCGCATCCGCGGTGTCGCCCATGCGTTCGCGCGTTTCCGCTATCTCCCGGCGGAGCTCGTCCGCGTCTTTGCCCATTCTACATCCTCCTTCACTGTTTCGATCGTTTGTTTTGGAACGGGTGGTTGCAGGTCGTCGAAGCGATGCTTGCCGCTCACGGCCAGAACGGCCGCGACGATGCCGTAAGCAACGGTCACGATGAGCGCCGCCACCCAAGCCGGCATCACCATAGCGAGCAACAGTATGACGGTTGCGCTCAAACCCATCAGCGCGAGCAATCCGCAGATGGCCGCCGCCGACAACATTCCCGCGCCTTCACCGGCCTGCGCAACCGCGCGTTTCGTTTTCTCCGTCATCTCCGTGCGGAAGAGTTCGAACTCGTCGCGAATCAGCAGCGTCATGTCGCCGCTCAACCGCTTGAGCAATTCGCCCATCGACGCGTCGCGCAGATCAGGATCCATCAGCGTACTCCGTACGTGCTGAAGCGCTCGTAGCGTTCGGCGGCGGCGGATTTCAGCAAGCGGGCTGCAGTCAAGCCGGCAATGAGTCCGACCGCGGCGGTTGCGAGCGGCTGACTGCGCGCCAATTGCTCCAAGTCGTGCACCATGCGATCGCCGTCGGTGTTCGTCAGATATGCAGAGACGCTATATGCGCGCTCGGCTGCCATATCGACTAAGCGAGCGGTATGGTCGTGTCCTTGGCTGCGAAGCGACTCGCTCACGTTTCGCAGATTCGCGACGTGTTCGCCGACCGTGTTTCCGAGATCGGTCGAACGGCGATCGATCTGATCCATAACGACGCCGCGCGCCGTATCCTTCAGTTCACCCACGTTAGCCACGTCTAATCTCCCTTCGGTAAGCATCATTACCCACGGCACGAAGGGGTCCAACATAATGCGCTTTTGACGGGCCCTTAACACGCGCGTTGCAAACTGTTATCGAAGCGATAAGCAGAAAGCAATCGCATTCACCGACACTTATAGACAGATGAATCGCGTAGTTCTCGTCGACGACGACGAACCAATCCTGAAGCTCTACTCCGCCGTGGTCAAGCGCGTGCTCGGAGAAGATCCCATTTCGTTCAGCGATCCGGTCGAAGCACTCGAGCGCCTCAACGATTTGAGGCCGTCGCTCGTCATCGTCGATTATCAGATGCCGGAGATGGACGGCGTAGCATTCGTTCAGCAGCTTCGCGACAAGGCTCCGCACGCGTTCACGCCGATCGTGATGCTCACCGCCCACGGCGAGGAGTCGTTGGGGCAACGGGCGCTCGATGCCGGCGCGACGCTGTTCCTGGCAAAACCGCTCGCGCTCAGCGATCTAACCGCACATTTACGCCATTTCTGCGGACGGTCCGAACCGCGCACCACCTTCGGCGAAATCGTCATGCCGACCGACGAACGCGACACGATCCTGCGGCTGCACCGGGCGCTTCAAGCCTATAGCACGGCAATTGCCGCCCATAGCGTGCAGGTGCGCGACCTGGCGGTGGAAATCGCAAACGCGATGCACCTCTCGAGCGACGAGATCGAGGCGTTGCGGATCGGCGGCCTGGTCTACGACATCGGCATGCTGGCCGTACCGGAAAAGGTCCGCGAGTTGCCGTCGTCGCTTCCCACGCGGTGGCGTTCGGTCGTCAACGGCCACGTCGACGCGGGTGCCGCGATCTTGGGCGACGGACGGCGCCCCTTGATGCGGGCCGCCGAAACGATGGCTCGCTACCATCACGAGCGTTACGACGGCACCGGGTATCCCGAAGGCCTTTCCGGCGAGATGATTCCGCTGCTTGCCCGCATTATCGCGGTCGCCGACACGTACGTCGCGCTCGTCTCCGAGCGCCCGCATCGCGTCGAGTTTACGAGTTCCCACGCTCTGTCGCAAATCGTCGGCGAAAGCGGGCGAGCCTTCGATCCGAACGTCGTCGCCGCATTCGAAGGACTAAAGGACCAACTCCCCAGATTCCCTCGCTCGGCCTGACGGAAAGTCTACCAGCGTTCTCGAAACCTCCCCTTGCGAAGCAGTCAACCCCTATCTGTTAGGAGGTTCTCGTGATCGACTCTCAACCGGCGCAAGAGGATCGGACCGCAGCCATACTCACCCACCTTAGCGGGATCTTCTTCGGGTTTATCGTCCCCCTCATCGTGTGGCTCGTCGCGAAAGATACGAAACCGTATCTCACGACGGAAGCCAAAGAGGCACTCAATTTCCAGATCACCATCGCCATCGCGTATGTCGCGGCCTGGGTGCTTACACTCGTCACGTTTGGATTCGGCGCGGTCCTATTCTTCGTGCCCATGATCGCCAATCTGGTGCTGTGCATCATCGCGGCCGTCAAGACCTCACAGGGCGAACAATACCAGTATCCGCTGACGCTACGCCTCATCAAGTAGCGCGCGGGGTCATCCTCCGACAAGCTCGGGATGACACGCAAGCCCGGCATACACGATCGAAGGGGCGGCTGCGTGCCGCCCCTTCATATTTCCCGGCCTCTTCCAAGGAATGGCCGTTACCTTCATGACCTGAGCTCTCGGGGAAACGGCATTTCTGATGATGCGCTTCGGCACGATACTATCGCCGGTCATTGCATTCGTCACTGTCGCGGCTAGTGCGGCCGGAATCATAGGTGTTGTTGGGGGATCGAACGCCACCGAACTTGCGCTGCGGCAAGCCGGCTTGTCGAGCAACACCGTGCTTCGCGAGCAGCTCGACCAAGAGACAGATCTTCAGGCCTATGCGGCTACCGTAAACCCGATTTTTCTGCAGCCGTACGAGGCTGCGCGAACGCGATTCGAGGCCAGCGTCGCTCGGACGCGCAGGCAATTCGTTGATCTCCACGATCGCACGGCGTTGCAAGCTCTTTCTAACGAAGAGAACATTCATCGGTCCTGGCTGAAGTCGATCGCCGCGCCCTTACTGCAGAATCCCCGACAAGCGGGCGCGCTCGCGCTGCAGCTTCGCGAAAAACATCTCGTCGATCGCTTCCGAGACAACAACGATCGCATCATTCGAGCGCTGAACATGGATGCTACGATCCTTGAACGGCGGCAGCAACGAACGATCGCGACGCTCGTAGCAGGCGGTTTTGCGCTCGGTACGATATTCGGCACGTTGGCCTATTTTTACGAGAGCAGGCGCACTCGTTTGGAAAGGGATTCCCGCCGGCATCAGTTGCTCTTCGAACGAGAGCGCGAGATCGCCGACCGTCTCCAACGCGCGGTCATGGATCGGGAAGGCTTCGTGACGGAGGGCGCATCCGTATGCGTCTATTATCAAGCGGCGAGCGACATCGAGCGCGTCGGCGGCGATTGGTACGACGTTTTCAAACTCGCGGATGGCCGGCTGCTGATCATCATCGGCGACGTCACGGGTCACGGCCTCACCGCGTTCGTCGCGATGCGCGATGCGCGCCTGGCGATTTTGGGCGCCGCGCTCGATGAAAAAGAACCGGGACTGATTCTGACGCTAGCAAATCAACGTATGCTGGAAAAGAACCAGTTGCACCCCGTTGCAACCGCGCTTTGTGCCGTTCTCGATCCGACGAGCGGTCATCTGCGGTTTGCCTCAGCCGGTCATCCTGCTCCCGTCCTCGTTCATGGATCCGGCGCGGCGCGCCTCGAACATGCGGGCGATCTACCGCTCGGCATACAACGCAACGACTACGACACGCACGCATTCGATCTGCCGCCCGACGCGCGGCTCGTCTTTCACACCGATGGGCTAACGGACTTCGCGCATGATCCGATCGAAGGCGAATGCCGGTTGATGCGATCCGCGACGAGCGCGTTCGAGCGTTCGGCTGGAAACCCGGCACAAGCGATCGCTCGCGCCGTGCTCGGCGGCGTCGCGCCCATGGACGACATTGCCGCCGTGACGGTAGAGACGACGACGATCTTCGCCTCACGCTGCGGATCAACCGGAGAAGAGCGCGCTCCACTCGCTACGGGAGATCCGCAAATCCTCTTCGCCCAAGTCCTTGAGCGGCGTTTGCACCATTTTCTCTCGTTCGCATAGATCCTGACCGTTCGGATCGACAAAGAGCAGCCCGGTGACGAATTCCCCTCGATCGCGCGTTTCGTGAATCGTTTTGAGAGCGCCGATCCGATCGGTTGCGTCGTAATCGTGTCCGACTTTGCGCAATAGCACGTGTGCGCCGTCTTCCAGCCGCACTTCCTGAACCATGCCGGGTTCGTAATCCACGGTCACTTCCTCTGCCGGGCGAATGAAATCCGGCATGTTCGCGACCATCTCGTGATCTTTCACGTACGCGTAGCTCTTCGTGGAGCCGGCGTGATCGTTGAAGGTGACGCACGGGCTGATGATGTCGAGAATCGAGGTGCCGCGATGCGAAAACGCCGCCTGCAGCAGCGGAACGAGCTGCTTCCCGTCGCCCGAGAAGGAGCGCGCGACGAACGTCGCGCCCAATTCGATTGCGAGGCCGCAAACGTCGATCGTCGCGTATTCGTTCGGCGTGCCGTTCTTCAAGGTGGAACCGACGTCGGCCGTCGCGGAGAACTGGCCCTTCGTCAGACCATAGACGCCGTTGTTCTCGACGATATACACCGCGTCGACGTTGCGCCGCACCATGTGCGCGTACTGCCCGAGGCCAATGCTGGCGGTATCGCCGTCGCCGCTGATGCCGAGCACCAGCAGATCGCGATTGGCAAGCTTGGCACCCGTCGCAGCCGAAGGCATCCGGCCGTGCACGCCATTGAATCCGTGCGCTTGCTCGACGAAATAGGCCGGCGTCTTCGAGGAGCAGCCGATGCCGCTCATCTTCGCCAAACGGTGGGGCTCGACGCCGTATTCGTAGAGCGCTTTGATCAAATGATTGGTGATCGAGTTGTGGCCACATCCGGCGCATAGCGTCGTCGGCAAGCCCTTATAGACGTCGCGGCCGAGGCCGATCAGATTCACGGTCATTCTGCTACCACCGCCGGTTTACGCTCGGCAGCGAGGATGGGTTCGATGACGGCGCGCGCATCGATGGGCACGCCGTTGTAGTGGCGCACGGAGTGCAGCCGCGAGATCAAATGGTTGGGTAATTCCGCTCGAAGAAGCCCGTAGAGCTGCCCGTCGCGATTCTGCTCGATCACGTAGACGCGATCGTGCCGCGCGATAAACGCCGCTACGTCGAGCGAGAACGGAAGCGCGCGCACGCGCAGGTAATCGACTTCGAGACCGTCTTCCCGGAGCACGTCGCGTGCCTCGACGACGGCGTGATGGGTCGTGCCGTAGGCAAGAATCCCAATCGGCGATTTGTTTTCCTCGGCGATCGGCTGCGGCACGACCGTGCGTGCCGTGTCGTGCTTCCGTAGCAAGCGATCGAGGTTGCGTTGCCACACTTCGGGCGATTCCGAATAGCGCGCTTCTTCGTCGTGTCCCGTGCCGCGCGTGAAGTATCCGGCACCCGAGTGATTCGTGCCCGGCAGCGTGCGATACGGAACGCCGTCGTGATCGACGTCGCGATAACGGCCCCACGATTCGAGCTTGTTCAGATCTTTTTCGCCCAACACTTTACCGCGGTCGAACGGTTTCTCGGGATACGGCAGCGGTTCGGTAATCCACGAATTCATGCCCAGGTCGAGATCGGAGAGCACAAAGACCGGCGTTTGAAAGCGATCGGCAAGGTCGAACGCGTCCATCGCCATCTCGTAGGCTTCGCGAATCGTCGCGGGAAGCAGAACGATGTGCTGCGTGTCGCCGTGCGAGAGATGGTATGCAAACGACACGTCCGCTTGCATCGTGCGCGTCGGCAAGCCGGTCGACGGCCCGGCGCGTTGCACGTCGAAAATGACGGCCGGCACTTCGGCATAATAGCCGTAACCCGCCCATTCGGCCATCAACGACACGCCCGGTCCCGACGTCGACGTCATCGCACGCGCACCCGCCCAACCGGCGCCAATCACCATTCCGATCGCCGCAAGTTCGTCTTCGGCCTGGACGATGGCAAATTTCTTTTCGCCCGTCTCTGCATCGACGCGGTGTTTTTCGCACAGCGCGATGAAGGACTCGCAGAGCGACGACGACGGCGTGATCGGATACCACGCGGCGACCGTACAGCCGCCCATCAAACACCCAAACGCCGCGGCGCGATTACCGTCCATGAAAATCTTGCCTTCCACCTTGCCACTTGTCCGCTCTAGGTGGAAGGGATCGCGTTTTTGCACGTGCTCGCGAACGTGTGCAAACCCGAGCCGCACCGCGTCCATGTTGCTCGTTACTGCGGCCGGCTTACGCTTGAACTGCCCCGCAATCGACGCTTCGATCGTCGCTTCGTCGATGCCGAGCAATTCGGCAATGACGCCGACGTACATCATGTTGAGCAGATACTTGCGCAGCGCGCCGTCCTTCACGTGCGCCTTGGCCATCTCGTTGAACGGCACCGCGTAATAGACGAGGTCGTCGCGCACCGCGTCGCCCGTGAGCGGATAACTCGCCTCGTGTATGACGACGCCGCCCGGTCTGACGTCGGCCACGTCGGTGCGCCATGTCGCGGCATTGAGGGCCACCAAAATATCGACGTCGCGCGTTCGGCACTGGTAGCCGCGTTCGGTCACCCGCACGTCGAACCAAGTCGGCAACCCTTCGATGTTCGACGGGAAGACGTTCTTGGGCGCGACCGGGATGCCCATGCGGAAGATCGCGTTGGTCAACACGAGATTGGAGGACTGACTGCCCGACCCGTTGACCGTTGCAACCCGGATAGTGAAATCGTTGACGAACCGTTGCTGCATCGGTGGAATTCCTTTTCTGCCTGCTTATCCTGCGGCGAACTAGAGACCTTTGCCAAACGTTACCGATATAGTAGGTAATGCGTCTTCTCACTCGCGCGTTTGCCGTGTTTCTCGCGGCGATCTTTTCATGTGCCGGCGCCCTTTTTGCGGAGGCACCGCCGACCTTTGGCGACGCCGGTACGGCGGCCGCCGGAGCGTTGCTGCGCGATTTCTACGCCGGCGGCGGCAAGTGGCGCACCTGCGACCGCAGCGGCTGCAGCAGGACGAACTCGGATTGGGGAGCCGACGCGGCAACCGGCGCGCTCTACCTGCGGTGGCGGGCGCTGCACGAAGCGGTGGTAACGGCCACCCTAGATGAGCTCGAGGCAACCCAACCGCATTACGGCCGCCCGTGCACGCGCACGGCCTGCGCGCATTGGAGCGATACGCCGGCTTGGGACGCGGTCGCGGCCATGCGCGCGTATGCGGTCACGGGCCGGGCGCGCGACCTGCGCCGTGCCAAAGCGGCGCTCGCGTACGCGCAACAATCGCCGTCGCTCGATCGCGGCGCATGTCCGTCGATTCCGTACCAGCACCCGCCGCAGGATGGCGTCTTCGTCAAGACGCTCGAAACGACGGCAAACGCCGTCAAAGGCGACTTGCTCGTTTATGAAGCCACGCGCGATCCGCGGTATCTCGCGCAAGCGGAGGCGGGCTACGCCGCGGCGCGCGCGACTTTTTTGGACCCGGCGCTCCCGCTGTACACCGTGCACGTCATCGACGACGGTGTCACGTGCGCGCAGGTGAAGCGCCGCTTCTTCGCTTCGGTCAACGGCGACATGATTTGGAACGGCGTGCATCTGGCGCGCGCGACGGGCGAGCAAGCGTACGCGAACGACGCGCTGCAAACGGCACGGGCCGTCGACGACGACCTCTCGGACGCGCGCGGCGTCTTCGCCGACGTGCAAGGCGAGAACGACGTCGTCGAACCGTTGGTCGAGGCGATGCTGGAACTGGCTCCCACGCATCCCTTCGCGCGGACGTGGATCTTGCGCAACGCCGCAAGCGCGCTCTCCGCACGCACCGCCGACGGCAGCTTCCCCAGATTCTTCGACGGACCGCCGCAACGGCGGACATCGATCTGGCAGGCAAACGGCGGGTTCGCCCTCGAGATTGCGGCCGCAGCCCTCGCACCCGACGGCGTCGCGATGCTGCCGGGCTCGCGGTGGGGCGGCACCGAGACTTCGACCGCCATCATTACGTCGCTCCCGGCCACGATTACCGTCACGGGGACCGGCGTCGCCCTGGTAGGCACGATGAGCAAGCTCTGCGTGCACGGACACGTCGCGGTGCTGATCGACGGCAAACCGCTCACCGACCGCACCGGCCTCTGGCAGAACCCCTCCATGCCGCAAGGGCCGGGCGTCCTTTTCGCGTGGCGGTGGGTCGAACCGGGCACGCACACCATCACCCTCGAGCCGGGTAACCCCGCATCCGCGCTCTCCAGCGCCAATCCGCTCGACCTCCGCGAGGTACTGACGCGCGACTAGCCAAGCGGCGAGTCATGACAAACGCTACTTTTCGCAGACTGGCGCTCGCGCCGGCCGTTCTGCTCGCCGCCGTGTCGTTCGCGGCCTGCAGCCACAGCTCGAACGTCAGCACCGCTTCCTCCACTGCAGCGTCCTCGAGCGCCGCGCCCGGCGCGGCGTCGGCAACGGTGATCGTTCCCGCCGGAACGGTCTTCCGCGGCAAGCTGCAACAAGAGATCGGCACGAGGATCGACGTCAACGGCGATCGCTTTAGCATCGTCGGTCCGCACGGCGAGACGGTGAACGGCCACGTGGATAACGTCCACAAGGCGGGACTCGCAAGAAAGCCTTCGATGACGATCGTGTTCGACAACGTGCGCATGGCCGACGGTACGATCGGGCAACCGGTGACCGTCAAGATCGAGAACATGGGCATCTTCAATGCGAAATCGCATCATCTGCGCACGATCGGTATGATGATCGGCGGCGCCGTTGCCGGCCACATGGCCACGCACAAAGTCCCGATGAAACACGGGGCACTCGCAGGTGCGGCCGCGGGTTACGTGCTCTCGCAAGAGATGAAGACCGACGTGGACGTCAAGAAGGGCACGACCGTCGTCCTGAAGTTCACGAAGCCGGTTCTTAGCACAGCGGGACAGCCGTAACGCGTTCGTGTCCTCGTATCCGCTTGCGGATACGAGGGCACGTTTCTTTCCGGCGGGTACAAAGAACGCATGACGACCAAGAAGTGGTCGGGCCGCGTGACCCGTACCAGCAACGCCCTAGATTTGGAACAAGGCGTGTTCGAGAAAGACGATCCGCATGCGATCGCGCTTTCGTTGAAGCGCTCGGCCGAGCATAGCAAACGCCGCAAAAGCTCGCCGTACCGGTCGGCGATGTCGATGCTGACGTTTTATATCAATCGCGCCGGAAAGAATCTGCCGAAAAAGCAGCTCGCGATTCTGGAACGTGCCAAAGACGAACTGCGCGACGTCTTCGGCCGCGAACCACGCTAGCGGTTAGAGCACGTGAGAAGCGGGCCTAGCCGCGGGTTATGTCCAGCGTGTTGTTATTCGCCCAGTGGCCTTTGCAGCCGTGGTTGTAGTTCCTGGTGATCTCGTAGTGCCAGCCGGCGCCTAAATGCCCGCCGGAAATGCGGATGTCGCATTCTTTCCTGTCCAGGTTCCAGTGTGTGGAAATGGCCGTGAACGATCCCGGTCCGGAGCATCGGATAACCGCGGCTTTGTCGTTACTCCACGCGTGCACGCAATTGTGCCCGAGATCCTTCGGATTGAATCCAAAGAGATTGATGTAGACGTCGGCGCGCGCTGCGAGCGGCGCGCCGAACGCTACGATGCCGGCAAACAATCCTGCGATGAGGCGGGACCGCATACTACATTCCTCCCTTCGCCGACGCTGGGACGACGATGCGCGCCGAGAGCGCGCGTTGCGCAAGGGTACCGAGCAACTCAAGGTGCGCGCGCGTCAACGTGTCGAGGTTCCGGCGTTGAAGCGCGAGCGCAACGTTGTGGCGCAGTCCCTGGAGTTCGAGACGCGCGAGCGCCTGTGCATCGCTCGGCACGCCCGGCGCCGGTGCGGTAACCATCCCGCCGAGCATCTGCGCGTAGGTCGTTTGAAGGTTGCGCCGCACGACGTTTGCATTCGCGATATTGCCGAAGATGCTCGATTGCGCCCACGTGAAGAGGTCGGCCATCGTCATCGTTCTTCCGCGACCGTAGCGCAGCGAGAATTCGTCGATGCGCTGCAGGCGTAAGGGAGAGAACAGCTCGCGCAGCACCATATTCTGTGCTCCGGAAGCATATTCCGCAACGCTGACGTCGTGACGGTGCGGCGGGTTATATGCCCACTTTGCGCTCGTGAATTCGCTGTATTCCGAGTAGGTCAGCGTGTCGAGCACCTGCGGGTTGAAATGCCATGCCTGTTCCGAGAACAAGCCGTTTGCCATCTGCGACCAAGCCGCGCGCTCCTTCGCAAGCGGAACCGGCTGAATCGGAGCGCCTGCACCCGGGTCGCCGCGTTGCGCGCGCGAGAGATATTCGCCGCCGATGGTGTGCGCTGCGTCGGTCGCACAACGGACGTACTGACGCATCGGCGTCAAGAACGCCGAACGCGCTTCGTCGTACGGAACGCCGGGTTCGGGGAAATGCGCGTTGACGGTATTCATCACGCCGTGCAGCATCTTCATCTGCACCCCGCACCACGCGATCGGGTGGTCGGTCAAGTTGAACTGCACCACGCGCGGATCGATGGAATGACCGCTCGCAAATTCGTCGGCATCTTCGTCGCTGGCGAACCGGTACCGCGGATTCGCCCAGCGTGACGCCCAGCGGTTCAACGTCGATTGTTCTTGCTGGGGCGTTTGCGCGCCCGGAATATACCCGTAGCCGTAGTTCACCGCATAATAATCATACGGTCCGAGCACTAATTGGTTGTAGTCGCCTTGGGGAGTTCCGCGCGGCCACAGATTGATCGGCGCGTACTCCATGACGGAGCTTGCGATGCCGTATTTTGCCGTGAACGCCTTGCTTTGAAGGTCGCGCGCGGTGTAGGCTTCGTGACCGATGAAATTGTGTTGCAGTCCAAGATCGTGCCCGGATTCGTGCAGGATGACCGAGCGAATGAACGAGTCGGCGAAGGCTTTTTCCGCGGCGGGCGTGTCGGGCAGACCTCGTGCGGGCGCCACTTCATACTTATAGAGAAGGCGCGCGCCGATGCCTTCGATCGCATCGAAGTTCACGCCGACGTTGAGTTCCTCGCCCGTGCGCGGATCGCTCAGGATGAGCGCTTCGGCACCGTATTGCGGATCGCTCGTATCGACCCAACGAATCATGTTGTGGCGAATATCGTCCGAATCCCACGTCGAACCGGCCGGCTGCTGCTCGACTTTAACCGCATTGAGGATGCCGATTTTCGCAAACGCGTCGTTCCAGGTGAGCAATGCAGCGCGCACGGTCGCACGATATTGATGCGGGATGTCGTCGGCTAAGTAAAAGACGATGGGATTGGCGGCTTGCGCGGGCGCGGCGGAATTGCGTGGTCCGAAATTCCAGCGCGTGATGTAATGCACGGCGCGTTGCAGGCCGTTGTCGTTCGAAAAATCGAGCAGCGGCTGCGAGAAATAGCCGACGCGCGGATCGGCGATGCGGGGCACGAAGCCGTCGTGCGGCGCGGCGATAAGGTTGTAGGTAATCTTCACTTCGACGTTGCGCGCATCGGGAGCGTTGTCCAAGCGGTCGGGTTGCGCCGACGTCCAGGTCTGATCGACGCGCAGCACGTCGTTTTTCGGAAACGCCTTGGTTGCCAAGAAGAACGACTTCGACATATCCAGATGATAGGCGTGGCTTTCAGCTTTTACCGCAGCACGAAGCGCCGGCGCGAGATCGGCAACGTCGCCGAGAAAGGGCTTTGCCGGAATGACCACGCGCGTGCCGTCTTGCGCGGCGATCGGCACGACCGCAATAACGGAACTGGGCAGCGAGCGATCCACGCCCGCACGTTCGGGCGTATTCGGATTGGTCGAAGCATACGTGTTCGGCCAGCGAAGGACGACGTCGTTGCCGTAGCGTTCGAATCGCAGGATGCGCGCGGGTGCCACGTACGGCTCGCCCTGCGCCGGTCCGAAACCGCCGAGGCCGCTATAGGGAACCGCGGTTTCGATAAAATCGGCGCCTAGTTGCGAGGTCTGCACCTCGAGATAGACGTTCCCGTCTTTTTCGATCACGGGCAGCAAGCCCGGTTCGACCTTCGCGCCCTCGATGAATTTCGCGTACGGCGCGGGACCGTGCGCATTTGCCGCAGGAGCGGCGGGTTTCGTCTGCGCTTGAGCCATGCCCCCGCAGAGTAATGTGGCGAGGGCGAGTGCCGAAACGGCAGCAATACGAGAGCGCAGCATCCACAAACCTCCGAGAGCGTGCAAGCCCTCGGAGGTTTGGTTGCGATAAGGCTACGTCCTCTCTCGCACTTGAAAGTAAAGGCCCCGCATTTCTTGCGAGGTCTTCGTGCGATGCGATCCTTCGTCTGCGCAGTGTCGCCCTTCGACAAGCTCAGGGTGACACTGCTCCGCTCAGGATGACAACAAAGAAAAAGGGCGGCGCATCAGCGCCGCCCTCCAATGCATCCTTCGACAAGCTCAGGATAACTCCGCGGATCGGGCGAAGCCCGAACGCGAAGGGTGGCTCGCGGTGCGACGCACCGCGAACACCCACTACATCATGTCGTAGCCGCCCATGCCGCCGCCGGGCATTGCCGGCATATCTTTCTTCGGCTCGGGCTTGTCGGCGATCAGCGTCTCGGTCGTGAGAACGAGCGCACCGATCGACGCGGCGTTTTGCAGCGCCGAACGCGTCACTTTGAACGGCTCGACGATACCGGCTTTGAACATGTCGACGACTTCGCCCGTCATGGCATCGAAGCCAAGCGGAGCGTTCTTGCCCTTGACGTTGTTCACTTCGACCGAACCTTCGAAGCCCGCGTTATAGGCGATCTGGCGAAGCGGCTCTTCGAGAGCCTTCTTCACGATGTCGATGCCGATCTTTTCGTCGGCCCACGTCGTCGCATGACCGTTGGTCTTCGGCGCCGTCGTCACGTACTTGTCGATCGCTTTGATCGCGTGCACGAGCGAGGAACCGCCGCCGGGGATCATGCCTTCTTGCACGGCCGCACGCGTCGCGCTGAGCGCGTCTTCGATGCGGTGCTTCTTCTCTTTGAGTTCGGTTTCGGTTGCGGCGCCGACTTGAATGACGGCAACGCCACCGGAGAGCTTCGCAAGACGCTCTTGCAGCTTCTCACGATCGAAGTCAGAATCGGTCTCTTCGATCTGCTTCTTGATCATGTCGATGCGGCCTTTGATCGCATCTTGCTTGCCGGCGCCGTCGACGATGGTCGTTTCTTCCTTCGTCACGGTCACGCGCTTCGCGCGGCCGAGCTGATCCGGCGTAACTTTGTCGAGCTTCAGACCGAGCTCTTCCGAGATCACCGTCGCGCCCGTGAGCGTGGCGATGTCCTTGAGCATCTCTTTGCGGCGGTCGCCGAAGCCCGGCGCCTTCACCGCAACGCTCGTGAACGTGCCGCGCAGCTTGTTGACGACGAGCGTCGCAAGCGCTTCACCTTCGATGTCTTCGGCGATGATGAGCAGCGGCTTCTGAACCTGAACGACCTTTTCGAGCAGCGGCAGAATGTCGGCGATCGCCGAGATCTTGCGCTCGGTCACGAGGATGAACGGATCATCCAGAACCGCTTCCATACGCTCGGAATCCGTCACCATGTACGGCGAGATGTAGCCCTTGTCGAACTGCATGCCGTCTTTGGTTTCGACTTCCGTCTTGAGCGTGCGCGACTCTTCGACCGTGATCACGCCGTCTTTGCCGACCTTCTCCATCGCGTCGGCGATGAACTGGCCGATCTCTTTGTCGTTAGCCGAGATCGACGCGACTTGCGCGATCTTCTCTTTGCTGTCGACGTTTTGCTTGAAGCTGCCCATCTCTTCGACGGCGACTTCAACGGCTTTTTCGATGCCGCGCTTGATCAGCAGCGGATTGCTGCCGGCGGTAACGTTGCGCAGACCTTCGCGGATGATCGCTTGCGCGAGAACCGTCGCGGTGGTCGTGCCGTCGCCGGCGATGTCGTTGGTCTTCGACGCGACTTCCTTCACGAGCTGAGCGCCCATGTTTTCGAACGAGTCGGGAAGTTCGATTTCCTTCGCGATCGTGACGCCGTCGTTGGTGATCGTCGGCGAGCCGAACTTCTTGTCGAGGACGACGTTACGGCCCTTGGGACCGAGCGTCACTTTCACCGCATCGGCGAGCATATTCGCACCGCGCTCGAGCGCGCGGCGCGCATTTTCATCAAATACGAGTTGCTTTGCAGCCATGATGTATCTTCTCTGACTCCTTAAACGCCAGCGGGAACTTTGTCGACAATTGCGAGCACGTCTTTTTCGGAAACGATCAGGAACTCTTTACCGTCGATCTTGACTTCCGAGCCCGAATATTTCGAGTAGATGACGCGATCGCCGACCTTGACGGTCATCGGGAGGGTCTTGCCCTCATCCGTCACGCGGCCGGTACCGACCGCACGGACGATGCCCTCTTGCGGCTTTTCTTTTGCAGTGTCGGGCAAGAAGATACCGGTATTGGTCTTCTCGCTCTGTTCGACGTGCTCAATGACCACGCGATCGGCCAAAGGCTTGAGATCCACGAAAACCTCCAAAATGCTAAAACAGACGCTTGATTGGGTTCTTGGCACTCACAGCAGAAGAGTGCCAGCCATGGAATCTTAGCAGACTCCTATGGCGAGTGCAAGCGCTCTTAGAGGGTGGAGGCGAGGAAGAACGCGGCCGGCAAAACGGCCGCGGAGACCCAGAGAAACAGCCGCGCGTTGCCGGCCTGAGAAAGACCGACGAGCGCCAGCCCGGCGCCCATTGAAACGACGCCCGCGGCAAGGGCCGGGGGATGGCCCACGGCGCGGCCCTGGAGGGCCAGCACGGTGCCGACGATCGCGGCAACGACTACGGCGCCCGCCAGCGCGAGCGCGGAAGACAGCATGCTGCCGGACAGCTTCGAATCGCGGATTCCGATCATCGAGCGGATGGTACCCGCTTTGGCTTAAAGCTAGCCGAGGATCGCTGAAAAAGCCGGGCCGCCCAGGAAGACGGACGCAACGAACGAGGCGCAGGCGACCCAGAGGCAGACGCGCATGACGCGATTCTCTATGGCCATCCCGAGCAGCGCCAGACCTCCGCCGAGCATGACCACGCCGAGCGCGAGTTCGGGCGCGGAGGTATCCATGCCGTTGAACTGCGACCAGAGCGCGAACGCAGCCCCGATGCCGCTCGTCACTCCGAGCAGCCATGCAGCACTCCAAATGATGACATCATCCGGTCCGGAGACCGGGCGGCTTCCCATCATGCCCACAGCGTAGGGCAACCACCTGGACGGCTGCTTAGAACGAAACGACGACTTACCGGCGAAGAACGCGCCCCATGACGCAGAGTCGCAACTGGGGACTGATCGTTCGCCAGGCCATTATCGCGGGCTTTATCGGCGGGCTCATTATGGAAGCCTACCTGCTGATCGTCGCGCACACGAATCCGATTCCGGCGTGGCAGTGGATCGCATCGGCTGCAATCGGCGACGTCGCGCTCACCAGCACATCGTATGCGTGGCTTGGACTGCTCGTGCATTTCATCGTGAGCATGGGATGGGCCGGCGGATACGCCTATCTCGCGCACGACCGGCCGTACATGAACCAGCGTTGGTTGATTTCGGGGCTCGTCTACGGCCTCGTCGTATACGTTTTCATGGATTTGGTGCTGCTCGGCGCGCGCAAACTCGTTCCGCCGTCGCCGGTCGAATTCATCAGCGCGCTCGTCGCGCATTGCCTCTTCTTCGGCGTGCCGGTCGCATTTGTAACGGCGAAGCTCGACAAGCGCTAGAATGACGAAGCGCCGCATTGCTGCGGCGCTTCGCGCGTTTCGAGATGTTTCTGCGGGCCTGATACACAGCGAGAGTAACACATCGCCAACGCCTTCGCAACGTCGGGTGATTCGTCGCGGCTGGAGCGCCCGGGAATCGAACCCGGAGCTGCAGGGTGTATCAGACCCGCAGTCGACACCATCGAAACGCCCCAGCGAAGAACCCTTCACGACGAGGCCGTGGGACAACAAGGGTGCGGCAACGAAGCGCAGGCGCAATGATCGGTTCCCTCAAGATTTCGCTACCGGCGCTCCGGCATAACGCCGAGCGGCTGCGCGATCTGATTGCACCGGCACAAGCGGCCTTCGTCGTCAAAGGCAACGCGTACGGGCACGGATTGATCGAAGTTGCGCTCGCCATCGAGTCGCTCGCCGCAAAGCTGTGCGTCTTTTCGCTCGATGAAGCGATCGCGCTGCGCGACGGCGGGATCACCAAGCCGATTTTGGTGCTCGGGCCGATTGCACCCGACGCGCTTGGCGACGCGATGCAAACACGCGTCGAAACGACGCTCTGGAGCACGGGCGAATACGTGCGAAAACTCACCGCTGCGGCACAAAAAGCGCACGCTCGCGCCAAGGTGCACGTGAAGATCAACAGCGGGCTCAACCGCTTGGGTTTGGAACCTGCGGAACTCGCGGACGCGGTCGAAGACTACTCGCGCATGAGCGATCTGGAAATCGTCGGCATCTTTTCGCATCTCGCGTCGGCCGAAGAGATCGATTCGCCGTACACCATGCTGCAGCTCGAACGTTTCGTGGGCGCATACGCGCAAGCCGAACCGACGCTGGCAGCACGGGGCAAGCTGCCGACGCGCCACATTGCGGCCTCGGCCGCCGGCATGTTGTGGCCGCAAACGCGATTGGACATGGTGCGTTTCGGCATCGCGCTCTACGGCCTGTGGCCTTCTCCCGCGACGCGTGAAGCGATGAACGGAGGACGCCTGCCGCTGCGCCCCGCCCTTTCGTATACGAGTGAGTTGATCACGACGCGCAAGCTCGCCGCGGGCGAACCGGTCGGGTACGGCACGACCTTTCACGCGCCCCGCAGCATGCGCATCGGCGTCCTGCCGCTGGGCTACAGCGACGGCATCCCCCGTTCGTTTTCGAACAAGGGGGCGTTTCTGGTCGACGGTTCGCGCGCTCCGATCGTAGGACGGGTCGCGATGAATCTCACCGTTCTGGATCTCTCGCACGCGCCCGAAGCACGCTCCGGGGCAACGGTCACCCTGATCGGGCGCGACGGCGAGAACGAAATCAGCGCCGACGACTGGGCCACCTGGGACGACACCATCAACTACGAGGTGGTGACGCGCCTGCCCGCGGCGCTCACCCGTCGCTACGACGACGCTTGAAGCATCGAACGAATGCCTCGTAGAACACGTTCTCTCTTTAAAGAGATATGATGCAAACGCCGCCGCCGATCCGCGTCGCAGTGAACGACCGTCAGCTCCCCGTCGTTGCCGTGCTCGAACACGGCCGGGTGCTCGTGCCGCTCCGCGCCATCGTCGAAGCGCTGCACGTACATCTTCGCGACATCAAGCTGCCGCTCAGACCGCCCGCGCGCATCATCGCTGGGCGCTGGTACGCTCCCGTTCGCGCGATGGCCCGCCTGGTGCATGCGCGCATCATGTACGACGGCCGCGTAAAACTCGTCGCGGTGTATACGACATCCCCGCAGACCGTTGCCGCATCACCGGCGCCGAGCGCGCAACCCGTTACCGTTCGCGGACTCGAGCCCGCAGCCAACAGCCGCGTGGGCTCGGCTTATCCTACCATCGCCGCGAGTCTCGATTTGCCGAACGGCTCCTCGATTCGGAGTCTGACGCTGTTACTGGACGGCATCGATCAATCGATGAACGCAACCTATCAAGGCACGTTCGTCACCTACATTCCGCGAGCGCCGTTGCCGCCGGGAAATCACACCGTGCAGATCAGCGGGACCAGCAGCAGCGGCGTGCCGTTCGATACCTCGTGGTCGTTCGAAACTACGCAAGCGCCGCCACCGCCCGATACGAACACCGGCGGACTTCCGTACTACTACAACAACAATTACGTGCAGCTCACCGTACCGGGTACGCAATTCATGGGCGGCGCGGCCGTCCCCGTGGAGCTCGTTGCGCCGCCGGGCGGCAGCGCCTTCGCATTTATTTGCACGTCATCGTGGCAATACGAACTCTTCAGCGCGCCCCAGTCGCAATTTTATTCGGGAAGCGTGCCCACGCCCGTCGTCAATTCGATCATAAACTGTCCGATCACCGCGATGTACGTTGCGCCCAACGGCGCCGTAACCTACGCCGCATATCCGCAGTTCGTGCAGTTGCTGCCGATTGCGACGCCGCAACCGACGCCCACGCCGGTACCGGTCCCAACGCCCTCGCGCATTCCCGCGCCGACGCCGATTGCAACTCGCACGCCGGCGCCGTCACCGACGCGCACGCCACATCCGGTCCCCACGCACAACCCGATACCGCGGCCGCCAATACCGCATCCGCCGGCGCCGAGGCCGACGATTCCGCCGCGCCCGGCGAATACGCCTGCGCCGCACCGCATACCGCTGGTACATCACACGCCGAAGCCGAAACCAAAGCCTACGCCGCCGGCGTAGACGTTGCGTTACGTTAGAGCGCCAAGCGCTTCGTCGAGTTTGATCGTGCCTTTATAGACGGCGCTGCCGACGATGCATGAATCGACGGCGGCCGGCGCGTCTTTCTTCAGAAGCTTCAGGTCGTCAATCGTGCGCGCGCCGCCGTTTGCCGTGAATGTAATTTCCGGCGCCGCATCGGCGATTTCGCGCAACGCTTGAATGTCGTAGCCTTCGCCCATGCCGTCGCGGCGAATCTCGGTGAAAACCACGCGCTGCACGCCCCACCCCGCCACGCGTTTCACAAGAGAGTCGCGATCGACCGGCGTGCTTTCCTGCCAGCCGTGCGTGGCGACCTGTTTGCCGCGCGCATCAATGGCAGCGATGATTTTTTCCGGAAACTGGCCGATGATGTAACGCGCGACGCGTTCGTCGTCGACCAGCACCGTGCCGAGAATCACTTCCGACGCGCCCGCGTCGAGTCGCGCTTGTACGTGCTGCCCGATGCGAATGCCGCCGCCGACTTGCACCGGCACGCTTACCGCCCGGCAAATATCGCGAATGACGGAGAGGTTGTTCCCGCGGCCGAGTGCGGCGTCGAGATCGACGACGTGCAGCCGCTTTGCGCCGGCCTCAACGAACGCCTTGGCCTGCGCGACGGGATCGTCGGCGTACACCGTCTCCGTTGCGAGGTCGCCGCGTTCCATACGGACGATCTTGCCCCCGCGAAGGTCGAGGGCCGGAATTACAATCATGCGCTCCCCACGGTTGAAGTCTGCCGCTTGTCGATCGGCACGAACGGTCCCGGCGGCGGGCCGACGTACGTCGCTTGCGGACGGATCAAGCGATTATCGTGCAGTTGCTCGAGGACGTGCGCGGTCCACCCCGCGACGCGCCCGCACGCGAAGAGACACGTAAACTCATCGCCGGGCATGCCGAGATCGGCGAGCACCGGCGCGGTATAGAAATCGACATTCGCGTAGATCTTGCGATCGGGCTTTTCTTCGGCAAGAATGCGCTGGCTCTGATTTTCGAGTTCCCGCGCAATGGCATACCACTTCGTGTTGCCTTGGTGTTCCGACAATTTTTTCGCGATCGCTTCCAGATGCTTCGCGCGCGGATCGCGCACGCGGTATTCGCGATGGCCCATGCCCATGATGCGGTGGCCTTTCGAAAGTTCGTCGCGTACGAACTTTTCGGCATTCTGCGGGGAGCCGATCGCCACCAAATTGTTGTAAGACGCGCTCGCGGCGCCTCCGTGCAAATCGCCGGTCAGCGTTGCAAGCGCGGCGGTAATCGACGCGTACAGATCCGCGCGCGTCGATGCGGTGACCCGCGCCGAAAACGTGGAGGCGTTGTAAGAATGGTCGGCGAGCAGCACGAGATATGTGTCGACGGCGTCCTCTTCCATCTCTGTGGGCACCTTGCCGGTGCGCATGTACAGGAAGTTTGCCGCCTGCGAAAGATCGGCGCGCGGCTCGATCGGTTCGAGTCCGCGACGAATGCGATCCCATGCGGCCAAAATCGTCGGCAGCTTCGCGATCAACTCGATTGCCGAGTGTATGTCGGAAACGTGCTCACCCTTGTTGTTCACCGGCGAGAAGAGCGCGAGACCGCTTACGATCGTACGCATCACGTCCATCGGCCATGCGGTTTTAGGAACGGCTTGCATCGCCGCAACGAGCGGCTCGGGCAGCGTCCGGCGCGAACCCAGTTCGCGTTTGAGCGAAGCGAGTTCTTCGGCCGTCGGCAGATGTCCGTAGAGCAGCAGGTGAACGATCTCTTCAAAACACGCGTTCGGCGCGAGATCGTCAATGTCGTAACCGCGATAGGTCAGCCGTCCGACCTGCCCTTCGACATTGCTAAGAACCGTAGACCCGACGACGACGCCCTCGAGCCCGCGGTCGACAACCGTACCAGTGGTAGACAAGTGTTCCTCCAACGAGCCACCCTCGCCGTGCGAGGGGGTTATAAATGTTTGGTGAGGCAACGAAACGGGCCTCCCTCCAAAGGAGCTACGTGGAACCACTCGATCTGACGCAACGGCCGCCGCGGAAACCGACTGATGTCCTAGGCGGCGTGATTTTTATGGCGCGCACCGTGGACAAGCTGCGCGCGAGCCTGCCCGGCGGCAACCTTGGTGCATACAAAGTGGCCGGATTCAGCACGCGCATGCTCGAGACGCTCGGGCTGCACGAGGACGACCTGCTGGCGGTGGTCTCGATGGCCGGCAGCGACGACGAGGTCGCCGACTGGGTGCTGCGACATACGACGCAGGAGGCACGCGACAAAGCCAACGCCTCGCTCTCGGCCCCCGCGATTCGCGACCGGATGGATCGCCCCGATTTCTTCGATCGCTATCCGGTCGCGCGCGAGTTGGATCCCGATACGCCGCTACTCGAAATGCTCGAGTACGACGATCTCTCGACGTTCAGCGCCTAGTGTTTTGCCTGCGGCGCATGCGGGCGCATGATCTGCGCGAGCATGTCCTTCGTTCCAGGCAAACGCACCAGGTGCGGGTACTTCAAGCCGTCGTGATAGTCGAGTAAGACGGTTTCGAAATACGAACCGTGGTTGACGAGCAGTCGAATCGGCGCCTTCGACGTTTTTGCCGCATTCATTTCGGTCTTCCAAACCGGCGCGGAGAACTTACGTCCGTTGACCGCCACGACGGTTTCGGTTGGCGAGAGCCCGGCTTTCCATGCCGCGGAACCTTCGCGCACGTCGAAGATGATGCCGCGGCTCGAGAGCGACATGCCGCTTGCGTACCAGTCGTTCACGCCGCCCTTCATGCGCCCGCTCACATAGATGTTCGGTTTGTCGGTGAAGACGAGTTTGTAGCCTGCCCGCGCGAGTTCGCCCGTCGGCGGCTGGGGTGCGATCGAGTAGATGTACTTCTGGAAGAATCCGTGCCAATCGTAGGGCACGACCTGATTCAAGTACGACTCGATGTCTTGGCGGGTGTAGGTGACGACCTTCGGTCCCGAAACGCCGCCCGCAAAGAGCCGCGTGTAATCGTCGAGCGATTTCTGGCCGTGCGTCTTCGTGCGAATGATCGTATCGATGTCGAGCCAGATCAACTCACCTTCACCGTAAAAGTCGCCGGCAGAACGGCGAAGACTCGGGTACCATCCGCGCGCATCCGTATAATAGTACGGCGCGCCCGTCGTCGTATCGATCAACGGCGTCGTGTTTCTGCCCGGCTCGTAGGCGTAATGCGCGTAGAGCGCCGCGAGCTGTTCGGGATAGTCCTTCGGGTTGCGAATGCCCGCACGGTACGAAAGCATGTCGCCCATGTACTGGTTCATGCCCTCGTACTGCCATAACAGTTCGGTGCGTTCTGGGAACGGAACGTTGTAATTGGGTTGCTGAAGATCGAACGGGCGGCGATACTTGCCGTTCCACGAATGTGAAAACTCGTGCGGAATCAAGTCGCCGTCGAGCTTCTGCATCAACGGATCGGTCATGAAATCGTCCGGCGCGCGGTCGTCGCTCGATTGATGGTGCTCGATGCCTTCGAAGCCGATCGCGTCGCTGAGCGTCAGTTCGGCATGATAGACGTTCCAGTGGCGACCGCCATAGAGGGCCATCGCTTCGGGCGTCAGGCGCTTATAGGCGTCGATCACTTTCGGCTTGATGACGAGATCTTCGGGCGCGTCGGCAAACATGTCGAGATAGGTGTGTGTTCCATCACCCGTCCACGTCGTAACGTGCTTGACGTAACGGCCCATGTCGGTCGGCGAATCGACGAGCGTTTCGAGCGTGACTGTGCCGAAATCCACGCGGTTTCCCGAACGCGAAACGACGGGAAGGGCCGAAGCGAAATCCCAGCCGGGCGGCATGATCATGCTCGCCTTCACGAAGTATTTCGTGTTGTCGATCTTGCGCTGGTAGAGAACGTAGCGATTCCAGTTCGTGACCATGATGTTGCGCGTCGCCATGGTACCGGCCGAATTGACGAGCGCCGTGAAATCGACGGTGACGTCGTTCGTGTTCGGCGGAACGTCGATGTGGAACGCGTACATGTCGACCTGGTCGCGATGCCACGCGATCGGTTTACCGTTTGCCGTAATGCGCAGTTCCGACATCGTATTGAGGGGACCGCTCGGCGAATGCTCGCCCGGAATCCATTCGGGAAAATCGAGCGTGAACGGTCCCGGCTTAACCGGAATCGTCATGTGGGTGGTTGCGAGCCCGCGCGGCGCGTTGGTCGCGTCGAGCACGACCGTCATCGGATGATCTTGCGTCGCCAGGCTGGGGTTGAGCGTAAGAGCGGCGGCAAAGAGTAGATGCAGCATCGGCGTTCCCTCTATTTCGCGTGGGGCCGCACGATGTCGGCCAGCATGTCGGGCGTTCCTGGGATTCGCACCAAGTGTGGAATCTTCGGACCGCCGCGGTAGTTCAGATTGACCTTCTTATAGTTCTCGTCGTGCTGCACGATCAGCGCGATCGGCCGCGTCGACGCGGAGCTATTCTTGACCGCGGCACGCCACAACGCCGGCGTAAACTGCCGGTCGCCGATTGCCACGATCGTCTCGCCCGGCGCGAGGCCGACGTTCCAAGCGGCGCTGTTCTGGCGCACGCCTTCGATGCGGCCGGTATCGGAGAGATTGACGCCCACGTCGAACCAGGACGAGATGAACTTGCGCAGCTTCTCTTCCGCGCTCAGGTATTTGTTGGGTTTCGCGTTGAGCACGAAACGGTAGCCCGCGCGCGCCAACATACCGCTCGGCGGTTTTGGCGCGATGGAATAGACATACTTTTGGAAGAACCCGTGCCAGTTGTACGGCGTTACTTCACCCAGATATCTTTCGATGTCGCTACGCGTATAGGTGACGACCTTGGGTCCGGAAACGCCCCCGGCGAAGATATGGCAGTAGGTGTCGAGCGATTTCTTTCCGTGCGTGCGCTGACGAATGATGGTATCGGCATCCAGCCACATCAGCTCGCCTTCGGTGTAAAAGTCGCCGGCGCCGCGCCGCATGTCGTGATACGGGCCGCCGTTCGCGTAATAGTACGGAGCACCGGTCGTTAGATCGATGATCGGCGTCGTATCGCGTCCGGTTTCGTAGAGCATGTTGGCGTAGATCAGCGCGAGATACTCGGCGTAATCCTTGCTGCCGGTGCCTTTAATCCCCGTGCGGAACGCAAGCAGATCGCCGATGTACTGATTCATGCCTTCGTACTGCCACAGCAATTCGGTGTGTTCGGGGAAGGGTTCGTTGAAGTTCGGCTGCTGCAGATCGAACGGCCGGCGGTATTTTCCGTTCCACGAGTGCGAGAACTCGTGCGTCAAGAGATCCCCGCCGGTGAGCTGCCGCAACGGATTGGTCACGAAGGTATCGCCCGCGCGGTCGTCGCTGGACTGATGGTGTTCGATCCCTTGGCCGGGGATCAAATCGCTGAGCGTGAGCTCCGAATGATAGACGTTCCAGTGACGGCCGCCGTAGAGCGCCATCGCCTCCGGCGTCATCCGCTTGTACTCCGCGATTTCTTTGGCGGGCATCTTCAGATCTTCAGGATGGTCGGCGAAGAGATCCAGCCACGTCGTCGCCTTGCCGTCGCTCCACGTCTTGATGTGACGGTAGTAACGGCCGGAATCGGTCGGGGAATCGACGAGCGTTTCGAGCGTGACCGTCTTAAAATCGATGCGCGCTCCGTGGCGCGCCGCAACGGGAAGCGCGCTCGCATAATCCCAGCCCGGCGGCAGAATCAAGCTCGCCCGCACGTAATAATGCTCGTTGTTGATGTCGGGCTGGTAGAACAAGTAGCGGTTCCAGTTGCCGACCATGATATTGCGCGTCGCCAGCTGCCCGTCGGTAAAATTATTCGCCGTGTTCAGCAACACCGTGAAGTCGACGTCGATCGTGTTGACGCCGGGCGGCACGTCGATGTGGAAGGCATACATGTCGACCTTGTCGCGCCGCCACGGAATCGTTGTGCCGTTCGCCTTGACGACGAGTTCGGAGATGTCGTGCAGCGGCCCGGTCGGCCCGTGCTCGCCCGGAATCCATTCCGGGTAGACGATGGTGAACGGCCCCGGCTTCACCGGGATCGTCATATGCGAATACGCGAGGCCGCGCGGGGCGGGGCGCTCGTCGAGAACGATAGTCATCGGGTTCGACGCCGTCGCGAGGGACGGTGCGAGCGGCGAAGCCGCAATTAAGCCGAAAAGCGCGCACGACAACAGCGCCGCGCGCAAGCGGAACTCACTCATGAAGCCTCCACAAAGCTGGCTACTCAAGTAGGCGTACCCGCTTCGCTTTTCCTTGCGCTCGCCTCAGCGAACGCGCATCAAAAGTTCTTCAAAACCCGGCGCGCGAACGGGGCTAGGCCACGTCGCGCACGTCGCCGCGCGCAACGGCATAGCCGATCAACCGGTCGACGAGCGCTTCGTACGTAATGCCGATCGATGCGGCGGCGTCGGGCAAGTTGCTGGTGGGGGTGAGCCCGGGGAGCGCGTTGATCTCGAGGATGTAGGGACGCCCCTCTTTGGTAACGATGAAATCGGTACGCGAGCAGTCGCGCAGGCCGAGGAGCCGGTGCGTCGAGAGCGCGAGCATCTGCAGCCGGGCCGAGAGATCGTCGTCGATGCGCGCCGGCGTGACGTGGGTACTGCCGCCGGGCGCGTATTTGGCCTCGAAGGTGTAGAACTCGTCGCGGTTCGGCAGGATCTCGACGACCGGCAGCGCTTCTTCGCCAAGAATGCCGACCGTGAACTCGCGGCCGTCGACGAATTCTTCGGCGAGGATCTGCGAGTAGTTTTTCGCCGCATGAATCATCGCGCTCGTCCACTGTTCGTGCGTCTTGACGATCGCGACGCCGAGCGCGCTACCCTCGAAACGCGGTTTGATCACGAGCGGTAGATCGAGCGAACCCGGCAACAGCGGCAGCGTGCCGCCGGAAAGGTCGAAGAGATCCCATGCCGCGGTCGGCAGGCCTTCGGCCGCAAGCAGCTTCTTCGTCAAATGCTTGTCCATCGAGAGCGCGCATGCTTCGACGCCGCTTCCGGTATACGGAATGCCCAGAAAATCCAGCAGCGCCTGCACGTGTCCGTCTTCGCCGCCCGGCCCGTGCAGCGCGTTGAAGACGACGTCGGGCGCAAGATCGCGAATCGCGTCGAAGAAGCGACGGTCGTAGTCGAGCGACTGCGCTTCGTATCCGAGCGTTTGCAACGCGCGCATGACGCCCGATCCGGTTTGGATCGAGATCTCGCGCTCCGCGCTGCTGCCGCCCATAACGACGGCGACCTTCGCATTCCGTTTCATTCTTTCGTCCACGTTTCGTCGATAAAGACGCCGACCAAGTGCACTTCGGGTTGCAATTCCACGCCGAACTTCTCGTGAACCGCTCGCCGGACGCGAGCCAAAAGTATCGCGACGTCTCGAGCGGTTGCACCGCCGATGTTGTTGATGAAGTTCGCGTGCAGGGGCGACACTTCCGCGCCGCCTTCCCGCCATCCCTTAGCGCCGGCCGCTTCGATCAGACGCGCCGCCTTGTCGCCTTCGGGGTTGCGGAAACAGGAACCGGCGTTCGGGAGAGCGATGGGCTGCGTGCTCTTGCGGCGCACCAAGCGCGCCTGCATCTCCTCGCGCACCGCTTTGGGGTCGCCGCGCTCGAACGCGAGGGTGACGCGCGAGACCACCGCATCGCGCGCGAGGGTGGTATGACGGTAGAAGTACTGCACCGTGATCGAATGCGGGTCGGGTTTCGTGGGCGATTGGACCCAGACGCTTCGCACGAAATCGCCCATCTCGCGGTCGGTTCCCGCGTTCATCCGAAGCGAGCCGCCGACCGTTCCGGGAATGCCCGCGAGCGAACCGATGCCCACCGCCCCCATCGTCGCCGCCTTGGCCGTGAGGGCCGCCATGCCGGCCGATGCGCCCGCTTCAACGATGACCTCGTCGCCTTCGGCGTGAGCCTCGATCTCCGCAAACGCGCCGCCGAGCCGCACGACGATGCCGCGCAGTCCGCCGTCGCCGACGAGCACGTTGCTGCCGCTTCCCAAGACGAACCACGGCAGCTTGCGTTTGAAGCACAACCGCATTGCGGCGGCAAGTTCGTCTTCTCGCTCGACGATCGCAAACGCATCGGCGGGACCGCCGATTTTCCACGACGTGTAGGCCGCAAGCGGCTCGTCGAAGTGCACCCGTTCGCCGAAGATTTCGCGCAGTTGCGCGCGGTCGTCCTCGCGCAGGAGCGACGCAAGAGCGGCCTGCGTCGTCAGGCTCATACGCGCGCGGCCGTATCTTCCACGCGCGCAGCTAAACGCGCCGCCGCATCGGTGATCGTCCCGGCGCCAAGCATCAGCACGAGCGCGCCTTCCGGCGCCTCGCCGAAGATGCGTGCGTCGGCTTCGTCGATCGACGCAAGATATACGACCGGCGTACCCGACCCGGCGAGCGGCTCGCCGATCGAGCGTTCGCTCACGCCCGGAACCTGCGGCTCCGACGCCGCATAGATCGGCGCCAGATACACGCGGTCGGCATCGCGCAGCGCGCTTGCAAAATCTTTCGCTAGATACGCCGTTCGCGAATAGCGGTGCGGTTGGAACGCAACGATCACGGGGCCTTGATGGTACGCGCGAGCCGCGGCGATCGTCGCACGCACGGCCGTCGGATGGTGCGCGTAGTCGTCGACCACGATCATGCGCGGGCTGCGGGTGAGAATATCGAAGCGGCGGCGCACGCCTCGAAACGCGCGCAGTCCCTCGGCGATACGCGGGAACGGCACTTCCAACTCGCGTGCGACCGCGATAGCGGCAAGCGCATTTTCGACGTTGATGTTGCCGGGTACGTGCAGTTCCACCGTACCCAGACATACGCCGCCGGCGATCACGTCGAACGACGTCTGCAAACCTTCTTGGCGCACGTTTGCCGCGCGCACGTACGCGCTCGCATCGAAACCGAAGGTCACGGTTTTTGCCGCGCGTTCGGCATGCGCGAGCGATGCGGAGTGTGCTTCGTCGACGCCGACGATCGCCGCACCGTCGGGCGGAAGCTTGCGGAGAAACTCGTCGAACGCCGCGACCAAGTTCGGCAGGTCGTCGTCGCTCTGCAAGTGATCGTTCTCGATATTCGTGACGATCGCGATCGCCGGGTCGAGCAACGCAAAGGATCCGTCGGACTCGTCGGCTTCTGTTACGAACCATTCCGACGTTCCCGCGTGCGCGTTGGTGTCGATCACGCTGTCGATGCCGCCCAACACCAGCGACGCATCGATTCCGCTCCCGCGCAGCACCGCGTGCACCATCGCGGTCGTCGTCGTTTTACCGTGCGTTCCGCACACGGCGATGCCGCGCCGCTCGCGCACCAGCCGAGCCAGCATTTCACCGCGATGAATCACCGGCAAACCGGCCTGCTGTGCCGCAACGTACTCGGGATTGTTTCGATCGATGGCGGAACTCACCACGATCGCTTCCGCGTCGCCGATGTTACGCGCGTCGTGACCGATCGTCACGGGCACGCCTTCGTCGCGCAACCGCCCGATCAGCGGCGTTTCCTTTACGTCGGAGCCGCTGATCCGTTCGCCGCGCGCGATCAACAAGCGCGCGATCGCGCTCATGCCGATGCCGCCCACGCCGACGAAATGGAAGCTCCCCATGCTAACGCGCCCTCTTCTTTGCGAGCAGCGTGTCAACCCGGGCGAGAATAGTCGCAAGGGGATCGCCCTCGCGCGTCCGCTCGGCTGCCGCGGTTAATGCGGCAAAGCGGGCGGGCCGGGTGACGTCGGCGAGGATGCCGCGAAGCTTGCCGGCCGAGAGCTCGCGGTCGTCCACCACGACGGCGGACCCCGTGCTCGCGACCGCTTCGGCGTTGGCGCGCTGATGGTCGTCGGCCGCGTGCGGGTAGGGCACCAGAATCGAGGGCCGTCCGATGGCCGCCAGTTCACCGAGCGTGGAGGCGCCCGCGCGCGCCAGCACCAGATCGGCGGCGGCGTACGCGTCGGTCAGATCGTGCAGGTACGGACGCATCGCGTGGTCGCTCACTGCCTCGGGGCGCGCACGCTGCAACGCGGTGCGCACGCGATCGTACTCTTTTTCGCCCGTTACGTGAATCAGTTGCCAGCCTTCGGGCAACCCGTCGCTTGCAACCAGCGATGCCAGCGCATCGTTGATCGAACGCGCGCCCTGACTTCCGCCCATCGCAAGCATCGTGCGCCGCTTCGGCGAGAGCCCCAAGCGCGCCAGCGCTTCCTCGCGCGCCGGTAACGCGCGCAGCGCCGCGCGGACGGGAATGCCCGTGTGCACGTATTTTCCGGCAAAGCGCGGATCGGCGGCGTCGAAGGCGCCCCACACTTCGTCGACGAGGGGTGCCAACAAACGATTCGTCAAGCCGGGATGAGCGTTGGGTTCCAGCAGCGCGACGGGATGCGCTCTTACGAGTCGCGCCGCAACGACCACCGGAAAGCACACGTAGCCGCCCGTTGCAATCACGATATCGGGTTTGAAGCGGCGCAGGATGCGCGCGGCCATCGCTACGCCCGAAACGTTTGCCGACGCCATGCCGAGAAACGACCAGGACAAACGGCGCGTCAACGGACGTGCGGAGATCGTTTCAAGGGGGTATCCGGCTTTCGGAATGAGCGTTGCTTCCATGCGATCCGCGGTGCCGATGAAGAGCGCTTGGGCACCGCGTTCGCACAGCGCATCCGCCATCGCAATTGCGGGATACACGTGACCGCCGGTGCCGCCTCCGGTAAACGCGATCTTCATTCGCGCCAGACGATTCCTTGCGCGTGACCGTCGCTCGTCGAAACGAGCGTGTCGCCGCCGCTCGGCCACAGCGTTACGCGCGTCTCGTACGTTCCGCGGGCGTCTTCCATGCGCAGCCACGCAAATGGCGCATCCGGCGTCGCCTCCACGGCGAGCGCGCGAATCGCCGCTTCGATGCCGTCGCGCACGCCGGGCGACAGATGTTCGAACATTGCCGAGTGCATGACCACGGTCACGCGCTCGCGTTGCAACGTCAATCGGCGCAGCCACTCGCGCGCATCGGCGCGATCGATCGTCAGCCGAATGCGCGACGCCGCTTCGAAGGCCAGACGCAGCCGTTCGAAGCGCTCGGTTTGATCGGCCCAGACGTACGATTGCAAAAAGCGGCGATCGCGTTCGTCGCCGATGTCGCGCGGCTCCACATCGCACGCGCGCCGTTCCACGATCTGGAGCGCCACGTCGAGGTGCTTCGGCATCCCCGATGCGATGCGATTGCGCAGCACGAGCGGCGACGCGGGATCGCCGAAGCGCCACCCTTCACCTTCGTATGCGTAGGCGTCCAAACGCGCGTTCAGACCCGCGCTCGCACCGATCTCGAACAAGCGCACCGGCTTGTGCGTTGCAGCCACGGCATGCAGCAAGCCGGCGAGCAGCACCATCGAACGCGCCGGTTCGTTCGTTTGCGGAACCGCGTCAAAGAGCGCGGCGACGTCGTCGAATTTTCGCGTCAAAGCATCGCGCGCGGCGTCCCATGCCGCACGCGCATCGCCGTCCCCGCCGCACGACGGGAAATGCGCCGCGAGGGCGGGTTCGCTGCCGGAGAGCGCGAGATTGTGCAACGGCGCCATCAAGCGCACGCCAAGGCGGCTGCTTGCGCCCCGCTCTGCATCGAGTATCCGCGCCACGATGCCACCCGCTTCCGCATCGTCAGCCGCATAGCCGATCAACTCTCCGTAGAACGGCGAGCCCATCGCGCGCATGGTTGCGGCGGCTGCGCGCAGAGCGCTCACGCCAGATCGCGAACGCGCCGGTGACGGCCGACGTTCATGATAAACGCGACGGCGATCAAGTTAACGATCAGCGAACTGCCGCCGAACGAGATGAACGGGAGCGGAACGCCGGTCACCGGCCAGGACGACGTTACGACGCCGATGTTCACGAAGGCTTGGATGACGATGACCGCCATCGACCCGATTACGAGAAAGAATCCGAAGCGGTCCGGGGCGGCGATCGCAACCTTGACCGCGCGATAGGCAAAGACCAGGAAGAGCACGACGACGGCGAGCGCGCCGATCAACCCGAGCTCCTCACCGATCACCGAGAAGATGAAGTCCGTGTATTGCTCGGGCAGATAAAAGTATTTCGCGCGCGACGCGCCGAGCCCGACGCCGAAGAGTCCGCCGCTGCCGATGGCCAGCAGCGATTGCACGATGTGGAAGCCGGTATTTTCCGGATCCTTCCACGGATTCAAGAAGACAAAGACGCGCGCGCGTTGATACGGGCTCGCGATGATCGCCAAGATTGCCGGCGGCGCGGTCGCGAGCAAGATGGCGGCAAGGTGCGGTAGCCGCGCGCCCGCGGCGAAGAACATCGCGAACGAAATCATCACGATCAAGCTCGCGGTTCCCATGTCGGGCTCTTTCATGATCAACACGGCGATCAGAAAGACCGGAATGCAGAGCGGGAAGAGTCCCTTCACGAGCGTGCGAATGCGGTCGCCACGGTTTGCCAGCATCGCGGCGAGATAGATCACGATCGAGAGCTTTGCAAACTCCGACGGTTGAAATTCGAGCGCCGAAAAGCCAATCCACCGCCGCGCGCCGTTGACAACGTATCCGACGTGCGGCACGAGCACGAGTACCAGCGAGAGCACGGAACCCGCCAGCAGATACGGTGCCGCCGCCTTGAGCTTGTGGTAATCCATGCGGTAAGCGAAGAACGCGATGGCCAGCCCAACGACGAGCCAGACGAATTGACGCTTCGCGTAATAGGCGACGTCGTTGTGTTCGGCGTAGGCCGTCGCACTCGAAGCCGAAAAGATCATGACGAGGCCGATGCCGACGAGCGCGGCGACGGCGGCGAAGAGCATCGTGTCGGGCGGCGTCGAGACGTACGAGCGGACGGGTTGCGACTCGCGCGCTTCGAAGCGGGCGCGTTCGGCGCGAGCGACGCTGCGCTGACTCATGCGCCCGCCTTTTCGTGCAACGCCCGCACCGCCGTGACGAACATCTCGCCACGATGTTCTGCCGAGCGAAACATGTCGAACGACGCGCAACCCGGCGATAGCAAGACGACGTCGCCCGCTGCGGCTGCTCCGCGCGCCTTGGCGACCGCGTCTTCCATCGAGCCGGCGCGAATGACCGGCACCGCGCCGGCGTGTTCGGCAATCTCCGCCGCCGCCTCACCGATCAGCACCATCGCCTTTGCGCGATGGCGCGCCGCGACGCCGAGTTCGATGAAATCGGTTCCTTTCGACCGGCCGCCGGCGATTAACACGATGGGCCGGTCGAACGCGAAGAGCGCCGCCACGACCGAACCGGGATTGGTCGATTTCGAATCGTCGACGTACAGGACGCCGTCGATCTCGCCGACCGGTTCGAGCCGATGCGGCATCGGACGGAACGTCTTTACTGCATCGCGCAATCGCGCGGGATCGCAACCGACGGCGAGCGCCGCAAGCAGCGCCGCCATGACGTTCTGCACGTTGTGCGCACCGGCGAGCGGAATCTCTCGGCGATCCAACAGCTTCACCGGGCGCGGATCTCCGGCGATCGGCGCATAGGTAATCGCGCCGCCCTGCAGATACATCGTCGCGTTGTCGTGCCGTTCGTGCAGCGTGAACCACAGTTGGCGCGACTGCATGCGCGTCGTCTCGCCGCGTCCGGTTTCAAGCATCGCGATGCGTTCGTCGTCGAGATTCCCGACGAAGAAATCGTTGAACGATTGATTGGCGAAGATGCGAAATTTCGCTTCGGCGTACTCGTCCATCGAGTGATAGCGATCCAGATGGTCGGGCGCGATGTTCAGCAGAACGGACACCCGCGGCTTGAACGCGCGAATCGTCTCGAGCTGGAACGACGAGACCTCGGCGACCAGCCAATCGGTCGCGCGCATCTCGGGAACTTCTTTGATGAGCGGATTTCCGATATTGCCGCCCACGCGAACGCTCACGCCGCACTCGCGCAGCAGGTGCCCGATCAATGCCGTGGTGGTAGATTTGCCTTTCGTGCCTGTGACGGCGACGATCGGCGCCTTGCACAGACGAAACGCGAGTTCGATCTCACCGAGTACCGGAACGTTACGCGCCTGCACGGTGCGCACGACCGCCGAGGTGAGCGGAACGCCCGGAGAAAGGATCGCGGAGCTCAACGCGCCGACGATCGGTTGTAGCGCATCGGGCGCGACGAATCGCGCGCCCTGAGCTTCGATCGTTGCAATTGCGTCCGCGAGTTCGACCGCGGGCTTTTCGTCGGTGGCATACACGGTCGCGCCGCGCGAACGCAGCACCTCGACCGACGCGAGTCCACTCTTGCCCAACCCGATGACAAGCACCGTTTCACGAGCATCGAAGGTCATCATCGCACGAGCACCCATCCCAGAAGTGAAAGCAGCGCCGAGGCCGCCCAGAAGCGCAGCGTCACCTTCGTTTCAGGCCAGCCGCCGAGTTCGAAGTGATGGTGCAGGGGCGACATGCGCAGAATGCGCTTTCCGCCCGTCGCTTTGAAATACGACACCTGCAGAATCACCGAGAGCGCTTCGGCCACAAAGACGCCGCCGATCAAGATGAGCAACAGCATCTCGCCTTCCAGAATCGCCACGCCCGAAAGCAACGCACCGAGCGCAAGCGAGCCGGTATCGCCCATGAACATCTTTGCGGGGTGGCGATTATAGACCAGAAATCCGAGGCAGGCGCCGATGCCGAGCAACGATGCGATCCATCCTGCATGCACGTGCATCGCAAAGCCGAGCGCCGCCAAGACGACGAGCGGAGGCAGCATGGTGCCGGTCGCCAATCCGTCCAGGCCGTCGGTTAAATTGACGGCGTGAATCGTTCCGGTCACGGCAAGAATGCCGAGTAGCAGCCACAGCCAATGCGGCACGATCAGCGCGTAGCTTCCGGCGTGAAAGAGCACGTCGCGCGGAAACAGGCGCGTTGAGTCGCTGATTTCGCGCAGAAAGACGACGGCGATGAGCGCCGTTGCCAGGAACTTCGTGCGCGCGCGCAAGCCGCGATTGCGTCCGGCACGAATGCCGATCATATCGTCGACGAAGCCGACGAGCGCGCAGAGCACCACGAGCGACAGCATCGCGACGGCGAGCGCGTCGTGCGAGGTGGCGAGCAACGGCAGCATCGCAAGCGCGAAGAGCACGCCGCCCATCGTCGGCGTGCCGGTCTTCTTCTGATGGGTCTCGGGCGCGTCTTCGTACGCATGCTGCTTGAACTGCAAACGTTTGAGCAGCGGCAGTACCGCCAAACCGCCTAATGCGGCAATCGCAAAGCCTGCCACAAGGTACGCGATCGTCGTCATTGCCACAGCGGGTTAAGTCCTTCGCCGCGCCATTTCAGCACCACGATCGGCGTCTGTTCGTCGCCGTTGCCGTGCGGGTTGTCCAACAGCGCCTTCTCGACGACGCCGCGGTTCACGTCACGGGATGCGCCGAGCACCTTCGCTTTCTCCAAATCGTTTGCGTCGACGACCGTGCAGCCGCAGCCCGTGCGATCGGCAACCGCTTGCGAAAACTCGTCGGGCTCGCGCGGGGCGAGCACGATCGCGCGCTCGTACGGCGGCAGCGTGCCGGTATAGCCGTCGATCGCGGTGATCGCTTCGCCCATGATTTCGTAGAACGCACCGCGTTTGCCGCGCAAGCGTCCGAACACGTGCATCGCGGCCGCATACGCGACCTTCCACGGCCCGACCGCATCGATGACCAACTGCAGCGACTCGGGCTGGTTGATCGTCGCGAGCGCACCCGCGCGGCGCGAGAGCACGTACGCGAGTTTCGAGGGACGAATGTGTTCGGCTACCACGAACTCGCCTTGCGCGATCGCGACGGCGGTTTCCGAAACGGCGAGCACGTCGCCGGGCCGCGCGATGCCCGCGACGGCGTCCGCCACGAGCGAGACCAAGTCGTCGCCGCTACGCACCAAACGCGTGCGTACCGGGATTGCAACGATTCCCGTTGGAACTTCCGTGCGCGCTACCGCAAGCGATGGCATCATGCGCGTAATTCCTCGACGATCTCTTCCAAGCGATATTTTCGCGAACCCTTGAGCAAAATTGCATCCCCGCGGCGTGCGTTCTCGCGCACCCACTGCGCCGCCTGAGCGTTCGTCGCGAAGGGCACGATGCGCTCCGAGGAGAGGCCTTCGCGAAGCGCGCCGCTTGCAAGCTCGGCGGCAAACTCACCGCCCACAAGCATCACATCGACATTCGTGCGGGCGGCGTGACGCCCGACGCGTTCGTGAAGCGCCGCCGCTTCTTCGCCGAGTTCCGCCATACTGGCCAGCAGAGCGATACGCCGCCCGCTCGCTTCGTTTGCAAACGTCGAGAGCGCCGCCATCATGCCCGCCGCGTTTGCGTTATATGCGTCGTAGATCAGCACGACGCCCGAGGGAAGCGGCATGCGTTCGTAGCGGCCGGCCGGCAGAGTAAGATCGGGAATCGCCTGCACGATCGCATCGAGATCGACGTCCAATTCGAGCGCGCCCGCGATCGCGCCGGCCAGGTTCGCCCGGTTGTGATCGCCCGGAAGGCGTACGTCGACGGCGCGCGTGGTGACGACGCCCGCATCGATATCCTGTAGCAGCGACGTTCCCGCAAGCGCCGTAACGCGGCCGTTGGTCGGAATGTCGCCGTCTTCGCGTGTGGCGAGATACCAATGCACGCTTCGCTGCAGCGACGGAGCGCGGCGAATCGAGGCTTCGTCCGAGGCGTTGAGTATCGCACGCGCGCCGCCGGAAAAGAGTCCCCACTTCGTCTCTTCCAGACGTTCGCGGGAGCCCATCACTTCGACGTGCGCGTCACCGATGTTGGTCAGCACGCCGACGTCGGGTTTCGCGATCTCTACCAAGTTTGCGATATCGCCGAAATGGCGAGCGCCCATTTCAACGACGAGCACGTCGTGATCGGCGTTGTTTGCGTTGAGCAACAATTTGCTCACGCCGATTTCGTTGTTCTCGTTCGCCGGGGACGCGAGCACCCGCGTTCCGTACTTGAGCGCGAGCAATTGCGCCGCCAGCACCTTCGTCGTCGTCTTCCCGGCGCTTCCGGTGATCCCAAGTACGCGGCCGCTGAAGCGGTCGCGCGAGAGGCCGCCGAGCTTCATGTAGGCACGCAGCGTGTCGGGAACGACGAGCGCGGTGACGCCGTCGACGAGCGCGTCACGGTCGGTCACGACGAGCGCCACGGCGCCCTTCTCGACCGCTTGGCGCGTGTAGTCGTGGCCGTCGAATTTCTCACCCCTCAACGCGAGGAACGTGTCGCCGCGTTCGATCGAACGCGTATCGGTCGTCACGCGAACGTTCTGCGGCGCGCGTTCGCCGTTGACCACGCAGGCGCCGAGCGCCGCGACGACGTCGTCGAACGACAGCGTCATACGCGCGCCCTCCGCGCGCGAATCGCCGCCTGCGCGACCTCGACGTCGTCGAAAGGCAGTACCCGGTCGCCGACGATCTGATACTTTTCGTGACCTTTGCCCGCGATTAACACAATCTCGCCGGGCTCCGCTTCGTCGATCGCACGTTCGATCGCACGCCGCCGATCGAGCTCGACCACGTGATCGTGCGCGCCGATGCCTCGTTCGATCGCTTCGATGATGGCGAGCGGATCTTCGGTGCGCGGGTTGTCGCTCGTGACGTAAATGCGCCGCGCGTGCTGCGCCGCGATGCGGCCCATCTCTTCGCGTTTGCCGCGATCGCGATCGCCGCCGCAGCCAAAGACGAGCGCCACGCCGTTGGTCGCTTCGCGGAGAGACCACAGGGCCTGATACAGCGCGTCGGGCGTGTGCGCGTAATCGACGACCGCGTTCACGACGCCGTCGCCGACGTATTCCATGCGGCCGGGAACGTTCGCCATGCCGAGCAGCGCCTGCGCGCTCGTTTCGTCGGAGATGCCCAGGTGCCGCGCCGCACCGATGGCAGCCAGCGCGTTTGCAACGTTGAACTTGCCGGGAAACCGCACGACGAATTCGCGCCCGTCGAGGTCGAAACGGCTCTCTTTGGCGTTCGTCGTCACGTTCTTCGCGATCAGATCCGCGTGCGTACCTTCGTGCATCGAATAGGTGAGGGTCGGCACGCGTCCCCGAACCTCTGCCGCCCAACGCTCGCCATGTTCGTCGTCGGCGTTGAGCACGGCGGTTTCACCCATCGTGAAGAGGCGGTGCTTCGCAGCCGCATAGGCTTCGATCGTTCCGTGAAAATCCAAGTGATCGCGCGTGACGTTGGTCAAAGCGGCAACGCGGAAGCGCACGTCTTCCACGCGATCGAGCGCGAGCGCGTGCGAGCTGACCTCCATTGCGACGACCGCCGCGCCCTGGGAACGCATGCGCGCGAGCAGGCCTTGCAATTCCGGCGGAAGCGGCGTGGTGTTCGAAAGCGGCCACTGCTCGTTCCCGAGAATGCCGCCGACGGTGCCGATGATTCCGCTCGAACGTCCGGCGGATTGTGCGATCGCCGCCATCATGTGCGTGGTCGTCGTCTTGCCGTTGGTTCCGCTGACGCCGACGACGTCCATATGGTGCGACGGGTCGCCGAAAAACGCGGCGGCGATCGACGAAAGCGCGCGGCGCGAATCGGGAACGAAGATCAGCGTCGCGTGCGCCGCGGATTCGTTTGCATGGCCTGCCTCTGCGACGACGGCGATGGCGCCCCGTGCAATGGCGTCGCCGATGTAGGCGTGTCCGTCGACGTGTTCGCCTTTGATCGCAACGAAGATCGCGCCCGGTTGAACCTTTCGCGAATCGATTTCGAGCGAGAGCAGATCGCGCTTCGCATCGCCGATGACTTGCGTGCTAGCGGGCAGGCGCGGCAGAAGCTCGGCGAGCGCGATCATTTCGGCAACACCCCGGCGTGCAGCATCGCCGCGCGCGCGATGGTATCGAACGCGGGCGCCGCAACTTCGCTGCCGTAGTACGAACCGATCGGATGTTCGACCTTGACGTAGATGACGTAACGCGGATGGTGATAGGGAACCATCCCGATGAACGACGCTGCGTACCAACCCGGCGCGTAGACGCCGTTGATGACCATCTGTCCCGTACCGGTCTTACCGGCGGTCGTGTAGCCTTTGATCTGCGCCGCCGGATCGCCGGTGCCGCGAACGACGACCGCGCGCAAGAATTGACGCAGTTCGCTCGCGACCTTCGGTGAGAAGACGCGGCGTTCGACTTCCGGCGGATAATGATAGAGTACTTGGCCCGACGGTTCGTCGATCGCGCGCACGATGCGCGGCCGCATCAGCAATCCGCCGTTGGCGATCGCACAGTAGTAGCGCGCCATCGAAAGCGGCGTGACCGAAACGCCTTGGCCGAACGACATTGTCGCGAGCGACGACGCGCTCCAATCCTTGGGCGGCGGGACGATGTCGGGGCTTTCACCCGGCAGTTCGATGTCGGTGACCGAGCCGAAGCCCGCCTTGCGTTCCATCGCGTAAAATGTTTTAGCGCCGATGCGCATGCCGACTTCGGCGGCGCCGACGTTGTGCGAATACGCGATAATGTCTTCGAGTGTTTCGGTGGGGTTGGTGTTCGGCATGCCGTCTTCGGCGTTGTGAATCACGTGGCCGCCGACTTCCAATGCATCGAGCGCCGGAAAGCGCGATTGCAGCGTGACCTTCCGCGACTCCAGCGCAGCGGCGGCCGTCACGAGCTTGTAGGTTGAGCCCGGTTCGTACACGTCGGTGACGGCACGATCGCGACGGTCGGCGTCGTTGAATTTCCAGAAACGATTCGGATCGAAATCGGGGACGTTTGCCATGGCCAAAACTTCGCCGGTCCACGGATCCATCACGATCGCGGTCCCGTCGAGTGCATGATATTTCGCGACCTGCGTGCTCAGCGCTTCCTCGGTCACGTATTGCAGATACGAATCGATCGTGAGCTGCACGTTGAGCCCCGGCACGGCCGGCTTCACGATCGTTTCGTGACCGAAGGGAATCGGACGGCCGAATTCGTCGGTTTCCAGTGTTTCGCGCCCGGAACGTCCGCGCAGCAGCGAATCGAGCGAGTATTCTAGGCCGTCGAGCCCGTTTTCGTCGGTTCCGACGAATCCGATGAGCGTTGAGGCCATCTTGCCGACCATGTCGACGCGACGGCCGGTCGTTTCTTGCTTGAGCTGCACGCCGGCAAGATGCATGTCGCGCAGCCGGTCGGCGGTTTCAGCCGGAATCTTGCGCGCGATCCAATAGAACCAGAGCTTCTTGTCGTGGAGCGCGGCGACGGTGTCGGGCGAGAGCTTCCCGAAGATTTTCTGCAGCGCGGCGATCGTGCCGGGCACGTCGGTGATGTCGTGCGGGACCGCATACACGCTTTCCGAGGGAAGCGAGCGCACCAGCACGTTGCCGTCGCGGTCGGTGATGCTGCCGCGGCGCGCAAAGAGTTCGACGGTGTCGGAACGCTGCGCGAGCGCCATGCTGGCGAGCTTCTTGCCCTGCAACACTTGCACGTCGTAGAGCCGCCAGGTCAAATAGAGCCCGATCGCCAGCAGGCAATAGAAAAAGACTTTCGCGCGCATCGGGCCGACGCGCGCGAACTGTCGCTGATGGGCGAGGCTCCGAGACGCCAATTACCGGACCTTGGGCGCTGGTGCTTTCGTGAACCAGCCCGCGATGGAATCAAAGACGGGGAAGTTCGACCTCGCTTTCGCCGGTGGATCGACGCGCACGACCGCAAAGAGCTGCGCTTGATGCATGCCGAGTTTCTTTGCAATCGCCGCAAGACGCTCGTCGGAACGCATCGTCGCGATCTTGTCGTCGAGACGCGCCGTTTGTTCGAGCAGTTTATCTTTTTGCTTCTCCGCCCGAGCGACGGAGTAGGTGAGCGACGTGATGTTCGACGTGAGCATCACGTAGGCCATCAGGCCGGTAAGCACGAGCCCGAGAACCGCCCCGACTTGCATCAAGCTGCGATAGCGCGCGCGCGAGTTTTTCGTGATGCGCGTCTGCGTGGCATTACGCGCGCGGCGCGGATTCGCGATACGCGGCGGCGCTTGCGGTGCGTATTTTGGTTGGGCTAACGCCATGGACTAACTCGCCTTCCGTTGCGCTGCACGCAGCTTGGCGCTGCGCGCTCGTGGATTCTCGGCCATCTCGCGCTCGCTCGGCACGATCGGCTTTTTGGTGATGATCGACAGACGCTCGTCGCCGCGAAACGTTTGTTTCGCGATGCGATCTTCGAGCGAATGAAAGCTGATGACGACGATGCGTCCCGCACCGCGCAAGCTACCGATGGCCGCCGCAAGGCCTTCGCGCAAGGCTTCGAGCTCGTCGTTGACGGCGATGCGCAGCGCTTGAAAGACGCGCGTTGCCGGATGGATGCGCTCGCGCTTGCCCGGACGATGCACGACGCCCGCGACGAACTGCGCGAACTCCGTCGTCGTGGAAGGAAGCTTGCCGGCGGCGCGCCGTTCCACGATTGCGTGCGCGATGCGCCGCGCCGCGCGCTCTTCGCCGTACTGAAAGAAGATGTCGGCGAGTTCGCGTTCGCTTGCGGTTGCAAGTACGTCGTAGGCGCTTCGGCCGGCGTACGGATTCATCCGCATGTCCAGCGGAGCCGATTCGCGGAACGAAAATCCGCGCTGCGCGTCATCGAGCTGCATCGAAGACACCCCCAAATCGAAGAGCACTCCATCCACCGACTCGACGTTCTGCTCGTCGAGCACGCGACGGAGTTCCGAAAAGTTGGCCGGGACGAAGGTGAACGACGGATCTGCGAATGCCGCCGCGCGCGGCGCCGCTTCCGGGTCGGCGTCGATCGAGATCAGGCGCCCACCATGCAGGCGCTCCAAAATCGCACGGGAGTGACCACCCGCTCCAAAGGTGGCATCCACGTAGATGCCCTGCGGCTGGATCGCCAGATACTCGAGCGACTCCGCAAGTAAGACCGATTGGTGCATTATGCGCGCAGCCCATCAGTAGAGCCCAAGGCTGGCCATGAAATCGGCCGCCTCGCCTTCCGGCATGGCATGGTCCGCGTAGCGTTCCTTCGCCCAAATCTCGACCCGGGTGAGGGAGCCGATGGAAATGACCTCGCGCTCGATGCCGGCGTAGGCCCGCAGGGTGGCGGGGATGACCAGCCGGCCCTGGGCGTCGCACGCGACTTCCTCTGTATTGGCGAACATGTAGCGGACGAACCGGCGGAAGGCTTCATTTTTGACAGGAGCCTCCTCCAGCCGCTTGCAGATGCCGGCCCACGTGACCGAGGGATAGAGGGCAAGGCATGGGTCAGGACGGGCGATCGTTATGACGAAGCCCGCGCCAAGCCGTTCCCGAAAGCGCGCAGGGACGATGAGACGCCCCTTTTCGTCGAGGGCGTGCTCCACCGAACCCGTAAAGCGCGGCTGCTCCGCCTGCAAGACCCCTCCCCACGGCACCACCTAACACCACTTTGCACCACTATACGCCCCAGGATTCCCTAAGGCAAGGCGGGCTGATGTTGGCGGGCCGAGCGCCTGTGTGAAGATCGGGAGTCGGTGCGACCGGACAGAAGAGAACGCCACTCCACAGCGGTTAAGCGACCAGGACGGGGGGTCACCACCTTATGATGAGGGGCGCCAGAGCGAGCAAGTAGCCGTCCTGTAGCAAGGATGGACTGATTTCACGATCGTCGCCCGGCGAACATCAGGGTCAGGAGGTCAGCAAACGCGAAGCAGGCTGACGCGTAATCGGCACGGGCCGAAAGAACCACGGTAGCTTCAGAAAGTTTTCGCCTTCGCACGGGCGTCGGTGAGATTCGATCGGAGCAGGGGCGTTAGTCCTTGGGAACTTCGATGTCCTTGAGGCTCGGTGGAGGCGCTAGTATCTCGACGTCGGGTGCCGAGATCGGCACTTTGTTCGCGAACACCGCGGCGAGGCCCAAAATGATAAAGACCAATAAGGTCTCGGGCGTCATCTCGATCGCCAGCAAGACGGGGTAGACCAGCTTCTTTACGACGCGTTCTGTGTAGGCTTTACTGTGCGCCTCCGCGAGCACCGGCGGCTTCAGACCGGCTATATCATCGCCGCGAACCAGTATTATCGCGAACACCATCGTAATGAACCACTGATACACTTGCACGCCCGTCAGCTCCCTCGCTTCCGGCACGATTTTTGTTAGCAAGGTTCGGATCCGTTCTTCATCGGCGGCAGAAAGCTGGCCATCAAGCCGATGTCCAACGCGGTTGCGGAACGCGTTGAGTTCCATAAGGAGCGTTCGTTCGTTGTCGTTCAACAAGCCGACAGCATACGCAAGACGCACTTTCGGCTCGAATGGCGGGTCTTTGAACGGCCCAAGCCCGCCGCAAAGATAACCGTCAAGTAGCGATGCGAGCAGGTTGTCGATAAGTATGTGCCCACGCATCACAACTGTCGAAGGCTCATTTGACTTAAGGATTTCCTGCAGCGTGCGCCGGATATCTTTCCAGAGATCCTCGTCAGTGCGCTTCTTTTTTGCCATGCTCGAACTTGAGCGCGCCTAGCGCGCAGGTCCCCATTGCGCAGTGACGCTTAACGGTTCCATTAGCCCCTCACACACTATCAACACCCATTTTTCCCGACTGCAGCTTTGCCGATCAACGACAGCGTCAGCCGCCTCCCGTAATTATTCGAGTGCCTTGCCGAGCTGCGGCTGCGCAGCACGCTGCTGCAACAACCCGATAATCTGTCGTAGCATCGCAACGCGGGATACCTTGCGTCGGTGGCACTCGATGTTGTCGTGCGCGCCCGATCCCACGATGGCGCGCAGGCTGGGGAAAAGGCGGGAACAACATCGACAATTGTCACCCAATAAATATCCGGCCGAGCTGGGCTCACGTCGCCGTTCCCTGGCTTGGCTTCAAGTCTTTGAGCCAATGCCCATAGCCCCTCGGCGTGAGCTTCCACCGCTCATCCGCCCCACCTGACGTTCGCTCAACAAAACCTTCTTGCAGCATTTTGTAAAGCGCCTTTTGTATCTCGTATGGTTCGCAATTCGTTGGCTTCGGCCACTCAGAATCGGTGAGTGATGTCCCCTGATCGTTCTCGAACAACTCGGCCAACGTCTTTGCTGCGAAAACATGAGCCGGAGACGCGTGCTCCAATTTCCGCCGCGCTTCGCGCTCATCTACTATTCTCTGCAGCGGCGATGAAATCTGCCCTAACAGCTCGCCAATCTGAGTGAGAAATGCCTTTGCCTTGCCAGCATTCGTTCTTTTCGTCGTGTGAAAAACCGGATTGCGTTCTTGCCATTCCCCGTACTTTTCACGTGTTCCAATGAACAAACGGAATTTTTCGATCACCGTGTCCGCTATAACTTTTTCCTCGACTGCTGCCGATATGGCAAACGATGCGAACGTCATCCCACCGCCCAGGCCGGTCACCTGCTTCAAGATATCGCCTTCTGTTACGTTGGGCAGCAGGCGCTCAAATTTTGCAACGATCTGTTCGCGAATAGGCCCGACGCAAACGGCACCGATATAGCCGTCGAACGCGCGACTGGCATGGAATATAGCTTCCTCCTGCTCGCCTTCATTCAGACGCTTCTCGGCTTGCTCGAGCTCATACACTACTCTCGACCATTCCTCGGAGTGCCTTTGCGCCATGCCAGATACGAGATCTTCTCGGTCAACGCTATCGCGGATTTCCTCGCCATGCTCCGCTTCGACTTGCTCGCGGTAGTAATCATCTTGTTCCTCGCGCCTTGCGTCGGCCTCGAGGTCGTAGGGATCATCCTCATCCATCAGCTTGCCTCCAACATATAAACATCATTTCGAACTGGCTCATAGCGTGGCAGCCGCATTCCCATTCTTGAAAGACCACAGGCGTTCATCACGTCACCGCTTCCGCCGATTCCAAGCATCTTTGATCTGGGTGTGCGTGGTTCACGGAGGCGCTCCTGTAGTAGCATAATTGGCGTCATTTTCAGATATCGATTTTGTGCTGGGCAAGCTCGGGACCGCGCAGTCTCGCCCCGTTTAGATGTCTAAGCTGCTGGTCGTGTTGAGTTTTGCAAGTGTTAAGCTACCGCAGCACGGTCATAGGGATCCTCATTAATTCTTTCGGCGAGGCATCCGAGGTCCGCGAATTCTGGTGACAATTCGTAGCGCGTAACGATCGGCAAGCTGATCCGGGATGTGCTTTAACGAAGCGTGGTACCAGTCCGCAAACTCCGTTTGCCTCCACTCCGAACCGCCGATAACGCCCCTCGACGAAACTACGACCCGCAGCAGTCGTTTCACATCGTCATCGCTGACTGCCCGCTTCGTAGGCGCTCGTAGTATCCCAAGAGCATGCGGCTCCTCCATCGGACTACCGCTACGTGGCCGCTGGCTTCGTGATTCTGTGTCAATCAAGACCACAGGCACGTTATCCACTCGGACACGAGCAAGAACGGAGCGACGCGGCTCTTGGCGCGCGAAGCTGTCGAGGTAAGCCCATGCCGGTTCGGCAGTGACATCGTCCGGCATCCACTGTTTCGCAAGCTCGTATACATCGTGGTCCAGAACGACAATATTTGCCGGGTCGATACTTTCGAGCATCAGCAGTGCGCTACGTAGCGCTGTCAACTTATTGGGCACCTCGCGTTCGCCGGGCGCCGCGAGCGTGGCAGCACGAACACCTGAACCGTGGGCACCGGACCCAATACCAAACACCTCATTTGATGCCGCCTCAGAGCTATATACGCTCGCACTTTTTGTTTTAATTGGACCACGTGGTTGAAATGTATCAGGCGGGAGGTTCCGGTAGCGCGCTTCATCAAGCCCACTTTCAACTCGCAACGGGACTTCACGCGCAGAGGGGTCAGCGCTCTGCGTGATCTTCACTGAAGCACCATCCGCGATCGTTGTGTTTCGGCGGTACGAGCCTTGGTACGCGAGCGGAAGGCGGGACTTGGGGGCCTTACGACCTTGGCTACCAGGATTATCACGATTCCAGCGAAGACTTCGCCACGGAAACGAACCCGAACAGGTCACGATCGCGAAAACCAGCAATACCGGATATGAACCGATCTTATACGACATGCCGCGCACTTGCAGACGCGTCCTACCAGTAAACGGCGGCCGAATCTCCAGCGGAAAGGACACACTCTTCGAGCCGACGCCACGCAAAAGCACGGCCTCCGACTCAGCACGGCCTACATCGCTAAAGTACATTCGTGCAATGTCGAACCGGTCATCATTGTCGGCGTAGGGGCCTAGCTGCAGGTAGGTATCGAGTGAAACGGGGTCTTGCCGCGACTCATTGAGATTCACCAGCCTGCTCCGGTGCGTGAGCCAGGTTCCGTCTAGCAAAGCGTCGGCGAGCTTCGATGAGCGGCCATAATAGAAGCGAAACACTTCGGTGCACGGGACAACAACCGCACGGAACGCCCCGGCGGTCCTATAAACGAGCACCGGGTTTGAGCCCCGGAATCTAGTCCAATGGGAATTGTGGGTTTCCGGCCAAGATGGCCAACAAAGGAGACCCGCATGCGCAAGCGACGCTACACCGAGGCGCAAATCGTCGCGATCCTTCAAGAGCTCGATGCAGGCCGA
>DAIDHQ010000007.1 GCA_027459645.1 Vulcanimicrobiota bacterium
CATATCGGGAAAGAAGCGGTCGATCCCGAGGATATCGAGACGCTTGAAGATCTCGTGACGGTCGCGGTCAACGATGCATTGGGAAAAGCGAATGAGACCTCGCAGAAGCGTATGTCCGCGTTTACCGGAGGCATGCGCATTCCGGGCCTGATGTGACGCGCTCCGAGCCGCCGGCCGAGCCGGTCGTCGCGCTCATCAACGAGTTCACGAAACTCCCGACGATCGGGCCGAAGACCGCAGCGCGATTGGTGTTCCATATTCTCAACCGCCCGCGCAACGAAGCGCAATCGCTCTCCGAAGCGATTTTAGCGGTGAAGGATCGCGTCGGGTTCTGTTCGATCTGCGCTTCGATTACCGAGAGCGACCCGTGCGCGTTCTGCCGCGACGAACGGCGCGACGCGACGCTGCTCTGTGTTGTCGCTGACGCGAAAGATCTCTACGCGATCGAACGATCGGGCGCGTTTCACGGGCGCTACCACGTGCTCGGCGGCGTGATTTCCCCGATGGACGGCATCGGACCGGGGCAACTACGCGTGCGCGAACTCGTCGAACGCGTCGGCAGCGAAGCGACGCACGAAGTCATCATCGCGACGAATCCCAACGCCGAAGGCGAGGCGACCGCGCTCTATCTCTCGCGCCTGCTCGCGCCGCTGGTGGCGACGGTATCGCGGCTCGCGTACGGGCTGCCGATCGGCAGCGACCTCGATTACGCCGACGAAGCGACGCTCGCCCGCGCGCTCGAAGGCCGGAGGTTAATGTAGCGGCACTCCGCTGTCACCCCGAGTAGGCTGCGAAGCAGCCGTATCGAGGGGGGCGATTCAATATCTGCATCGACACCGGGTTCGATTCCCGTGCAACTCGACGGCAATACCGAGCAGGCGGTAACGTTTTCGCCAAGAGCGTATAGGGCGTTCGATTACGCAAACGCTTGCAGCGTTCACAAATCGCAGGGAGCCAGCGTCGATGCTGCCGTTTCGCTGATCGATCGCAGCGCGTCAACCGAGTTGTTATTTGTTGCCGTAAGCAGATCGCGGCGATAGTTGGATGTCATGGCCCCCGCTCGTCGTTTCGCGACATTCACGAACTGGCAGGGCACACCGCCGAGCGGATATCGCTGATGACGACGATATCATAAACGGTCGACGAAGATGGCCGCGCTGCTAGCGTAACAACCTTCGAGCGCGAAGGCACGCACGCGCGGCCTCCATCTGCTGTTAGCGCCGTAGTGAAATTGACCGCCCCCGCCGTGTCGGTGACGGTATAAAAATCCCCACTTCCGACGGTGTAAAAATCCCCACCCAATAACGAACAGAACCCTCCAATCTGCCTGCAAGCCGAGAGGAGGGCCATTCCAATCGTAAGGGGATTATGGATGCAAGTAAAGATCCAAGATGCACAAGGCGTGCCGCTGACGCGGGTTGCGGCGAACCTGGGCATCGACCGGAAGACGGCGCGGAAGCTCCGGGATGCCGCCGCCGAGCCCACCGTCACGCTACGGCGACGGCGCTCGCGGCTGGAGGAGCACGCTGACTGGATGCGCGAGCGTCTCGCGGCCGGCGTGCCGGCGGCCCAGCTCGCGCGCGATCTCAAACGCCGCGGCCTCGACGTGCCCTACCCAACCGTGCGCGACTTCGCTCGCGGCCTGCGACCGGCGAAAGATCCGGTCTCCGAGGAAATCCGCTTCGCAACGCCGCCGGCGAAGCAAGCGCAGTGCGACTGGAGCACGCTGGGTCGCGTTCTCGATGGCGGGGTGGCGCTGCCGCTGCACGTCTTCGTGATGGTATTGGGGTACTCGGGTAAAATGTTCGCCGCATTCGCGACGAGCATGGACGAGTTGACGCTGCAGCGGTTGCACGTCGCGGCGTTCCGCTTCTTCGGAGGCGTGCCCCTTGACGTACTGTACGACAACATGCGAACGGTGACGATCGGCCGCGACGAGCACTTCCGCCCTATTCTGCAGCCGGAGTTTGCCGATTTCTCGGCGCTCTACGGCTTTACGGTCAAATGCGCGCGGCCATATAGCCCGAAGACCAAAGGCAAGGTGGAGCGCGCGATCGGGTTCCTCCAGACGTCGTTTCTCCCGGGGCGCGCGTTCACGAGTGGTCTTGCCGATGCGCAACGCCAACTTGACGACTGGGTCGTCGAAGCCAACGGTCGCGTGCATCGCACGCATGGCGAGGTCGTTGACGAGCGCTTCGCACGTGAGGGCCCGCTGCTCACGCCGTTGCGCTCGGGATTGACGATCGTCGGCGTGCGCGAGACGCGCCGCGTGAACGCCGAAGGGTTCGTCGAATATCGTGCAAGCCGCTATCAGGTTCCGCCTGGGAACCGCGGCCGCACGGTCGTGATTTGCGACGACGGGGAGCGCGTGCGCATCTACGCCGCCGACACGCTATTGTGCGAACATCCTACCGCTGCCGGAAAAGGCCAGACGTTGCGAATCGGCACACTGGCACCATCGCTCCAACGCGCACTGGAAACGCTCGTCGTCGAACATCGCCCGCTCTCGGTCTATGACGAGGTGAGCCGATGAGTCAGCTCATCTACGAACGCATGCGCGATGCGTTCGAACAGCTCAACATGCCCCGAGCGCTTGAAAATGTCGACGCATTGCTCGACCGCGTCGGCAACAATGAACTTTCGGTCGTGGAGTTGTTAGACCAGCTCCTTGGCGCGGAACTCAGTGCACGGCGTGAACGCAGCATCACGATGCGCCTAAAACTCGCTGGTCTGCCGGGTATTAAGACCATCGACCAGTTCGATTTCGGCTTCCAGCCTTCGCTTGACGAAGGCAAGGTGCGCGATCTGCACACGCTGCGCTTCTTGAGTAACGGGCAGAACGTGATCTTTCTCGGGCCACCCGGCTGCGGCAAAACGCATCTGAGCACGAGTCTCGGACACGCCGCGATCACCGCCGGTGAGATGGTGCATTTCACGACCGCACGAGAGCTCTTCGCAAAACTCCGCTCCAGCTCGGGGTTGCATTTCAAACGGCTCACGGCCAATCGCGCAAAATTGCTCATTATCGACGAGATCGGCTACGAGCCGCTCGATCACGAGGCCGCACGGAACTTCTTCCGGCTCGTGTGCGAGCGGTACGAGCGCGGTTCCATCGTTCTGACGAGCAACAAGCGTTTCAGTGAATGGGGCGAGCTCATCGGCGATGACACGCTCGCCGGCGCAATCCTCGATCGCTTGCTGCACCATGCAACAACGTTTGCGATCAACGGGCCGAGCTACCGCCTCAAGGAAAAACGCCGCGTGGGATTCCTCGACGACGGCGACCGGAAGGGAGGGGAGCTGAGATAACCCGCCAATCGGCGGACTTGGGTGGGGAAAATTACACCGCCCAAAACGGGGAATCTTACGCCGTCACTGACACCGCCGGTTAAAAATTGGCCCACGTGATCTAGCGCGAACACAAGTTCGCGATGTTGAAAAAGGAAGCTTCAGGACGACCAATTTTCAACCGGCGTCAACAACTCGCGATTTCCCCGAGGCGTGGACAGCAACGATAACGGAGGGGGTTGAAAAAATTGGACTTGAGCCTACGCCGGAAGACGTTATCATTTACGGAACGGCGCACATTACACGGCTCATTCGGTAGGGGCGAATAGAAAATGACGGGGCCGACGCGGTCGATCAAAGTCAATTCGAAAGAAAGACCGCAGTATACGGGCCAGCTTCTATCGCCTCTGGCGACCTTCCGAGCCGTGCGCCAAATACGCCGATCTTACGATCTATAAAGTCGTCACCGTTCATCGGAGGTCGGCACAGCTTCTCATCGACGTCTCGCATATATAAAATATCGCCATCCCCCGAACGAATTCCAATCGCGAGGTTTCCGTTACCTAGCCTTGTTACAGATGCCACTGTTCCCCAAGCATCCGTCGGCCAATCGCTCTCGGCGCCCGTTTTTCGGTCGAAGGACAAGTACGTTGAACATGCGGGTCGATACGGGCAAAATTTACAGGCCTTTGGGGAGGGCCTCGCAAGTTGCTGCTCCGCGGCGTCTGGTCTTTCAGAAAACTTGGCTAACGTCGTATCTATATCACGAACAGCATCCTCTGCCTCATCTAGAAGCGCCCGGCATTCTGAGGGTGTGAAGGCAACTTCAGCGCTATCCCCAACGAGCGGCACAAGCTCTAAACGGATTGGCCATATCCCGACTGTCTCAAAATACAAGATGGCATAGAGCTGCAATTGCTGCCGAAACTCAGGCTTTATCTCAGAGACTCCGCCCTCG
>DAIDHQ010000008.1 GCA_027459645.1 Vulcanimicrobiota bacterium
ATATATGCAACTCGAAGGACTCAACGCGATCAGCGACAATCAGGCCACGAGGCTGTCAGCGGTGATCACCGACTGATCGCCCACTTCGCCGAGCCGCGGCTCATACACCACGCGCTGGGACACGATCCGCGAGAGGTACCGGCTCACATAGATCGGGACACGAGCGCGTTTCTTTTCATGCCGGACGCGGTCGATCTGTCCGTCTTTTGAAAGCGTACGGGGTATTCACTCAAGCCCATTCAACTTCCGGCGCATTGGCCCGCCTACGGGTTCTACGCCATCCAACCGGAACGAAAAACTACAGGGCTTTAACGCGGTAGAATGGTCGTGATCCGTTGTCTATATTCGCGCACGGATCCGGAAGGGCGCTATCTTTCACTGCGCGCTTTGAGAGCTTCTTGTAAATACGCATCTTTGTGGCTTCGTCGCTGGCCTTGAGCGAGATCGCTAGATCCTGGCTATCAATGTCCTTGAACAGGCGCTGTATTACCCAGTCTGCCAGATCGACGACATTTTCGAATGTGAAGGCGGCGCTGGTGTCAGGCGACATCCATTTAACCATTCTTGGTGTTCGGTGTCGTTCCGCCTGCGTCATATATTATGTAGCGTAGCAAAAAAAAGGCCGGCGGGATTGCCCGCCGGCCTTTTCTTTTTGTCTCGCTATTGCGTTAGCGCTTTAGCTTTAGCTACTCAGCTACATCCTGACGTCGAGCCGCAGTTGTCGCACTTCTCACATGCGCCGTTGCGGACCATCGTGAGCTGTCCGCATTCGCCGCAAGCGTTACCGGTGTAGCCTTTGGCTTTCGCTGCGTTCACCGCTTCGGTTTTGGACATCGTTGCCGTCGCCGTTTGCACACTGGGCGAAGATGTGGAAACGCTGCCGGCGGACGTACGTGGTGGCGGAGCGACCGTCGCGGCGCTGCCCTGCGGGTCTGAGCCAGGCCGCAGGTGCGTCGAGACGGGATGGAACTGCTCCGCCACCCCAACCGGACGTACGTTGGTCGGACCGCTCTCCTCGGCGACGAAATCTTCGTCGTTTGCCTCGACGCCCATCGCATCCATCTCCATCGACGGCTGCACGTGCGCGAGATCGTAACGCCCCAGATAGCTCACCGCGAGCTCGCGGAAGATATAGTCGAGCAACGATGTCGCCATCTTGATGTTTTGATGGCCGACGACGGGGCCGTTGGGTTCGAAGCGCGTGAAGGTAAATGCCTCCACGTACTCTTCCAGCGGCACGCCGTGCTGCAACCCGAGACTGACGGCGATCGCGAAGTTGTTCATCAGCGAACGGAACGCGGCGCCTTCCTTGTGCATGTCGATGAAGATCTCACCGAGCTGCCCGTTGTCGTATTCGCCCGTACGAAGGTAGACTTTGTGGCCGCCGATGATCGCCTTTTGCGTGTAACCGCTGCGGCGTTCCGGCATGCGCCGGCGCTTGGCGATATAGCGGTAGACGATCTTCTCGGCGATCTGCAGCGGCTGCTGGAAGGGCGCTTGCGTCTCTTCCTCGGCTTCGACGTCGCCGCCCAGATCGTAGCTTGCGGCGAGCGGCTGCGAGAGCTTCGATCCGTCGCGATAGAGCGCCACCGCTTTGATCATGCGCTCCCAGCTATAGCGATAGGCTTCCTTGACGTCGGCGATCGACGCCGTTTGCGGAAGATTGATCGTCTTCGAAATCGCTCCGCTGACGAACGGCTGCGCGGCCGCCATCATATCGACGTGCGCGAGCGGGCGGATGTAGCGCGTACCGTACTTACCGCACGGCGTCGCGCAGTCGAAGACCGCCAAATGCTCGTCTTTGAGGTACGGCGCGCCCTCGACGGTCATTCGGCCGCAAATGTGCGCCGACGCCTCCTCGATCTGTTGCGTGGTAAAGCCGAGGCCATCACGCAGCAACGAGAAGTTCCAATCGTTGAGTTGCTCGTCGCTCAGGCCGAGCTGTTCTCTGCAGAACTCTTCGCCCAGCACGAATTTATTGAAGACGAAGGGCAGCTCAAACGCTCCCGGCAGCGCAGCCTCCACGCGCGCAAGTGCCTCGTCGTCGAAGCCCTTCGCCTTCAACGTCGCACGGTTGATGTGCGGCGACTCGATCAGCGTACCTGTACCCTTCGCGTACACCTCAATTGCATCGATTTGGTCTTGCGAATACCCCAGGCGATGCAACGCTGCATCGACCGACTGATTGACGATCTTGAAATAGCCGCCGCCGGCCAACTTCTTGAACTTCACGAGCGCGAAGTCCGGTTCGATGCCCGTCGTGTCGCAGTCCATCACTAGGCCGATCGTGCCCGTCGGAGCGATCACGACTGTTTGCGCGTTGCGGAAGCCCGCAACTTCGCCGATCGAGAGCGCGTCGTCCCACATGCGGCGAGCCAGCGCCCACGTCTCTTGCGTGAAGAGCGTCGGTGCATACGTCACGGGTTTTACGCTCAAGCCTTCGTATTCGCCTAAGGTGCCATCGTAGGCGGCGTTGCGATGGTTGCGAATGACGCGCAGCATCGGTTCGCGGTTCGCTTCAAAACGCGCGAACGGCCCCTGCTGTTGCGCCATCTCGGCCGACGTGCGATACGCGGCACCGGTCATCAGCGCGTTGATCGCGGCGCACCAGCCGTAGCCCTCTTCCGAGTCGTAGGGAAGGCCCATGCGCATCAGCAGCGTGCCGAGATTGGCATAACCGAGCCCAAGCGTGCGATAGCCGTGATTCTTTTCGGCGATCGCCTTCGACGGCATCTGGCCCATCGTCACCGAGATTTCGAGCGTCGTCGTCCAAATACGCGCGGCTTCAGCAAACCGCTGCGCATCGAATCCACCTTGGGGTGACTCGAAACGCACCAGGTTCAGCGACGCCAGATTGCAGTTGTGTGCAATCATACCTTCGGCTATGACGGAATGCGTGACCGGTTCTGTGATGTCGTAAACCGTTTCCACGCCATCCGGCACGATAGAAGCGATCTTCGGTGTGCGCGGGTTCTTCTTCGCCGCATTGAACGGCATCGAGAGAATCTTGCGGGTCTTCTCGTCTTTTTCGGCAGAGCACGGAAACCCGACAATGGACAAGAACTTGCGTGCTTGCTGATTATAAAGATGCAGTTGCCCTTGCGGATTCTTGCGCCCTTCGGGATGCGTCCAAGTAATGCGGCCAGTCATGCCGAGATCGGAAAGAAGAAGCTGGACGGAGCGCAGGAGGTTCGGTGATGACGACGCCAGCATCACTTCGCTTTCGCTCGCGCGATTGTCGTTGCGAATGCATCCGTCTGCCGAGAACAGTCCTTGCAGATAGGCCACTTTCAGATCGTTCGGGACATGATGAATTGCTTCCGGAACGTCTTTACTGAGCGCCGTGCCTTGCTTGAAGCCGTACCGGTTTTGTAGATGCGAAACCAAGGCGGTATTTGACGACGTGGTCTGCATGACGCCGTTTCGCTTCTGAACCGAGACCGAGTTCTGACGAACGTCTACCGCTGTGCCCCCGACAACCGCGTTAGCTGCGACCTTGAGTTCGTTCAACCGAGCAGTCATCTCATAGGCGGTCTCTTTTTCGTGCTGGCCAAAGACGAGTGCTACCGTGTCTTTATTGAAAACGCCGTCGCCTGTGAGCCAACCCAGCATCTGCCAACGCTTCACGTCGCCCGCATCGGAGGTATAGGCGACATGATTCCCGCTTTCTCGAATTTGCACGCGGTCAACGCCAGGAACCAACTGATCCATGCGCTTCCACTCGCCGGTATCGAGCAAGAATTTATGATCGCCCGTCGCGCGGATTTCGCGACCATCTTTGAGCGTCATTTTCAGGACCAGCTTTTGGCCGACCTCAGTTACATACGCCGGACGATGGGCCGTCAGCCGGCGGTCATCGTGTTCGGCGTGGATATCGGTCGTGATGACGACCTTTTCTCCGCGCTGCTGCATTTCGAATAGTTCGTAAACCGTACGAAGCCCGTCCGGCGTGCTAATGCGCGTCTCGGGCGCAAAGCAAGCGGTATCGTCGATGAAGACATATTCGCTGCACGGGTTCGTCGCGTTGATGCGATCGTCGTTGGAACACGTGTGCCACTCTTGGATCGTGTCGTCGAATTGCAGGCCTGGATCGGCGCACTGCCATGCGGCGAGACCGATTTGCTCCCATAGGTCCGCGGCTTTGATTTTTTTGACGACTTTGCCGGTCGTGCGCGCCGTGAGTTCCCAATCGTCGTTGCGATCGAGTGCCGTGAAGAAGCTGTTCGCCAGGCGAACGGAGTTGTTCGAATTCTGCCCGGAAACGGTCGAGTACGCTTCGGAATCCCAGCCGGTGTCGAACTGCTCGATCTGTAGCGCGGAATAGCCTTGACGCGCGTAATCCAACGCTTGTTGCGTCGCACCCGAGGGTACGCCGACGGAAAGCGCTTTGCGCACCGCATCGCGCAGATGCGGATTGAGCGAGATATCCAAGCGCGCCGCTTCGGGCACGCGCGAGTCGTGCGCAGCGGCAAGAATGTTGTTGAGCTGCTCTTGCAGGATGCGCGAACCGATGACGAGGTCGGCGACTTTGCGCTCTTCGCGGACCTTCCACGTGACGAATTCTTCGATGTCGGGGTGATCGGCGTTGAGCACGACCATCTTCGCGGCGCGACGCGTCGTGCCGCCCGATTTAATCGCACCTGCGGCGCGATCGAACACTTTGAGGAACGACATCAAGCCGCTCGAGGTACCGCCGCCCGTTAGCTTCTCACCGGAACCACGCAACTTAGAAAAGTTTGCGCCGGATCCGGAGCCGCCTTTGAAGATACGTGCTTCGCGCACGATGCCGTCAAAGATGCCGCCTTCGTTGACGAGATCGTCTTCAACGGAAAGGATGAAGCACGCCGAAACTTGCGGGTGCTCGAAGGCGTTCGCCGATTTTACGACCTCGTTCGTGCGCGGATCCACGAAATAGTGGCCCTGCGCGGGACCCGAAATGCCGTACGCCCAGTGCAAACCGGTGTTGAACCATTGCGGCGAGTTCGGGGCGCCGATTTGGCGCGCGAGCATCGCTGCCATCTCGTCGTGATAGACGAGCGCGTCTTCCTCGCTGTCGAAGTAGCCGTACTTCCAGCCCCAATAGGTCCAGCAGCCCGCCAGCCGGTTGAAGACCTGGCGCGAATCGCGCTCGGCCTCGAAGCTCGCGTCACCCGCAGCTTCCGAGCGCCAAAGCCACTCCGGCACGTCCGCTTCCTGAACACGCACGGTCGAGGTCGGCACGCCGGCCTTGCGACAGTACTTCTGGGCCAGCACGTCGACCGCGACCTGGCTCCAGCCCTCGGGAACCATCACGTCTTTGGCTTCGAAAATCACCGAACCGTCGGGATTCACGATGCGCGAGGTGCGGGGCTCGAAGGTCAGGCCGGCGTAGGGGTCGCCGGGCGCGGAATAGAGGCGGCGAAACTTCATACAGGCTGCTCCTTCAGGGAATACAAACCGAACACCTGTTCGCGTGCAGCATCCAGGTGAAAGTAGCGGGTGGGATACCTATTGTGTCACAGACCGACGATTAGCACAAGATATTGGGGTTGCTCTCATCGACTCCTTGTGGTCAGGATGTGGATGACCCCAGATACCGGAGGACGGCCTGCGGATGGTCCGTATGGCTTGCGAGCGGCCTGTGGAGCGTTCCGAGGATACCGGGGATAAGCTTGGGAACGAGGTCCGCATGTTCGGTCCCGACCGGTTCGTCACGCGCCTTGCCGACCTTCCCCACGAACACCTCGAGAAATTGGGGTTCCGCGGCCTCATCGTGGACCTGGACAACACCCTGATGGGCTTTCGCCAGACCGAGCTTTGCGAAGATCATCTGGCCTGGGTGGAACGCGCGCACGACCGCGGTTTTCGCATGGTCATGGTCTCGAACAACTTTACCGCGCGCGTGACGAGCATTGCCGAGCAGCTGCGCATTCCTTGCATTCCCAACGCGCTCAAACCGCTGCCGTTCGGCGTCATGCGCGCGATCGACATGCTGCAACTGCCGCGGGGCCAAATTGCGGTCGTGGGCGATCAGCTCTTCACCGACGTGCTCTCCGGCAAGCTCTGCGGACTCTATACGATTCTCACCGAGCCGATCGAAACCAAAGATTTTCCGATTACGAAGATCTTCCGGTTCTTCGAAAAATTGATGCTTCCGCAGCGGCCGGCCGGATGAGACTCGCGGTTATCGGCGATCCGGTCGACCACAGCCGCAGTCCGGAGATTCATCGCCGGCTGCTGCGCGAAGCGGAGATCGACGGCAGCTACGTGGCGATTCGTGTTCCGAAATCGAACGCCATTAGCGTCGTGCGCCGCATGCGAATGGACGGCTATACCGGCTGTAACGTCACGTATCCGCTGAAAGAAGAAGCAATACACGCATGCGATCGTCTGACCGATGAAGCGGAGCGTGCCCAAGCGGTCAACACGATTCTCTTCGGACGCGAGATCGTCGGACACAACACCGACGGCATCGGCGCGCGCACCGCGCTCGAGACGTTACTCGATGAATCGATTTCGCTGCGGCGGATCGGCGTGCTCGGCTATGGAGCGACGGCGCGGGCCATCCTCGCGCAGTTCGAAGAGAACGACGCGTATCTGTACCTGTGGGGACGCGACGCGGAAAAGGTTGAGGCCGCTTGCAAACGCTACGAAGCCAAACCGTGGCCCTACGACAATCCGCCGGAGATCGTGATTAGCACGCTGCCGCCCGAGGTTCGCTTCGAACCGCCCCTGCTGGAAGCACTCATCGGCGCCGATCTCGTCATGGATTGCAACTACGGCACGCGCTCGACGCTCAACCGGCAGTTGGACCGCGAAATCGTCACCGGCGACGCGATGCTCGAGGCCCAGGCGCAAGCCTCTTTCGACTACTGGCTCGCGCACAGCGAACCACTGGACGAAAGCCCGATCTAACTCGCGCGGGGCCTTGACAGGGCAGTCGCTTGCCACTAATGTACTAATCAGGTAGTACATTAATGATGCGATATGCCACTCCTAGTTCATATTGACCCCGGCAGCGGGATGCCCGTCTATCTGCAGATCGTCGATCAGGTCCGCCGAGCGGTGGCCATCGGCGTCCTACAGCCCGGCGAGCAGCTCCCGACGGTGAAGCAGCTCTCGAGCGAGCTGGTCGTCAATCCGGCGACCGTCTCCCGAGCTCTACGCGAGCTCGAACACCTCGAGATCGTGCAGTCCTATCCCGGTCGCGGCGCTTTCGTCCGCAACGATGCCAGCATCGGCGTCGCCAAGACCGGGGCCCGCGACGTCGTTCGCAGCTCGGTGGACGCGGCGATCCGCGAAGCACGTTCGCTCGGCGTCGCCGAGCACGACGTGCAACGCCTCTTCGTTGAGGCGCTCCACGAATGGTACCGAAGCAATGGAAAGAGCGAGGAAGCGTGATACCGCTACAGATTTCTCACCTCACGAAGCGATATGGCTCGCATCTCGCGCTCGACGATCTGTCGTTGCGCATCGAGAAGGGCACGGTCTTCGGATTACTCGGGCGTAACGGCGCGGGTAAGACGACCGCGATCGCGTCTATGCTCGGCTTGACGCACAAGACCTCCGGCGACGTGCAGTTCTTCGGCGAGCCGCTCTCGCCGCGCGTGTTCGACCGCGTCGCCTACGTGCCCGAGATCAATGCGCTCGATACGTGGATGACGCCGCTGCAGCACATGGAATTTCGCCGCCGCGCGTTCTCGCGCTTCGACGTCGCGTTCATGCACGCGTTGATGGATCGTTTCGAAATCGACCCCGCGCGCGCGCTCCGCAAGCGTTCCAAAGGTCAGCGGCAAGCGGTCGCACTCGCGCTCGCTTTCGCGCAGCGGCCGGATCTGATGATCCTGGACGAACCCGCCTCCGGTCTCGACCCCGTCTTACAGCGGCGATTGCTCGATGCGGTCGTCTCGGCTGCAGCCGACGGAACCACGATCGTCTTTTCGTCGCACCACATCGGACAGGTGGAGCAAGCCGCCGAGCGCATCGGCGTGATCGACAAAGGCCGGCTCGTGCTCGAAGCGGATGTCGACGATTTGCGTTCTCGGCGCCGGCTTGTCGAAGCGTACTTCCAAACGCTGCCCGATCTTGCGCCGGTCCGCGAACGCTTTACCTCGCCGATCGAAGTCGACGGCACGCTCGTGCGCGTCTACGCAAACGGCGACGCGCCGGAAGTGGAAGCCGCATTGCGCGCGCTGTCGCCCGTCACGGTGGCAGAGCGAAACATGAACTTGGAACAAATCTTCTTTTCCGCGATCGGTGCATCGAAGGAGTACACCGCATGATCTACCGTCAGTTTCTCGTGATGCGCAAGGCCGTCGGCATCTACGTCGGCTCGTTTTTCGCACTGCTGTTTCTGTGGATGCTCTATGCGACGATCTCGTTCGGCCGCGACGGCACCAGCGGCCCCTTAACCGAACTATTGCCGATGGCAGGCTGGCTCACCGCGTTTTTCGGCGCGGCCTACGGCGCCGGACTTGGGAGCGGCGCGCGTGAAGCATCCCGCGTGCTGTGGGTCATGCCGGTTCCGCGATGGCGCTCGGCAATGGAAATCGTTGCGGTCGATCTTGCCGGGATGATCGTCTCGTTCTTCGGCCTCATCGCCGCCTTTGTCGCGTCGTTTGCGGTTCTCGCGCCGTTCCATCACGCCACGCTCGATATCACGTGGAGTCTCGATCCCGTCCGCACGATCATGTGGCTTGGTTTTGCTTTTGCGGTATATGGGTGGAGCGCCATGGCCGGCATGATCGTCCGACGCGTGCCGTACGTCGGTATCGCCGTCCTTCCGCTGTTTCTCTTTTGGGATTTCCTCGCAGACGGAGCGAACAGCTTCTCGGCATTCTTACGAACGATCATTGTCGCGAATCCGTTTTCGCTCGTGGCCTATTCTGATCTGCCGACAAACTCCCCACATTCGCTGCTCGTCCAACACCTGTCATGGCTGACGCCGCCCACGGTCGTCGAGCTACTCGCCGTGATTATCATCGCGACGGTCGGGCTCGCGACCGTGCTTTGGCAGCGAGCACAGGTGCTCGCCTAGCGCCTCGCGTATCCGGTTCTCATGGTTTCGCCGCACCTGCAAATGACGGTATCGCAGCGTTACGTGCGGCTTGCGAATGCCATCACGCATGCAGAAGACGGCGGTGAGCAGCAGCTTCTCGCCCCGCACTTTCGCGATCGCGCGAAAATCAAACTGTCGGCATATGAATACGATCCGCTGACCGTCCTCGTTCAGCGCGTCCAGGTGCACGGGAAAGAGATGACCGTGAAGGCCTATTACGTCGGCGTCCACGGAAAGAGCGAAGTGACGTTCGACCGCTGGCTACTGGTGAATGGGTCGTGGCGGCTGGCGGAGCGCGACGCGACGGGCCGGTAAGGCCAAGAGCGGATCCTCGAGCCACAGCATCACGACGCCGGCGACGGTCATAACGACGTTCGGCATCCACGCGGCCACGTATGCATCCATGAACCCGGTGCGCCCGAAGGCCGACGCCGCGGTCACCATTAGATAATATCCGAAGAACGCTAGGACCGCCATCGCGGCACCGAGGGAACGCCCGCGGTTACCGAACCGCACGGCGAGTGGAACCGCCAGCAATACGCCGACGATGCATGCGAACGGCCACGCGAGCTTATCCGCAAGATTCACCCGCAACACGCCCAGCGCCGTTCCGCCGATCCCTTGAGACTGCAACGCTTGAATCTGCTGCTGCAAACGCGCGCTCGACATCGTCCACGAATCCGAATTCACGCTGCTCAAGAACTCTTTGGCGCTCTCGCCGCCCGGCAGCCGGATGGTGACGCTCTTCAATTTCTTTTGGGAAATAACCGAGCCGTTCGAATCGTAACGCGTTTCGACGGGCGCATGCAGCACCATCGCGTGTGCTTCGAGCGTTGCGGTCTGCGCTTGATAGGTCGTCGTCCACGGCATGATTTTCGCGGCGCGGAAGATCTGCACGCCTTGCAGCGTCGTGTTATCGGCGAGTACCTGCGTCACGTAATAGACCGTTTCGGTCGCCGTGTCTTTGCGGAAAAACTGTTGCTCGGTCGGCAAGCTATCGGTGTGATAGATGATCTGGTAGAAGCTGCGCGTCGAAAGGTCCACGAGTTGGGGTACGATGCGTTCGTTGAAGACGTAACAGATGGCGAACGCGACGACGCCGAAGAGCAACGGACCGAGGGTGATGCGCCACACCGAAATGCCCGAAGCGCGCATCGCGGTGACCTCGTTGTTGCCCATCAGGGTCCCCATCGACAGCAACGCCGCGAACAAGCACGCAAACGGAAACGCCATCGGTGTGGCTTGCGGAATGCGATAGAGCACGAAGCGCAGCACCAAGAGTACCGGCGCGTGCCCGTTCACCAGATAGTCTGCGGCGATGAAGAAGATGTTGAAGGCCCAAAACAGGTAGAATGCGCCGACGGCAAACCCGAACCATGGAAACATGGATTTGACGATATAGCGATCGAGAATGGGGACTCTCACGAACGGCACCCCCACGAGCGACTGGCGGAGAGGGAGGGATTCGAACCCTCGAGACGCTTGTCACGTCTGCTCGCTTTCCAAGCGAGTGCCTTCAACCGCTCGACCACCTCTCCCCAAATTGCGAGGCCCCGCATCGCTGCGGGGCCCCGTTCGTTTTGCGAACCGTTTGGTTCAGTCCTACAAACTAGTGATCGTGACCGTGATGGCCACCGTCGTCGGTCACCGCTTTCGCGACGAAGAAGACGTAGAGGTGATCGTCTTGGAACGCATCGTTGCCGGAGCCCGGGAAGACCCAGTTGCTACCTTCGACGTACGCAGGCCCTGAAACCGGGGTGACGCTGAAGTCCCACCAGCCGATGTCCAACTTCACGATGTAGAGGTTCGTCGCTTGCGGCGTGGCCGTCGGCACCGGGGTCGGCGTCGGCGTCGCGGTCGGCGTGGGCGAAGGCGTCGGCGTCGGCGTGTGCTGGATCGAGTTCATCGGATGCAGCGCGTCGTCGTGTTCGTCGTTGCTCGTGCAGATCGCAAGCGTGGTGCTCGAAGCGATCGGCAGCGAGGAGTTGCCTTCGGCGAAATACCAAGGCGCATCCCAGATCGAGGGATCGCACTGCGGCGTCCACTCGGTGAAATTTCCGTTCCCGTCCATCGCGAGCGACGTGACGAATTTGTAGTGAACGCCGTTGCCGCCATGTCGTCCGTCCATCGGTTGCACGCTCTTGGCCGGCGCGCCGGGGGCCCGGGAGAAGCCGCTCAGCGAAGGGCGCTGCTGCGCCTTGTCAGCCTGCGTGCCGAGGCGGAAATGGGCCTGCGCGTTCGTCGGAGCGCTCGGGGCGGAGCCCCCCGGATGGGCTGCCGGGGTCAGGGTTGACGGGGCCGAGCCCCCGCCCGAACATCCGGCCACCAAAAACAGGGCCGCCACGGCCGCTAACGCGCGCTTATGCACCATCATATAAAGACACTCCGTAGCAAGATGGAAAATGGAACGAGGACACCCTTTTGTGCCGCCAGGGTGCCAAGCCTGCATGGCCGGTAGAGCGGCAACGGCGCGGATGTAAAGAGTTTGTTTAGTTGGGGGCGAGTATGGCAGGAGTTTGGGAGGCAAGCATCAGCTCGAATTCGTCTGCCGGCAGCGGCCGTCCGAAAAGGTAGCCCTGGGCGTATTCGCACCCGCACTCGCGCAAGAACTCGGCCTGGGCCACGGTCTCGACCCCCTCTGCCTGCACCGCGAGGCCGAGGGCGTGCGCCATCGCAATAATGGCGTTGACGATGGCCAGATCGTTCGCATCGTCGGGAATATCCCGCACGAAGGTCTTGTCGATCTTGAGCTTGTCGATCGGAAATCGCTTCAAATAGGCGAGGGACGAGTATCCCGTGCCGAAGTCGTCGAGCGCGAGCGACATCCCGCGGCTCTTGACTTGCCGCATGATGCCGATCGAATCCTCGGCATTGTGCATCGCAACGCTTTCGGTGATTTCGAATTCGAGCAACTTCGGCGAAAAATTCGCTTTGGCGATCGCTTCCTCGATCGATTTCATGAGATTGTAGTGGAGAAACTGCCGTGCGGACAGGTTGACCGCGAGATTGATGTCGCGCGAGAAGGCCTTCTGCCATTTGCGTACCTGCTCGAGCGCATTCTTGAGCACCCAATCGCCGAGCTGCACGATGAAACCGCTGGTTTCGGCTTGCGTGATGAAGGTTTCGGGCGCGGCGAACGTGGAGTCGCGCTGCGGCCAGCGGCATAGCGCTTCGACGCCGACTATGTTGCCGGTCGGAAGATCGATGACCGGCTGATAGAAGATCCGAAACTCGTTATAGCTGAGCGCGTTGGCAAGGCGCTGGTGCATCGGCGTACGATAGCTCACAGCTGGTCGCCCTTCTGCGGCAAAAACGCGTTCCCTTGCTCCGAAAAGTAGGCGATGCGGGCGGCCTCGTCGGCCAGCTCCGTTTGCATGAAGGCCTCCTCGAGCGAGTGGCCCACCGCAGTGAGGCCGTGTCGCTCCATGATGACCACGTCGGCGCCGCGCTCAAATTCCAGCGCGCAGAGATCCGCCAATTCCGTCGTTCCGTTTTTGCGGTAGGGCGTCCACGCACACTTGCCCAGCGATTCACTCGCTCCGATCGTATCGCGCGGGAAGACGCTGCCGCTCTTCGACCATACCACGGACATCGTCGGATGCGTGTGTACGACGCACGTGATGTCCGGGCGCACGCGATACGCCGCTAGGTGCAGCGGAAGTTCGCTGGTGGGCCGTTGTGCCGGATCGCAGCGCGTTCCGTTTGCGTCCAGACGAACGATGTCACGCGGCTCCAGATACCCGAGGCCGCGGCCGGAGGGCGTCACCAGCAAGCCGCCGTCGTGCAAACGCACGCTGACGTTTCCCGACGTTCCCATGACCAAGCGCCGATCCCACAGGCGGCGGCACCAAACGATTATGTCGTCGGGCGTCATCGCTAGACGCCGGCGGGATGCCAGATCGTTTTTATTTCGCAGTATGCTGCGACGTCGTCCAAGCTCTGTGCATCGGGTGCGAACCATTCTTCGCGGCTGCGGGAACGCACGTGGCGCACGCGTTTGACGTTTTCCGCTGCTTCGCGTTCGATCGTTTCCGAAAGCGCCGCATCGCCTGCGTCAAAGACTAGTGCATTGACGTCCATGTGTTTTGCGAGTACCGGCGCAATCTCGGCGCGAAAACCGGTCAACACGTTCGCCACCCCGGCCGGAAGGTCGCAGGTCGCGAGCGCTTCGGCAAAGACGATGCTGGTGCGCGGATCGGCTTCCGATGCGAGCGCAACGACGGAGTTCCCCGCGACGAGCGGCGGCAAGACGACCGAAACCAATCCGAGGAGCGACGGGCGATCGGGTGCCAGCACGGCGACCACGCCCATCGGCTCGGCGGTCGAAAAATTGAAATGCGGGCCGCCGACTGGATTGCGCGAGGAGAGCAACGCGTTGTATTTATCGCACCATCCCGCGTACCACACGGCGCGGTCGATCGAGGCCGTAACTTCGCGTTCGGCCTCGCGTTGCGAAAGATTCAAACCTTCGCGCACGCGTTCGGTCAATTCGGTTCGGCGAGCTTCCATCATCTCTGCAAGGCGATAGAGGATCAAGCCGCGCGTCGCCGGGGCGGTGTTCCACCATTTCTGCTGCGCGGCACGAGCCGCGACGACCGCGTCGCGAGCATCCTTGCGCGATGCGCGTGCGATGTTCGCACCAAACTCCTTGCCGTCCCATAAGGGATCGCTGCGGCCGGATTCCGAGCGCACGAACGCCCCGTTGATGTAGAGTTTGTACATCTTGCGGACGGAGAGCCGGACGTCGCCGTTTTTCGACATAATCACCCGTACGACGCATGAGGCGAACGGCCCTCGGGCGAACCGTCGCCCATGCTGGAATCCCACCTCGGGCGCGTCGTCGTCGCCGAACCTTTCGACGAGCGCGGTCTTACGGTTCTACGCGACGCCGGCGCGGAAGTCGTTTCCACCGTCGGCCTGCCGCGCGACGCGCTCCACCAAGCGCTCAAAGAAGCGCGCGGGCTGATCGTGCGATCCGAAACGCGCGTCGACCGGGAATTGCTCGCCTTCGCGCCCCGGTTGGAGGTCGTAGCTCGCGCCGGCGTAGGTGTCGATGCCATCGACGTCGAGGCTGCGACGCAAGCGGGCATCGTGGTCGTCAATACGCCGAGCGCGAACACGCTGGCCGCAACCGAGCACACCTTTGCGTTGCTTCTTGCCGCGCTTCGAAACGTGCCCCAAGCGCACGCGTCCGTGCACGGCGGTGCGTGGGATAGAAAGCCCTTCGTCGGCTACGAGCTTTTCGGTAAACGGCTCGGGATCGTCGGCTTGGGGCGCATCGGCAGTAACGTCGCGTCGCGCGCACGTGCCTTTGGAATGACGGTGCGCGCTTACGATCCGTTCGTTCCTCCCTCACGTTCCGTTGCGCTCGGGATCGAACTCGTCGATTTCGACGATCTGCTTGGGACGTCGGACGTCGTTACGCTGCACGTGCCGCTTACGCCGCAAACGCGTGCGATGATCGACGCGCGCGCGCTCGCGCTCATGCGAGACGACGCGGTGCTAATCAATTGTGCGCGCGGAGGTGTCGTCGATGCAGCGGCCCTGCTCGAGACGGTACACGCCGGTCGCCTGCGTGCGGTGGCGATCGACGTCTTTCCGGAGGAGCCGCCGCCGGAGGGTTCCGCGTCTCGAGCCTTGATGGCTCATCCGCGCGTCGTCGCAACGCCGCATCTGGGCGGTTCGACGTATGAAGCGCTCGAACGCATCGCGCTCGAATTGGCGAGCGACGTCGTGCACGTACTCGGCGGCCGGCCAGCGCAAGGTGCCGTCAATGCGCCGCGTCTCTCCGGCGCCGATGCCGAACGTGCGGGCGGTTTCATCGACCTGGCATTTCGCCTTGGAGCGCTCGCGCCGCAACTTTTCGATCACGCGCTCAGAGACGAATGCGCCCTCGTGCTGGGCGGTGAAATCGAAACGCTCGACGCAGAGCCCTTCGTCGCCGCATTGCTCGCGGGCGCGCTGCCCTTCCTGACCGACCGTCGCGTGACCACCGTGAATGCAGCGGCCGTCGCTCGCGACATGGGTTTACGCGTCAACGTGTTGCGCGAACGCGGATCCGGACCGTTTCGCGCGACCTTGACCCTTGCCGCCGGCGATCACCGCGTCGGCGGAACGGTCTTGCCGCACGGAGCCCGCATCATCGACATCGACGGTTTCGAACTCGACGCGGTGCCCGCGGGCGTGCTGTTGCTGACGCGTCATCGCGACGTCCCCGGCATGGTCGGCCGCATCGGAACGATTCTCGGCGCGGCCGAGGTAAATATCTCCACGATGCAAGTTGCGCGTAACGCGCGCGGCGGCGAAGCGATGATGGTGCTGGAAGTCGACCGCGACGTCGACCGAAAGAGCGTCGATGCGATCGCCGGAAGCAGCGGGATTGCAAGCGTACGCGTGCTGCGCCTGTGAATGTTTACGTGGTACGCCACGGAGAAACCGATTGGAATCGTGAAGGCCGCTACCAAGGTCGGCGCGAGTCGAAGCTTACGGAACTCGGGCACGCGCAAGCGCTCGCGGTCGGGATTGCGCTCGCGGGACGGCCGATCGAGCGCATCGTATCGAGCCCGCTCGTGCGGTGCCGGGAAACGGCGCATCCCTTGTCCGAGCGCATCGGCGTCGCCGTGCACACCGACGACCGCTTGATCGAGATCGCGCACGGGACGTGGGAAGGCCGCTTGCGCGACGAGATCGCGCGCGACGAACCCGCGATGATGAAGCAATGGCGCACGCATCCCGAACGCGTGCGCTTTGCAGGAGGCGAGTCTTTGGCCGAGGTTCTCGCCCGCTGGCGGGCGTTTGCCGAATCGGTTAGCGGGGAACGCGATCTCGCGGTGGTGACGCACGACGTGCTCGTGCGCGTCGCTTTGCTCGATGCCACCGACCGTCCACTCTCGCGGTTATGGGAGCCGCGAGTCGTCAACGGCGGCTACGCGCGTTTCTCCGTCGAGAAAGGTCGTTGGCACGTGATCGAAGAGTGCGTTGACGCGCATCTCGGCGCGCTGCGGTCCGATCCGTCGGAGCAAGCACTCTGAGGAGGAAAACCCATGGCTACCGGGACGTTTTTGACCGATGTGAAAGAACTGCGGCGCCGGGCGCGTCAGAACATGGAGCGCGGTGCCGTTACGGAGAGTTACGAGCTCGATCCGAAGAAGGTCGTCGACGTACTCAACGCGGCGCTTGCGACCGAGATCGTGTGCGTGCTGCGCTACAAGCGCCATTTCTTCGCTGCGAAAGGGCTGAATAAAGATGCGGTCGCGGCGGAATTCTTGCAGCATGCGAACGAAGAACAAGGACATGCGGATCGGATCGCCGAGCGCATCACCCAGTTGGGTGGTGAACCCGATCTGAATCCCGCCACGCTGACCGCGCGCTCGCATTCGGAGTACGTCGAAGGCGACGATCTAATTTCGATGATCAAAGAAAATTTGGTGGCGGAACGAATCGCCATCGAATCCTACACCGAGATCATCCGGTTTCTCGGCAACAAAGACGTGACGTCGCGCCGCCTGATCGAAGAGATCCTCGGGAATGAAGAAGAACACGCAAACGACATGCTGGATCTGATCGAGAAGATCGCCGACGGCAGCAGCAACGGCAAGGGGCGAGACAGATAGAAATCGTCTTCGTCCGTCACGGGACGACGGAATGGAACGCGACGCGCCGCTACCAAGGGCGTAGCGACATCGAACTTTCCGACGAGGGCCGGGCGCAGGCGCAGGCCCTCGCGCTCGCGTTACGCGACGACCCTTTCGATGCCGCGTATGCAAGCGATCTGCGGCGGACGCTCGAGACGGCGCAGATTATCGCGCGGCCGCACGGCATCGAGGTGCGCGCCGATCCGCGCATTCGTGAATTCGATTTCGGTGCGTGGGAGGGCCTCACGTGGCAAGAAATCACCGAGCGGTGGCCGCAATTTCGGGATAGAGGCGGCACCGCAGCAAAGCACTATCAGCCCGAAGGGGGTGAAACGTTCGCGCAAGTCTGCGCGCGCGTGAAGGCGTTTCTCGACGATTTGCGGCGCACGAGCTTCGAACACGTCCTCGTCGTGACGCACGCGGGCGCCCTCCACGGGGTAATGGAAGTGCTGGGTGAAGCGGTCCGCGACCGTCCGAAGGATGGGCTCAGCCTCTCGTTTTCTCAGGCCTCGGTAACGCGGATCGCCATGAATGGCGACGATGCACGGATAATCACCCTGAACGATGTCAGCCATCTCGATTCCGCCCCTTGATCGCGACGCGGCCGTTGCGGCCCGCGAACGTATCGATCAGCTCACCAAACCCGTCGGCAGCCTCGGTCAGATCGAGGATCTCGCCGAACGCCTTGCCGCCATCCACGGCGGCTTGCCGCCCGTCTATGAACGTCGTGCGATTCTCGTCGGTGCCGGCGATCACGGGATCGTCGACGAGGGCGTGAGCGCCTATCCGGGCGAGGTGACGCCGCAGATGGTTGGGGCGTTTCTGGGCGGTTTCGCGGCGATTAGTGCGTTCGCGCGGGTCGCACGAGCCGAAGTGTTCGTGGCCGATTTCGGCGTCGGACAGCCGTTGCCGGCGCACGACCGCCTGATCGACGTCAATGTTGCGCGGCGAACGCGCAACTTCGCGCGCGAGGCGGCAATGACGGAGGTGCAGTTCCACGCCGCGCTCGATGCCGGCATCCGCGCGTTCGAGTTTCTGCGCGAGCGGGTCGATCCGCAGATTATCGGACTCGGCGAGATGGGCATCGGCAATACCACGAGTGCGGCTGCCATGATTTGCGCCTTTACCGGCGCGCAGCCCGAAGACGTCGTCGGACGCGGCACCGGCATCGATGACGACACCTTCAAGCGCAAGCTGCGCGTCGTTTCCGATGCATCGGCGGCGCTGGAAGGGATGGAGGCGAAGAAGATCGCCGCGGCGGTCGGCGGCTTCGAAATCGTCGGGCTCGCCGGAACAATTTTGGCCGCCGCGTCCGCACGCATTCCCATACTCCTCGACGGATTTATCGTGTCGGCCGCGGCGCTTTTGGCGCAAGCGCTTTCCAACGAAAGTATCGGCTACTGCATCGCGGCGCATCGTTCGCGCGAATCCGGCCACACCGTGGCACTGCGCCATCTGGGTCTGGTTCCGCTGCTCGATCTGCACATGCGCTTGGGAGAGGCCAGCGGCGCCGCGCTCGCGATGCCGATCTGTGAAGCCGCGGCGCGCATGGTGCGCGAGATGAAAACGTTTGCGGAAGCCGGCGTCGCAACGGCGAACGAACCCTCGCACGCGTGAAGGCGCTGCGTTCGCTTCTCGCGGCGTTTTCGTACTTCTCGATTCTTCCGGTGCGCTCGTACGATACGGCGCCGGCCGCGGCGTCGATCGCGTGGCTTCCGCTCGTCGGAGCGATCGTGGGTGCCCTCGCCGGATCCGCGGCCTGGGGCGCGTGGCTCTACACGCATTCGCCGGTGTGGCCGCCGGCCGTCGCGTTCGCGCTGCTCGTCGTGCTGAGCGGCGGAATTCACATCGACGGCTTTTTGGACTGCTGCGATGCACTTTTCGCCAGCTTGCCGCCCCGCCGTCGATTGGACGTGCTGCACGATCCGCATCACGGTTCGTTTGCAGTAGCCGGCATGGCGGTGCTGACGGTGTTCTGGATTGCGGCGCTCGCGCACGTTCGTCCCGATCATCTGCCCGCCGTACTTGCGCTCGTCGGTGCCACGTCGCGAACGAACGCCGTTGCTCTCGCCGGGCAGTATCCGCACGCACGCACGCGCACGGAGCAATATCCTCTGCTACGATTCGCCGCGCTGTGGTTGCTTGCGGAGATCGTCTGTGCGCCGATCGCGGGCGTGAGCTGGGCGGCGCTGCTCGCGTGCGTCGCATCGGCGCAACTGGCGGGCTGGTGGGCGTCGCGCCGTCTCGACGGCGGTCTCACGGGAGACGTGTACGGCTGGGCGATCGTCATCTCTGAAGTTGCCGCCATTGCGGCCGTTGGGCTGACGTAGCAGTCTAACGGTCCTCGGCCTGGGTATAAGGCTGACATGAACCAGGATCATGTTGGACGGCTCAACGGAATGATCGAGGGCGTCGAAATCGCCATGCTGACATCCGTGGGAGCAGACGGCAGCCTGCACAGCCGCCCGATGACGGTGCAAGAAGTGCAAGAAGACGGCACCGTATGGTTCTTCACGAGCGCGACGGCAAGCGCCGCGTATGAATCCGAAGAGAACTGTCGCGTGAACGTGAGCTACGTCGACCCGCGACGCTCGGTTTTTATTTCGATTTCCGGCTCGGCGAGTCTAAGCGACGATCGCGAGCAGATGGAGAAGCTCTGGGATCCACGGCTTTCGGCCTGGTTTCCCAAAGGCTTGGATGACGCCGATCTCAGATTGCTCTGCGTCGAGATCGATCGCGCAGAATTCTGGGACGTCGCGCAAAACGCGCTCTCGCTACTCGCGGGATTTGCGCGCAAAGCGATCACCGGGAAGACCGACGGCATCGGCACGCACGAACGTATCGTGTAGCACCGAAGCCGCCGGCGGCCGTTACTGCCCTTGTGCGAGCGAAAAGCCTCGCTCGCCGTTGAAGGTGTAGAGACCCTCGGTCTTTATCACGTCGAAGCCGGCGCGAGCCGCGGCTTGCAGTAAAGCGATTGCGTGCTCTTGCGTGAAGATGCCCTCACCGTCGCCTTCGAAACGGCACTGCCAATGGTCGCTCCAATAGGTGTCCGGGTTGCCGTTCGGCCACACTTTCGTACCGCGGTTGCTAATGACCGTAAGCTTTGTGCCCTCGACCCCGAACCGCTGCATCATCTCGGCAATTTGATCGGGGTTTCCGTCGCGCCGGTCGATGAAGATGTCGATGCCGACGCGCACCTTCATCGGCGGTTTGCCCGCCGGGCGCATCATCAAGCTCATCTTGATCTCGTCGAGATATTCGACCGGCTTGAGTTGCTGCGGGCGCTGCCCGATGCGCGCGATCACCGCATCCGCGAATTCGCGCGTGCCAACCTTTTGTTTCGACACGCCTTCTTTATAGATATCGTAGGTGTGGACGCCGTCTTCGATCGTCTTCAGCCACGCGTTGTGCGTCGATTCCGCGGCCTTGCCTTGGCCGATGTGAACGAGCATCAGAATCGCACCGTGCAGCAAACCGGACGGATTGGCCATATTCTGCCCCGCGCGCCGCGGCGCCGAGCCGTGAATGGCTTCGAACATCGAGCAGTGGTCGCCGATATTCGCCGAACCGGCGAGACCGACCGAGCCGGTGATTTGCGCGGCCACGTCGGAGAGCACGTCGCCGTAGAGATTCGGCATGACGATCACGTCGAAGACTTCCGGAGTGTCGGCCATTTTCGCCGCGCCGATGTCGACGATCCAGTGCTCGTGTTCGAGTTCGGGGTACTCGAGCGCAATCTCTTCGAACGTCCGATGGAAGAGTCCATCGGTGATCTTCATGATGTTGTCTTTGGTGAAGCAGGTGACTTTCTTACGCTTGTTCGCGCGCGCGTATTCGAACGCGTAGCGAATGATGCGTTTGCTTCCGGGGCGCGAAGTTAATTTTAGTGCTTCGGCGACCTGATTGGTCTGGCGGTACTCGATGCCACCGTAAACGTCTTCCTCGTTCTCCCGGACGATGACCAGATCCATATTCGGGTGCTTGGTCGCAACGAAGGGATAGAGCGACGCGCACGGGCGCACGTTCGCGTACATGCCGAGCGTCTTGCGTACCGTCACGTTGAGGCTCTTGAAGCCGCCGCCCTGCGGCGTCGTGATCGGTGCTTTTAGGAACACCTTAGTGCGGCGCAGCGAGTCCCACGCGCTCGGTTCGATCCCGCTTTGCAGCCCCTTGTTGTACACCGCTTCGCCGATCTCGATGCGCTCGAGATCGAGTTGGGCGCCCGCCGCTTCGATAATGCGCAGCGTTGCATCCATAATTTCCGGGCCGATGCCGTCGCCGTAGGCAACCGTCACCGGAACCTTTTTCGCCGTTTCGGCCGGATTTGAGGTCATCGTCGTCATGTCGGTAACTGTTCCATCCACACGCGTGGGCGCCTTCGGGAGCTATTCTACGAGCCGGAATTTCGCGAACGCATAGCGATAATCGTCGTAGAACCAGTTGCGGAAGGAGCGCCTGATCAACTCGCGTCCCGTTACCGGGGAGGCGCCCTTGAGCACGTAGTGGCGGCCATCGAAGAAGTCTGCGGAGTACTGCGGGTACGATGCCATCGCTTCAAAGCCCGGAAACGGCGCAAACGGCGTCGCGGTCCATTCCCAGCCGTTGCCGATGAGGTCGTAAATCTCCCAGGCGCTCGCGCCGCCGGGGTGTGCGTCGACGGGTTCGGGATCGAAGCGTTCGAAATCGAAGTTCCCGAACATCGGGTGCGGTGCGTCGGCTCCCCAGGGATACGGGCGCTCGACGCCGTTAGGCGTTCCGAATGCGGCGCGATGAAACTCGGCTTCGCTCGGCAAGCGCTTCCCACACCACGCGGCGTATGCGCGCGCGTGTGCGCGGCTCACCCATACCGGCCACGACAATGGAAGCGGTAGTTCTTCGAAGATCCCACGCAGCAAGAAATCGCCGTCGCGCTCGCACCAGAACGGCGGCACCGGTCCGCCGTCGTTCACGAAGTGCAGCCAATCGCCGTTCGTGACGGGATAGCGCTGCATGCCGAATGCCGGCACGAACACCTCGTGCTCGTCGAACTCGTTATCCCAGCCGAAAGCACTGCGATCGCGATTTGCGCCGAGCGTCGCGGTACCGGCATCGACGGCCACCATTTCGTTCGGTTGCAGCGGGGCGTCGTAATGCGTTTGGGCGATGCGTCCTTTGTTCGCGTAATCGAGTTCGTGAATGATGTACGCCAGGGTCTCGTGGTGCATCGCTTCGTGCTCGAGGATCGTGAATGCGGCTTGGCCGCGTGCGAGGCTTGGAACCTTCTCATCGACCAAGCGGGCGTCGCGCAGGGCATGCATGACGCGCTCGTCGCATTCGCGCAGCAGGACGTCCAGTCGTTCGCGAGACGGCCAGTTGGCCCGCTCGTGCTCGCGCGCGGCTTCGATCGACGCGGGATCGATGCCGCGTTCGAAGAGTTTTTCCAGCGTGACGTCGATCGGTGCTTCTCCGAGCGCGCGAACGTTCAGCACGAGATGATTGAAAACGGGCAAATGCCCTTCGTAAAAGATGAACGGATGCCTCAGGGGGATGGGGCGCGACCGCATCGCGGATTCGTCGACGAGCGCGAAGAGCACGGCCGATCGTTCGCGATTGCGCTGATACCAGTCGAGAAGATATTCGCGATCCACGTCGATCGTGGCATTGGGCATCGGCAAACCTCCTTGCCTTTTAGCCCAAAGCGGCGCGCGCTTCCCGTCGCTCGAGCATAAAGGCTTCGCACGCTTCGGCGGGCATCGGTGGGGCTAACACGTATCCCTGGATCACGTCGCAGCCGTTCTCGCGAAGAAACTCGAGTTGCGTCCGCGTCTCAACACCCTCCGCGACGACTTCGAGGCCGAGACCGTGAGCCATGCCGATCACCGTCTTTACGATCGTTTCGTCGAAGGCTTCGTGGCCGACACCGACGACGAAGGATCCGTCGATCTTTAGCACGTCGAGCGTAAAACGCCTCAAGTAAGCGAGCGACGAATAGCCGGTACCGAAGTCGTCGACCGCCGTTCGGATTCCGGCTGCCTTGAGGTCGCGCACGATTCCGACCGTTTGCGCCGCGTCGGACATCGCTACCGTTTCGGTGATCTCCACTTCCAACAGCGCGGGATCGAGGCCGGCGCTTTCGATCGCGGACAGCACGCGTCTGCGAAGATCGCGGGCATGAAATTGACGCGCGGAGAGATTGACCGCAAGGCGCACGGGCCCGATCGTCTCCTGCCACGCGCGAACCTGATTGGCGGCCGTCTGTAAGACCCAATCACCCAGGGGCACGATCAATCCCGAAAACTCCGCGCTTGGAATGAAGTGCGACGGTTCGATCAGGCCGCTCTTCGGGTGATTCCAGCGCACGAGGGCTTCGATGCTGGATATCTCACCGGTACGCAGATCGAGTTGCGGCTGATAATAGACGACGAACTCGTTGCATTCCAGCGCGCGCCGCAACAGTTTTTCCTGGGAGAGTCGCATGTGAATCGGGGCTTCGAGTGTGGGATTGTAGAAGTAGTAGCCGTTGCGTCCGCGTTCTTTCGCACGATACATCGCAATATCGGCGTTCTTGATGAGGGTTTGATCGTCGCGGCCGTCTTCGGGATAAATCGCAATGCCGATGCTCGTCGAGATGAACTGTTCGTATTCGTCGAGCGCGAACGGCTCGCTCATCGAAGCAATCAATTCTTCGGCAACGTGTCGCACCGCGTCCGCATCCGGCGCCTCCGTAAGCAGGACGACGAATTCATCGCCGCCCGTGCGCGCGATCGTAGCGATCGCGCCCGCATGCTCTTGCAGGCGCTCTGCGGCCGCCTGCAACAAGCGGTCTCCGCGCGCGTGACCGAGCGTATCGTTGACGTCTTTGAAGCGATCCAGATCCAGGAAGAGCACGGCCACGCGGCCCAAACGCGATTGTGCGACCTCGATCGCGTCGCGGAGCTTCTCGGTGAGGAAGGCCCGATTCGGCAATCCGGTCAGCGCGTCGTAATAGGCCATCGCGCGTAAACGCGCGCGCTGGCGGCCGCGTTCGATCGCGCCGCCGATCAGCGTGGCGATCAAGCCCAGCAAGTCGGCGTCGGTCGCATCGACCTCGCAGCGCTTCCCGCCTGCTCCGGCAAACACGAGCGCGCCGTACGGTTCGCCGCTTATGTCAAGGCGAATCGCGACACCGTCTTCGAAGGTGACGGGAATCGGAGTTCCCGGCAAAGCGGCCACCTGCGCCGCGAGTTTCAGCAGAACGCCGTCTTCGACGTGCGCGCGCGACGCGTCGCGATGAGCGGCGTCGATGTGCGGCCGATCGCCGGTCATATCGACCACGGCCCCGGCCGCGAGCGAGAGCGTGCGGCAACCCAGCTCGAGCGAAGCTCGCATGCGGACGTCGGGATAATCGGCGCTCGCCGCGATGAAATACAGGTTGCGCATGCGCTCGCTCTGCGTTTGCGCGTGGCGTTCGGCACGGCGTCGCTCGCTGACGTCTTGAGCGACGACGTAGGCACCCACGACTTCCCCCGAAGCAAATTGCGGGATGAAGGTGGCTTGGAGCTCGTAGAGCGAGCCGTCGGAGTGGATCGAGCGCAGCGCCATCGTGCTGGGATGGCCGCGAAGCGCGCGAATAAAGCCCGCTTCGACGTCGGCAAGGTTCTCTCGCACGACGAACTGTTGAAAGTGCGCGCCGACGACCAAATCCCGGGGGAAGGGGCCTAGCGCCAGGGCTGCGTCGTTGACGTCCACCACGACGCCGTCGACGTTGAGCGCGATGACGCCGTCGGGATTGTATTCGAAGAGCGAACGCAGCCGCGCCTCACTATCGGCGAGCGCGCGTTCTTTGCGGTTGATTTCGCGTTGCGCTTCGCGTGCGCCGGTCTCGTCGCGAATGATCGAAAACGCCGCGTCGACGCGGCCGCCTCGATAGACCGGCACCGTGGTGATGGCAACTTCGAGCGGGCGACCCTGCAGCGTGTGCAGGCCGGCAGTATAGTGCAGCGTCTCGCCGTGCATCGCGCGGTCGAGGAAATGCGCGTGCCGGCTGACGTCGGCCGGATCCAAGAATGCGCTAAAATGCAGGCCGACGATGTGCTCGCGCGGCGCAGGTCCCAACTTTTCGACGGCCCTGCTGATATCCAGCACGCGGCCTTCGGCGTCGAAGATGGCGATGACGTCGGGGTTGTGTTCGAAGAGGGAGCGGAAGCGCTCTTCGCTTTCGGCCACCGCATCCTGCGCTTCGCGCGTTTCCGTGACATCCTCGACGTAGGAAATGATGTGGAATTGGTCGTTGTTCTGCTGAACGGCGAAGGTCGTCCACCGACAGGTCAGCAGTTGGCCGTTCTTGTGACGGTTCCGGTTGACGTTGATGATCGCGCGCGCCTCGGCGATGTCATCGAGCCGATGCTGGAGCGAAGCGACCGTTTCGAAGTCTTCCGCGGCGACGAACGGAAAATCGCCGATCGCGTTCCCGAGCACTTCGTCCGACGTGTAGCCGAACATCTGCTCCGCGCGCGCCGACCAGTAGCTGATGCGGAAATTACGGTCCCAAGTAACGATTGCGAGTGGCGAACGCGCGAGGAGCGTATCGAGTGTGGAGATCAGCGTGCCGTCGAGCATGTATTACTTCGCAAGATACTCGTAGAGGCCGTGGACGCCGCCTTCGCGTCCGAAGCCCGACTCCCGATAGCCGCCGAAGGGCGAACTTGGATCGAATTGATTGAAGGTGTTGCACCACACGACGCCTGCGCGCAGTTGCTGCGCCACCCACATGTTCTTGCTGCCCTTGTCCGTCCAGATGCCGGCGGAGAGCCCGTAGGGAGTGTTGTTGGCTTTTTCGACCGCTTCATCGGGCGTGCGGAAGGTCAGAACGGAAAGCACCGGACCGAAGATTTCTTCGCGTGCGATGCGATGCGACGGGTGAACGTTCGTGAAGAACGATGCAGGGAAGTAAAAGCCGCGTGAGGGCAGCACGCACTGCTGCTGCACGAGCGTGGCCCCCGCTTCGACGCCGCTGCGCACGAGCTCGTGGATCTTTTCAAGCTGCGCCTTCGAATTGATCGCGCCGATGTCGGTGTTTTTGTCGAGTGGATCGCCCAGTCGCAGCGTTTGCAGCCGTTCGGTCAGCCGAACGATCACTTCGTCGTGCACGCGCTCTTCGACGAGCAGACGCGATCCGGCGCAGCAGACGTGTCCTTGATTGAAATAGATGCCGTTGATGACGCCTTCGATAGCTTGATCCATCGGGGCGTCGGCGAACACGATGTGCGCGGCCTTGCCTCCGAGTTCCAAGGTTAGGCGCTTATCCGTGCCGGCGAGGGATCGCGCGATGGCTTTGCCGACTTCGGTCGATCCCGTGAAGGCGATTTTGTCCACGCCCGCATGCTCCACCAGCGCCGCTCCCGTCGCACCGTCTCCGGTGAGGACGTTGATGACGCCAGGCGGTAGATCGGCTTCGCGTACGATTTGCGCGAGCGCGAGCGCCGTAAGCGGCGTCGTTTCCGCAGGTTTTAGGACGACGGTGTTTCCGCAGGCGAGCGCCGGTGCGATCTTCCAAGCGGCCATCAGCAGCGGGAAATTCCACGGAACGATTTGACCGGAAACGCCGATCGGATCGGGGACGCGGCCGGCGCGCATCGCCCACTCGAGTTTATCCGCCCAGCCGGCGTAATAGAAGAAGTGCGCGGCCGCGGTAGGGATGTCGAAGTCCCGCGACTCTTTGATGGGCTTGCCGCCGTCGAGCGTCTCGAGCACGGCAAGTTCGCGGCCGCGTTCCGTGACCGCGCGCGCGATGCGGTAGAGGTACTTGGCACGGTCGGCGGGTTTCATGCGCCGCCAGTATTTTTCGTAACCCTTGCGTGCGGCACGAACGGCGCGATCGACGTCGGCGGCGCTTGCGTAGGCGACCTGCGAAAGATGCGTTTCGTCGGCGGGATTTACCGTTTCGAAATACCTGCCGCCCGAAGGCGCAACCCAGTTGCCGTCGATGAAGAGGCCATACCGTTCCCGAATCGCAGGACGGACGCTCTCGGGCGCCGGCGCGTAGTCAAATATCGCCATTCGTCAATCCTTCGGTATGTAATCGCTTCCGGCGTAGTGACCCGTTTGCTCTTTTTCGAGCTGCATCAGCAGATCGTCGAGCAGCGAACTGGCGCCGATGCGGAACTTCCCGGGATCGAGCCAGGCGTCGCCAAGGGTTTCTTTTACGATCACGAGGTACGTCAGCGCTTGCTTCGTGGTGCGGACGCCGCCCGCGACTTTCAGGCCGCGACGCTCGCCGGTGCGCCGTGCGAAATCGCGGAGCGCTTCGCACATCACGAGCGCGGTGGGGAAGGTGGCATTCGTGCCTACCTTGCCGGTCGAGGTCTTAATGAAATCGGCTCCAGCCTCGAGCGCGAGATCGCTCGCGCGGCGAATGTTGTCGTAGCTGCCGAGTTCGCCCGTCTCGAGGATTACCTTCAGGTGCACCTCGCGCGCAGCCGAAGCGCACAAGCTCCTAACGGCGACGATCTCGTCGAAGACCTCGCGTTCGTGTCCGGCCAAAAATGCGCCGCGATCGATCACCATGTCGATCTCGTCGGCTCCCGACGCAATCGCATCGGCGGTGTCGGCGAGTTTGATTTCGAGTTTCGAAAGGCCGCTCGGAAATGCGGTTGCGACCGAGGCGACTTTCACGCCGGTGCCTTCCACGGCAGCGCGCGCGGCCGGTACGAGATTCGGATACACGCAGACCGCGGCCACGCTTGGTACGCCGGGCCACCCGGGCCGCGGCGTGATGGCTTTGGCGCAAAGGGAGCGCACGCGCCCCTGGGAGTCCTTCCCTTCGAGCGTCGTTAGATCGGTGCAGCGGATCCCGAGCGTGATGCCTTCGAGCTTGGCCGAGGTCTTGATCGACCGTTTTGCAAGCGCGGCGGCGCGCGCCTCGAGCATAACGGCGTCGACGGACACGACCGGCGTGAGGGCGATCATAGGTCACGGCACTTCGGGCGCGCCCATGCGGTGTACCTCTATGCAAACGCTCACACATGCGGATCGGTCCGTTAACCCACTAGAGAGTTCCGCGCTTCTCTTGTTCCTTTTCGATCGAGACGAAGAGCGCTTTGAAATTGCCCTTGCCGAATGAGAGACTTCCCTTGCGTTGGATGATCTCGAAAAAGACGGTCGGCCGGTCCTGAAGCGGCTTGGTAAAGATCTGCAGCATATAGCCGAGATCGTCGCGATCGACCAAGATACGCCGCTCGCGCAGTACGTCGAGCGCTTCATCGATCTTGCCGACGCGCTCTTCCAGCAGATCGTAATAGCTATCGGGCGTGTCGAGAAACTCGACGCCGTTGTAGCGTAATGCATCGATCGTCTGCACGATATCCTCGGTGCGGATGGCGATGTGCTGGACGCCCGCCCCGCGATAGAAATCGAGATACTCCTCGATCTGCGATTTCTTCTTGCCTTCGGCCGGCTCGTTGATCGGGAATTTCACTTGGTGGCGCGGATCGGTCATCACCTTCGACTTCAACGCCGTGTATTCGGTCGAGATGTCTTTGTCGTCGAACGATACCAGTTGCGAGAATCCGAAAACCTTCGCGTAGAAGTCGCCCCATCCGTCCATCTCTCCCCAGCCCACGTTGCCGACGCAATGATCGATGAACTGTAATCCCGGCTTCTTGCTGCCCGGAATCGAACGGCGTTCTTCGACGAAGCCCGGCATGAAGATGCCCTTGTAGCCGTCGCGTTGGATGAACGAGTGAACCGTGTCGCCGTAGGTCGCGATCGTCGCCTTCACGATCTTGCCGGTCCCATCGGTCAGGTCCGTCGGCGCGAGGATCGATTTCGCACCGCCGGCGATTGCCTGTGCGTAGGCGGCGCGGACGTCGTCGACCAGGATCGCGATGTCTTTCACGCCGTCGCCGTGCATCGTCACGTGGCGCGAAATCTCGTCGTCGGGAATCAAGCTCGCGGTGAGCACGAAACGCATCTTGTTTTGTTGGAGCACGTAGCTCACGCGGTTCTTGACGCCCGTTTCGGGGCCGCAATACGCCAGTTGATCGAAACCGAAGGCGGACATGTAGTAGTGGGCCGCCTGCTTTGCGTTGCCGACGTAGAACTCTACGTAATCCCAATCGATTCGCGCCAGCGGGTTGCTGCGCGCTTCCGTCATCGTGCTCATGCAGGCACCTTGGCGAAGCGTCAAGAGGGGCCCTGTCGAAGAACGGGGGTATGTTCGAGGGATTGATCGATTACGCCGGGCTCTTTCCACCCGCGAAGCTCGCGATGGACCCTGCCGTCGAAGAGTACCTGCACGAGCGGGACGGCCGCTTTGCGCCGATGCTCGGCCGCTTTATCGTGCCCGCCTCTCGGATCGACGAATTGCTGGCCGTCCTGACGCAGCCGATCCCGGTCTCGGTCATCGTCGACGCCGGTACCGATCCACGAACGTGGATGGCGAACGCTTCGTCGATCGGCGAACGGCTGGCCGCGCTGCGCTCCGGCGAAACGCGCATCAGCATCGACGTTCTGGAGGTGCCGTTGCCGCCGCTGCTTTCGTTACGCGAATCCTATGACGCGTCAATCGGCCAATGGGCGATGATTGCGGAACGGTACGGCTTGCGGGATCTTCCGGCGTTCGTCGAGATACCGCGAGACGCGCGGTACGCAGAACAACTTCCCGGAGCGATCGCGGCGCTCGCGCGCTATGGGCTTGGCGCCAAAGTACGCTGCGGAAGCGTCGACGGCGACGCGCCCTCGCCCGAAACGCTGGCGCGTTTCATCGCACTCTCAGCAGAAGAATCCGTGCCGTTCAAGGCGACCGCAGGATTACATCATCCCGTGCGTCATTACAACGGCGCGGCGGGATACACGATGCACGGGTTCTTGAACGTGCTCGCCGCTGCAGCACGGGCACACGACGGAATCGATGAGGTGGAACGAATTTTGGCAGCCGAGAACGACGCAGCTTTTCGCGCGCTGACGCCTGCAGAGGTAGCGGCGGGGCGCGCGCGCTTCATCTCGTACGGGAGCTGCAGCTTCTCCGAACCCGTCGAAGACCTCATCGCGCTCGGCTTACTGCAACAGAACGCCTAGATGCCGCACGTCCGTTCTTGGATCGACGTTCCCGCCGGGAGCGACTTCACGATCTACAACCTGCCGTACGGCGCATTTCGTAAGAGCGACGGACCGCCGCGGCTCGGCGTTGCGATCGGCACGAAGGTTCTCGATCTGCATGCCGCCGCCGCCGCCGGTTTGTTCGACGACGTCTGCGATCGCGGCGCGTTACAGGCGCCGCTGCTCAATGCGTTTCTCGCGCTCGGCCGTCCCACGTGGAAGGCGGTGCGGCTTCGCTTAGCCGCCTTGCTGCGCGACGACGATTCGTCGGACGGGCGGCTTCGCGCCCTCGACCACACGAAGTTCTTTACCGAGCAGCGTGACGTGCGCATGACGATGCCGGTCTACGTCGGAGATTACGTCGATTTTTATTCCTCACTCGAGCACGCGACAAATTTAGGCAAACTCTTCCGTCCCAACAGCGAGCCGCTCTTACCGAATTGGCGGCATATTCCGATTGGGTACCACGGGCGTTCGAGCACGATCGTGGTGGACGGCACCCCGGTCGTGCGCCCGAGCGGTCAGCGAAAACCGCCCAATGCCGACGTTCCGGTCTTTGGCCCGAGCACGCGTCTGGATATCGAACTCGAGATCGGCTTTATTACGGGGCGCGGCAACCGCATGGGCGAGCCGATTCCAATCGGCGACGCGCGCGAGCACATCTTCGGCTTGGTGCTCGTGAACGATTGGAGCGCACGGGACATTCAAGCGTGGGAGTATCAACCGCTCGGACCGTTCCTGGGAAAGTCGTTTGCGACGACGATCTCCCCGTGGATCGTCACGCTCGATGCGCTCGATCCGTTTCGAACCGCATCCCCATCGCAGGACCCGGCGCCGCTGCCGTATCTGCAGACGGCGGAACGCTGGGCCTACGACATCCGGCTTGCCGTCGAGCTGCAGACGGAGAAGATGCGCGCTGCCGGTTTCGCGCCGAAGACGGTCTCGCAGACAAACTTCAAAGAGATGTATTGGACGATGGCACAGCAACTCGCGCATGCGTCGGTCAACGGAACGTTGATTCGCCCGGGCGATCTCTACGCATCGGGCACGATCAGCGGAAAGACCGCCGAAAATTTCGGCAGCTTCATCGAGATGACGTGGAACGGCAGCAAACCGTTGCAACTGCCCGATGGTGAAACGCGCGCGTTCTTAGAGGATGGCGATGAAGTGACGCTACGGGGCTGGTGCGAAGCTGGAGACTTTCGCGTCGGCTTCGGCAAAGCGAGCGGCAGAATCGTCGCCGCGCGATAGAGGCGGCGACGATCCTACAGCCGTTCGCTAACGCGAGAGGGACGGCGATTCCAGCCACGAGCGATAGTACTCGCGATCTTCTACGTCGAGCGCCGTCTCCGCGAGTTGGAGCGGTGCGAACGTGTCGACCATAACGGCGATTTCGTCGGTCGAGGTCTTGCCGAGGCTCGCTTCGACGGCGCCCGGCTGCGGCCCGTGCGGCGCGCCCGCAGCGTGCAGCGTAATCGAACCTTCCTCGACGCCGCGCCGGCTCATGAAGTTGCCGCTGACGTAGTATAAAACTTCATCGCAATCGACGCTCGAATGGTTGTATGGAACCGGAATCGCGAGCGGATGATAATCAAAGAGGCGCGGCACGAACGCGCAGAACGCTGCACCAGGCGCTTCGAATGTCGCGTGGGCGGGCGGCGGCTGATGCAGCTTGCCGGTAATCGGCGCGAACTCTTCAAGATTGAAGGCATAGGGATAGCAGTATCCGTCCCACCCGATCACGTCGCAGGGGTGATTCTGCACGACGTAGGTCGCGCTGCGCCCCGCGTTGCTCACCCGCACTTCGTACTCGCCTTGCGCGTCGACCGGCGCCTTGAGGACCGGAACCCGAAAATCGCGCTCGTAGTACGGCGCGTGCTCTTCGAGTTGTCCGTATTCGTTGCGGTACTTCCGCGGAATCTTGACCATTCCCGAAGACTCGTGTACCAACATGCGCGTCGGCGACGACGGCAGAAGGCGATAGGTCGTGCCGGTCGGGATGATGATGTAGTCGTTTGCGCGGTAGGGCAGCTCGCCGAAGTTCGTTTCGATCGTACCCGCGCCGTGGTGAATGAAGAGCAGTTCGTCGCCGCCGGTGTTACGGTACCAGTACGTCATCGGGGCGTCGGCCTGTGCGATCGACACCAAGATGTCGCTGTTGCCGAGCAACGGACGCCGCGAATCGATCGCATCGCCGTGCGTTTCGACGTTGGCGATCTTGAAATGGCGATTGCGCAACGGTTCGTTCGGTATCAGCGTGACGACGGGCCGAAGCCACTCGCGAACTTCAAGCGTTGCCGTGGGGGGACGCAAATGGTAGAGCAGCGAGTAGACGTTCTCAAACCCCTTGGTGGAGAAGAGCTCCTCCGCGTATAGGCCGCCGTCGGGCCGGCGGAATTGAATGTGGCGCTTGTGGGGGAGCGATCCGGCTCGGACGTAGGATGGCATCGTCGTTACTCCGTGGGCTGGCCGGCACGCTCGCCGGCAGTGAATCCGTTGGTTTTATGACTGCCGTCGCAAAACGGTTTGCTCTGCGAACCGCCGCAGCGGCACAGAACGAAGTTCTGCTCGACCTGATAGGGCGTTCCGTCCGCATCGACGAGCGTCACCACTCCCGTGACCAGGTAGGGACCGTTTTCTCGGACCTTGATGCGGACGTTTTCCATCTCACTGCCTGACTTCATACAAGCCGGTTAGCGTTGCCTGCCGCAGGATGTGCCCGTGCATCAATTTCAGGAGCTCAGGTCCCGAGAGCGGCGCGCTGTTGTCGATGACCGTGTCGAGCGCATACAGCGTGAAATGATAGTGATGCACCTTGCCGGGCGGCGGACACATGCCTAAATACTCGCCGTACCCGTTCACGGCGGCGGCGAAATGCTTCACGCCGGCTGGAATGCTCGGCACGACCCAATGATAGAAGCCTCCCGGGCGCGGCGCGTCGGGATCGTGCGCGATCAGCGCCAAACTTTTCGTTCCCTTCGGCACCGCTTTCCAACTGAGTTCCGGCGATCGATCGCCGCCGCCCAGCCGTCGGCAAACCATGGCCTTCGGCACGGTCGTGTCGTTCTTGAAGGTGGTGGAAGTGAGCGTCATTGCAAGGATGGGCGACAAAAGCAACAGTGGACCTCCTCTGTAGTAGTGCCCTTGAGAGCCTGTGATATTATGTCGGAGCCATGACGGGGGTTGGGCTTCACGCGGCGTAACCTCGTGAACCCCGCCAGGACCGGAAGGTAGCAACGGTAAGCGAGCACTTACGGGTGCCGTGATCTCCCTGACTCTCGTCGTGGTGAACCAATTCTATGCCGATACCCGACATTTACGCTGCCCTCGCAGCTCTCGTCGCGGCGCTCGTTGCGCTTGCGATCTATCACGGCGTGGTGATTCGACCGGCGCTGGCCAAGGCCCGCGCTCTGCTCGAGACGCACGATCAGCTCATCGGCGGGGGCGCAGGGGCATCGGAACGGCTCGACCGCCTGGATGCCCGTCTGGCGGAGCAGGACGCCTCGCTCGGAAGGGTGGCCGGACGGGTAAGCGAACTCGAAGCGCTGGCTCGGACGGACGTCTCCCGCGTGGGATTCGTTCGCTACGACGCCTTTGACGACACCGGATCCGAGCTCTCATACGCGCTCGCGCTGCTCAACCGAGAAGGCGACGGCGTCGTCATCTCCAGCATCTACTCCCGGGCCGATACACGGACGTTCGGGAAAGCGGTCCAAGGCTACAAACCTGCGGTCAACGCATCGGAAGAAGAACTTCGCGCCATCGACTTGGCGCGTTCGACGAAGGCATGATCAACGATCGCTATTATGTGAAGATCGTCCCGCAAAAGGGCGAGAAGGTTCACCGCTTCGAGCTCCGGCGCCGCCACATCGTGACGGCTCTGGTCGTGCTCGCGGTGGCCATCGTCGGATCGATCGGATTCGCCGGCTTCGAACTCCTGCGCGCGCACGCGCAAGTCGCTTCGATGCAGGCGCAAACGCAGAAGCAGCAGGCGGCACTCCGCGCGATCGATTCGCAGACGGCGGCCCTTCATAAGGAACTGCTTCACGTCCAGAAGCAAAACCAAGAGATTCGCGCGCTGATCGGCGCGCCGGCACCGAAGGCCAGCGCCCGGCCCGCGCGGACGTCCTTACTCCCGGCGCACACGCTTCCGGCCGTCGCGGTACGCGTCCAAGCCCTCTCCAAAGCCGGGCGACAGACGCAACAGGAATCCGACGTCATTAAACGTCTAGCGCTCCACATGCTGAACCTTCGTCACATCCGCGATCTTGCGCGGGCGCAGATGATCGCGGCGATTCCGTCGATCGATCCGGTTCCCGGCGCCGAGGTCATCGGATGTTATTGCTATCGCACCTATCCCGATACCGAGTTCCATGAAGGCGTCGATCTGGGTGCCGATTACGGCGACGCGGTCCATGCAACGGCAGCGGGCACCGTCGTTGCCACCGGGTACGACGGCGGGTACGGCATCAAAGTCGACATCGACCACGGCAATGGGTATCACACGTGGTACGCCCATCTCTCGAGCGTCGACGTTCACGTCGGCGAGCACGTCTACAAGGGTCAAGTGATTGCGCGCGTCGGTTCGACGGGCTTTTCCACCGGCCCCCATCTGCACTATCAGGTGATGTACGACGGATCGCCGGTCGATCCGACGCCTTTTCTCGACGGCGTGCCGTCGAATGTGCTCGCAAAGCTTCCGTAGAAGATAGCGCCTGATCGTGAATGCTCTTTTGTGCCAGCTCGATTCGCTGGCAATTCTGCTCGCTCGCTTGTACTCGCTCGTATTGTTGATCTACGCCGTGGTGTCGTGGATCCCCGATATTCGCGGCCCGTGGGTACGGTATCTCGCGGCGATCGTGGAACCGGTGCTCGCGCCCGTGCGTCGCATCATTCCGCCGCTCGGCGGTCTCGATCTGGCGTTCCTGGTCGTGCTGCTCGTGCTGCAAATGGTCGTCGTGCCGTTGCTGCAGCGCGCGGCGTTCACCGCCTGCTACATCGGCTACTAACCCTCGATGAGCGCTAAGTCTGAAAATCCGCACCGTACGGAGGTTGCGACGAACGTTCGCAACTTCTGCATCATCGCGCACATCGATCACGGCAAGACGACCCTTTCCGATCGGCTGCTCGAACTGACCCGAACGGTCGAAGCACGCGATTTAGAAGAACAAGCGCTCGACGCCATGGACTTGGAGCGCGAGCGCGGGATCACCATTCGCATGCATCCGGTCACGTTGCGCTATAAAGCGCGCGACGGGCAGACCTACGAACTCAATTTGATCGATACGCCTGGTCACGTCGATTTCTCGTACGAGGTTTCGCGCTCGCTCGCCGCGTGCGAAGGCGCGCTGTTGATCATCGACGCCGCGCAGGGCATCGAAGCCCAGACGCTCGCGAACTACCACCTTGCGGTCGAGCACGACCTCACGATCATTCCCGTCATTAACAAGATCGATCTTCCGGCCGCCGATCCGGAACGCGTGATGGCCGAAGTCGAGGAGCTGCTCATCATCGAAAAGAGCGAATGCATCCTTGCAAGTGCGAAAAACGGCATCGGCGTCGAAGAGATTCTCGAAGCGATCGTCACGCGAATTCCGCCGCCCAAGGGACATCGCGACCATCTGCGCGCCCTGGTCTTTAACGCGCAATTCGATCCGTATCGCGGCGTCGTTTCCTACGTGCGCGTCGCCGACGGTGCCCTCAAAGCCGGAAGCCGCTTTATGTCGATGGCGCATCAGAAGGTCTACGAATGCACCGAAGTCGGCGTCTTCTCGCCGCAAATGCTTCCGACGAAGAAGCTCGAGATGGGTTCGGTCGGCTACGTCATCGCAAACATCAAATCGCTCGGGGATATCGACGTCGGCGATACGTTGACCGAGGCGAGCAATCCGGCGCACGTGCCGCTCGCGGGCTATCGCAAGGCGATGCCGATGGTGTTCTGCGGACTCTATCCGAACGAAGGGGCCGAGTACGACGATCTGCGGGACGCGCTCGACAAGATGAAGCTCAACGACGCCGCGCTCTCGTACGAACCCGAGACGTCCGTCGCGCTCGGCTTCGGATTCCGCTGCGGCTTTTTGGGCCTCTTGCACATGGAAATCGTGCAAGAACGGCTCGAACGGGATTTTTCCCTCGATCTGATCGCCACGTCGCCCTCGGTCGTGTTTCGCGTGACCAAGACCGACGGAACCGTCGAAATGATCGACAATCCCTCGAAACTGCCGGCCACCAACGTGATCGACACGATCGAAGAGCCGTTCGTCAAGGCGACGATCATCACGCCGCCCGATTACGTCGGCACGATCATGGACGCAACGATCACTCGCCGAGGCACGCTGCTCAACATGGAATATCTTCACGACGGCCGCGTGATCCTGACGTTCGAGATGCCCTTGATCGAAGTGATCGTCGACTACTTCGATCAGCTCAAATCGCGAACCAAGGGCTATGCGTCCCTCGATTACGAGGTGATCGGCTATCGCGAAGGCGACTTGGTGAAACTCGAGATTCTGCTCAATGGCGAATCGGTCGATGCGCTCTCGTTCATCGTCGCCCGGGAAAAGGCCGCATCGCGCGGACGGGCCTTGACCGAAAAACTCAAAGAATTGATTCCGCGTCAAATGTTCGAGGTGCCGATCCAGGCGGCGATCGGCGGCAAGATCGTCGCGCGCGAGACCGTCAGCGCCCAGCGCAAAAACGTGCTGGCAAAGTGCTACGGCGGCGATATTTCCCGCAAGCGCAAGCTGCTCGAGAAGCAGAAGGCCGGCAAGGAACGCATGAAGCGCGTGGGACGCGTCGAGTTGCCGCAAGAGGCCTTTATGGCCGTTCTCAAACTCGAAGACTAGCGAACGGACGATTTGATAGTATCGCTCGCGCTCGCCGCGGTGCTCCGCTTGAATCCGTCGAAGATTGATTCGATCGATATTTCGTGGTCCTGGGGCGGGCTTGGGACACCGGTTCACCTGAAAACGCACATCGAGCGAACGGACGGCGCCTTTGTGCGCTCTAACGGTTCGGTTGTCGCTCCGGAAGCTATCGCTGCCTTCACCGCTGCCGTCGACGACATGGGCAGTCCGGTCGTCCCGCTTGCAAAGATCGGCATCACCGCCGCATACATGCGTTCCCAGATGCCCTCGTGGCGAACGTCGTGCATCGAAGGGCTCCCCGCCGATTCGGCGCCCGCGCTTGCCTTCGATCGGAAATACACCGATATCGCCGCGATCGAGTCGGCGTATTCCGCGGGGCTGGATCGGCCGACGCGCGCACTTGACACCTATCCGCGACTCAATGTCGTCGTAACAACGTCCTCTGGTTCGTTCACCTTTTCCAGCCAATCCGTGAACGCGCACATGCTGCCGATCGACGTGTCCTTTCCTGACGGGACACGAGGCCAGAACCTAAATTGGGAATTCATGCCGGCAATCGACGGATTGCTCGGCGGTGTTCCTCATAACGTTCGCTGGTATTTCGGTGAGATGGATCGCGAATGGATAGCAGGCAATTGGGCGGATGCAGCCTGCGATCATCGCGCGGTCGAAGCGGCGAAGGCCGCTGAACACGGCCCCTTGCTGATGGCGTTGAGCAAGGATGCCGGCCTGAAAATTTCCGATTTTTTCGTGTCGGGTAGTTGGTCCGCGCGAGCCGGAACTGCGAGGGATGAGCGCATCAGCGTTCAGCTTTACGGGGCGCACCCGACGCAATCCGATTATAAGCGGGCGATCGATCTCGCCGCACGCCAACTCACGTTCGTCAAGAGCGTCGGGTGGCTGATGACGGCCCTTGCGCAGGACCCGCACGGACAAATTTTCATCGTCGGAGGAGGCGCAGATGAGGTCTTTCTCCCAAAGATGGCCGAGCAAAGCGGAAGGCCCGTGGCGGCTGCGCTGCTTCGAGCACACCGCGATGACGTCATTCACGTGCGCCTAAGCACCGACGGCAGCCGCGATTGGTCGTCGTGGTACATTCTTCCGGACCGGACGATGATCTTAACAGGGTATTTCTATCATATGCGTGGCTTCCCGTTCGGGGATCGAACGTACAACGCCATCGCAGCTCCGATTGGGCAAACCGCTGCGCCAAGCGATGACAGCCCGGTGTTCACCGCACTGATCGTCCATCCCGATGGCTCGATTGAGACGGCGCATCCGTAATGAAGACGTATCTCGCCACGAAAAATGCCGGCAAACTCGGTGAAATTCGCGAGATGCTCGCGGGTTCGCCGCTCGAACTCGACGTCTATGCGGCGTATCGCGATCCCGTCGAGGGCGACACGAGCTACGTCGAAAACGCCTTGTTGAAAGCACGCGCGTTGCGCGCGCAGTTGCTCGCCGCCGGCATCGACGCGGCGGTGCTCGCCGACGACAGCGGCATCGAACTCGACGCACTCGATGGTCGCCCGGGAGTGCTTTCGGCCTATTATGCGGGAGAAACCACTCCGTGGCCGCAACGGTTGGAAGCGATGATGAACGAGATTCGTGGGGTACCGCGTGACGGCCGGGGTGCGCGCTTCGTCTGCGTGATGGCGTTGATTTTTCCCGACGGGCGCGAGCTCGTCGTCGAAGGCGACGTGCGCGGTGAGATTTCAACCGAGCCGCGCGGCACGCATGGTTTCGGCTACGATCCGGTCTTTTTCTATCCCCCGATCTCAAAGACGTTCGGTGAAATTCCCGAAGCGCAGAAGAATCAATTGAGTCACCGCGGGCGCGCGGCGCGCGCGTTGTTGGGAGTGCTCGGCGCGTGAACGAGCCGAACATCGTCTCGGCCAAACCATCGGACATCCGCGCCATGGCGGCGAAACGGTATTCCGACGACGCGAGCCGCCAACTCTACGCGAACCTTGCCGAGTCTGCGGCCGCCGGTTGCTGGATCGCCCGCGACGTGGACGAACCCGTCGGTATCGCCTTCGCGCACGCCCTCGAGACCGAGTGGTACGTCAGCGAACTCTACGTCGAGCCGTCGTTCCGCGGTGCCGGCCTGGGATGGAAGCTCTTGCGTCAGGCAACCGCCGAGTCCGGCGAGGTCTCGCTCGGCGGAGTGATCGACGCCGACGATCTCGCATCGCTCGCATTCTTCTTGCGCCGGGGAATGGGACTTCACGTCCCCGTCCTGCGCGTCGCCGGTCCGATTCCGAGCGAAGAAGAACTGGTAGCCATGGCCGCCGGAGATTATCGCTTTACGAGCATTCCGATCGCAGCCGACCACATGAAATTCGAGTTGGACGCGCTCGACCGCGAGGTTCGCGGAAGCGCGCGCCCGACCGATCACGTCGCATTCGCGCAACTCGCAACGGGTACGGCGTTTGCGATCAATGACGAACTCGTCGGGTATGCCTATGCGTGGCCCGACGGACGCATCGGTCCGATGGTGTCCGCGTCGGGGTCCTATTCCGTCCAATTCTTCGCCTACGCGATGGCCTCGCTTCGGCAGGCGTATCGGGCGTCGTGGTGCACGGCGCTCGTTCCCGGCAGCAACGCGCGCGTCTTACGAGCCGCCGTTCGGTCGGGGTTGAAGATCGAAGACGTCCGCATCTTCGCAACCGACCAGCCGCAGATCGACCTCTCGCGCTACATCGGATTTCACCCGCTCGCGTTTTAAGCGCTTCGGCGCCGCCATCGTGGGAACGATAACGCCATGAAGCACGACAATCTCATGCACGATGCGGCCCTGCTGGTTGCGCGCGGCGTCGTCGGCGCAAGCATCGCCGCACACGGCGCACAAAAGCTCTTCGGCTGGTTTGGCGGCCCGGGAATCGAGGGTGCGTCGCAGATGTTCGCGGGTTTGGGTTTTGAACCGCCCGGCACGATGGCGCGCGTGGCGTCCATTTCGGAGATTGCATCAGGCGTTCTCATTGCAACGGGCACCGGCGGCCCGCTCGGTCCCATGATGCTCACGGGCGTCATGGCGGTGGCCGCCGGCAGCGTCCACCTCAAAAACGGCTATTTTGCCGGCAACAAAGGCTTCGAACTCAACGCCATGTATGGCGTCGCCGCGTTACTGTTGGCCGTCGAGGATCACGGGCGATTTAGCGTGGACGAGGCGCTCGGCATGCGCAAGAACGTGAATCCGGCGCTCGGATGGCTCGCCGTGGCTGCCGGTGCCGCAAGCGCCGTCGCGATTCTCGCCCGCCGTCGGCACATTCCGGATCGATCGGCGATGCAGGCTTCGCCGACCGAAAAGGCGACGTTGGGGGCGCCGGCCCAAAATATCACGCCGGCCACCCAATAAAGTTGAAAAAGCGCTATATTCCACAAGGAAAATCGCGACTGCTAGAAAATCGTCCGGTCAATTAGCTGCCCCACTCGAAAGGACAGTATGACCAAGAACGAGTTAGCTCGTGAGCTCGCCGAAGAACTGGATCTTCCGCGCCGTCAGATGGTCGAAATCATCGACGCGATGCTGGAGAAATGGATGGACGTGCTCAAATCGGGCGACAAAGTCCAGTTGACCCCGTTCGGCCAGTTCAAGGTTCGCGACCGTGCGGCTCGCATCGCGCGTAACCCGAAGACGGGCGAACCGATCAAAGTGCCAGCGAAGAAAGTGCTCAAGTTCATCGCCGGCCGTACGCTGAAGGAAGCCGTTGGAACGGCCAAGCGCGGCGGCGGCGCGAAAAAGTCGACGGCCAAGAAGTCGACGGCAAAGAAAGCGACGGCGAAAAAGAGCGCTGCGAAAAAGGCTCCGGCTCGTAAAGCGGCTCCCGCTAAAAAGAGCGCGGCCAAGAAAACTTCGCGCCGGCGCTAGTCGCAGGCAAGGGATCCTAACGAGCCGCCGTTTTTCGGCGGCTCGTTTTTATTTTTCCAGGCTAGCGCGCGCCGGCCGCCTGCCGCGCGTGTTGAAAGAGCCGGATCATCGCCGGATTAAAATCCTTGGGAATATCGTCGGGTTTGCGGCTCGTGACCAGTTGCCGTTCCTCTACGACCGGTCGATCGACCCATGAGCCGCCCGAATTCTCGATGTCACGTCGTAGTGACGGCCACGACGTCAGCGTCTTGCCTTTGGTGAATCCGGCGTCGATCAATATCCACGGCGCGTGACAGATCGCAGCGATCGGTTTGCCCGCCTCGCAGATCGCTTTGACGAAGGCAACCGCCCGTGGTTCCATGCGCAACCTGTCGGCATTGATCGCTCCGCCGGGCAGCATCAACGCATCGAAATTCGATGGGTCGGCCTGGTCCAGCGAAAGATCGACCTTGAAGGTGTCGGCCGGCGTATGGTGATGCCAGCCGCGTACCTGCGGCATGTGCGGCGATACCAGCGTCACCGTCGCCCCAGCGTTTTCCAGCGCGCGTCGCGGTTCCACCATCTCTGCTTGTTCGAATGCATCTTCGGTAAGAATCGCGACGCGTAGTCCTTGAAGTTCGTTTGCCATAACACCGCGTTCATACCCCGCTGCAGGCGGCGTCTTATGCCCCGGCCAAGCAGTAGGTGGTGTTCCGGTACCTCACGGCGGGCGAATCGCACGGTCCTGCGCTCGTCGGCATCCTCGACGGCCTGCCAGCTCGGCTCAGACTCGACGTCGAACGCATCAACGATACGCTCGCGCGCCGTCAAGGCGGCTACGGCCGCGGCGGACGCATGAAGATCGAACGCGACGAGGTTGAATTTCTCGCGGGTGTCCGCGGAAGCGAAACGCTGGGATCTCCCATCGCAGTGATGGTACGCAACCGGGATTTCGAAAACGTTCGCGCGCTGATGGATCCGATCGCCGGTGCGGGCAAGCCACTGACGAATCCGCGCCCCGGTCACGCCGACTATGCCGGCGCCCTCAAATACGGCCATCGCGACCTTCGTAACGTGCTGGAACGGGCGAGCGCGCGTGAAACGGCGATGCGCGTCTGTCTCGGCGCCATCTGCGCGCAATTTTTGCAAGCGCTCGGCATCACGACGCGCAGCTACGTCTCCCGCATCGGTGACGTCGTCGCGCCGGAACTCGACGCGTTTCGCGAAAGCGACGTCGAAGCGAGCGAGGTGCGCTGCCCCGACGCAGATGCAGCGGCTGCCATGATTCGCGCCATCGATGCAGCAAAGGCGGCCGGAGACACCCTTGGCGGCCAGTTCGTCGTTCGCGTCGACGGGATGCCGGTAGGAATCGGTAGCAACCGACAGCCCGATCAACGCCTCGACGGCATACTGGCGGGCGCCTTGATGGGCATGCAAACCGTCAAAGCGGTCGAGGTCGGCTTGGGCGCGGACGTTGCAGCAAAACCGGGTTCGCGCGCGCACGATACCTTCGGCCTTTCCGAAGGTGAGGTCGTGCGTGGAAGCAACCGCGCCGGCGGCATCGAGGGCGGCATGAGCAACGGACAGCCCCTGATCTTGCGCATCTCCGTCAAACCGATTCCGACGCTCATGAAGGCCTTGCCGTCGGTCAATCTTCATGAAGGCACCGACGCGCCCGCGTCGATCGTGCGCAGCGACGTCTGCGTCGTTCCCGCGGCAGCCATCGTCGGAGAAGCGATGGTCCGGCTCGCGCTGGTCGCTCCCGTGCTCGAAAAGTACGGCGGTGACTCGATCGACGAAACCTTGAGCAATCTGCAGCGCGCGAACGCCGCTGCAGCAGACCTGTTTGCAACGCAGAAGGAGGGCGTGTGAAACAACATATCGCGCTCGTCGGCTTTATGGCTGCCGGCAAATCGACGATCGGCAAGAAGCTCGCACGGAAGTTAAAGGTCGCCTTTTTTGATACCGACGATCTCGTCGTAAAAGAGCACGGCGCCGTATCGGACATCTTTTACAACGAAGGCGAGAAGCGTTTCCGCGACTACGAACATGCCGCCATCGCGCACGTTCTCGAAGACGGCGAGCCGGGCATCGTCGCGCTGGGCGGTGGAGCGCTCACGCACGAACCGACGCAGAAGCTGCTCAAGAAGCGTGCTTACAAGATCTTCATCAAGGTGACGCCCGAACAGGTTTTGGAGCGCTTGCGCAAGAGTTTGCGCGTTCGCCCGTTGCTCGGGCCGACTCCCTCGCTTGCAAAGATCAAGGATCTCTACACCAAACGCATGCCGCAGTACGCTCACGCCGACTTCGTCATCGAAGCGGACGGCATGTCCACCTCACAAATCGTCGATGCGATCGTCGAGTGGCTGCACAAGAAGAAGATCGAGATCTGATCGTCAACACCGATCTGACCTATCCGGTCTGCATCGGTGACGATACCCGGCCCGCGGTGCTGTCGTTTCTGCAGCATCGTGCGCAGCCGTACGTCGTGCTTTGCGACGCCAATCCGAACGTCGTCGCGCTCGCGCGTGACATTCGCGGCGGCAAAGACTGCCTCGGCGTACTCGCGTTTACGCTCGGAGAGTCGCGCAAGCGGCTTTCCACCGTCGAGCGGGTTCACGAAGCGTTACTCGCCGCCGGGGCCGACCGCGGAACGCTCATCGTCGGCGTAGGCGGAGGGGTGGCAAGCGATCTTTTCGGATTTGCGGCGGCCACCTACATGCGCGGCGTCCCCTACGTTCACGTCGCGACGACGCTCGTCGCGATGGTCGATGCCGCCGTAGGCGGCAAGACCGGCGTCGATTTGCGCAAGGGCAAGAACCTCTGCGGGCTTTTCGCCGATCCCGTCGCCGTGTTCGCGAACACCGGCTCGCTCGAAACGCTGCCCTACCGTTTGCTGCGCGAAGGCCTCGCCGAAGTTCTTAAAACGGCGATCATCGAGGGCGACGAATTCTTCGATGCGATCGAGGCTCTTTCACCGCATCCGTTCTGGCGGTGGCCGTGGCTCGAGATCGTTGCGCAAGCGATCAAGGTCAAGACGATGATCGTCGCCGACGACCGCAAAGAAGCCGGCATGCGTGAGTTATTGAATCTCGGGCACACGTTCGCGCATGCACTCGAGACCGCCAGCAACTACCGTGTCTCGCACGGCGTCGGCGTTGCGCTCGGACTACGAGCCGCAGGCCTGCTCGCTCTACGTACGGGACGCTTTTCCGAAGAAGCACATCTACGCGTGCTGGCGACGATGGCGTTGCTCGGCATGCCGTTGCGCACGCGGGTACGGGCCGGCGCAGCATTTGCAGCGATGGCGAGCGACAAGAAGCGCCGCAACGGAACGCTGCGCTTCGTTCTGCCCGTTGCGATCGGAGATGTCGAATACGGCGTCACGGTCCCCGATCGCATGGTGAAGAGCGTGCTCGCGCAGCTCACGCGATCCCCCGAAGCGACCGGGTAGAGCCGCATGCGCGTCGTCGACGCTCTGGCGGCGATTCGCTCGTCGCGCTTCGACCTGCCGCTCTCGTACGACGCGACCGATCTGGACCTGCGCGTCGGCGACGTCGTGCGCGTACCGCTCGGAAACCGCGACGTGGTAGCGTTCATCGTCTCCGAGCCACGAATGCAGCCGGAGGACGCGCGCATCAAACGCGTCGCCGAAAAGCTCGACGTGCCGCGCGCGTTCGACGAGACGGGATTGCACCTGGCGCGATTCATTTCCGACTATTACGTCTGTACGCTCGGCGAAGCGTTAAGCGCCGTGGTTTTGGCAGCGGCGGTTCCACGCATGGTCGATTCGTTCGTCCGCACGGTCGGAACGCCAAACCCGCAGCGCTATCCTTCGGTTCCGGGTCGCCTGGTGCGGTTGATCTGGGAAGACCTGCCCGAGGCGTTTGCGCTCGAAACTTTGCTGCGCCATCCGGAAGCGCGCCGCGCGGGAGATCGCGCGTCGTTGCTTCGGCACGTTCAAACGCTCGTACGCAGCGGCGAACTGCAACGCACGCGCCGCTTGGTCGATCCAAAAACGCACGTCTACACCGTGCGCGTTTTGGAGCCTGCAGGCGCGGCGATTCGCGGCGCAAAAGCGCGGGCGCTGCAGGCATTCGTGGCGGCGCAGCCCGGCGTGCCGCGTGCCGATGCAATTCTGGCGGGCTTTTCCAACGCGGTGATCGCGCGCACCGTTAAGGCGGGCGCAATCGTCGAACGCGAAATCACCCCCGCGCGCCGCTCGGTGCGGACGCCGATAGCTGCGGCTCCCTTTGCCGCGACCGCCGAACAGCAGGCCGCACTCGCCCGCATCGACGCCGCGCTCGACACCGGGTCGTTTTCGGAAGCGTTGCTGCACGGCGTAACGGGAAGCGGGAAGACCTTCGTGTATTTGGAGGCGATCAAGCGCGTCGTGCGCGAAGGCGCTCGCGCGATCGTGCTGGTGCCCGAGATCTCGCTTACGCCGCAGACGGCACGCCGGTTCGAAGCAGCCTTCGGCGATCGCGTCGCCGTGCTGCATTCCGCGCTTTCCGAGCGCGAGCGCTTCGATGCGTGGCAGGCCTGCGCGGCCGGCGAGATCGACGTCGTCGTCGGCGCGCGTAGCGCGGTCTTTGCTCCGCTTGCGAACGTACGACTGCTCGTCGTCGACGAAGCACACGAACCGTCGTACAAACAAGAGAGCGTGCCGCGCTACCACGCCGTCACCGTGGCGCGAGAACGCATGCAGCGCGAACAAGGCCTGCTGCTTCTAGGCAGCGCGACGCCGTCGCTCGAAACCTACGAAGCCGCGCGCAGCGGAAAGTTGCCGATCATCACGATGCACGAGCGCGCCACGGCACAGCCGCTTCCCCAGGTACGCATCGTCGATCTCGCGCGCGAGTTCGAGGGCGGCAACAAGCGCATCTTCAGCAGCGCGCTCATCGATGCGCTCGGCGCGCGGCTGGAACGCGGAGAAAAGAGCGTGCTGTTCTTGAACCGTCGCGGAAGCGCCGGCTTCGTGCTCTGCCGCACGTGCGGCTTCGTGCCCGAGTGCCCGCGTTGCGACGTTTCGCTGTCGGCGCACCGTAGCGAAGGACTGCTGCGCTGCCACTATTGCGATCATCAGGAATCCATGCCGGCGGCATGCCCGAAGTGCGCCATGCCGACGATCCGCGAATTCGGCCTGGGCACCGAACGCGTGGTCGACGATCTCGCGAAGCTCTTTCCGCAGGCTCGCGTCTTGCGGATGGATTCGGATACCACGACGCGCGTCGGCGATCACGCGCGCATTCTCTCGGAATTCGAAGCACATGGCGACGTGCTCGTGGGAACGCAAATGGTTGCGAAGGGGCTGGATTTTCCGACGGTGACGCTGGCCGCGGTGATCGCGGCCGACGTCGGATTGCACGTGCCCAATTTTCGTGCTTCAGAGCGAACCTTCGCGTTGATCGCTCAGGTCTGCGGGCGGAGCGGCCGCGCGAGCCCCGGTGAAGCAATCGTACAGACGTACTCGCCCTCGCATCCCGCCGTCGTGTTCGCCGCGCAGCACGACTACGAGGGCTTTGCGGCCGCCGAACTCGCCGACCGCCGCGCGCTGCAGTACCCGCCGTTCGTGCGTCTCGCGTATCTCGGCATCATCTCGCGCAGCCGGCGTGCCGCCGAAGACGCAGCCGAAGCGTACGCACAACGCCTGCGCGATGCCGGCGCCGGCGAAGTTCTCGGGCCGGCGCCGTATCCGATTGCGCGCTTGAACAACGAGTGGCGCATGCGCGTGGCCGTTAAAACGCGCGCGCGCAAGCGTCTTCGTGCCGCGATTCGGGAAGCGATCTTGCCGCTCGCGCGTGCCGACCGTCACACGCGCCTCGCCATCAACGTAGACCCCTGAACGTAAGGAGAAATGCCATGAAAGCGATTCTGTATGTCGACGTCGTGAGTCATTGGTGTCTGGTCGCGATGCCGGCCGTTACGACCCTCACCGAAATGGGCGTGGACGTGGAGCTCGTCTACGCACCGTTAAAAGACGGCGCGCCGCTCGGTTTCACGAACGAGATGGAGTCGTGGTTCTATAAGCGCGGCTCGCGCATCTACGGCCGGGAGCTGATCTGCGCGTGGTGCGAAGGTCCGCACGTAAGCAGCTGGGCCGCAAACGCGGCGGCCTTTGCCGCGGGGGAGCTTCTCGGCGATCAGCCTCGCGCCGCCCACGCGATCATGTCGGCCGCAATGGAGGAAGGTGCGCTCGTCGGCCGCCCTGAGGTGGCCTACGAACGTGCCGCTCAGAGCGCCCGAACCGACGCAGCCACGATCGAGGCGCTCGCGACGAGCGCTCGCGTACGCGAACGGTTGCTGGAAGGTAACAAACGGCTGACCGCGCTTGGAGCCGACGAACGCCCGACCTGGGAATTGCGCAGCGACAACGGCGATTTCGCCATCCTCAAGGGCGTATGGCAGCGCGACGCAGTCGCCGTAACGGCTGCGGCGCTACTGCACGACGAGCGCGGGTACGCTGCCGCCGGTAAAGCGCCGTCGTAGATCAGCGCATGCCGCTGATGCCGGGGCGCACGTGCAGGGCGCTCGTCGGAAAGACCAGTTGCGAAAGAAGAAGTCCGGCGACGAGCTGAATCGCGGCGAATCCCGCATTCGCCGCGAACGTTAGCGCGCTCGAGATATTGTGCTGGAACGCAAAGAGCACGCTCTCATAGCTCAAGCTTCCCGGAACGAGGACCAACAATGCCGGCACCAGCATGACTGCTTGCGGCAAGCGGAAGAAACGAGCGGCGAGATTCGCGACGATTCCCACCAGAAATGCCGACGCGAACGCTGCGATGTTGTGCACCGGCGTTCCGGTCAGTAGATGTGAAATCAAGAGCGCGAAAAAGCACGACGCGAAGACCCAAATGAAATCGCGCAGGCGCGAATTGAGGTCGATCGCGAGGCCGACGGCCATGAGTACCGACGCGAAGATCCACCAGCGCCCCTCGACCGCGTGCATGTGCAAGTCGCCGGTCGTTAGGAGCGACGGACCGATTACGGCGAATCCCAAAAAGGCGCCGCACGCAAGCGCGAGCAGTATCGAGAGGACGCGCCCGAGTCGCGCGACGCCGGCGACGAGATTGCTGTTCGCAAGTTCGTGCAGCGCAAGCGTCAGCGAATAGCCCGGCAGCAAGACGACGACGCCGGCGATGATCGAAATGTAGATATTCGTCGGTCCGAAGATGTGCGCGAAGGCCGCTACGATGAGCGCGCCGACGAACGCCGCGCTCACCTCGAATAGCCTTGCCACCACGGCGTTACGGTCGGCAATAACGGCGATCACGCCCGTCGCCAATCCGATAAAGCCGGCGACGGTGATCTCGCGAACGCCGGCGCCGAGCAAGATGCCGACCCCGATGGCGACGAGCGCCAGCGCCGGAATCTGCCAAAACACGCTCATCGTAGGACGCGTGTCGATCGCCTCGACGCGCGCCGAGGCGGTTCGATAATCGATCTTGCCCTCGCGCAGTTCGTCGTAGACGTCGTTGAGCGAAGCGATGTTACGCAAGTTGATCTGGCCCGGCTCGAGCCGCATGATCGTCTGCGCTTGATTCAAGAACGGTCCGACGGCGATCGTGATCTGCGTCGGCAGCGCGAAGATTTGCACTTCGAGCCCGATCGCGTTCGCGACGTCGGTCAGCGTTTGTTCGAGGGCGTCGGTTGCAATGCCGGCGCGGTGCAACGCCCGTGCCATCCGCGCCAAAAAGACGGCGCGGGGGTCGTCGGCGATAGCGGCGATCGGTTCGCTTGAAGCGCTCACGCCGCCGATATACGCGCAAAAAGAAGAACCCGCCTCGTCGGCGGGTTCTTTACAGGGTTGGTTCGTCGCGCTTATTTCTTGCGCGTCGTTTTGGCGCTGCTCTTTTTCGCGCCGCTCTTGGCCTTTGCCACGGGCGCCGCGGTCGCGCGGGCCATAGCCTTCGCCAGGCGCGATTTCTTGCGCGCCGCCTTGTTCTTGTGGATCACGCCCGTTTTGGCGGCCTTGTCGAATTGGCTCTCGACGCTCTTCGCAAACTCGGCATCCTGCGTCGAGACAGCCTTTTTGAACACGGTCTTCAGGCGCGTCTTGACGTCCTTATTCGCGGTGGTCCGCTTGGCGGTCTGACGCGTCCACTTCTCGGCGGCTTTGATGTTCGGCAACGAAAAACTCCCTTCGGGCAACGCGGCGTAGTATAGCAGAGCTACGTGGGCTCTAGCAAGATCTTTCGGTAACTGCCGTACCGGCTGGGGGCGATGACCCCCGCCTCGACGGCGGCCCGGACCCCGCAATCGGGCTCCCGGAGGTGGGTGCAGTCGCTGAAGCGGCACCCGGTCGCCGGCTTGCGCATCTCTGGGAAGGCTTGAACCAGGGCGTCCGGCTCGATCTTCCCCAGGCCGAATTCGTTGACGCCCGGGCTATCGATCAGGAAGCCGTCCCCCATCCGGTAGAGGCGCGCGGCCGTCGTCGTCTGCCGGCCCATGCCGAAGCGGGAGACCGTTCCGACCGTCCCCTCGCCTCCCAGGGCCTTGAAGATGGAACTCTTTCCCACCCCCGAGATGCCGCTGAGCATGGCGTGGCGGCCGGCGATCGCCTCGCGGAAGGCGTCGATGTTTTCGCGGCCTTTAGGATTCACGACGATCGTCTCGTAGCCGAGATCGCGATAGAGGGCGTCCAGTTCCTCGCAAACGTCTTGCGACGCAAGATCGGGTTTCGTAAACACGACGATCGGGCGGATGCCTTCGAGTTCTGCGAAGGCGAGCAGCTGGTCGAGCGTGATCAAGCGCGGCGGAGGATCGGCCAGAGCCGTTACCGTTACGAGGGTGTCCACGTTTGCCGCCATGATCTTCGTGCGTCCGTCGGCACTGCGGCGTTCGAGCGTGAAGGCGCGCGGTTCGACCCGTTCCACGACGGTTTTTTCATCTTCCAAAACGCGAACGAAGACCACGTCACCGGGAACCGGCATCGAGCGCTTCCCCGTCATGCGACGAAGCTGGGCCACGCGCGGCTCGACTTCCCCGTCGAGCGAGACCCACGCCGCGTTTTTGCCGGTGGAAACAACGAGCGCGCGGCGAAGTATAGGAGTCGTGTCCGCTTTCACCGTTCGCTGCCGCCCCGCGCCACCGGAAGATACCGTGCGTGCGTTGGAAGAGCGCGCGCGGCGAGACGGGTTTTCGATCGAATGGCGGCACTCACCCGAGTTCGAGCGCTCCTATGCGTTGATCGAAGGTGCGTCGCCGGAAAGCCTCGCGGAGCTTTTCGATCATGCGACGGTATTTGAATCGCCGGTCATCGCCCTTGCACTACGCCCGAACGTCGCGGAAGCCTTGCCCGCGCTGCAATCGGCGCTGGGTGGCCCTGGGCGACCCGCGGGCATCGTCGGGTGCGAGCGCTACCAGCATGCGCTCGTGATCGAATGGGACCTAGATACTACGCCGGCATCGCTCGTTCTAGCGGTAATCCGGGTGGAGCTTGCGCGAATACATGCATCGTGCGTCAAACTTTTGCTCGCACCGATTCCGCTTGCTTGGTGGACCCGCATTGCCGCCGAGGGATTGGGCGCGCCCGAAATTGCGCCGGATCGTGTCTTGGAAGCGTTGGTAGAGACATATGATGTCGCTCCTTAGCTTCATCCATACCTACGTCGGCATCACCGACGTGATCGACGTCGCCGCGACCACGGTGTTGATCTACTACGTCCTTTTGCTCATCCGCGGGACCCGCGCGGTGCAGATTCTCACGGGCGTGCTCGTCTTGGTGGGACTGCTCGGCATCGCTACGCTGTTGCACCTCTATCTGCTGCACACGATTTTGCAACTGCTCGTCCTAGGCGCCGCGGTCTCGCTGCCGATCGTCTTCCAGCCCGAACTGCGCCGCGCGCTCGAACAGATCGGACGCGGAGGCCTGTTGCACATCGGCGAGGACGCCGGAACCTGGACGCGTCCGGAAGACAAAGCGATCGCGACGCTCGCGCGGGCCGCGTTCTTGCTCTCGCGCAACAAGCTCGGCGCGTTGATCGTCGTGGAACAGCAGAGCGGACTCAAAGAGTTCGTCGAGAGCGGCACGCAACTCAACGCGGACCTTTCCGCAGAGTTGCTGCTCGCGATCTTCATGCCTCGCTCGCCGCTGCACGACGGTGCCGTCATCGTGCGCGAAAACACCGTCGCTGCGGCCGGGTGTTTCTTACCGCTTGCGGAGCAGGCGCTAGCGGAGCGACGAATGGGCACGCGCCATCGCGCCGCCGTCGGCTTGAGCGAACAGACCGACGCGGTCGTCGTCATCGTTTCGGAAGAGACCGGCGGAATCTCGATTGCGCGCGAAGGCAAGCTGACGCGCCCGATCGAGGAAGAAGCGCGTTTGACGAAAATGCTGCTTGCGGTTACGCGGCCCCCGCGCGATCAGCGGCACTTCGTCAACCGCGACCTCGTATCCAACATCCGCACGCGGTTGACGCCGCCGCGCGCGCGTACCGAAGGAAATGTCCGTGCAGATCATCCGAAAGAACTTCGGACTTAAAATTCTCGCGCTCGCCCTTGCGATCGTAGGGTGGGCGTATTTCCGGTTCGCGGCCAACCCGATTTTCGCGGCCCATTTCGATCAACAGCTCTCGGTGCCGATCACGGCGGCTAATCTGCCCGTCGGATTCATCGCGCACTTCACCGATAAAGAGGCCGTCGTCACGATCGCAAACGCGCGCGGCGAGCCGGCGATCAAACCCGACGAAATCAAAGCGGTGCTCGATCTCTCCGGCAAAGGCGCCGGGATCTTTAACGTGCCGGTGCAATTGGTCGCGCCGGACGTTGCGGTACAGAGCTTGAGCCCGGCCTCGGTCACGCTCACGATCGAGCGGATCGAAGCGCGTTCGTATCCGCTCGCAATCCATTACACCGGCCAACCCGGTGGCGGAATCGTCGTCGGTTCTTCCTCGCTCGCGCCGCAAAGCGTAACGGTCCACGGACCGAGCGGATTGCTGACGCAGGTAGCGGCCGTTCGGGTCGACGTGCCCCTCGCGCCCAGTCCCTCGGCCCTCGACGCCATGGTACGTCCGGTTCCCGTCGACTCCACCGGGCAGGAGATTGGCGACCTGCAGGTCGCACCGGACCTCGTGCGGGTGCGCGTGCAATTCGTTAAAGGAACGGGAGCAGGACAAACGCCGTGAGCCGGCTTTTTGGAACCGATGGCATCCGCGGCGTCGCGAACACCGAGTTGACGCCGGAGTTAGCGTTTCGCATCGGGCGGGCGGGCGCGACGGTACTCGCGCATTCCAGCGACCGGCACCGGCCGGTCATCGTCGGTCGCGACACGCGGCTCTCGGGAACGATGCTGGAAGCCGCAATTACCGCCGGCATAACCTCGGTCGGGCGCGACGTCGTCTCGGTCGGCATCGTTCCTACGCCGGCGGTCGCGCGCATCGCGGTGGCCGAAGGCGCCGCGGCCGGCGTCATGATCAGCGCGTCGCACAATCCGATCGCCGACAACGGGATCAAATTCTTCGGTCCCGATGGTTTCAAGCTTTCGGATGACATCGAGGACGAGATCGAACTGCTGATCAACAGCGAGACGCTTCCGCGTCCAAGCGGCGTGGATATCGGCGTCGCGCGCTTGTCGCAAAATCTCGGCAAACATTACTACGACGAACTCTACGCCATCGGTGCGAACCTCGCGCGCCTTCACATCGTCGTGGACGGTGCGTACGGCGCAGCCTATGCCGTCGCGCCCTATGCATTTCGCAAGATGGGTGCAACCGTTACCGAAATGCATTGCGAGAACGACGGCGCGCGCATCAACGTGGAATGCGGAGCGACGCACTTGGCACCGCTGCAGCAGAAAGTGCGCGAGCTCGCGGCCCAAGGCGCAGGACACGTCGTGGGCGTCGCATTCGACGGTGATGCGGATCGCGCGCTCTTCGTCGACGAAGAAGGCGAGGTTGTTTCCGGCGACCACGTGATGTTCGCGATCGCGCTCGATCTGCACGCCCGCGGCGAACTCAGCGGCGACACGGTCGTCGGCACCGTGATGAGCAACATCGGATTCGAACGCGCATTGCACAAACACGGGCTCACGTTACTGCGCGCTCCCGTCGGCGATCGTTACGTCCTCGATCAAATGCGCACGGGCGGATACGTTCTCGGAGGCGAGCAGTCGGGACACGTCATCGATCTACGTCGCAACACGACCGGCGACGGTCCAATGACCGCGACCACGCTCTTCGGCATCGTGGCTGAGAGCGAACGGCGTTTGCACGATCTCGTGGCCGACGTCGTGGTGGCACCGCAAATACTCGTCAACGTGCGAACGCCGCACAAAGACGTCCTCGAAAGCGACGACGTACAGGCGGCCATTGCTACGGCCGAAGCGGCCCTACGCGGCGCGGGGCGCCTGCTGATCCGTCCCTCGGGCACCGAACCCCTGATCCGGGTGATGGCCGAAGGGGACGATCAGGGGCAAATTGAGGAGGTTGCGAACCGCCTGGCCAGCGAGATAGCCCAAGCGGCCGCACGTTTGTAACGCAATTGTTAGAAGCGGGGAGGAGATGGGGCCGTTCCGGTAAACCAAATGGCCCATACACCGAAGGCTTTACTCTGAAGAGCTTCAGGCTCTTTGCGTAAAAGCCGACACTATCGCTGCACAAGGACACTGAATCCGGCCCGAATGGCCGGAGCGGGGGACTCTCCGGGATAGGGGTGAATGAGCCGGTCGGCTCTAGGGCGATCTTTCCGTCCGAACCCGTCAACTAACCTCGCAAGTGTATGAAAGAGGAGCTTTTCTTGCGACAAGCGTTAGCTGCCGGGGCATTCGCCCTTTTGCTAGCTGGGTCGACGTTCGGGATGGCGCAAGCCAACCAACAGATGACTCATAAAAATACCTCGACGTCGGTCGCGGCCGCGAAATCGGTCGATAGCCCAGACGTCGCCCAATGGACGGCCCGCCTCATCGTCAGCAGTCAGAGCCACGCCGCTAAGAGCGGCGAGATTCGCTCTTTTGCGGGCGGCGTTTTAGCGCGGACTTCAAAGATTGCCGCCCAGCTCACCCGAAGCGCGTTGCGCTTTCTTGGCGTGCCGTATGTCTTCGGCGGAACGACCTCGAGCGGTTTCGACTGCTCCGGCTACGTGCAGCACGTCTTCGCGATGCTCGGCATCGCCGTGCCGCGTACCGCCGACGCTCAATACGACGCCGGACACAAGATCGTCGGTCCGATGCGACCGGGCGACCTGGTGTTCTTCCAGACCTACGAGCCGGGGCCGTCGCACGTCGGCATCTACCTCGGCAACGGCAAGTTCGTTCATGCGAGCTCGCACGGGGTCATGATATCGAGCCTCTCCCAATCGTACTGGGCGCAGCGGTACATTGGCGCCAAACGGATGATCGCTCAGCGATAAACACCCCACCACCCAACCGCGTCGCTGCGGAAGAATCGATCGCCTCGACCGCCTATCTGGTCTGGCCGCTCGCCATCTACGCAGCCCTGGCCCCCCGGCCCGACGCATCGAATTGGTTCCGGTTCCATCTACGGCAAGCGCTGTGGTTCGGCGGGTTCACCGCCGCCGCAGCGCTTTTCGCGTTGGTGTGGCCGCTGGTCCTCAGCGTGTTCGTCGGCAACGTGGTCGCGACGCTCTGGATCTACGTCCTCGCGCTGCTGCTGGATGTTGCGCTCTTCGTCCTATGGCTCGTCCTCGCGATACGGTATAGTCAGCGGGCTGCCCGCGGGGAGACCTTCGAAATCCCCTTCGTCGAGCGTTTTATCGCCGCGACAGGGACCGGACGGAAGAAGTAGTATCGTAGGCGTCGCCCAGGTGGGTCGCGACACGATGGGGTCGTCGCAGGAAGCGGCGACATCGACGGAGCCACAGGATGTGGCGATTTTCGCGAAGCGAAAAACGTTGGGGTGTAGCCAAGCGGTAAGGCAGCGGACTTTGACTCCGCCATGCGTTGGTTCGAATCCAGCCACCCCAGCATAGAGCTACGCCCGGCTTCATGCCGGGCGTTACTATTTGTCAGTGGGAGCCGCTAGCATGAAGCGCATGCCGGGCCGGGAAAATTCCTGAACGATGCGGATTTATCGATCGTCGCCTTCGCGATCGGCGGCGCTTTGGGACGAACGCAAGACGAGCTGAAGAAGAATCCATGGATTCATCGAAGCGCTGGAGCATGAACTCTCGCACGGTATGCATCGTCGCCGGCCTGATCGTGCTTTGCGCCTGTTCCGCAGGCAAGCAGAACGCGAATCAATCTCTCGGCGAGTCGCCGGTTTCGCAAGCCGATCATGCGTGTCGAAAATCTTCCGCGCCGGAGCTCACGGCCGCCGGCAAACTCGATCTTGGATTCCTCAAACGATATGGTGCGTGTATGCGCGCCCACGGCTATAACGACGTGGAAGTCCGGTTCATCGCCGCTCCGAAACCACACGTCGTGACCGTGGTTAATACGGTGATCGGGAAATGAACCGGCGCATCATGCAATCCGATCCGCCGTTTTAACGCCCGGCTCACGCAAGTTCGCGAATCGTCCAGAAGTCGAACGTCAGGTCGGGATTGGTAAAGTAGTCGTAGGGCATCGACATATATCCGTTCGCCCCCCAACTCGCACCGAGCGAATTGAGCACCATCACGTTTTCCGATGCGTCGTCGTAGCCTACCGCAAGAACCGCGTGTCCGCCCATGAACGAATCGGTGCCCGAAGGAATCGGAAGTTCGCCGGTCGTTTGGGCGTGGTAGATTGCCGCGGTATAGACGTTGACCCCGAAGATCACGGGGAAGCCTTCGGCAAGGCACGACTTAACCGATCTAAGCAGTTGCGGTAACCGGTAATACGACGCCGCACGCGCGACAATCGCATCGTACGCACTCTTGGGCGGTTCGACTTCGACGTTGGCGGGATCGTAGTTCCACGACGTCTCGGCGCACGCTCCGGGTTTTGCGGCCGCCTTAATCGCATTGCGGATCGTCGTTCCGTTGTTTTGGCTCTCCCCACGTTCTCGCAAACGAGCGTTGTAGTAGATGAACAAGCGTGAAGGAGCAAGCGTTCGCCGTGCTTTTGCCGCGACGAACGCCATCGCGGAAGCCGTTGCGTGCGCGGCGCAACTCGGCAGCGGAAGCTGATTGTAGACCTGCAGGCAATAGCGCCGCAGGTCAATCGCAGGCGGCGGCGCCGCAACCGCGGGCGTAAAGACGTAATCCCGCGCGTCGTGGCGGTCGCGCTTTGCACCGAGCGTGGCGGGGATCGTCGTCATGCGACGGCGTTCAATACCCTGGGTAGTGCCCGCCTGCTTTGCGGGCTATAAACCCGGGACGGAGGTAAGCACGTCTTCGGTCGCCCAAGAAGCGGCAGGCATGAGTTCACGCGCCGCATCCTCGCTGCACATCACCAACGGCGATTCCGTCATTTACACCTTCAAAAAGGCGGGGATCCTTGGCACGCACCTCGGCTGGCGCGACCTGCTTCACGAAGGGCCCGTCCCGGGCGGCCTGAGCCTCGAGGCGTGCAGCCGCATACGCGGTGAGTATCTCGCTTCGCGAGGATTCGGCAAGGCGATAAAGATTCTGCACGACCTCGAGACGCGCAACGCACACCTGCGCCGCGCGAACGAATTCGACGAGGTCGTCTTGTGGTTCGAACACGACCTCTACGACCAACTGCAGCTGCTGCAAATTCTTTCCGCGCTCGGAGAGATGGAGCTGGAGCCAGGCCGCGTTTCGCTCGTACAAAGCGATTCCTATCTGGGCAGCATGACGGCCGAAGAACTCGTCGCCCTGCATCCCAAGCGCCGGACCGTGACCGCACCGATGATCGAACGCGCAACGTCGCTCTGGAACGCGTTTACCGGCGCCGATCCCCAGGCGCTCGAGGCCCTCACGCACGCCGACCACGCGGCGTTTCCCCATATGCGCGCGGCGATGGTGCGCCTGTGTGAAGAGTATCCCTGGAAGCTCGATGGTTTATCGCGCTCTCAACGCAACGCGCTTGCGTCGGTCGCGCAAGGGGCGGCCCGCGACGACGAACTTTTTCGCCGCGCGCAGGCGCGAGAAGAAGCCCCGTTTCTCGGCGACTCGGCGTTTTATGCGATCCTTCAAGATTTACGCGATCCACGCGCGCCACTGATCGAAGGCGAGAGCGGCGCCTTGACGCCGACGGCTCTCGGGCGGCGGCTCCTGGCCGGGGACGGCGACTGGATGCACGAGAACGGACCGGATCGCTGGATCGGCGGCGTGCACGTCACGCACGAGCACGACGTACGCTGGGACGACGCGCGGAACGCGTTCGTTCGATGACGTTACGCGAAAGCATCGAGGGCCTCGTCCAGGCGTGGCGTGCCGGGGACGCGCTGCGCGCGAGCGCGTTTTTCGCATCCGAGGGCATTTATCACGAGGCTGGCCGCGAGGCGATCGCCGGCCGCGAAGCGATTGCGGCCTATTTCACCCGCTTTTTTCGCGACGGCCCGGCGTGGAGAATGAGCATTATCGAGGTCGTTACGGAAGGTGAGCGCGCGGCCGTTGCGTACGATTTCGAGGTTCTGACCGCGAGCGGCTGGCAATCGCGCGCAGGGTGCGCGCTCGTGCACCGTGAAGCGGGCGCCATCGCATTATGGCGAGAATATCAAGGCTAAGGAGCGTGAAGCTATGTCGCATGACGAACTGAGCATCGATATCAAGAACGACGGCGATCTGACGATCTTTCGCCTTCGCGGCAGCCTGGATCTCGCGACCTCACCTTCCGTCCGTGCCGCGTTGACGCAGGCCGCGACCGAAGGCAAACACGAGCTCATCGTCGATCTCACGAAGCTCGAATTTCTCGACTCGACCGGCCTGGGTGCACTCATCGGCGCACATCGGCGCGCGCTCGAGAACGGTGGCAAAATCCGCCTTGCCGTCGGAGAAGGGCAGATTGCCCGCTTGCTCAACATCACGGGCCTCATTCGTGTCTTCCCCGTCTATACGACGCTGGAAGATGCGCTCAGCGATCACGGCCGCATCACGGCGACGATCTAAGGCGAATACGCTTCGTCGAGCAATTCGACGATGTGAACCACCCGCGCCTCAACGCCTCCAGCCTTTAAGCCGGCGCGTAATTGCAGCGCGCACCCGGGATTCGCGGTAGCGACGGTTTGTGCACCCGTCGCCGCAACGTTTCCAATCTTGCGGCGCGACAGCCGCTCCGACATCTCGGGCTCCGTCAGGTTATAGATTCCGGCGCTTCCGCAGCACACCGCACTTTCGTTCATCTCGACGAGTCGGAGTCCCGGGATGCGCGCGAGCAGCCGGCGAGGCGCCGCGGTCACGCGTTGCGCGTGCGCGAGATGACATGGTTCCTGGTAGGTCACGCTGCGCTCCAGCCGGCGCGGGGTTCCGCGAAATTCCATCGCGTCCAACACTTCGGTAACATCGCGAACCCGCGCCGCCACGGACGCGGCCCGTTCGCGCCACGCGCCGTCGTCCCGGAAGAGCTCGCCGTACTCTTTCATCGTGGAACCGCATCCCGCCGCATCGACGACGTACACGTCGGCTCCGCTGCGTTCGAAGGTTTCGATGTTCGCCTTCGCAAGCGAGCGTGCCAAATCGGGCTCGCCCGCGTGCACGTCGATCGCTCCGCAGCACCCCTGGCCTTTCGTTAGTACGACGCTGAGCCCGGCACGATTGAGCATGCGGATAGCCGCCTCATGCACCTGCGGAAATGCAACGGGCATGATGCAGCCGGCGTGCAAAAGCGCAACGCCGGCCGGAGATTCGACATCGAAGCGCGCGCCGTCGGCGAAGACGAAGCGGTCGGCAACGCGAGGCGCGAGCGCCGCTTCGCGTCCCATGCCGACCATCGATCCCAAGCGATCGAGGTGCGTTCGTTGCGCGAAGCGTATCAGGCGCGCGGCGGCACGCATCCAAGCGAGATTCGAAAAGAGCGTGCCGAGCAAAAAACGGCGTACGCGGCGCTCGAGCGGCGTACGCGACGGCTCCGTCGCATCCTCGATGCGCGCGCGCATCGTTTCGACCAGCGTGCCGTAGCGAACGCCTGACGGACATGCCGCTTCGCAGGCACGGCAATCCAAGCACTGGGACATTTGCGCGACGAATCCGGGACTAAGCAGATCGAGGCGCCCTTCGTCGACGGCCTTGATCAGGCTGATGCGCCCTCGCGGGCCAGACGTCTCCGTCATCGTTTCGAGGTAGGTCGGACAGGCCGGCAAGCAAAGGCCGCAGCGAACGCAACTGTTATAGACCGCCTCGAGCATCGGAATCGGCTTTCGCGCTCGGCTCGGCCAAGGTCTGCTGCGCGGGGTGCGGAAGAACTGGAGGATATGACCGATTCCGACCTGGTGCACGTGAGCGTCGCATCGCCTGCCGGAGCCTATACCGTCGGCGACCCATCGTTCTTCCGGTACATCGTGCGTCTGGCCGAACTGGGTTTGCCGTTGCCGCAACCCGATCGGGAGTCGCTCGATATCCTGGCCGCGATTCCACACGCGTTTGAAGCCGATGAAGAGGTTCCGCGCCTTTCGGGCGCCGGTTGGCGCATCGTGCCGGCGCAAGGCGAGCTCGATTGGCCCGTGTTGGAAGCGACGCCGCAGCGTCTTCGGGCTGCGCTCGAACGCGCCCAGGCGATTCTCTGGACGAACGCCGCTCGTTGCGCGGTAAGTGCGCGCGAGATCACGTCGATCGAAACCGAACTCGACCACGTTTACGGCGTACTCATGCGCGCGGAAGCTGCCGGCTTCGCCGTCAACGTTTCCTACGTGGCCTAAACCCATCGCGACGATCCACGTACCGTTGAAGGGCGCCGGCGGAGAGCCGGTGTCTTTTTTCCACACGATCCGCTCGCACGGTCTCGCATGACTTCCTCCCGGGCGAATCGACGACGCGGGCGATGCATACGAATTGACGGTTCTGCTCGGCGGCGCGCCGCGCGTGCTACGCTTTACCGCCGAAGGCGCGACCCTTGCAGTGGAAATTCCGGGACGAACGTCGCACGCCGAACGGGAGCGCGCCGAATCGATCGCGCGGCGCATCTTTCGCTTGGAAGACGATCTCGCACCGTTCTACGCCGCGCTGGAAGGTGACGCTGACCTCGCGTGGGCGCGATGCGGCGCGGGGCGAATGCTGGCGAGCGCGACGGTGTTCGAAGACGTAGTGAGGACGATCTGCACCACGAATTGCGCGTGGTCCGCGACGGAGCGCATGATCGGCGCACTCGTGCAACTCGGTGGCGGCGCGTTTCCCGCTCCCGAGCAACTGGCGGCGACGCCGGAGCGCTGGTTTTCGGAGAAGGCGCGCATGGGCTATCGCGGTCCCTACGTGCGCGAGATCGCGCGCCGGGTCGTGCACGGAGACCTGGATCTCGAGCGTCTGCTGCCGCAACACGGCATGCACGCCGATGAGGTCGAGGAAGCGCTGCTCGCGCTTCCGGGCGTTGGACCCTACGCCGCCGCGCACGTCATGCAACTGCTCGGCTATCACGAATTGCTGATCTTGGATTCTTGGACGAGGCCGACGTACTTGCGCAAGAGTAAGAAGAAGCAGGCAAAGGATTCGACGATCCGGCGCGCGTTCGCAAAATACGGGCGATTTGCGGGCTTGGCGTTTTGGTTGTATCTAACGAGTCACTGGCACGAGGAGGAGCGCGATGCTGGGAACGGATTTCATCCTTGAATCGCTAACGGCGGACGGCGTCACGCACCTGTTCATGGTGCCGGGCGGTCTGGTCGATCCGTTTCTTCCCGCATTGGGACGCAATCGTTCGATCGCTCCGGTCATCGCTGCACAAGAGGGCGGTGCGTCCTTTATGGCCGACGGATATGCGCGCGCGGGAGGGCGCTACGGGGCATGCTTGTGCATCGGAGGACCGGGCGCAACCAATACCGTGACCGCGATTTCCGCGGCGTATACCGACGAATCGCCGGTGTTGCTGTTGACCGGCGAGGTCGCCAACGAATTGCAGGGCATCGGCCTTTTTCAAGACGCGACCGCGGGAACGTACGACGACGGGACGATCCTGCGGCCGGTCACCGCGGAATCGTACAACATTCCGAGCCTGCAGCTGTTGCCGCATGCGCTCCGCCGCGCGCTGCACCGCATGTTCGACGGTGCCCGCGCCCCGGTACATCTGAGCGTTCCGCACGACGTGCAAATCGGCGAGATTACCGTGCCACCCCAAGCGGTTTCGCGAGATCTGCTCGCGTCGGCACCGCTCGACGGCACCGCAGCGCGGACCGTGTGGACGCTCCTCGAAGCTGCTGCGACGCCGGCGGTGCGCGTGGCACTGCTCGTCGGAGGTGGCATCATCGCCGACGACGCAAGCGACGTTCTCGTTCGCGCCGCGGAGCGTTTCGCGTTGCCGGTTGCCACGACCGAACACGCGAAGGGAACCTTTCCCGAGGATCATCCGCTCTCGCTCGGCGTGTTCGGTTATGCGGGAACGTGCCATGCGACGGCCGCGCTTTTGAACGGCGATCTAGATCTCCTAATCGTCCTCGGCACGGCGCTCAACGTGCGCGACTCGATGAATTGGTCGTCGAAGCTCGCTCCGAAACTCGGCGTCGTTTCGGTGAACGTCTCGGCGCTCGACGTCGGCGATCACGTTCCCGATCCCCACTTCGTGAGCGGACACGGCGGCGCGTTCGCGGCGTGGCTTGCCGGCGCAAGCGACGCCGATGCGGCCGCCTTATCCGCAGGTTCGGCTTCGCGGCGCGATTGGGTGGCGTCGATCAAATCGCAACCTCGCTATTACGACGAAGAGAACATGGCAAGCGACGCCGTGCCGATCCATCCGGCAAGGCTCGTTCGCGACGTCCGCGCTGCGACGCCACGCGAAACGGTCGCCCTGGTCGACAGCGGGGCGCACCGGGCATTTGCGGCGCACTACTGGGAGTCGTATGGACCCCGTCGATTCCTCACGGCCGCGGCGCTCGGCCCGATGGGCTGGGCGATCGGTGCGGGCATCGGGGCAAAAGCGGCTCGTCCCGATTCGCCGGTCGTCGTATTCACGGGCGACGGGTGCATGCGCATGCACGGCATGGAAGTGCAGAGTGCCGTGCGCGCCGGACTGCCGGTCATCTTCGTCGTGAGCAACAATCAGGCACTCGGAAACGTCTGGCTGCGCGCTCGCGCGATGGGAGAAGTGCCGATGGAGCTCACGGAAGCACCCGACCAGGACTGGGCGGCGTTTGCGCGCGCGCTCGGCGCCGAGGGCATCACGGTCCGGCAACCCGGTGAGATCGCACCGGCGATCGCCGCCGCACTCGCGTCGAAGCGCACCACGGTGCTCGACGTCAAGACCGACCGTACCGCGACGACGCCCGTCGAGCCGTTCGCGCAGAGCGCCGCGGCTTGGTCGTATCACGAGTAGCGCGATGGCAACGCTTCCCGATCCGATTGCATCACTGACCGGCGCCGATCGCGAGATCTACGACAACATGCTTGCGCGGCGTACGGCGCGAGGCGACGCAAAGCTCGGTCCGTACGTTCCGCTGCTCAATCACCCGCAACTGGCGCAACGCCTCGAAGCGCTCGGCTTTTTCCTAAAGTACGAAGGTTCGCTGCCGCGTGAGGTTTACCAATTCGTCGTGCTTGCCGTCGCCAAGCGTTCCGGCGTCGCATTCGTCTGGGAGGATCACGTTGCGGCGGCGCGTGCCGCCGGTCTGCCCGAGAATCTCATCGCCGCAATAGAAACGAGCGCGGCGGACCTGCCTGCCCCGTTCGACCTGGTGCACGAGCTCATCGCCACCGCGTTTTCCTACCACGACATTGCGCAAGACGTGCAAGATCGCGCGATCGCGCAGTTCGGCGTCAAAGGGTTGATCGAAATCGTCGTTCTCTGCGGGGAATACGTGCTGATGAGCATGATCAACGGATGCTTCGCCGTTACCGAACCCTCGAGCGGGAGCACGTAAAGCCGATGTTGCTCCTCGAGATGTTCGTGGTGGGCGTCACCGGCAATCTCACGCTCGATCTCTGGCAGCAGATCTTCCGGCTGCTCTTCAACATGCCCATCACCAATTGGGCGATGATCGCCCGTTGGATTGGGAACATGCGAAGCGGACGAATCGCGTGGCGCGACATCGCGCACGCGCCGCCGGTAGCGAACGAAACCGCGTGGGGTTGGGTTGCGCACTACCTCATCGGCCCGGGCCTAGGCGCACTCTACGTGCTCGTCGTGCGCGACGTTTTCGCACAGCCTCTAACGTTCGTATCGGCGTTGCTCTTCGGCGTTCTTTCGGTAAGCCTCACGTGGTTCGTCGTCGAACCGTTGCTCGGCGCGGGCATTGCCGCAAGCAAGACGCCGCATCCGACCGCCGTGCGTGCGCAAGATTTCTCAAGCCACGTCGCCTTCGGCATCGGCCTCTATCTGGGCGCGCTGCTCGCCGCGATGCTTTAGCGCACGAGAAGAAGAGCAGCGATCAGAGCCGGCGGTAGCACGGCGACGCCGTAGCGCAGGAAACGCCAGCCGCTCATCTCGACGCCTTCGCGGCGGAGCACGAGAAGCCACAGCAGGGTCGCAAGCGATCCCGTCACCGAAAGATTCGGTCCGACGTCGACGGCGACGAGCGCCGCGTGTGCGAGCGTCGGATTGAACGGCGCCGACGAAAGCGTGAAACCCGTCACGAGGCCGATCGGCAAATTGTTGAAGAGGTTCGCCGCAACCGTGATCGAGGCGCCGGCGAGGAGATTCCCGGCGACCACACCGAGCGACTGCGCGTAGTGCAGCACGTCGCGTGCATAGGCGATCGCCCCCGCGCGGTCCAGCGCGCTGACGATGACGAAGAGTCCGGCGACGAGGAACACGATCGTCCATTCCAGATGCCGCAGGGCGTCGAGAACCGTAGCGCGGGAGCGCAGCGCCAGTACGGCAACCGTGATAGCCGCGCCGGCAAACGCGGTATACCCGACGTTGAGCCCCAACCACGCGGCCGCCAGCAGCGCAATCGTCGATCCCGAAACCAGCCACGCAGCGATCGCCCCGGCGGGACCCGGCGAAACGTCATCGCGGTCCGCTTGGAATCGTCCGCGCAAGTCCTGCCAGCAGATCGCCCGTAGCGTAAGATACGTCAGGACGACCGCGGCAACTGCGGCCAGGCCGAACGCGCCCAGCCACGGACGTAGCGCCGGAAGCGCTCCGTCGAATACGACGAGATTCGCCGGGTTCGAGACCGGCAGCACGAACGACGCGGCGTTGGCTACAAACGCGCAGGCCAGCAGGTGCGGCAACGGCTTGACGTTCGTGCGCTTGCAGGCCGCCAAGACGGCCGGGGTCAGCACGACGATCGTCGTATCGTTCGAAAGCAGCGCCGTCACGCCGACCCCGGCAAGGTAGATCAGTCCGAAGAGCCGCGCCGTCGAACCGCCCGCGATGCGCAGCACCCGGCCCGCGAGCCAGTCGAACAGGTGCGCGGCCCGCGCAACCTCCGCTAGGGTCAAAATGCCGAGCAAAAACGCGTAGACGTCGGCGCCACGGCCGACCGCGGCAACCGCATTGCGAATCGGCAGCAATCCCGTTGCAGCAACGACGATCGCCCCGGCGACGGCCCAGATCCATTCGGGCAGCCGAAACGGACGCACCAGCATAGCGATCACTGCAGCGGCGCTGATGCACCAGACCGCGATCGTGGCAACGGAAGACATCCGCCCCTTCGTACCCTGTGGAGAGCCCGGCCCCTTTCTCCACACCCGAGCTAATATCCACAAACAGTGATTTGGTGAAATAGCGGTGATTGTGGACGAATCGGGAGGCGGCCCTCCGAATGGGACCGTTTTACACCGAAAATAGCATTAGCATGGGTCGAACCAGGTGGTACTGGCTCGCCGCGATCGTCGTACTCGCGGTCGCAGCGAGCGTCGTCGTCGTGCTTGCGGGCCGGTCGCGCAATACCGTAATGCGTTCGGAGTTTGTGGCGGCGCAACGCCTGCGGCTGCAACACGTCCAGCAGCGCCTCGACGCCTATTTTGCGGATGCCGTGCAACTGACGACTGCCGGTGCCATAACTTCGGCCTCGCTCAAGCACGATCCGAAGCTGGAATGGCTCGTGATGGACTCGCTCTTTGCGGCCCGGCACGATCCCGCGGTCTATGGCCTTGGCGCGTTTTTCGCACCCTACGCCTACGATCGCCGGCTTCGGTATACCAGCTTTTACGTTCACGGCGGAACCAAGAGGCTCAGTCCCTACGATCACTTCACCGGCGGCGTGGACGAAGTCCGGTTCGCCACCAACCACCCCTACCAGACGGCGGACAATTACCGCCGGTACGTTTGGTGGTCGGCCGCTCTCTCCACGCCCGACCGCATTAACTACGCCGGGCCCTACGTCGAGGACCATCGCAGCTTCATCAGCGTGGTGCGCGCGTTTACCCGGAACGGGAAGGTCGTGGGCGTCATGGCGGTCGACACGCTGACCTCCACGTTCAAACAGATGCTGACCGGCGGCTTGCGCGAGGGCGACGTCGTGTGGGTGCAATCGACCAAGCCCGGCGCCGACGTCTTGATCTCGTCGCAGAGCGTGCCTCCGCCGCAGGATCGGATCATCGCGCGTGCGCCGCTCGCCTATAGCACGACGGAGCTCGTGCTTTCATCCGACGCCGCGCCGTTGATTGCAAGGGAGCGGCGCACCCTTCTCGGGGCGACGGTCATGATCGGGACGATCTGGATCTTCGCGCTGTTCATCGGCGTCGGCCTCGTCCAGCGTTGGCGCGACGAAGCAACGACAAAACGTCTGGAGCGCGAGCAGACGCGCCTCGAAGGCGAAGTGGCGGTCGCCAGGCGCGTCGAGGCAGCGTTACGGCGAACCGCGTACACCGATGCGCTCACCGGTCTTCAGAACCGCGCGGCCGTCATGGAACGGCTTGGCGAGCTGCTGGCGACGCCGGCCGCTGCACCGCACGCGTTCTTCTTCGTCGATCTGGACCGCTTCAACATCATCAACGAAACGCTCGGGCACCCGGCGGGCGACGAATTGATCGTAAGCGTGGCCCGCAGGCTCGAAGCTTTCGCCGGCCCCGGCACGTACGTGGCACGCCTCGGAGGCGATGAATTCGCCGTCGTGGCGCCGGCGTTGCGCGATGAGATACCGTCGATCGCCGATGCGATTCGCGAGGTAATCGGTCAGCCCGCACTGCTCTACGGACAGACGCTCTATCCCGAAGCGTCGATCGGCGCGGTCGCGCTCGATTCGAACTATGACCGAGCCGAGGACGTCCTGCGCGACGCGGATATTGCGGTTTACGAGGCAAAACATCAGGGCCGCGCGCGGGCGGCGATTTTCGACAACGAGATGCGCCGTCGCATCGAGATCGAATCGGAACTCGAAACCGAATTGCGACGCGCGCTCGATCGCGATGAGATCGTGCCGTATTATCAGCCCATCTACGAGCTGCGCGGCGGCGCCCTTCGGGGATTCGAAGCCCTGGCGCGTTGGCAACGCAACGACGGCGAGATTGCGGGTGGTTTCGTGCCGTTTGCAGAGACACGCGGACTCGCACGTCGGATCGACGTGGCCATCCTGCGTCAGGTGTTCCGGCATCTGGGGACCATCGTGGCACTCTTCCCGGGCTGCACCGTCTCGGCAAATATTTCCGTAGCCGAGCTCGCGACCCCCGGCTTCGCGACCACGCTAGAGGAGCTGCTGCGCGAGTATGCCGTCGACGTCGACCTGCTCAATCTCGAAATTACGGAAACCGCGATGATGACCGGCGGAGAGCAAGCCTTTGCATCGCTCGATGCTTTGCGTGCGCTCGGCCTACGGTTGGTACTCGACGATTTCGGCACAGGGTATTCGTCGCTAGGCTATCTCCAGCGCTTGCCGATTGCGGGCCTGAAGATCGATCGTGCCTTCGTCGAGCACTTGCCGCACGATCTACGCACGGTCGAAATCGTTCGCAGCATCGTGACGCTGGCAGAATCGTTCGGCCTTTCGACGACGGCCGAGGGCATCGAAACGGCAGAACAAGTGGCGATTTTGGGGCGGCTCGGCGTGCGCTACGGCCAAGGCTTCTTCTTTTCCGCCGCTAGAGAGATTTCGGCGCTGCGCGAGCTCATCTTACCGGACGCGGGTTCCACTTCGTCGAAGACCGTTTCATGACCGGCGATCGAGGCGAGCGGGACCGCGCGCTTATCGAGAAGTCCGCGGCTCTATTGGCGGCGGATTATCCGCTTGACGTCATCATCGAGCGCCTTTCGAATACGATCGCGAGCGAGCTCGATGCCACCGTCTTTATTGCGCTGCCCGGCGAAGACGGCACGATGCGCCTCTCGTATGTCACGCAACGCGGACAGCGTCAGGAAGCGCACGAGCAGTTAATGCCGGAAGGGTCGCGCGTCGCAACCGTCTTTCAGGCCGGCCGCGCGCTCTTGCTGCGAACGGCCGACGATTGGCGCGATCAGGCACCGTACGAGATTTCGTACGGAGATCTGCATCAGCTCCCGATGCTCTCCGCGCTCTACGTCCCGGTCGTTTACGGCGGTTCGGTTCTCGCCGTGCTCTCGGTCGCGCGTCCTGAACCAGAGCAATTCGATCAAGACGACCTCCGCCTCATCGAGTCGCTCGCGAGACATCTTGCCGTTGCTATCCGCAACCAGCGCAGTCTTCAGATGGGCTCGACGCCGGGTCGTTACCCATGGATTACCGTGGTCGCGATCGGGGTGCTCACGCTTCTCGCTATTGCGGCCATATCGATCGTCACGAACCAGCGCTATCACGAAGTACTGCACCAACGCCTCGCGCAACGCCGCGTGCATGCGGTGCGTACCGCCGCTACGATCGCGCGGGAGTTCCGGGAAGACATCCACCTTGCCGCTGTGGCCGTCGCCGTCGCCGGCCCCGTGCGAGGCGATCGTGCCCTTGCAAGCTCGCTGATCGCACGCTTGTTGCGCTCTCGGGAAGACGCGACGGTTTTCGGCATGGGCATCTTCTTCGAACCGAACGTCTTTGAACGAGGCACCTTCGCCGTCTTTGCGCAAGCGCAAACGGGAAAACTCCTCGCGTTTACGCGGGGATACGAGTATCCGTCGCAGACGTGGTACCAGAATGCGATGGCCGCTCGGGGCGCGCCGCTGACGTACGGCCCGTTTAAACTCGGAAGCGCTTTCTATATCGCAACCTCGCGGGCGTTTTTCAGCAACGGACATCCGGCGGGGGTCGTGACCGTAGACAAGCGGAGCGACGCGGTGACGAATTCTTTGCGCTTGCTCCTGCGGCCCGGCGAAGGCGCGTATCTTACCGGTTCCACCGGTCGCGCGATCTTGCGCGCGGGATCCCCCGCGGTCGCCGATCCCTCGGTTACGGTCGTGCCCGTCGGCATTGCCGGCTGGGCACTGCATCTCGTCGATTCGAACGCAGCGCTCGACGCGCAGTTGCACGCGATCGTCCTCGGCGGCATCGGCTTGGGTCTCGCGCTCGCGATGATCGGGATCTTCTTCATCGTCACGGTGCACCGCGTCGCGTGCGAACACCGCCTGGCGGTCGGACTGAAGATGCAACGCGCCGAACTTCAGCAAGAGATCGCGACGCGCATCGATGCAGAGGAGCGCCTGCGCGCGGCCGCCTATCGCGACGCACTCACCGGACTTCCCAATCGCACCTTCTTCCTCGATCAGCTCGTCGACGTGACGTCGCAGCGTCAACGCGGCGGCGTCGAATATGCGGTGCTCTTCGTCAATCTCGATCGCTTCCACGTCATCAACGACAGCATGGGACACTCTGCCGGAGACGAGCTGCTTCGCGCGATCGCCGTTCGGTTGCATGAAACCGTGCCGCCGCACGCGCTCGCGGCCCGACTCGGAAGCGACGAATTCGTACTTCTTCTTCCCTCGCAAGGTCCGGTCGTTCGCGAAGCGGTCGCAATCGCGGAAGACCTCCTCGACGCGTTGCGCAACCCATTCGTCATTCGGGATCGCGAGATTTATTCGACCGCTTCGATCGGCATCGTGAAGATCGACGAAGGATATGCCGACGCCGAGGCCGTGTTGCGCGACGCCGACATCGCCCTGGAAAACGCCAAGCGTTCCGGTCGTTCCCGCTATGCGATCTTCGACCGGGCGATGCGCGAGCGCGTGACCGATCAGGTCATGCTCGAGGGCGAACTACGCGGAGCGGTGGAACGCGGAGAAATGCTCGCGTACTATCAACCGATCGTGCGCCTTTCCGACGACGTCCTCGTGGGCTTCGAGATGCTCGCGCGCTGGCATCGAGAGGGCCGCGACGTCGTCTCCGCCGCCGAGTTCGTGGAGATCGCCGAACAAACGGGGATGATGCGCACGATCGACGCCGAGCTCTTCGCGCAGGCATGCCGCGACGTGGTCGAACTCTCGCGCATCGCACCGGGTATCACCGTGAGCGTGAACGTCTCCGCAAACGACCTTACCCGCGCAGCGCTGCTTGCGGACATCGATTCGACGATGGAGCTCTATGGGACGCGAGCCGATCAGCTGCGCGTCGAAATCACCGAGACGGCGGTTATGAGCGACGCCGAGCGCGCCTTGCGCATGCTGCACGATTTGCGCGCCCGCGGCCTCCAAATGATCGTGGACGATTTCGGAGCTGGATACTCGTCCCTGAGCTACCTGCAACGCTTGCCGATCGCGGGCGTCAAGATCGACCGTTCGTTCGTGAGCGCTCTTCCGGGCGACAAGCAATCGGTCGAGATCGTCCGGGCGATCGTCGCCCTCGCCAAAGCGCTCGAGATCACCACAACCGCCGAAGGCGTCGAACGGCCCGAACAAGCCGAATTGCTTCGGGCGCTCGGGGTGACGCACGCCCAAGGCTTCTATTATTCGCCGGCCCTGCCGTTCGAAGAAGCGAAATCCCTTTTCGCCGTTCGTGTAGAATGACGGTAACGCTATGAGTTCCTACATTCCGGCCGACGGCACCATCGCCGAATTCGCCGCATACCTGCGCCTCGAGCGCGGCCAGTCGCCGCGCACGTCGGAAGAGTATGCGCGCGACGTGGAACTCTTCGGTGAATTTCTCGAGCCGGGCCATCCCAAAGACGCGCCGTTCTTCAAGATCAAGGATGCCACGACGTCCGACGTGCGCCGCTTCGTCATGGAACTGATGGGCCCGCGAAAATACACGCCCGTATCGGTGCGCCGCAAGATCGCCGCGCTCCGCGCGTATTATTCGCTGCAAAAACGCGAGGGGCGCCGCATCGACAATCCGGCTCAAGACGTCCCCCCGCCGAAAGCGCCGAAGCGCCTACCGCACGTGATGTCGGAACCCGAAGTGACGAAACTTCTGCGCACGCGCATCGCCGGCAAGACCGATTTCCAGCGCCTGCGCGACATTGCGATGATGGAGTTGCTCTACGCGAGCGGCATTCGCAGGGCCGAACTCGTCGGCCTGAATCTGAGCGATGTCGATCTGGAGCGGCGAATCATGCGGGTCATCGGCAAGGGGAACAAGCAGCGCACCGTCTTTATCAACCAGGCGTCGGCAGATGCCATCTCGGCCTACCTGGGCGTGCGCCCGCGCACGCCGGACGAAGCGCTGTTCCTCTCAAAACGAAAGACCCGGCTCTCACATCGCCAGGCGTGGGTCGTCTTCCGTCAGTTCGCGGAGCTCTCCGGCTTGACCAAACACGTGACGCCGCACGTCATGCGCCACTCTTTTGCTACCCATTTGCTCGAAAACGGCGCGGATCTGATGACGATCAAGGAATTGCTCGGCCACGAGAGCCTTTCGACCACCCAAATCTATACCAATGTCTCGTTGGAACACATGCGGCGCAGCTACGAGGAGGCCCATCCGCGCGATCGCACCGAAAGGTGAACGCATGAAACGAACCTTGGGAATTCTCGTGCTGGCTTCGGCTTTTGTCGCATGTTCGCACCACGAACCGTACTCGACGAGCATCGGCCTCTTAGGCCCGGGTTCGACGATGCTGGTCACCGCGCACGACGCGAACGTCAACGTTTATAAGCCCGCTCTCGGCGATCCGAAGGAGCGTTTCACCGTTTCGGCAATGGCCCTTCCCAACACGCAGCCGGCCCCACCGACGATTCGCATCAACGGCAAGAACGCGGTGCGCGTCAACGCACCCGATCCGCTCTTCGGTTTGCTCGTCCGCGTACCCGATGGCGTGGCACTCACCGTGCGTTCCGACAAGGGCAACGTCAATGTAACCGACGTCACTGGGACGATCGACGTTCACGCGACCGCCGGAAACGTGGACATCATGGTGCCGGGTATCGCGCAAGCCGAAACGAAGGACGGCGACATTCAGGCAACGATGGGCGCAACCAAATGGACGGGCACGCTGCACTTCACCGCGGTCAACGGCGACGTGACCGTCTATATTCCGGCAACGGCGAGCTTCCACGCGCGCTTACACACCGACGACGGCACGATCTTCACCGATTTTGGATTGCGCGGAACCTCGGTCGGATCGAATGAAACGATCGACGCGCCGGTTCACAACGGCACCACCTTCGGGGTCGACATCGAAACGCATCACGGCACGGTGCGCCTGCTTCGCCTCACGCCGCAAGCCTAGTTACGAAAAAACGGCCCCGGGATTCATGACGCCGCTCGGATCGAGCGCGCGTTTGACCGCGCGCATTAGCGCCATTTCGCCGGGGCTTCGCTGCGCGAGCAAATCTTCACGCCGATAACGTCCGATGCCGTGTTCGGCCGTAATGCTTCCGCCGTATTGCCGCACCATCGCGTGCACGACGGCGGTGACGTCCTCGCGGGGGATCGAACCGTCTGCGGGCAGCAGCACGTTGAAGTGCACGTTACCGTCGCCGATATGACCGAACGCGAGCACCCGCGCGCCGGAGAACCGGGCTTCGACCGCGGCGGTTGCTTCGATCACGAACGCCGGAACCTGTGAGATCGCCACGGAGACGTCGTGCTTGGCGCTCGGACCCGCGCGGCGCTCGTGCTCGGTGATCGATTCGCGCCACATCCACAGCTCGTGACGCCGGTTGCTATCCGTAGCCACGACGGCGTCGGCCGCACAACCGCCGTCGAGCGTTTCGGCGAGTGCCGTTTCAAACGCGTCGTCGAGCGCAAGGGCGGAAGATGCTTCGACCAACAGGTACCACGCGCGTTCCCCCATGGGCGGCGCCAACGCCGGCTCGTGGGCCAGGCGCAACGCCACCGCGCGCTGCGGGAAGAACTCGAACGCGGAGAGCGTCTCGCCCAGCATGTGCTGCAACACGCCGAACGCACGCACGGCGTCTTGCAGGCGGTCGATGCCGAGCAGCGCCGTAGCAACGAACCGCGGCTTCGGAACCAGTTTTAACACCGCACCGGTGACAATTCCAAGCGTCCCTTCCGCGCCGATGAAGAGCTGCTTCCAATCGTAGCCTGCGTTGTCTTTTCGCAGCGCGCGCATGCCGTCAAGACGCGTGCCGTCCGCGAGCACGACTTCGAGCCCCAGCACCTGCGCGCGCATCGTTCCGTAACGCACTACCGACGTGCCTCCGGCATTGGTCGAGATCAGGCCGCCGATCTGCGCGCTGCCTTCCGCTGCGAGCGAAAGCGGAAAGAGCCGTCCCGCTTGCGAGGCGCGCTCGCGCACGTCGGCTAAAACGCATCCGGCGTCGACCGAAATGGTGAAGCCGTCCGCATCCAGATCGCGGATCCGGTTCAAGCGCACCAGGCTTAAAACGACGGCATCCCCTGCATCCAGCGGCGTTGCGCCGACGGCAAGGCCGGTGTTTCCGCCCTGCGGCACGACGGCGACGCGGTTTTGCGCGCAAACGCGAACGATTTCCGCTACTTCATTCACGCTCGCAGGGCGGACGACTGCAAGCGCGCGGCCCGTAAACGTGCCGCGCCAATCGGTAACGTAGGGTGCGATCAGCGCGGGATCTTGCAGCAGCGCTCCAGGTCCGCACGCTCGCGAGAGCTCTTCGAAAAACGTCACGCGCGCGGGCGTTCGCGCAACGCTTCCTTCGCTTTGATCAATCGAACCATCGCGTCGTTGTATGGGGTCGGAACGCCGGTGCGCCGCCCAAAAGCGACGACCGCGCCGTTGATGTGATCGATCTCACTGGGATGCCCTGATTCGAGATCGAACGCCATCGAACTCTTCGAATCCGCGCCCAGCTCGATGACCTGCGTGACGTAACTCCACGGATTTGCAAAGGGAAGATTGATCTTGAGCGCTGCGGCGACGGCTGCCACCTCTTCAGCCAGCGACTCCGAGAGGTGCGCGGCGTTCGGATCGCGCGCGATCTCACCGGTGTTACAATCGAGCAACGCGGAGAGCGCGTTGATTGCAGCGTTTGCGACGAGCTTTCCCCACAGGTGCGGGCGGATGTCGTAGACGACCGAAGCACGCAGACCCGATTGCGTCAGCAAATCTGAGACCATTCGCGACGTTGCGGGAGCGGCCGAGGTGGAGCCGATGATCGTCGCGCCCTCTTCGGAGCTGCGAACCCGCCCGGGCGCGAGCGTCAGCGACGACTCGGTCGTGATGCCGAGCACAACCGGAACCGCACCTCCGAGTGCAGTCTTGATCGCATCTTCGTTTCCGACCCCGTTCTGCAACGACACGATCGGCGTCGCAGGATTGAGTTCACCAGCAAACGGCCGGAGCGCGCGCAACGTGTCGACGGCTTTGACGAAAAGGAACAGCACCTGCGATGCGAAAAGCTCGCGCGCGGACGCGGCGATCGTCACCTTCCGCGGCTGGGCACCGTTGACGCTCAGACCGTCCTGTGAAATCTTTCGCAACGTTTCCGCGTTAGCGTCGTACATCGCGACGTCGCACGTGGCCGCCAAATGATACCCAAAGAGCGTGCCCATGGACCCGGCGCCGATAATCCCAATCTTCAATTTGGCCTCGCTCATCGCGGCGCGTTTTCGAGAGTACGGCTGATTGAACCTAGCGCGTGACGGGTAGGACGCGCAGCAAGGAGTTCCTCATCAGCTCGATCGTCAGTATCGCTGCGCTCGTGGTCGCGGCGACCGCCGCCGCCCTGTTCCTTCTTCTCCGCCGGCGGGACGCGCATCGAGCGCACGCCTCCGGCGCGATTGCCCGCGGGGACCTCCTCGATAACATTCCCGCACTCGTGTGGACGATGAAGCCGGACGGCACGGCGGAATTCTTCAATGCCGCCTGGACCGCGTTCACGGGGCGTTCGACGGCCGAGTTGCTGCGTGCGGGCGTCACCGAGGTCATCCATCCGGACGACCGCGCCGCGTTCTTCGCCACGTGGGGCGACGCCCTGCGCGGTGGCGGCCCACGGGAGGTCGAGATCCGCTTGCGCGGTTCGAACGCAAGGGAGTACCGGTGGCACCTCGCCCGCGCGTACCCCTCCGGCGAATCCGGCGGCATCGACCGCTGGGTCGGGACAGCGACCGACATTCACGATCGCCACATCGCATTCGAACGGACGCAACAGGTCGCCGAGCGTCTGCAAGAAGCGCTCGCGCCGGGAACCTTACCATCGACGCAAAACGTGATTCTGGACGCGACTTTCGTCCCGGCGAGCGAACTCGCGAACGTCGGCGGCGACTGGTACGACGCGCTCCCGCTCGACGATCGCACCATCTTCTTTGCGCTGGGCGACGTTGCAGGGCACGGTTTGGATGCCGCGGTTACGATGAGCCGCGTACGACAGCTCATCGTCGGCGCTGCGATGGCGCAACGCGATCCGGCGACGGTTCTGAAGCTTGTGAACCGCGCGCTCGCACTTCAAGAGACGACGATCGTTACGGCCGTGGTCGGCTTCATCGACATTTACGCATTCACGTTGCGATATGCGACCGCCGGTCATCCCGCGCCGATTTTGGTGCAGCCGAACGGTCCGGCGTCGTCGCTCCAGCATTTCGGAACGCCTTTGAATCTGGAACCCGAACTCGAGACGCGCACCTTCGAAGAACGATTGCGTCCTGGGTCGCTGCTGGTGCTCTACACCGACGGCCTGACCGAAGCGACGCGCGACATCTTCAACGGCGAGCGTCGCCTATTGCTCGCCGCCCGCGTGGCAAACGACGCCATGGTTGAAAGCCCTTCCGAAGCGATTCGACGCCAAATGTTCGGCAACGAACGCGGACACGACGACGTAGCCATACTGACCGTGAAATGTGGGGGAACGCCCGTACTGCAAGCCGTAGATTCCGAAGATACGGCAATCGCGACAAGTGCTCTGCGCTCGCGCGTACCCAAGACGCTCGAACCCGACGGCATTGCCGGACGCTATGGACATCATCTTGGAGGAGAACCGACCGTTGGAAAGCCCACCGTTCGCCGACGCGCCTGACCGCACGATCGCTCTAAGCGGAGACTTGGATCTTGCGGTCAGAGAAGAATTACAGAAGCGCTTCGACGAGGCCGGACTCGCGGCGCATTACGTCACGCTCGATCTGACCGACGTCAATTACATGGATTCGTCGGCGATCGGCGCGATGATCTTGTTGCACCGGCGTCTACGCGAAAAAGACGGCGAGCTTCGATTCCGGCTGCGAAAGAACGGCGCGTACCGGCTGCTGGAAATCGCCGGGCTAATCGCGGTCTTCCCGGTGGAAATCGTCGAGGACTAAGGCAACTGCGCTTGAACGCCGTAGGTGAAGCGGCGTTCTGCATGATTGATCGCGCGCTCGCCGACGAAGATCTGCAAGCCGTGCGCGACGTTGAGATTTCCGTAGAGATCCAATTCGGGCCGCTGTAGGTCGAAGAGCCGGCCTTCCAAGCCAAAGACCTTCGCATTGTACTCGCCGAGCAATCCGAGTTGCGAATAGAGCACGCCCCCGCCAACGCGCACGTGTTTGTTCATCGACTGGATGAGCGCGAGATTCGCGGTCGTTCCATGCCCGACGTCGTTCGCGCCCAGCAACAGGCTCGTCGACGAGCGCGGAAAGATCACCGCATTCAAATCGCCCGAGGGACCTCGCGCATTCGTCAAGCGCGGATTGGGACAACAGACGGTCTGCGCGTTGAGCGCGCTCAGACGCAGCTGAATCGCGATGAGGTTGCGAGCGAGGCTCGCGAGACGGCGCTTGACCCGAATCTGAACCGGCGAAAGTCCGCCGTTTTTGTTCGTGGGGAACGGCGTGGCCACGCCTGCCGGGGGCGGGGTGACGTAGGGGTAAGGCGTGCCGTAGGCGCCGCTCGGTTGCGGAAACGGCGTCGCGCCTTCATCCACGCCGTAGACGCTGCTGGTGGCCCCAAAGGCGCCCAGGAGTGAATTTACGCGCTGCATCGCCGCGTCCGCATTGGCGATCGTGTTCTTCAACTGTGCTTGCGTCTGCGGATCGCCGGTAACGTTGCGAAGATCTTTCGCGATACCACTCACGGTGTTCAAGGTGTCGGCGATGCTGTGCGCGCTCGAAATAATGTCTTGATGCAAGCCCTTATTGGTTACGAGCGACTGCAGCGAAACGACGGACGCGTTGAGGGAGACGGTCGTCGTCTGCAGCTGCGTGAGGATTGCATTGACCTTGCGCGATGAAAGTTTCGTCGTATCGTTGAGCGTGCCGGTGAGGGCGACGATGTTCGAGCTCGCCTGCGCGAGGCTAGACTGGAGCTGCGTCGACATCGTGGAGATCGCGTTCTTGGCCGTCAACGTGAGATCGTTGGCGTTGTCGAGCGTCGTCTGCAGCGAGCTGATCAGTTGGGGTTCGCGGCGCTCGAGTTCGCCGAGCATCGCATCCAGCCGTTTGATTTCGCCCTGGCCCTGCTGCAAGAGGTCGGCGATCGTCGCCGTGTTGGTTCCCTGCGGCTGTTCGTCGATCGGCAACACGCGGCGCTCCAGCGTCGCGACCGCGGGAGGCGCCGGCGTTGGACCGTAGACGCCGCGCGGACGCGGTTGCGGCACGGGAGGAACGATCAGCAGGTTCGGGTCGCCGGTCAGCGGAGCTTGAATCAGAAAGCGCGACGCTTTTGGAATATCGACGTCGCGATTGATCGCGAGAATCACGTCGACCGTGTTGTCCGGCAACAGCGTGATCGAATCGACCGTGCCCACCGTGACGCCCGAGAAATAGACCATCGCGCCCGAATGCAAACCCGCCGCACTTTGGAAATGCACGCCGATCCGATACCCGGTGTGCCGCGTACCGAAATCGGTGATCACGTAGAACACGCCGAATAGCAGCAAGAGCGCCAATAATGCAAATGCGCCAACCTGCGCCTGCTTACTCATTGCTTAGACTCTTACGCAGCGCCACGAAATAAGCCTATCCCAACGCGCGCTTTGGACCACCGCCACCTTGCCGAGCAGGCGGCTCCGAACGAGCCGCGGAGCCAGGATGGCGGGAACCGCGACGAAGGCAGCAGGAGCTTTCCAGGAGGGAAAAGCGAGGAGCGTCGACGGCTCGGCAATGCGGCGTGGTCCATAGTTAAATAGGAATTGGTCCAACTTCGGAACCCTGAATGAATTGCTGGACGATGGGATTGCTGCTCTTGCGGATCTCGTCCACCGTGCCGTAGGCGATGATCGCACCCTCGAAGAGCATGGCGACGTAATCGGCCATCATGTAGATCGACTGCAGGTCGTGCGAGATGACGACGGCCGTTCCGTCCAGCTTCTGCCGCAGGCGCACGATGGTATCGGTAATGAGGTGCGTGACGATGGGGTCGAGGCCGGTCGTCGGTTCGTCGTAGAGGACCAGGTCGGGCTTGGTCACGATCGCGCGCGCAAACCCGGCGCGCTTGAGCATCCCGCCCGAAAGCTCGCTCGGCATGCTGTCGTAGGTGTGGGCCAGCCCCACCGAATCGAGCGCATCTTCAACCGTCTTGCGGATTTCGGCATCGGTCATCTGCGTGCGCTCGCGCAACGGCAACGCGACGTTATCGCCCACCGTCAGACTGTCGAGCAGCGCCGCAAACTGAAACGAGAGGCTGATATGGCGGCGCACGTCGTTCAGGTGCGCTTCGGGCATGTGGCAGATGTCCGCAGTGCCGATGTAGACGTGTCCGAAATCGGGCTTGCGCAGGCCGTCGAGCAAGCGGACGATCGTCGACTTACCCGCGCCGGAAAGTCCGATGATGCAGGTGATCGCGCCCTTGACCACGTCCAAGCTGCAATTCTTCAAAATCACCCGATCGCCGTACATCAGCGTTACGTCGTCGAGGCGCGCGTATACGTCGGCCACTAATGCGTTCCGAACAGGGCGAACGACATGATGAAATTGGATATGAAGATCATGATGATCGAAAGCACGACGGCACCCGTCGTCGAATTCCCGACGCCCGCCGCGCCTCCGCGCGTGCGCAATCCTTGATAGGCTCCGACGAGCGCGATGATGCAGGCGAATACGACCGACTTGACGAGCCCCTTCAGGACGTCTTCGAAGCCCACGGCCTGACGCGCCGATGCCAGAAACGTGGCGGTCGAAATGTGCGCGTAGGTCTGCGCGATCCACATTCCGCCCGCGATGGAGACGACGTCGGCAAAGACGGTGAGCAGCGGCAGCATGATCACGAGCGCGAGCAACCGCGGTAATACCAGAAAGCGCGGAACCTCGAGGCCCATGGACGTAAGCGCCTCGATCTGTTCGGTGACGACCATCGATCCAATCTCGGCGGCAATGGCGGCGCCGACGCGGCCCGCAACGACGACGGCGGTGAGCATCGGTCCCAGTTCCCGAACCGACGCAAAGGTAACCGCTCCGCCCACGAGCGTGCCGACGCCGAATTGCACCGCCTGAACTGCCGATTCGAGCGAGATCACCATGCCCGTGAACAGCGACGTCAGGATGACGATCGAGATCGATTGCACCCCGAGGAAGTAGCATTGACTGATCGTCTCGACGAAGCGGATGCGTAACCGCAGGAGGAAGCTTCCCGACGCACCGGCGAGGGTAACGATGCCGCCCGTGTATTCGAAGAAGTCGATCGTCGCGCGCCCGAAGCGGTCCAGCATCTTCATCGTTGAGCGCCCTCGATTCGAGCCGCTTCGGCGAGAACTCCTTGCGTCGCTTCGATGCGCTTCACCGCGACGCCGCGCTCGGCGGTGAGGTTGAAGACGACTTGATTCGCATTCTCCAAGCGTTTATCGACGTCGCGCAAGTGCGCGCGCGCTTCGCGCTCGAACGGCGTAAAATAGCGGCGCACCGCCTCGAGATACTCGCGACGCCGGCTTTCGTCGAAATCGCCTGCGGCGATTGCGGCGCGAGCGCGTTCCTGCGCGGCGCGCATCGCACGGTCCGTAATGTGGAACTCGCCGATGCGCGCGACCAGGGCTTCCAACTGCGGATCAGGCATGCGCGGCGACGGGCAGCGGCACGCCGGCGGCGTCGAGCACCGCGCGTTGCACGGCAAAGAGCTCGCGAAGGCCGCCTTCGGCGAGGCCGAGCATGCGGTCCAGTTCGCCGCGATCGAACGGTGCGGCTTCCGCTGTCCCTTGGATCTCGACGAACTTTCCAGCATCGGTCATAAACACGTTCATATCCGTGTGCGCCCGGCTGTCTTCGTCGTAAGCAAGGTCGAGCAGCGGCAGCGCGTCAACGACGCCGACGCTCACGGCGGCCACCATGCCGGTCAGCGGCCAGTTCGCAGCGCGGAACGCACCGATTTTAGCCAGCGCGAGCGCGAGCGCGACATACGCGCCCGTTACCGACGCGGTGCGCGTCCCGCCGTCCGCCTGCAGCACGTCGCAATCCAGCCACACGGTTCGCTCACCGAGCTTCGCCGTGTTGGTGATCGCGCGGAGCGCGCGTCCGATGATGCGCTGAATCTCGTGCGTGCGGCCGCCCACGCGCCCTTTCGCGGATTCCCGTTGAGTCCGTTCCTGCGTCGCTCTGGGCAGCATGGAATACTCGGCCGTGACCCATCCGAGCCCCCGCCCCTTCATCCACTGCGGCACCTTCTCGTCGATGCTGGCGGCGCAGAGCACGCGCGTGTTCCCAAGCGAGATCAGCGCGCTGCCTTCCGCGTATTTCAAAAATCCCGGCTCGATCGTGACCGGGCGCAGTTGATCGGGTCGTCTTCCATCGGAGCGAATCATCCGTGCTGGCGTTTGACTCTTCCGGACGAGCGCCTTCCTCTAGCGGCCGAAGCGGCCTATTCGACCGTCACCGTCTTGGCGAGGTTCCGCGGCTGGTCGACGTCTTTGCCTTCGATGTCGGCAATATGGTACGCGAGCAGCTGCAGCGGAATAACGTTCACGATCGGCGAGAGCAGTTCGTCGACCTTCGGAACCCAAAAGACATAATCGGCGACCGCGCGCGCCTCTTCGTCCCCGTGGTTCGCGACCACGACGACGGGTGCTTCGCGGGCCTTAGCCTCCATCAGATTCGAAAGGATCTTCTCGCGCACGCGCCCGTCGGTCATCACGCCGATCACCGGCGTTTCCGTGTCGAGCAGCGCGATCGGCCCGTGCTTCATTTCGCCGGCGGCATAACCCTCGGCGTGGATGTAGCTGATCTCCTTGAGCTTGAGCGCGCCTTCGAGGGCCGTCGGATAATTGACGTAGCGGCCCATGAAGAGGCAGCTGCGCATCTTGCGAATCTTGCGGGCCACGTCGCGAATGTAATCGGACGTGTTGAGCACGACGTCGACCGAAGCCGGCAATAACTTCGTGTTCTCGCCGATCTCCTTCAAACGTTTAGGATCGACAGTGCCGCGCACTTTCGCCATATAGAGCGCAAAGAGCGTCATCGCCGTCACTTGCGAGACGTACGTCTTGGTCGCAGCGACGCCGATCTCGGGGCCGCCGCGCGTGTAGAGCGTGCCGTCGGCGATGCGCGTGAGGTGCGAGCCGAGCACGTTGCAAATTCCCAGGATCGACGAGCCCGCGTCTTTCGCGATGCGCACCGCCTCGATGGTGTCCGCCGTTTCGCCCGATTGCGACATCGCGATCACCAGTGCCGTCGGATCGATCACCGGATCGCCGTATCGAAATTCGCTCGCGAGCTCCATTTCGACCGGAAGCTTCACGAGCGAGCGCAGCAGATACATGCCGACCATTCCGGCGTGATACGCGGTGCCGCAGCCGGTGATCGCGATCTTCGAGATGTCCTTCAAGCGCTGGTCGGCGATCTCGCCCAATTCGTTGCCGAGGTGGACCGCGCCGTCTTCGTCGATGCGCCCTGCGAGCGTTTCTTTGATGACGTTCGGCTGCTCGAAGATCTCCTTGAGCATAAAGTGCTTGTAGCCGCTCTTCTCGGCCGAGGTCGCGTCCCACGTGATCGTCATGACGTCGCGGTGCACCGGCGTTCCGTCGTAACGCGTGAGCGAATAGCCATCGCGTCCGACGACGACCATCTCGCCTTCTTGCAGAATGATTTCACGCCGCGTATAGGGCAGAATCGCCGGCGTATCGGAGGCCACGTACATTTCGCCCTCGCCGATTCCGACGACGAGCGGGCTCGCCCCGTTGCGCGCAAAGATCAAATGCTCGGGATCGTCGCTCGAAATGACGCCAAGCGCGTAGGCTCCATGAACCTCGGCGAGCGTCTTGCGAAGCGCTTCTTCGAGATTGCCGTCGTAATGCAACTCGATGAGATGGGCGAGCACCTCGGTGTCGGTCTCGCTCTTAAAGACGTGGCCGAGTTCGATCAGGCGCGCGCGAAGCGGCGCATAGTTTTCGATGATGCCGTTGTGCACGACGGCAATATTGCCGGTGCAATCCATGTGCGGGTGGGCGTTGGCGTCGTTAGGACGGCCGTGGGTCGCCCACCGGGTATGTCCGACCCCGACGGAGCCCGCGATACGCTCGCCGTTGCGTAACCGCTCCGCGAGGCGGGAGAGCTTGCCCTCGGCCTTCGAGCCCGTCAGCGCGCCCGTGGCGTCGATCACGGCGATACCGGCGCTATCGTACCCGCGGTACTCTAGACGCGAAAGCGAATCGAGAATGATCGGAACGCTGTCGCGCTGGCCTATATAGCCGACAATCCCACACATGCTTCTATCCTACCCAATTGCCTGAGGAGTTCCCAAGAGACCGAAGGCCGTTTACTTTATGCCCTCTTTGGTCCGATGGTATGCGATCAGCCCCTCGCCGATCTCGTCGAGCGCGATGGAGACCGGTTTGTTCGGATTGATGTCGTCTTTGTCGACGAGCGGCTCGCTCGCGAAGTATTCGCGACGATCGGACGGCGCCAGCTGCTGGACACGAATCCAGTTGTTCAATTGACGGGCGCGCTTGGTCACGATATTGACGAGAGAAAACTTGGAGTCGGCGTGCTTGAGCAGCGCGTCGAGGTCTCCGAAAACGGACTTACTCACGGTTGTTCCTTTGAAGTTAGGTTAGTTCGATGTTTTTCAGCGAATCGTCGCCGTAGCGGTGAATGCGGAATCGCTCCGCTTGCAGAATTGCCTGCAAATCTCGTATGGCGTCTTCCGAACGGCCCTGTTCGTTGACGACGATGTAGTCGAAGTTCCGAATGAACTTCATCTCCTGATGCGCGATCTCCAAACGGCTCGCGATCTCTTCGTTCGTCTCCGTACGCCGGGCGAGCAGTCGCTCGCGCAGGTTCGAGAAACGATCCGGAACCAGGAAGATCAGTACCGCACCGGGGTGCGCTTCCTTGATCCGCAAGGCGCCGTTGACTTCCGGCTTCATGATCAAGTCGTAGCCGTCGGCCAGCGTCCGTTCCACGTAATCGCGCGGCGTACCGTAAAGGTTGCCGTTGTACTCGCGCGACTCCAGGAAACCGTCCTCACCCATGCGCCGTTCGAATTCGGCGCGGGTGATGAAAAAATAGTGTTCTCCCTCCATCTCGCCCGCCCGCGGTGCACGCGTCGTCGCCGAAACCGAGTACCGCAAGCGCGGCATACGCTCTCGCAACGCCTCTACCAGCGTATCTTTGCCGGCTCCGGAAGGACCAGAAACGACGAAAAGCAGTCCGGGCCCGGCCTTCAAACGATCTCCTGGAATGGCGGATGGTGAAAACGAAGCAGCATGATTTCCAACGCAACGTGAAGGAAACCTGTGCAATGTCCTTGTCGCTTGCTTCTCTCCTCGCGGAAGGCGCTCTCCGGCACCCCGGGCGGACGGCGGTCATCTTCGCCGACCGGCAGATATCCTACGCCGAGCTGTGGGAGCAAGCGCGTCGCTACGCGGCGATGCTGCGCGCCCGCGGCGTCCAGGCCGGCGATCGCGTCGCGCTGCTGCTGCTGAACACCCCGGCCTTCCCCGCGGCCTATTACGGGGCGCTCGCCCTGGGCGCGGTCATCGTGCCGGTCCATGCGCTTCTCACGGCCGAGGAGATCGCCTACGTGCTGCGGGACTCGGGCGCCACAGTGCTGCTCTGCGATGCCCCCTTGCTCGCGGCAGGCTCCGCCGCAGCCGCCCTTGCCGGCATCGACGCCCTCGAGGCGGCCCTTCCGCCAGAGGCTCCGGTCGAGAGCTACGCGCAACGCGAGCCGCACGACGATGCCGTGATCCTCTACACGAGCGGGACGACGGGACGGCCCAAGGGCGCGGTACTCACCCAGAACAACCTGGTGCTCAACGCGACCACCGTCGCGCTCGACCTCTTCGATTTCTCCACTGGCGACGTGCTGCTCGGGGCGCTTCCGCTCTTCCATTCGTTCGGGCAGACGTGCGTGATGAATGCGGCATTTCGGGCGGGCGCAGCGATCGTACTGATGCCGCGCTTCGACGGCGCCGGCGCGCTTGATTTGATGAACCGGCACGGCGTCACGATCTTCGCAGGCGTGCCGACGATGTACGTCGCGTTGTTGGACGCCGCTGCGGCCAATCCGCAACGTCCGCCGCTGCGTCTCTGCGCCTCCGGCGGTGCCTCGATTCCCGTCGCGATCATCGAACGCTTTGAGGCGCTTTTCGGCGCGCCGATCTTCGAGGGATACGGACTCTCCGAAACCTCCCCGGTCGCGAGCTTCAACCAGCGTGAATTCGGCCGGAAACCCGGCACGGTCGGCTGCGGCATTTGGGGCGTGGACCTCGAAATCGCCGACGCGGAGATCGACGATCGCATCGCCTTTCTCGAACGCGGTGCGCTCGGTGAGATCGTGATTCGCGGGCACTGCGTCTTCCGCGGATACCTGAACGATTCGGAAGCGACGCAAACCGCGATCGTCGACGGCTGGTTTCGCACCGGCGACCTGGGCACCAAAGATGCCGACGGGTTCATTTCGATCGTCGACCGGAAGAAAGATCTCATCATCCGCGGCGGCTTCAACGTCTATCCTCGTGAGGTCGAAGAGATCTTGATGCGTCATCCGGCGGTCAAACAGGTCGCGGTCATCGGCATTCCACACGAAACGCACGGCGAAGAGATCGTCGCGGTGATCGTGCGCGAAGAGGGCAGCGACGCCGACGCGCAAGCGCTGATTGCGTGGTCGCAAGAGCGCATGGGGCGCTACAAGTATCCGCGCCACGTGCGGTTCGTGGAAGCGATGCCTCTAGGTCCGAGCGGCAAAGTGCTCAAGCGCGTTCTTCGCGAGCGCGTCCATGCGCACTGACGCCAGCCTGATCCGCCGCGCCGCCCAAGAACTCCAAGCCCGCTATCGCGGCGCCAAGGTGCGCGATGTCGGGGTGCTCGCCGACGGGCGCATCGCCGTGCAAATGTGGACGCGCGGATCGTCGACGCTGCTGTGCTTCGACGTGTTCGGCTCCCCGCCGCTCGTGACGATCGAAGACGGCGAGCTTCCCATTGCGACGGAACCCGGCTTCGTCCGCGCGCTGGGCGCGGCGCTGCGCGGTACGAGCTTGATCGACGTGCAGTCGCGGACCGGCGATCGGCTCCTGCGCGTGCGTTTCGGCACGCGCTCGCGCTTCGGCGTGGGTGACGAGCTCTTCTTGGTCGCCGAACTCGTGCCGCGCTTCGGGAACCTGCTGCTGGTAAAACGCGATGCCGTCGTCGCCGCGCTCAAAGAATTTTCGCCCGCCGACAACCCGTCGCGGGCGATCGCTTCGGGCCAGCCATACGTTCCGCCGCCGCTCGTCGAGCGTTCGCACTCCGGCGATCCGGTGCCTGAGGGAGCCTCGGTCCTCGATGCCTTTAAAGCCGCTCGCGACCAGCGCGCGGGCACGGGTGAACGCGCGCGCACCGCTGCGCGACGCGCGCAGTTGTTGAAGCGAGTAAACGCTCGGGAACGAAAACTCCGCGACGAACAGAGCAAACTCTTTCAAAAGCGCGCGCGAGCGGTCGAGCGCGAAGCATTACGCGACGAAGGCGAAGCGATCTTCGCGACCCTCCACGAACTTCCCGAATCGGAGCGAGACGAAGCAAAAGAGCGCGCCGCAACGCTCTTCGCACGCTACAAGAAACTCGCGGCGTCGCTGCCCCACGTCGAAACGCGTTTGGCGCACGTCGAACGAACGCTGCGCGCCATCGAGGAACTTCGATGGGAAGCCGAGCGCGCCGAAGACCGCGATCTCGAAGACGTCGAACGCGCGGTGGAAACGCTCGAAGGCCGTCCCGCGGAACGGCAATCGCAACGCAAATCGCGCAAGCGCGCGCCGCTCGAGGTGAGAACCCCGCACGGTTCGCGCATCCTCATCGGCCGTTCGCCCGTTGAAAACGCCGAACTTACGTTTCACGTCGCGCGACCCAACGATCTGTGGTTTCACGCGCAGAACATTCCGGGCGCACACGTCATCCTGCAACGCGACGACCGCACCGCTCCCCCCGTGGACGACGTGGAACGTGCGGCTTCGCTCGCAGCATTTTATTCCAAAGCAAAGTCCAGCGCGAAGGTCGCAATCGATTACACGGAACGCAAGCACGTTCGCGCCCAACGCGATGCGCCGCCCGGCCTCGTGTGGTATACGAACCCTCGCACCCTCGTCGTGGAACCTGCCGAGGTCTAAAGAATAGGCGAACGGGAGAGCTTAGCTCTCCCGTTCGCGTGCCGTTTCGCTCTCCTGTTGCCCCGGCATCGACGACGGCGGGTCGCTCGCGGGGAACGAATCGGCGTCGGTCTTGTCGTAGCCGCGAAGGCGGTCGTCTCCGCGCCGAGCGCGCTCTTGCTGAAGCGCCAACTCGCGTTCCTTTGCTTCGAGCTCCCGGCGGACGTCATCATCGTGCATGATGACGTTCTTCCCGTTCTAGGACAGGCGCGACTCGCAGGCACTCCAGTTAATGTTCGCGATAAAGGCCTCGACGTATTTGCCCTTTTCGGCCGGCTTATAGTCGCGGAACCACGCGTGCTCCCACAGATCCATCACGACGATCGGTTCGCAGCCGGCGAGGTTGTTCACGTTATGGTCGCCGATCCACACGTTGAGGATCTGCTTCGCGGTCGGATCGTAGTAGGCAACCGCCCAGCCGATTCCGCGCATGCCGCCGACCGCAGCGAACTCCTTCTTCCACCCTTCGATCCCGCCGTACGGTTCCGCGAGCAGATCGTGCAGCCGTCCCGACTTGAGTTCCGTCGGATTCTTCGTCAGGTTATCGAAGTAATATTCGTGCAGGCGCATGCCGTCGAATTCCCAGCCCAAGCGCCGCACGAGCTCGGCAAACGCCGGATCCGCGCCGCTGACTTTGCCGGCTTTACGCAGTTCCGTGATGCGTTCGTTGAGCGTATTCGTGTTTTTCACGTAGCCTTCGTAGAGGCCGAAATGTATCTGCAGCGTCTCGTCGGAGATGCCTTGCAGTCCGGATAGATCCCATTTCTTCGGGGCGTACGTTTGAATCGTCGTATCAACACTCATGAAGCACCTCTTTCTACCTGACGCACAACCACCTTCCTACGCGGAAGGCTGCACTCCCACTACGCTGCCGGAGCGTCGGGAACCAGGACGATCTTCCCCACGTGCTCCGACGATTCCAAGCGTTCGTGCGCCTGGGGAGCCTGCGAAAAGGTGAAGAGCGAATCGACGAGCGGGCGAATCGGCTCCCGGGCAGGCAACAGCGGCCAAATGTTCGTTCGCAAACCCATAGCAATCGCCGCTTTTTCGGCGTCGGTCCTCGGGCGCAAGCTCGAACCCAAGAGGGTCGCTCTGCGCTGCAGGAGATATCGCAGGTCGATGGTCGCGCTCTGCCCGCCGGCCGTTGCGATGCAAGCGATGCGCCCGTCCACCGCGAGCGCTTCTAAATCACGATTGACATACGCTCCGCCGACGATGTCGAGGATCGCGTCGACGCCGCGCCCGTGCGTGTACTCGCGGACGCGCGCGACAAAATCGTCGCGCTTATAGTTGATGCACTCTTGCGCACCGAACTCGACCGCCGCGCGGCATTTCTCGTCGCTTCCGGCCGTCGCGAAGGGATGCGCGCCGATGGCTCGTGCGAACGCAATCGCCGTCGTCCCGATCCCGCTCGTTCCCCCATGGACGAGCACCGTTTCACCCGCACGAAGCCGCGCGCGCACGAGCAGGTTGTCGTAGACGGTGAACGCATTCTCGGGCAGCGTCGCGCCTTCGATAAACGACCAGCCGTCCGGAAGCGGCAGCACTTGGCCGGCCGGTACGGCGACGAATTCGGCGTAGCCGCCGCCGTTGCACAGTGCGACGACCCGATCGCCGACTGCCACGCCCTCGACGCCGTTTCCGGCTGCGACGACGGTGCCCGCAACCTCGAGGCCCAGGATCGGCGATGCGGCCGCCGGCGGCGGATACGATCCGGCACGCTGCAGAGCGTCCGCGCGCGATACGCCCGCCGCTTCCACTTCGATCAAGACCTCACCGCGTGCGGGGAGCGGTTGCGGAGCTTGCGCGACGTGCATCACGTCCGGGGGGCCAGGTTCGCGCACCGCCACATACTTCATGAAGCATCCTTCGGGTGCGATCCCGCGCGTCCCGTCAAGAACATCGCGTCACCGAATGAAAAGAATCGATACGAATGCGTAACGGCTTCGCGGTATGCATGCAGAATGGTTTCGCGCCCGGCAAACGCGCTCACCAGAACCAGCAGCGTCGATTGCGGTAGATGAAAATTCGTAATCATCGCGTCGACGACGCGAAACGTAAAACCCGGCCGGATAAAGATGGACGTGCTACCTTCGCCGGCTACGATCTCTCCGTGTTCGGCGGCATTGCCCTCGAGCGCGCGCACCACCGTCGTTCCCGCCGCTATGACGCGGCGGCCGGATCGCTTTGCGCTACGGATCGCCTCCGCGGTCGATGCCGGGATGTCGTAGCTTTCCGCGTGCATCGCGTGCTCTTCGAGCCGTTCGCCCTTCATGGGCCGGAAAGTACCCAAACCAACGTCAAGTGTGAGGTGCACGCGCTCCACGCCCACCGCGTCGAGCGCCGCGAAGACCTCCGGCGTAAAGTGCAGCGACGCGGTCGGGGCCGCGACGCTTCCCGGCGTTCTGGCGAAGACGGTCTGATAGCGCCGCTGCGCCTCGTCGGAGTCGTTGCGGATATACGGGGGCAGCGGTAGCCGCCCCGCCTTCTCGAGGAAGCTCTCGAACGGCATGGCGATCTCAAACCGCAGCACGCGCACGCCGTCGGCTTGCACCTCTTCGACCACGGCGCAGCCCAGATCGCCGAAGCTCACGACGGCACCTTCGCGCAGGCGGCGCGCCGGCCGCACGAGCGCCGTCCAGCGCGTCGAGTGCGCATCGTAGCGAAGTCCCGATGCGGGATGCAGCAACAAGATCTCCGCGGAGCCACCGGTCTGCACACGTTTGCCGAAGAGCCGGGCCGCGATGACGCGCGTTTCGTTGAGCACGAGAACGTCGCCGGCGCGCATGACGTTGGGCAGGTCGCGAAAGATCTTGTGCTCGATCGACGCGCCTCGCACCACCATCAGCCGGCTCGCGTCGCGGACGGGGGCCGGATGTTGCGCGATCAGTTCTTCCGGGAGCTCGAATGCGTACGCCGAGGTGAGCGAGGACGTTTCGCCGTCCGTCTGGTGCATGGCGCTGCTGGTCAGGACCCCAAACGGCGATGTTCGAGTTCGAGAAAGTTGACGAGCCGCTTTCGTTCGTCTTCGGTCGCATTCACGATGAGCACGCCGACTTGATACGTTTCGCCCTGAAACGCACGGATCCAACGCACTTCGCCGCGCAGGCTCAGAAACGGATTGCGCTTCATCGTGAATTTATATTTCGTTCCGACGGGCAGATATTGATCGGCGATGACGCGCATGCCGGTGGGGGAAATGTCGGCTATGGCGCCGCGAAAGAGCATGGATGAAAGCGGATCCTCGACCACCACGTCGATGTACTTGCGCAAGCGAAGGGCAAAGCGTTTGTCGCTTCCGTTTTCCGCTTCGCCTTCGGGAGCCGGTTTGTTCGGTTCGCCCTCAGTCATTCGCAATCGTCGTTCCCGGAAGATAAAAATCGAGGATGTTGCTCGAGGACGCGCCGCCGAGCGCCATTCCCCGCGCTCCCCATTGGCAAAGACCGACGCCGTGCCCTAGACCTCCCCCTTCGATGCGTATGTTACCGGGCGCCTCTGCCGGCTCGATCTTCGTCATCAGCAGGCTCGGGATGACGCGTGGACCGACCCGCATCCGAAATTGCGTGCCTTTCACGAACGCGCTTCCGCGATCGCAGCGTAATTCGACCGTGCGCAGGCGTCCGCTGGGATCCGCCGCGCCGGGGTGAACCTCTCGCAGCGAACCGTAACCGGCGATCTCCGAGGAAAACGCCGCAGCGATCGACGCAAGCGCGACGTTACGCTGCCAGCGGTAATAGGGCGACGCGGTGCAATACGGACACACGACGCCGTTTAAGTACGAAATAGGGGCGCTGCCCCACGCGTCGCTCGACGCCTCGGTGTGCCCTCCGCAGCACGACGAATACTCGATCTGCGCGAATGCATCGCCGAAACGCAGCACTTGGCGCGCGGTGCCATCGACGGCAGCTCTGCCGGCGGGCGATTCACTTAAGATGCCGCCATACACTTGATCGGCCTCGGAAGGAACGAGATCGTACGAGCGCCGTGGCGAACTGCGTTGCAAGACATACGTTCGCGCGCAGATCGCTTGCGCTTGCAATGCTGCGGCAGGCCAGGACGGCGGCATCTCCCGCGGCACGACGCTGTAGAGATATTGCTCGAGTGGAACCGTCGACACGACCGATCCGTCGGAGGAGACGATGAAGGTTCCGCGATAGGGACGGCCGTTAAACGTAAAGCCGCCTTCGGGCCTCGGCCGCGCCGTGCCGCGCCCGAGCAGCACGCGCAGCGACTCGACGTTCGTCGACATTTCCGGCGAAAATTCGTCCTGCGCGCGCGCAATCGCCGGCGAGAGCGCGGCCGCCGCTACACGTGTAATAAACGCCGAACGCCGCATTAAAAGAGCCGCTCCTGACCGCTGCCCTTCGGCAACAAGCCCAAATGACGATACGCCCCCGGCGTCGCCTTGCGCCCGCTCGCGGTGCGAACGACGAAGCCGGCCTTCAACAGATACGGCTCCACGACGTCTTCGAGCGTCTCTGCATCTTCGGTGAGCGTCGCGGCAATCGCCGCGATGCCGGCCGGACCGCCGCCGTATTGTTCGACGATCGTTCGCAGAAACGCCCGATCGAGCCGATCGAGGCCGGCGAGATCGACGCCTTCCCGCTCCAACGCTTCCGATGCAACCTCGGCGGTGATTTTTCCACCGGCGCGCACTTCGGCAAAATCGCGAACGCGGCGCAGCAGCCGGTTGGCAATGCGCGGCGTACCGCGGCTACGCGCGGCAATGGTCGCCGCGCCCGGCCGTTCGATCGGAACGTTCAGAACCGATGCCGAGCGCATGACGATGCGTTCCAACTCCTCCGGAGCGTAATAATCGAGATGATGGACGATTCCGAAACGCTCGCGTAACGGTGCGGTCAACATTCCGGCACGCGTCGTAGCGCCGATGAGCGTGAAGCGTTTCAGCGGCAGTTTGATCGTCTTTGCATACGCACCGCGATCGACCACGAAATCGATTTGGAAGTCCTCCATCGCGGGATAGAGAAACTCTTCGACCACGCGCCCCAAACGATGGATCTCGTCGATAAAGAGCACGTCGCCGGCTTCGAGCGAGGTCAAGATGCCCACAAGATCTTTCGGCTTTTCGAGCGTCGGGCCGCTGGTGGGGCGGAAATTCGCGCCCATCTCTCGCGAGATTAATCCGGCGAGCGTCGTCTTTCCAAGGCCCGGCGGCCCGTAGAAGAGCAAGTGATCGAGCGTTTCGCCGCGGCGCGACGCCGCATCGATGGCGATGCGCAGATTTTCCACGACGCGCTCTTGACCGACATAGTCGTCGAACGTGCGCGGACGCAGGCTCGCACCGTAGACCTCGTCTTCGAGGGTATCGTCGGGCGAAACGAGACGTTCGGCCGCGTCTTCCACGCCCAGCAGCTTGCGCCGCGCGCCCTCGTCGCTCACGTTGCCGCCGCCTTACGCCGGTAGATTTGCGCGAGCAGCATCTCCGCATCGCGTATCGACGGCTCGGCGTCCAACGTCTCGCGTACCATCGTTTCGGCTTCTCCGCGTTTGTATTCCAATTGCAGCAGTACCGCGAGCGCTTCGTCGGCAAAGTCCGGCATCGGCACGGCCGCCGCCGGTTGCGCGTCCTGAATCAGCAAGAACTTCGCGACCTTGCCCTGCAGCTTTGCGACGATGTCGCGCGCCTTCTGCTGGCCTATTCCCGGAAGCGTCTTCAAATAGGCGTGATCGCCGCGATCGATGGCGCTCGCAATCGAGGACATGGGCTGCGAAAACGCGCGTGCGGCCGACCGCGGCCCGATCGATGCGACGCTCAGCAACGATTCGAAGAACTCGCGCTCGATCGCGTTGGTAAAGCCGTAGTACGTAAAGTGACCGCTGTTCCCGTCCATGTTCAAGACCGCGTGCACTTCGAGCGTCACCCGCTCACCCGGCGATGCCGCGATCTTTTCCGCAACGCAGGGCGGAAGCACGATGTCGTAACCGAGGCCGTTGACGTCGAGCACGACGCTTTCGCCATGCCGCTCGACGAGCGCGCCGCTAATACGCGAGAACACGGCTCGTCAAATTCACGTAGGCGAGGGCGATCGCAAGCGCGTCGGAGACGTCGTTGGGCTTCGGCGCGCTGCGGAGTTTCAGGAGGCGTACGACCATGGCGTTGACTTGCTCTTTCGACGCCGACCCCGATCCCACCAGCGCCCGTTTGACGTGCGCGTGTCCGAGCGTCTCGACCGGCACCTTCGCCTGCGCGCTCGCTAAGCAAAGCACGCCGCGGGCGTGTCCCATCAGGATTGCCGTCGACGGGTTTTTGTAGCTCGTATAGAGTTCTTCGATGACGACGACGTCGGGCCGGGTCTCGCTCAAGATCGCGCTCAAACCGGCGTGCAGTTCCGCCAAACGTTCCTCAAGCGGCCGGTCGACCCGTGGCGCGACGACGCCCGCCTCCACGAGCGCGACGTGGCCCCCGCGCCGCTCGACGACGCCGTAACCCGTCACGCGAAGCGCCGGATCGATGCCGAGGATTCGCGTCACGCCCTCAGTGCGCGACGCCATTGACGATCAACGTAACTTGCGATCCGGGTTGCAGGTTGGTACCCGCCGAAGGATCCGTTCCGACGACTTTGCCGTCGGCGCCGGCGCTCGACGTGTACTTGATTTGCGAGACACGGTAGCCGTACTGCTGCAAGATCGCCTGCGCGTCCTGAATCGTCATCCCTTCGGTGTCGGGAACCTCGCCGTTGACCGACTGCGTGAGGGTGATGACCGAATTCACGGGCACGCTCGTTCCTGGTGCCGGATCTTGTCCGACCACGTACCCGTTGCGATCGACCTGCACGCTGTACCTTACCGCAGGCGTCAGACCTGCCGACGTTATGGCATCGACCGCGCTTTGATACGGTTGATTCACGACATTGGGAACGTTTGCCGTTTGTGCCGCGTTCGTGACGCCGGCTCCGCTGCTCACGATCGCGTGCACGGTCGTGCTCTTGTCGATCTTCGTACCCGGCGCGATGTCCTGCGTGGCGATCACGTTTGCGTCGACACCCGGATAAGCGGCGGTCTGGGAATCGTCGAGCGTAACGCCGTCTTTTTTGGCCAGCGCTTCGGCATCGCTCGCCTTCAGACCGATGAACGACGGCACCGTGATGGGCTGCGGCCCCTCGGAAACGACGAGCGTAACGGTCGACCCCTTGCGAATCCGCGCGCGCGGATTGGGATGCTGGTCGACGACGGTGTCGACGCCCGCGTTATCGTAGCGTTTCGTGATCTTGACTTTAAAACCGTCGTCTTGCAGCGTTCGTGCGGCATCGGAACCGTTATAGCCGCGTACGTCACGCAAACCGATTACGGGAAGGCCGTTGCTGACGATCAACTCGACCAGCGCGTTCTTTTCGACCTTCGTTCCCGCCGGCGGATTCTGGCGAATCACGTGGTTCGCGGGAACCGTGTCGCTCGAGGTTTTGATGAACCGGACGACGAGACCCGCATTAACGACCGCCGCCTGGGCTTGCGTGTCGGTCATGTTCGTGTAATCTCCGACGGCGATCGACGGTCCCAACGGCAATGAGATGGGACGTCCGAAAATCCAATACCCCGCCGCAGTTGCAAGAGCGGCGAGCACGACGAGGGTGACGATGAACCCACCGCCTAAACGCGAGCGCCGTTCTTCGTCCTGACCGAGCGACGTATAGCTGCTATCCGGCATCGGCGAACGCCGCGGCGGCGGCATGTTGTGCAGCATCTGTGTCGGCGCGTCGTCGGCGATCGAATACGCCGCGACCGACGGCCGTTCGCGTGCTTCCCGCAAGGCGGTCGCGACCTCGCTCGCGGAGCGAAAGCGGTTTTCCGGCTTCTTCTGCAACAACTTGTTCACGATCGATGCAAGCGCGGGCGAGACGCCCAGCCGTTTCGTGTCGATCGTGGGAACCGGATCGTTGATGTGTTTGAGCGCGACGGTGACGGGCGACTCACCGTTGTAAGGGAGATTGCCGGTGAGCATCTGGTAGAGCACGACGCCGACGGAATAGAGATCCGACGCCTCGTGCAATTCCTGCGCAAGCGCCTGCTCGGGCGACATATAAAAGACGCTGCCCATCACGAGGCCCGGCTTCGTGAGTGCCATCGTCTGTTGCGATACGGCGCGCGCGATACCGAAATCGGAGAGCTTGACGACGTCGTCTTTGGTGACGAGCACGTTTGCCGGCTTGATATCGCGATGCAGCAACCCCGAGCGATGCGCGTAGGCGAGCCCGTTACAGATCTGCGCGGCGTAATCGATCGCCACGGGCTCGGGAAGCTTCTTGTCGTGCGCGAGGATCTCGGCGAGCGACGGGCCGTCGACCAGCTCCATCACGATGTAGTACGTGTCGTCCTGGCGGCCGACGTCGTACGTGTTCACGATGTTCGGGTGCGAGAGCTTGGCAGCCGATTCGGCCTCCTGGTAGAAGCGTCGCACGAACTCGTCGTCGGCAGCATACTGGGGACGCAGAACCTTGACGGCGACGCGCCGACGCAGCAGCGTATCGGTCCCGGAGTAGACCGTCGCCATCCCGCCCTCACCCAATTTTCGATCGAGCCTGTAGCGGTTGTTAAACGTTTGTTCCTCGATCACGAGCCCCCGGCGTTCTCCTACTTTACGGCCTTCAGCGCCACGCGCAACACGTCGCGTGCAATCGGCGCGGCAACCGTTGCACCATACCCCGCATTCTCGACGACCACCGCAACCACGACGCGCGGATGATCGGCCGGTGCAAAGCAGACGAACCACGAGTGCGCCGCTCCGTGGGGATTGGTCGCGGTGCCCGTCTTGCCGGCAACTTGTACGTTCGGCAACTGCGCGGTCGTTCCGGTCCCCCGCTGGACGACTGCGATCATCATCTTCTTCACGTTTGCCGCCGTGTCCGCCGAAATCGGCGTGGACAAGCTCCCCGAAGGCGTCACCGTCGCCGCCACGCCGTCACGCACGATCTGTCGCACGATGTACGGGCGCGGTTCGTTCCCATTGTCCGCGATGGTCGCGGCGATGAGCGCCATCTGCATCGGGGTGACGAGCAGCGCGCCCTGCCCGAAACCCATCTGCGCGAGCTCGCCCGGCGTCAGAGAGTCTTTGGGCGGCACGCGAGCGGTCTCGGTCGGAAGCTGGAAATCGAGCGAGGCCCCGATGCCCCACTTCGAAAGGTAGTCATAAAAGGTGTCCACGCCCATCTTCAGCGTTATACCGGCGAAATCGACGTTGCTCGAGAGCGCAAAGGCGCCCGTCAGGTCCTGCAGGCCGGTCGCTTCGCCTTCGTTGTCGTGCAGCGTGAAGTTCCCGATCTGGACGTGCCCGGGATCCTCGAAGGTCGAATGCATCGTCACCGTGCCCGATTCGAGCGCGGCCCCGGCGGTGACGATCTTGAACGTCGATCCGGGTGGATAGAGTCCGTCGAGGGAGCGATCGAGCAGCGGGCTCTGCGAGTCGTGAATGAGCGAGGGAAACACGCTGTCGATCCTATTCGGATCGAAGCTCGGTACGCTCGCTAATGCCAGCACGGCACCCGAGCGCGGATCGAGCGCAACGACGGCGCCGCGCGCATGTTGCGAGAGCAGCGACCATGCCTCGTTTTGAACGCTCGGGACGATCGTCGTTACGACGTCTGCACCCTTAGGCCGGTGGAGGTCGCCCTTGAACGCGGAGAGGAGCTCGGCCCACTGCGCGGCGGGATCGCCCGTCGTATCGGCGGGGGTGAGCGCGCGGTCGTACGCAGCTTCGATGCCGCTCGTGCCATAGCGGGCGGAGAGATAGCCGAGCGTCTGCGCCAGCGACTCGCCCAGTGGATACACGCGTTTCGAGCCGACGCTCTCGGCGAGCACCGTGCCGTCGGTTGCGAGAATCCGCCCGCGTCGCTGGTCGAGTAGCGCGTGGCGTGGGTTGTACGGCATCGCGGCGATGCTCGGACCTTGAATCACCATGACGTATGCGGCGCGGGCAGCGAGAATGAGAAACAGCGCGACGAACAAGGTCGCGAGTCCCGCAATCGCGCGATTGGTCACAGTTCGCGCAGGACGGTGAAGCCGTCACCCGTGCGTACGGCAAGGTGCGGGCGCTGCGGTTCGGACTCGAGCAGCATGTTCACCAAACGCTGCGAGGTCGTTTCCTGCAGCGCGTTCGTTGCGAGCACGACGTCGACGTTCATGTCGGCGAGCAGCTGCGGTGCGACGTACGCGCACGACGGCAGGGTTTCGAAATGCCGCTCTTCATACGGGCCGTCTCGCCAAGGACCGCGCTTTCCGAAGACCTGGGTGTGATAATCCCACGCACAGAGCTGCTTTTCTTTCCAGACGAAATCGTTTTTGACGCACAAGCGCCGGCACGCGGCGCACTGCACGATGCTCATCGGCGCATGCATCAAGCCTTCGGCGATATCTTCGGGCACGTCTTCGATGTTCAGTACCGATTCATCGGTCAACGCTTCCGGCAACTCGGCGTGCCACTGCACGCGCGCCAGCAGTTCGACGTCGCGCATCGGCGCGACGAACGCGCGCTCGTCCTCGGGCGGAAACGAACGGTCGACCCAATCCAGCAAATTCGAAAGCGCGATTCCGACGTTCTGCCAGGTATCGCCGATGATGACGCCCAGCGGCGTCCACGCGATCGGAACCAGACGCGCCGTGATAACGCCGTTTTCGGTGCGAAAGCTATTGATGAAGCCCAGATTGTTGCCCGAGCCGCCCAACACGAAGACCCGCGGCGCATCTTTGAGGTCGAGCGTGCGTTCGCCGATGGATGCCGTCTTTCGCGCCGCCTCGCGGCTTGCGGGAGCCTTGCTCCCCCCGTTTTCAAACACTATGGCGCGGGTTCGCGCGGGGCAGCCCGAATCCCGCGCGCACGCCCGGCCCGAAGGCTCAGCGTTACCCTACGCTCTGGACGCGTGCGAGGTCGCGATATTCGTGCAGCGAGCGCGGCGGCCCCGGAACGTTTTCGAGCGCTGTCACGAGCGCCTTCGCCGTATCGAGCGAGGTCAAGCAGGCGATCCCGCTTTCGACCGCGGCGCGGCGGATGCGATAGCCGTCGGAGAGTTCGCGCGGCCCTTTTGCGTCGTTGATGACGAGATCGACTTTGCGCGCGTGAATCACGTCGAGCACGTGCGGTGAACCGTCCGAAATTTTATTGATCGCTTCGCACGCGATGCCGGCATCTTCCAAGATCGCGCGCGTTCCCGCCGTTGCCACGAGCGTGTGGCCCAGGTCGGCATAGCGGCGCAGGATGGGCAGCGACTCCGACTTTTCTTCATCGGCGATCGAAACCAAGATTCGGCCGCCGCTTCCCGGTAAGCGAACGCCGGCGCCTACGAACCCTTTGCGCAGCGCGCCCTCGAAGGTCTCGTCGATGCCGAGCACCTCGCCCGTCGATTTCATCTCCGGGCCCAGGATCGTCTCGACGCCGCGCATTTTCGAGAACGAAAAGACCGGCACTTTCACGACGACGTAGGGCGTGCGCGGATGCAATCCCGTGCCGTATTCCATGTCACGCAGTTTTTCGCCGAGCGCGATGCGCGTCGCCGCAGCAACCATGTTCACGCCGGTTGCCTTCTGAATGATCGGCACCGTGCGGCTGGCGCGCGGGTTGGCTTCGATGATATACAGATCGCCTTCGTGCACGACGAATTGAATGTTGATCAGACCGCGGATCCGCAGTTCCGAAGCGATCGACTTAGTCACCTCGACGATGCGATCGGTCATCGCCTGATCGATCGTTTGCGTCGGATAGACGCTGATCGAATCGCCGGAGTGAATGCCGGCGCGCTCGATGTGCTCGAAGATGCCGGGAATCAAGATGTCGTCGCCGTCGAAGACCGCGTCGACTTCGACTTCGAGGCCGCGAAGGTACTTATCGACCAGCAGCGGCGCGCCGGGAAGAATCGGCGGCGCGGACTCCGCGTACGATGCGAGTTGCCCTTCGTTGTAAATGATTTCCATCGCGCGCCCGCCCAGCACGAAGCTCGGGCGCACGAGCACGGGGAAACCGAGTTCGCGTGCAAAGACGCGCGCTTCGCGGAAACTCGTCGCCGCTTTACCTTCCGGCCGCGCGACGCCCAAGCGCTGCAGCGCGGCGTCGAATTGCGCGCGGTCTTCGGCCATATCGAGGCTCGCCCGATCGCTGCCGATGATGCGCACGTTACGCCGGCTGAGTTCGCTCGCGAGATTGATCGCGGTCTGTCCGCCGAAGGCGAGCATGACGCCGCTTGCGTTCGTGCCGCGGTACGTTGCTTCGACTTCGTCGGGGCCCGGCGGTTCAAAGACCAGCGCATCGGAGATGTCGAAATCCGTCGACACCGTTTCGGGATTGTTGTTGATGACGACCGGCGACTTGCCTGCCGCGCGCAACGCCCACGCGGCGTGCACGCAACTGTAATCGAACTCGATGCCCTGCCCGATGCGAATCGGGCCGCTTCCGACGACGACGACCGCGTCGTGGGGCGTCGGGCGAATCTCGTCGAGTTCGCCGTGCGAGAGGTAATAATACGGCGACTTCGCCGGAAACTCGGCGGCGGCGGTATCGACCATGCGGAACGACGGCGCTCCCGGTTCCAGCGGTTCGCCGGCTTCTTCCGCAGCCACGATCGCTTCGATCTCGTAGAGCCAAAAGCGATCGATCGCCGAAATTGCGTGGATGCGTTCGATCGCCGCATCGCGCCCTTCGCCGTGCGCGCGGCGCAAGAGTTCCGCGACCGCGAAAAGGCGCTCGTGCGTAGGCTTGACGACGATCGCTTCGAGTTCGGCCGTCGACCACTCGCTATACGGAGCGCCGAGCAGCTTCTCGCGCTTGAGATCGAGCCCGCGCACCGCTTTCATCAAGGCGGAACGAAAGGTACGGCCGATGCCCATCGCTTCGCCCGTCGACTTCATCTGGGTGCCGAGCGACGTGTCGGCGAGGGGGAACTTGTCGAACGGCCAGCGCGGAATCTTGACGACGACGTAATCGAGCGTCGGTTCGTAGGCGGCCTTCGTCACGCCCGTGACGGGATTGGGGATCTCGTCGAGCGTCTGCCCGAGCGCGATGCGCGTCGAGATCTTAGCGATCGGGTAGCCCGTCGCTTTGGAAGCGAGAGCAGAACTGCGCGACACGCGCGGGTTGACTTCGATGATGGCGTATTCGTTGCTCGTCGGATGGAGCGCAAACTGAATGTTGCACCCGCCTTGAACGTCGAGAGCGCGAATGACGTTGAGCGACGAGGTCCGCAGCATCTGGTATTCACGATCGGTGAGCGTCTGCGAGGGCGCGACGACGATCGAATCGCCGGTGTGAACGCCGACCGGATCGATGTTCTCCATGTTGCAGACGATGATGCAGTTGTCCGCACCGTCGCGCAGCACTTCGTACTCGATCTCTTTCCAGCCGAGCAACGACGTTTCCAGCAGCACCTGATGGATCAGCGACGCGTTGAGACCGGCGTCCAGGCGCTCGCGCAATTCCGCTTCGTCGTACACGACGCCGCCGCCGGTACCGCCGAGCGTGTAGGCCGGGCGAACGACGAGCGGATAGCCCGAACGCCGTGCGAAGTCGACGCCCTGTTCGACCGTGGTGACGATCTCCGATTCGGCAACGGGTTCGCCGATCTCGATCATCTTTTCTTTGAAGCGTTCGCGGTCTTCAGCGAGTTTGATCGTGTCGACCGGCGTACCCAAGAGCTCGACGCCGTAACGCTGTAAAATGCCGGCTTCATCGAGTTCGACCGCAAGATTGAGGCCGGTCTGCCCTCCGAGCGTCGGCAAGAGCGCGTCGGGACGTTCGCGCGCGATGATCTGCTCGACGGAAGGGACCGTCAGCGGCTCCAAATAGACGGCGTCGGCGATCTCCGGGTCCGTCATAATGGTCGCTGGGTTTGAATTGACGAGGACGACGCGGTGGCCTTCCTCGCGTAATGCCCGGCACGCTTGCACTCCGGCATAATCGAACTCGGCGGCCTGGCCGATGATGATCGGTCCGGAGCCGATGACCATAATATTGCGGCGGGGCATGTCGGAGTCGCTCCATTAGCGTGAATTGCGCCGGAGTCCTCGCGGGAGGCTCCTCTCAGGTGGCGAGCGAGAAAACCGCGCTCACGCAGGTACCGCATCCTTCCAGCGAGTGCACGCGGACCTTCTCCGCAAACTCCTGCACCAGAAAGAGGCCCCGCCCCCCTTCCGCCATCGGCGACTCCGGCAACGACGGGGTGAGCGCAAAGCCGGTTCCACGGTCGAAAACGTGCAACAGCGCCTTATCGTCGACGCAGCGTAACTGCAGATCGACGGGCCCTTGCGCGTGGCGCACCGCGTTGCCCACCAGTTCCGTGAAAATCAGCTTCGCACGGAATTGATCGAACGGCCGTCCGCCGTGTTCGACGAGCAGCGCATCGAGAAAGGAGCCGCGAGCGCGCAACGCATCTTCCGGCCGTTCGGCGTGGAAACTCCACATCGCGCTAATGTCCTGAAGCGTGTCCAGATCGCTTTAATTCTTCCGCGAACTCAGGATTACGCTCGTCCGCTTCTTGCGAATCGATGTCCGGATCGGGATGCAGGTGATGCTGCGCCTGCTCTCTTGCCGGCGGATGTGCCGCGGTATCGTTCGTCAGGTCGTTTTCGAAGATCTCACCGTCGCGGTCGCGTTCGTGCGGATTCATGTTAACGAGCGTTCCCGAAGGTTCGCCGTCTTACGCGCTATGGTTGAAGGCGACGCCGCGTCCATCCGCGCTCGTTGCGCCGATATTCGATGCGATCGTGCATCCGGTTTGGGCGCCCTTGCCAGAATTCCACGCGCTGCGGCGCAATGACGTATCCGCCCCACGAGTGAGGCCGGGGCACCTCTTCATCTTCGAAGCGAGCGCCGAAATGCTCGAGGCGCTCGTCGAGAACCGCTCGCTCGTCGATCGGTTCGCCCTGTTCTGAAGCCCAGGCCGAGAGTTGATGTCCGCGAGGGCGCGACGCAAAGTACGCGTCCGATTCATCCTCGGGGAGTTGCGTGACCGTCCCTTCAACGCGCACTTGGCGATGCATCGCACGCCAATGAAAGACCACCGCCGCCCGCGGATTTTCCGAAAGCTCGCGTCCCTTTCGGCTAAGATACGACGTAAAGAACACCAGCCCGCGTGCGTCGAGGCCCCGCAATAACACCATGCGCGCCGACGGCGCGCCTTCTGCGCCGGCGGTCGCCAAGCACATGGCGTTCGGCTCGTCGATCTCGCGATGTTCGTAAGCCGCTTCCAGCCACGTCCGCAACGCCTCGACCGGATCCTCGGTGAGGCTTGATTCGAGCAGTTCACCTGCATCGTAGGTCGTGCGGCTGCTCTCGATGTTCACGGAATCCTCCCGGTCATAAGACCGACCAACATGGTTGCGGCAAAGCCGGCGGCAGCGGCGATCGCGAAGGCAAAACTCGCGGCGACGTCGCGCATGCGAATCGAGGTCGCGCGGCCTAGCCGCGCCAGCGCATCGCGCAACTGCACGGCGTTTTCCGCGCGCGAGTACGCGCCCCCGCTAACCGCCGCATACTGCTGCAACGCGCCTTCGTCGATCGTGGACTGCGCGCCCCCGATGATATCGCCATTGGGCGTTCCGATGCCGATCGTGTAGACGGGCACGTGATGCGCGCCGAGGTCCTCTGCGACCGCAAGCGGATCGACTCCGGTATTGTTCACGCCGTCCGTGATAAGCACGATCGCACGATGACCGCCCGGCGGCAGCTCGGTTTCGGCGAGCTGCAGCGCGTCCCCGATCGCGGTCGCGCCGTTCGGCGGCGGAATGCTCTCGAGCGCGGCCTTCACCTGGGCGTGATTCGCGGTAAGCGGCGATACGATCACCGCGTTGCCGGCAAACGCAATTACGCCGATGCGAGTGCCGCTTGCCGACTCATCGATAAACGCCGCGGCGGCGGCTCTTGCGGCCGCGGCACGCGTCGGCGACACATCGGTCGACGCCATAGATCCCGACGTATCGATGCAAATAAAGACGACGCCGTCTCCCGAGGGCAGCGGTAAGCGCACGTGCGGGCCGCCCACGGCAATCGCCGCCAGAACGAGCGCAGCGATGAACGTGCCACGCAGCAGGCGCGAAATCCACGCTCGTTCGCCGATGGCCGAAGCGAGAAACTGCACGTTCGAATAGAGCAGGTCGCGCTCGGTGACGCGACGTTCCGCAGCGACGTACGCCCATGCAAGGACGCCCGCGATCGCGAGCCCGACGAGCAGCAACCACGGATGATCGAACCTCATCGGTGCTCCGCATGCTCCAGGCCGAATGCGCGTAACAGACTCCGTGCACCGTCTCGCTCTTGCAACGGTCCGCACCGCCAACCCAGCGCCTCGAGCGACGCCGTGACGTCGCGCTCGCGCGTGCGCACCGCGCGCGCGAATGCGTCGCGTTCGCCCCGTCCGATATACGCGCGCAGGCTCCCGCCTTCGGCACCCCGCATTCGCACGAAGCCGGCTAGCGGGAGCCCGTCGTACCACGGATCGCGCGCGACGAGCGCCGTGCAGTCGCAACGCGACGCGAGGCGCGCCAACAGATCGAAGTGGCGCTCCTCGAGTTCGTACCAATCGCTAATTACGAGCAACGCCGCTCCGCGTGGCAGCACGGCCGTCGCGGCGAGTAAGACCGCGTCGAGCGAAAACGCGCCGTCGAAGGGAATCGTCAACCGGCGGTCACCGCCGCGCGCGGCTGCGAACCATTCCGTTTCCGCCGCACGTGCCGCGTCGAGTAACGTCTCCATGCGCCCGACGCGCATCGAGGGTGAGTCATCGACGACCGCCGCGAGCGTGAGCGCCACGTCTTCCAGCACCACGCGCGTCTGCATCGCCCCGGCACGCGCCGTTGCGGCCCAATCGATGCGGCGAACGTCGTCACCGGGCACGTATTCGCGCAGTTCGACGAACTCGTATCCGTCGCCGCGATACGTCGTGGGCGATCCCGCACCGAACCGCCGGGGGCGCCGCTTTCCGCGAAGGAGCGCGTCGCGCAGCGTCATGGCGTCGGGACGGCGGCGATCAACCGGTCGAGAATCGCGGCCGGGCCGACGTTCTCGGTCGTCACACGAAAGTTAAAACCGATGCGATGGCGCAGTGCGAGCGGAGCGACCGCGCGCACGTCGTCGGGAAGCGCGAAATCGCGTTCGGCCAAGAGCGCCTTGGCCCGCGCGAGGTTGGCGATCGCGAGCGTTGCGCGAGGGCTTGCGCCATAGTCGATATAGTGGCTCTCGCGTTCGCGCGTCACGGCGACCAATTCGACGATGTAGTGTTTCAATTTCTCGTCGATGTGGATCGCGTGCGCTTCCTCACGCCACCGGCGTACGTCGTCGAGCGTCGCCACGGCGTGAACCGGCAGCGTTTCGTTCATGGCGAAACGTTCGAGAATTTCAAATTCTTCGGCGCGACTGGGATACGACACGTCGACTTTGGCAAGAAAGCGGTCCAGCTGCGCGGCCGGAAGCGCATACGTCCCCTCGGCATCCAACGGATTCATCGTCGCCATGACGACGAAGGGATCGGGCAGCGGATGCGTCTGGGGGCCGATCGTGACTTGGCGCTCTTGCATGGCCTCCAGAAGCGCCGACTGAACCTTCGCGGGCGCGCGGTTGATCTCGTCCGCGAGGACGACGTTGGCGAAAATCGGTCCGAGCACCGTCGTGAAGCGGCTCTCGTGCTGATCGAAGATCCGCGTGCCGACGATATCGCTCGGCAACAGGTCGGGCGTGAATTGAATGCGCTTGAAATCGCCGTCCAGCGCCGCCGCGAGGGCACGGCATGCAAGCGTCTTGGCGAGGCCCGGCGGCCCTTCCAACAGCACGTGACCGTTGGCGAGGAGCGCCAAGACGAGCGCCTCGACCGCCGCATCCTGACCGACGATCGTGCGGTGCAATGCATCGGCGAGGGCCCGCGGATGAACGCTCACGTCATCTCCTCCAACCGCCGTATGACGTCGGCGGCCGCGGTTCGGAAATCGTCGTCGTGCGTGAATGCCGCGCGTTCGAGCGCGCGCAGCAGCGATCGCATGCGGACGTCGTGTGGCGGAATGCGGCGCAGCACATCGTCGAGCGTTTCGGCATCGTTCGCGCCGACCATCTCGCGCACCACGGTGCGCACGTGCAGCACGTTCGTTCGGGTGGGCGACGCTTGCAAGAGTTCTCGCGCGCGGCTCAAGCGCTCTTCGATCGTGGGCGGCGCTTCGACCGGTTGCGCGGGAACGGGTTCCGGCGGCGCGACCGGTGCTGGCGCCACCGCGCGGCGACGCCGAACGAAGATTATGGCCACCACAAAAACGACGAGCGCGATGGCAAAGAGCCAGCGTAGCGCCGCGACGAGCAGTGCGAAGAGATCGATCGGCGCGGAGCCCGGCCCGGCGAGGCCCGCCGCTTGGACGTTTAGCGTTAGCGCGTTGGAAGAATAGCGTTTGGCTTTTCCGTCGCGCGCATCGATCGCATCGAGCGTCACGGGATCGATCGTGATCGTGCCGCTGTGATGCGCGACGACGCGAATGCGTTCGGTGTAGGTGCTGCCGCCGGGCCCCGCCACGATCGAATTCTCGTCACCCAGCAGTTCGACTTCCGCCAAGACCGGCAGGTCGAGATTTTCCAGGTGCGTGACCTGCTGCTTCACGTGCGCTTCGATCACGAGATCGAACGGCACCTCGACCTGCGGCGTCAACGTCGAGGCTGAAAGCGTCAGGCGCGTAACCGTCAGGCGCTGCAGACCTTGCGCCGCCGCCGGCAGCAACGCGCAAGCCGCGAGCGTGACGGCGAGAGCTAACGAACGGTAGCGAGCCACTCGGCGAAGAGCCGGCGGGCGTCGAACGGCCCCGGCGAGGCCTCCGGGTGGAACTGCACGGCCGCGATCGGCAGCTTGCGATGCCGGAAGCCCTCGTTGGTGCCGTCGTTCAGGTTCGTCATCGTTTCTTCTAGATCGCTCGGCAGCGAATGCGTGTCGACCGCATACCCATGGTTGTGCGCGGTGATCAGCACGTGATCGTTCACGCGATCTTTCACCGGCTGGTTTCCGCCGCGATGACCGTAGGGAAGTTTGTAGGTCTTCGCGCCGCACGCAAGTGCGAGCAGTTGATGCCCGAGGCAGACGCCGAAGAGCGGCTTGCGCCCCATCAATTTGCGCAGCGTATCGATCGTTTCTGGAAGATCGGTCGGGTCGCCGGGGCCGGGCGAAATAAAGATTGCGTCGGGATCGCCTTCCAGCAATTCCGCTTCGGTCGCATTATACGGCACGACGGTAACTTCGCTGCCGAGCGCCGTCAATTCGCGCAGGATCGCCTTCTTCACGCCGCAATCGATCAAGGTCACGCGCGGGCCGCCGGTCGTGCCTTCGACGTGACGTTCTCGCGTCGCGACGCTCGGCACGAGCGCTTTCGTCGTTGCGGTGCGTACGAACGCCGTCAGCTCGCGCTCGGCGCGTTCGAGCTCTTCTTCGCCGACCGCAAGCGCGGCCCAAATCGTGCCGTGTTCCCGTAGCGCGATCGTGATGGCGCGCGTGTCCGCGCCGATCAACGCCGGAATCGACTGTTCGTCGAGCCACGACGGCAGATCGGTCTTGGCCAGATAGTGCGAGGGCCGGTGCGCGATCTGCTTGATCACCGTCCCGGCGACGCACGCCCGCGGATACTGCGCGGCCGTGCCGGAGATACCGTAATTGCCGATGAGCGGATAGGTGAAGGTGAGAATCTGCCCGGCGTACGACGGGTCGGTCAACGCTTCTTCGTAACCGGTCATTCCGGTGTAAAAAACGGCTTCGCCGAAGGCGACGCCGCGATAGTCGAGACCGTGGCCGTCGAACCGCGATCCGTCGGCGAGCAAGAGGGCTGCTGGCGTGGACATTCCGGCCCCCAGGGTTAGCCGAAGGGACCGCCCGTACCTGGAAGCAAACGCGTCGCCCATGGATTGGCACTTTGCGGCCACGGCGTTTGCGACGGCGGTCACCATCATCGATCCCATCGGCATGATTCCGCTCACCGTCACGTCCACGACGCAGTGTGTGCCCGAAAAGCGCTCCCGCATCGTCGATCAGGCGGTCTTTGTCGCGGCCGTCGTCATGCTCGTGATGGGCATCGTCGGGCCGGCCGTCCTGCGTTACCTCGGCATCACGCTGCCGGCGTTCGGCATCGCGGGCGGCATCTTGCTCTTCCTCATCTCGATCGACATGCTCTTCGCGCGGCCCGTCGGCGCGCGCGCGACGAGCGACGAAGAACGCGAAGCGCAAGCGGGCGAGAATCCGGCGGTATTCCCGCTCGCGATTCCGATGATCGCCGGCCCCGGAACGCTCGCGACCGTCATGCTGCTCGTGAACGAAGCCGGCGGAAAACCGTCGCGTTATCTGGTCGTGTTCCTGGCCTATGTGGTGACGCTTGCGATCACGTGGCTCTTCATGCGCGGCGCAACGCGCTACATGCACCGGCTCGGCACGACCGGCATCCACGTCGTCACCCGCGTGCTAGGCATTATCTTGGCCGCGCTCGCGGTGCAATTCGTGCTCAACGGTCTCGCGCAAACACCGCTCTTCGCGCGTTGACGCCTTAGATTTTCGCCCCTCCCTGGGTTAGACGTAGAAGCAAGCGTTGAGGTTCGCTTGAGAACGGGTAGGATGCGAACGTGAGCTTGATGGCAGCCGACGTTCTCGCGTGGGACGCCGGAAATTGGTCCGTAGCGTTGGAGTTTTGGGAGCGTCACGGCGCGCTCGAGGGCGGCCCTCTCGAATGCTTGGAGATCGGCGCGAATCGCGGCGGCCTTTCCGCGTGGCTCGCGTCGATGGGGCACAACGTCATCTGTTCGGATCTTCGCGACTGTGAAAGTCGCGCGCGTCCGCTGATCGAGCGCGCGGGTATTTTATCGCGCGTACGCTTTCAAGACATCGACGCTACGGCGATTCCTTACGACAACGAGTTCGACGTGATCGTCTTTAAATCGGTACTCGGCGGCGTGGGCCACGGCGGCGCGATCGATCGCCAGCGCGCGGCGGTAGCGTCAATGCATCGCGCGCTGCGTCCGGGCGGCCGCCTGCTCTTCGCCGAGAATCTCACCGGCAGCCCGCTCCATCGCTTCTTCCGGCGCAACTTCGTCAAGTGGGGCAACGGATGGCGGTACGTTACGATCGACGAGATGCGCGACTTCTTGCGCCCGTTTTCGCAGGTGCGCTTCGATACGTCGGGGGTGCTCGGAACCTTCGGCCGGTCCGAAGCGCAGAGGCAGCTGCTCGCCAACGTCGACCGGGCGGCGCTCAACGCGGCGTTTCCGCCGCATTGGCGTTACATCATGTACGGCGTCGCTACGAAGTAGCGACGAGGTTTCCCGCTACGATCGTCGCGATCGCGCGACGCGGAAACTCCCAGCCGGCAAACGGCGTCGCTTTACCCTTCGACGCGAACTGCGACGGATCGGCGCGCCACGTGCGCTCGGCGAAGACCGTGAGGTCGCCGCGCGAACCGACGGCCAGCGTTCCGCCTTCTATTCCCAACACGCGCGCCGGGTTGGTCGAGAGCAACTCGACGAAACGCGCCAAAGGCAGGTCGGGTAACGCCCTTGCATAGGCACCGACGGCAATTTCTAAACCGGTGAATCCGACCGCGGCCGAACGAAGGTCGCCCGATTTCTCCGCCGCCGTGTGCGGCGCGTGATCGGTTGCAAACACCTCGATGCGTCCGTCGCGGACCGCGTCCCGCAGCGCGCGCGCGTCGTCCTCGGTGCGCAACGGCGGATTGACCTTGCCATCCGCGCCGCGTTCGCGGACCGTTTCGTCCGTGAGCAAAAGATGGTGCGGCGTCACTTCGGCCGTCGCCCGCGCGCCTCGTTCCCGGCCATATGCGAGCGCTTCGAGCGCGCCACGCGTCGAGAGATGCGCGACGTGCCAATTCTTCTGCGTGTCGGCGGCGATCAGCAAATCTCGGGCCACGATGACGTCTTCCGCGACGGCCGGGCTGCCCGCAACGCCGAGCGCCCGGGATACGACACCTTCGTTCATTACCGCATCGGCTTTGAGGTCTTCGTCCTCGGCGTGCGAGATGAACGCGCCCGGCACGCCGCGCGCCGCCAGCGCCGCGTCACGCAGCACCTTTGCATTCATGACGGTGTTGCCGTCGTCCGAGAACGCCACGGCGCCGGCCTGGGTCAGCGCGCCGAAATCCGCCGGTGTTTCACCGTTGCGTCCAAGCGTGATCGCGGCAACCGGAACGACGCGCACCACCGCGTCGCGCGCGGCACGTTCGCGCAAATCATGCAGCACGTCGCTGCTATCGAGCGCGGGATTGGTGTTCGGCATACATGCAACCGCGGTAAAACCGCCGCGCGCCGCCGCGATCGTTCCGGTCGCGATCGTCTCCTTTTCCGGAAAGCCGGGCTCGCGCAAGTGCACGTGCATGTCGATAAAGCCCGGAGCCACGCACGCGCCGGTCGCATCGAAGATGTCCTCGCCTTCGTACCGCTGCAAGTCTTGACCGATCTCGACGACGACCCCGGCGGTAATGCGCACGTCGCGAAGCGCGTCGATCCCCTGCGACGGATCGATCAGTCTGCCGCCTCGTACGAGCACTATGCGGAAACCGTGGAACCGTTGACGAGAAAGTCCAGCACCGCCATGCGGATATAGACGCCGTGATGGACCTGCATTGCGTAGCGCCATCCCGCAAACGTCAGCACGCTGTCGTCGAGCTCCATTCCCCGATTGTACGGACCTGGATGCATCACGATCGTGCGCTCCGGCAGGCGCCTAAGCCGCTCGCCGTTGAGTTGATAGCGCGCGACGTATTCGTCGTCGGTCATCGGCATCGCGGCAAAACGCTCGCGCTGAATGCGCAGCAACACGATCGCGTCGGCGTGAGGCAGCACCGCATCGAAGTCTCGCTCGATCGAGATGCCTTCGCGCGCATAGTCGCCCGGCAAAAAGAACTCGGGACCGACCAGCGTCACGTTGGCGCCGAGGTGCCGCAGACCGTTGATCGTCGAATGCGCCACGCGCGAGTGCAGGATGTCGCCGACGATCGCGACGTTGAGGCCGCGGACCTGGCCGAACTCCTCGCGCATCGTGTAGAGATCGAGCAGCGCTTGCGTGGGATGCGCGTGCGCACCGTCGCCCGCGTTCACCACGTGGCCGTCGAACGCCGACGCGACCCGCGCCGGAAAGCCGGCTTCCGAGTGACGCACGACGAGCAGGTTCACGCCCATTGCCGCAAGCGTGATGACCGTATCTTCGATCGTCTCGCCCTTCCCGGCAAGGCTTAGATCTTTCGGCGAAAGATTTACGACGATCGCTCCCAAGCGCAACTGCGCGAGATTAAACGACGTGAACGTCCGCGTGCTCTGTTCGAAGAACAGATTGACGACCGGCACGTTGTGGAGCAGCGGTCCAGGGTCGTGCGTTTCGAACGCACGCGTGCGATCGAAGATCGCTCGCAGCTCGTCGCCGGTGAGGTCGTCGAGATCGATGAGGCTACGGCGCAGCCGCAAGTACTGCGACCTCGTCGCTTTGCGATGCATCGGCCGAAAGCGAAACGTTGATGCGCTCGCGCCGGCTCGTCGGGATCTCGCGTCCTACGTAATCGGCTTGTACGGGAAGTTCGCGCAGGCCGCGGTCGACGAGCACGCACAAGCGAATCGCCGAGGGGCGTCCCAGATCGGTCACCGCATCGAGTGCCGCGCGCACCGTGCGTCCGGTGAAGAGCACGTCGTCGACGATCACGACCAGACGCCCGTTGATGTCCACCGGGATCTGCGATTCGGGCATCTCGTGCGTCACGCGATCGTCGCGATACAGGTTGATGTTCAGGAAACCGAGCGACGCGGCTTTTCCGCTAATGCGCTCGATCTCGGCCGCAAGACGTTTGGCAAGCGCTTCGCCGCCGCGGCGCACCCCAATCAGCACGACGCCCTCTTGCGCATCGTCGGGTTCGAGAATCTGATGCGCGAGACGCGCGATCACGCGGCCGATCTCGGCGCTCGCGATTAATACCCGCCCGTCTTGGGCCGTCGTCATGCCTGTTCTCCCAACGCGGCAAGCGCCGCTTCAACACGTACGAGCTCGCTCCGATATCCTTCGAGCTTCTCTCGTTCCTTCGCAACGACATCCGGAGCGGCCTTGGCGGTGAACGCTTCGTTACCGAGCTTCTTTTCGCCGCGTTCCACCTCGCTGCGCAGGCGCGCGAGCTCCTTGCGATAGCGCTCGATCAGCACGCCTTTGGGCGCCTGCCCTTCGACCGCGGCAAGGGCTTCTTCCAAACCGCCGCCTGCTGCCGGCACGCGCCGGATCTCGCCCGCGGTGAGCAGCGACAAGAGCGACGCAGCATCGGCGTCGACGTTTTCCGGCACGAGCAACGCGAGCGGGGCGCGCGGGGCGAGCCCCATCTCGGAGCGCAGGTTGCGGATGCGCTCGACGGCGACTTGAAGCGCGTCGAACCGGCGCGCCGCATCGGCATCGACCGGCACTTCGAACTTATCGGGCCAACTTGCGGTCATGATGCTCGCGCCGTCGTGCGGAAGCGCGAGCCAGACTTCCTCGCTGATGAAAGGCGCGATCGGGTGCAGCAGCCGCATCGCGTTGTTCCACACGAACGACAGCACGCTCGCGCGGGTCTCGCGGTTCTCTTCGGCCTTCGTCGCCTCGAGGTACCAGTCGCAGAATTCGTACCATACGAAACGCCAGATCGTTTCGGCAGCGCCTCCCATGTCGAATCGATCGAAGGCTTCGGTCATCGCGACGATCGTCTGGTGCAGGCGCGTGAGAATCCATCGATCCGCGAGCGTCAACTGCGCGGCCTTGGGCAACGTCATGGCGCGCGGCAGCCCTTCGGGCAGCGAGAGAACGTAGCGCGTCGCATTCCAGACCTTGTTGTTGAAGTTGCGCGCTTCTTCACAACGCGACTCGTGGAAGCGAATCTCTTGACCTTCCAGCCGCATCTGCCGCATGATGCCCATGCGAAATGCGTCGGCGCCGTACTTGGCGACCAAATCCATCGGATCGATCGCGTTGCCGAGGGACTTCGACATCTTTCGCCCTTGTGCGTCAAAGACGAGCGGCGCGATAAAGACCGTCGGGAACGGGATGTCGCCCATGAAGTGGATGCCGAGCATCACCATTCGCGCGACCCATAGGAAGATGATCTCCCATCCGGTCACTAAGACTTGCGCCGGATACCAGGTTTCCAGTTCGATCGTCTTTTCGGGCCAGCCGAGGATCGAGAACGGCCACAGACCGCTGGAAAACCACGTGTCGAGCGTATCGGGATCGCGCGTCAGCGCGGCGCCGCCGAATCGAGCGGCCGCAATCTGCACCGCTTCTTCTTCGGTTTCGGCGACGACGACGTCGCCGCCGGGCGTGTACCAAACCGGAAGCTGATGTCCCCACCACAACTGCCGCGAGATGTTCCAATCGCGGATGTTTTCCAGCCACTGTTCGTACGTGCGGCCGTACCGCTCGGGAACGAATTTCAAGCGTCCGTCGCGATAGGCTTTGAGCGCCGGCTCCGCGAGCGGCTTCATTTTGACGAACCACTGCAGCGAAAGCAGCGGTTCGATCACGTCGCCGGAGCGTTCGCTCACCGAAACCGCGTGGCGATACGCTTCCTCTTTGATCAGCAGGCCGCTCGTTCGAAGGGATTCGACGATCTGCTTGCGCGCCTCGTAACGGTCGAGCCCGGCGTATGCGCCGACGTCGAGATCTTCGCCGGTCACCTTCGCATCGAGATCGAGAATCGAAGGCATCGGCAAATCGTGACGCAAGCCGATCTCGTAGTCGGTGGCGTCGTGCGCCGGCGTCACCTTGACGGCGCCGGTTCCAAAACTCATATCGACGGCATCGTCGGCGATGATCGGAATCTCGCGCTGCATGAGCGGCGGCGCGAGCACGGTCTTGCCGACGATGGCTTTATAGCGCTCGTCGTCAGGATGCACGGCGATCGCCACGTCGCCCAGCATCGTTTCGGGCCGCGTCGTCGCGATTTCGATCGCATACGAACCATCACGCGAGGGATAGCGTACGTGCCACAGGTGCGCGTCGCGTTCGACGTGATCGACCTCGGCATCCGAAACGGTCGTTTGACCTTTGGGATCCCAGTTGATCAGCCGCTTGCCGCGATAAATCAAGCCCTCGCGATAGAGCGCGACGAAAACCTTGCGGACCGCGGCGGAGAGCCCTTCGTCCATCGTGAAGCGGCCGCGCTGCCAATCGGGCCCGAAGCCGAGCTTGCGGAACTGATCGTTGATGGTGCCGCCGTATTCGCGCGACCACTCCCACGCGCGTTCGACGAAGCGCTCGCGGCCCAGGTCGTCGCGCGCGATACCTTCCTTTTGTAGCTCGCGGACGAGCACGGCTTCGGTCGCAATGGCCGCATGATCGAGCCCCGGCAGCCAGTCGGCGTTGTCGCCCAGCATCCGATGGTAGCGCGTGAGCACGTCCTGCGGCGTATACGTCGATCCATGGCCCAAATGCGCGCGACCGGTAACGTTGGGCGGCGGCATCGGAATGATGAAGCGCGGGCGCGCAGGATCGGGGTCTTCATGGAAGAGACCGCTGCGTTCCCAGAAGTCGTAGAGGCGCGGTTCGACGCTCGAGGGATCGTAGGTTTTCGGCAGTTCGGTGGCGGGGGAGCTCATGCGAACGCGAGGCTTTCCCCGCCCGGCTCCCGCCGCCCTCGCGAGCCGCGCTAGGCGCCGATCGGGATGCGCAGCTTATCCAGCGCGGCGCGATGGATGCGGGTGACGTGCCGGCGGGAGTAACCGAGCGTTGCCGCAAGCGTGACGATCGGTACGTCGTGATCGTAGATCGCCGTAAGAATTTGGCGCTCCAGCGGCGTGAGCAGCTCCATCGCGGATTCGAGCATCCAGCGGTCCACTTGCGCGTCGATCGTGTACGACATCGACCCTTCGTCCCGCAGCTGCAGTTGCTCGACGGAAGCGATGCCGCAGGATTCGCGCACGCGAAGCACTTCCTGATGTTCCTCGATTCCCACGTCGAGAGCGCGGGCAACCTCTTGCGCCGAAGCGTGTCGCCCGAGCGTCCCAACGAGCTCGCGTTCGGCCGCGCTCCACCGGCGTTCGAGATCGCGCATGCGGCGCGGTATCCGCAGAGCGCGCTCGCAATCGCGCACGTAGTGCATCAGTTCGCCGAGAATGAAGACCCACGCGAAGGCCTCGAACGGCGTACCCTGGGATTCGTCGAAACGATCGACCGCTTTAATGAGTCCGATCGCCGCAACTTGCTCGAGATCGCATCGCTCCGACGATTCGCGAACGAATTTGCGAGCGGCGCGCGTGCAAAGATACCGGTGGTTTTCTATCGCGGCTTCCCGATCGGAACGTGGTCCTTTCACTTGATGCTCCCTATGACGGAATAGAGTGGGATCAACACGGACGCGACGATCGTGCCGACCACCGCACCCAGGAAAACCAAAAGTACCGGCTCCACGACGCTTCCGAGCGCCATGATGCCCGTCTCGACGTCGACGTCGAGATACTCGGCGATATGCACGAGCATCGCATCGAGTGTCCCCGTCTCCTCGCCGACGCGAACCAGTTGCAGAAAAAGCGCGTCGAAGAGACCGCTGGCATCGAACATCGACGTGAGTGAGTGTCCCTCTTGAAGGCCCGACGCGACCTGCGGCAACATGCGGCGGTACGGAGCGCTCACCGCAATCTCTTCACATGCAGCCAGCGACGTCAACATCGGAACGCCCGATCGTAGAAGCGTTCCGAGCGTTCGGGCGATCCGCGCGATCAACGCCTTGCGAAGCAGCGTTCCCAAGATCGGAAGCGTGAATGCAGCCCAGTCCAACTGCGCCGACGTTTCCTCGTGCCGGCGCGCGAGGGAGATGCCGCCGGCAAGCAGCAGCGGCACGCTCGCGAGCAACGCGATCGCCGGCGGCCGACGCATCGCTTCGCCCGCTGCGATCATGATTTTCGTCGAGAGCGGCAGCGTGACGTGCATCTCTTGGAAGAGGCCCGCAAACGACGGCGCGATGCTTGCGACCAAAAAGAACACCAAGGCGATCGCGGCAAAGGCTACGATTGCCGGATAGGCAAGAGCTGCCGCAAGCCGCTTGCGAACGGTACGATCCCGTTCCAGCATGAAAGAGAGCCGCTCGAGAACCTCATCGAGCACGCCTCCCGTTTCGCCGGCCCGGATCATCGCCACGAATAGCGGCGAAAATTCGTTGGGACGGCGTGCCATCGACGCAGAGAGCAACGAGCCGCTCTCGATGTCGGCCGCAACCGATCGCAACGCCTCCCGCAGACGCCAATCCGAGCACTGTGCGATCGTCACCTCGAGCGCACGCCGAAGCGGCACACCCGCTCGCACCAACGTCGCGAGCGACCGAAAAAACGCAAGACGCGCGGAGCCCGCGGCGGGAAAGGCTGCGAGCGCACCGGGCAAAAATGCGCGCGCCGAACTCTGCGGCGCAAGCGAGGTTACCACCAGCGCACGCGTGCGCAAGTGCGCGAAGGCCTGATCGAGCGTTTCGGCTTGCAGCGATCCCGCCACGAACGCTCCGTCACCGGAGCGCGCCGTGTAAGCGAACAACGTGCTCATACCGGGACCGCCTGCGGCAATTCCGACCGCCGCTCGGAGAGCGCTTCGGCATCGCCTCGACGGATGATGCCTTCGCAGAGCAGCGCGCTCAGGTGCGCCTCCAGCGTCTGCATGCCCGCTGCACGTCCCGTCATCATCAGGTTGCGTAATTGATGCGTGCGCGATTCGCGAATCATCGTCCGCACCGCATCCGTGGCGACGAGAACCTCGGCGGCAACGCGACGCCCGCTGCCGTTCGCCGTCGGCACCAAACGCTGACACACCACCGCGACGAGCGAAGCCGCGAGCTGCGCGCGGACCTGCGCTTGCTGCGCACCGTCGAAGGCGTCGACGATGCGGTCGATCGTTTGTATCGCGTCTCCGGTATGCAGCGTCGTCAAGACGAGATGGCCCGTTTCCGCGGCGGTAACGGCAGAACGCATCGTGGCGCTGTCACGCATTTCGCCGATCATGATGACGTCGGGGTCCGATCGGAGCGCGCCGGTAACGGCTTGTGAGAACGACGGGACGTCGCGGCCGACCTCACGCTGGACGACGGCCCCACGTCCGTTGGCGTGCCGATATTCGATCGGATCTTCGATCGTGATGACACGGCGGGCGCAATCGCGGTTGATGCGTCCGACGAGCGAGGCGAGCGAGGTCGATTTTCCGCTGCCGGTCGGACCTGAGAAAATGACGAGACCCCGCGGTTTTGCAGCCAGCGCCGTGACGACGCTCGGAAGATGCAACTGCTCGATCTCCGGAACGGCGCGATTCAACAGCCGCAACGCAACGTGCGTTTCTGCGCTTGCGGTAAAGGCGTGAACCCGAATCAGCGCGTCTTTGTATCCGTCCCACGCGGCCGAAACGTCGCCGTCCCGCACGAGCCGCTCAAACGCGCCCTCGTTCAGGAGATGGCGTGCGATCGATTGCGTCTCCGGAGCGATCAATGCGGAACCAGGAAGCGGTTCTAGGGAACCGTTGACGCGCACCACCGGCGGCAGCGACGGCGCGAAATGCACGTCCGATGCACCGCGCGAACTCGCAACGCGGATTGCGTCATTCACGCGGATCGCAATGATGTCGTTCGTCACGTGCGCTCCGCGGAAAGAACGCGGCGAACCTCGTCGAGGCTCGTAACCGACGCACCGACGCGCCGTAGCGCGTCTTCGAGCATCGGCCGGTAGCCTCGCACCGATGCGAGGGCGGCGATCGCGTCGGACGATGCATCCGACGCTATCGCTTCCCGGATCGATCCATCGATCGAAAGCATCTCGAACACGCCGGTTCTGCCGCGAAATCCGGTACCTTCGCATCGCGCGCATCCCGTCGTGCAAGCATCGCAGCGCCGTCGAATGAGTCGCTGGGCTAATACGCCGGAAAGGCCGGCGGCCACCGCTTTACGCGAAAGCCCCAATTCGGCAAGCCGATCGATCGCTCTCGGCGCGTCCGCGGCATGCAGCGTGGTCAGAACGAGTTGCCCGGAAAGCGCCGCGGACATAGCCACCTTCGCGGTTTCGGCGTCCCGCATCTCGCCGACCATGAGCACGTTTGGATCTTGCCGCAAAAATGCGCGCAGGGCTCCGGCAAAAGTTACGCCGGCACGTTCGTTGATCTGAACTTGAGCGATCCCGGGAAGCCGAACTTCAACGGGATCCTCGACGCTGCATATCTGTTCGACGTCGGCGTTCCGTTCGGCGAGTGAGGCATAGAGGGTCGTCGTCTTTCCGCTACCCGTCGGCCCACAGACGACCAAGAACCCGCACGGCGCGTGCGCGATCGCACGATAGCGTTCGAGGATCTCGTCGCCCATGCCGAGGTCTTCGAGCGTCGGCACGTTGGTGCGCAGATCGAGCAGCCGCACGACCAACTTTTCGCCCGCCACGGTCGGCATCGAGGACACGCGCGCATCGATCGAGCGCTCGCGGGTCTCGAGCGGATATCTGCCGTCTTGCGGTTGACGCCGCTCGGCGATATCCATGCAAGCCAGGAGCTTGATCCTCGACACGACCTGGGCCAACAAGACGTCGGAAAAGCGAGAACCCTCGCGGAGAATACCATCCACGCGGTACCGCACGCGGCCGCCGGCGCCGCTCGGTTCGATGTGAATATCGGACGCACCGATTCTAAGAGCGGTCGCGTGAAAGTCGTCGACCGCGCGGATTGCGGGCGGCGTATCGCCCAATTCAAACTCAGCAACTGGATTCACCGACACCACCCTACCAGCCACGGTGTTGCTTGTTTATTGTCCAGAGTTATCGCATACGGAACATAAAACTGCAACATGCCCGACACAAAAAACGCCTTAATGTCTCAGGCGTTCTTCTCGAGGGCACCCGGGCGCAACGGACGCGCCGTCTAGCTGTGGACCGCCTCTATCTGCATTTCGATAGCAGCGCGCATCTGAATCCAGCCGCGAAAGTTCGCGTGAAATGCGGCGTCCTCACTCGGCGTCGCGACGTGTTCGAAGGGGCTCAAGTGGCGATCGCTCATCAGCCGCTCGCACAGCTCGACGTCCTTTTCGATATCGCGCTTCCCGTCGTGCGTTAGATACGAAACGCGCGCACACCGCGCGGCGCTGATCTTCTTGAGCAGATCGATCGGAAGATGGCGTTCGTCTTCTTGGACCAGCGGCAGGTGCCACTCGTCGTACCCGACTCGCGACGGTACCGACGCGTTCATCGCGTCGCGTATGCGTTCGGCGGCGACCCGAATTTCCGGTTGAGCGTTCGCGGAGATACGCAGGTTGAAAAAATTGTCCCATTCCGTCCCGCTGAGAATAACCGTGTGCCAGAGGAACGGTTCCAGGAGCCGGTTGACCACTTGCTTGTGAACGTTGAACTTTTGCAGATTGCGAACGTGTTCGACGGCGCTGTCACGCGCGCGCAACCATTGCGCGCGCGCCTCATCGGCTTGCTCTTGCGTGAGCGCTTCGCTTGCCGACATGCCGGGCTTGTTCAAACCCCATTCGACGGGCATCGCCGGATTCTCCAACACGCGTTCGATCATTTTATTGGTCGGTATGGCCCGGCTGCTCGCGCTATTTTTCGACAGCACCCGGTGCGTGTTGAGTTCGCTGAGGATAAAACGCGGGAAGCGCACTTCCAGCGTCGTTAGACGAATACCGGCGGGGCTGACCGAATCGGTCAGCACCCGCGCGTTGAAACCGGCGTCAGTCATCTCTCAGAGACGATCCTTCGACTACGCTTCGCTCCGCTCAGGATGGCAGTCGGCATCAGCCACGATAACGAAGAAAGGCGGGGACTTCGATATCGTCCATGTTGACCGGCGAGACCGCGTCGATCTTGCTCGGTTCGAACGCGTGGCCCGTTACCGACGGACGATAGGTGCGCGCCGCACCGAAGCCCGCTGCAAGCACCGTCACGCGAACTTTGCCCGTCATGTTCGGATCGATCGACGCGCCGAAGATAATCTGCGCGTCGGAATCGACGCTGCGGGCGATCATTTCGGCCGCTTCGTTCACTTCGTACATCGCCATGTCGCTGCCGCCGGTGATGTTGAAGATCACGCCGCGCGCGCCTTCGATCGTCGTCTCGAGCAGGGGCGAAGCGATGGCCTTTTGCGCGGCGTCGGCCGCGCGATGCTCGCCCGTGCCTTCGCCGATGCCCATCATCGCCGAGCCGGCGTCGGTCATGATCGTCTTGACGTCGGCGAAATCCAGATTGATCAAACCGGGCTGCGTGATCAGATCGCTGATGCCTTGAATGCCTTGACGCAGCACGTCGTCGGCGTACGAGAAGGCTTCGTTCAGCGGGGTGCGCTTTTCGATCACTTGCAGGATGCGCTCGTTCGGAATCGTGATGAGCGTGTCGACCTTCGATTCGAGTTCGGCGATCGAATGTTCCGCCGTCTGCATGCGCTTGCGCCCTTCGAACGCAAAGGGCTTGGTGACGACGGCAATCGTCAGCGCGCCGGATTCGCGCGCGAGCTCCGCGATCACGGGCGCCGCGCCGCTGCCGGTGCCGCCGCCCATACCGGCGGTGATAAAGACGAGATCCGCGCCGTCGAGGATCATGCCGAGATCTTCCCGCGACTCTTCGGCGGCTTCGCGTCCGAGCGTCGGATTCGCCCCCGCACCGAGGCCGCGGGTCATTCCGCCGCCGATGTGCACGGTATTTTCGGTCAGCGAATTGCGCAACGCTTGCACGTCGGAATTCACGGCGAAGAAATCGACGCCGGAGAGGCCGGCTTCGATCATGCGATTGACGGCATTGCAGCCGCCGCCGCCGACACCGATCACCTTGATCGCGGCGGAGTGTTCGGGTTGAAAGCGTCGTGCGTCAGCCATCTGCGTTTGCTCCTTAAAGAATGACAATTGGTTGTCCATCGCCGTGGCGGATTCAGCGCAGCTGAATCCTCTTAATTCCATAGGTCCGCGAACCAGTTACGGACCCGCGTCAGGATCGCGCCACCGCCGCCGCGACGGTGACCGTTGCTCGTTTCCATCTCGCCGTTGGCTCCAAAGAGCACGAGACCGATGGCGGTCGCATACTGCGGCTGCGACATCGCATCGGTGAGTCCGCTGATCGTCGACGGAACGCCGACGCGTGCCGGCAATCCGAAGACTTCTTCCGAGATCGGCGTGAGGCCGCGCAAGAGCGAACCTCCGCCGGTCAAAACGATTTCGCCGAGCACCAAATCACGCGGAACGTTTTCGACGATCTTCTGCTTGGCCATGCGCAGCGTTTCCAACACGCGCGGCAGCACGATGGAACGCAGTTGCTGCGTCGTCACCTCTTTGGTGCTGCGTCCGTCCAATCCGCGCACGGTGAAGCTCTGCTCGCCGTCTTCGGATTCGCCGGCGCCGTACTGTTTCTTGATCTCTTCCGCTTCGCCGAGCGACGTCTTTAAACCGAGCGAAATATCGTTCGTGAGGATGTTGCCGCCCACGGGAATCGTCGCCGTATAAATGGCGCTGCCGAGCGAATACACGGCGATGTCGGTCGTGCCGCCGCCGATGTCGAGCAAGACGACGCCGACCTGTTTTTCTTCGGCCATCAGCGTTGCAGCGGAACTCGCGAGCGGTTCGAAAATCAATCCCGCCGCTTCCAGCCCGGCGCGGTGCACGCACTTGAGCACGTTGGTGATGAACGTGCTGCCGCCGGTGACGATGTGCGTGTCGACTTCCAATCGTCCGCCGGCCATGCCGACCGGATCTTCGACGCCTTCTTGGCCGTCAACCGTAAAGAACCGCGGCAGCGCGTGAATGATCTGCCGATCGGCGGGAAGGTTGATGATCTTGCTCGCATCGACGACGCGGCGCACGTCGACGTGCGTAACTTCGCGATCTTCGTTCGACGTAGCAACGACGGCGCGATTGTTGGTGCTGCGAATGTGATCGCCCGTGATTCCGACGTACACGTCGCCCACGTGCAATCCGGCCATCCGTTCGGCTTTTTCCGTAGCCGCCTCGATCGATTTGATCGTCTCTTCCAGGTCGACCACGACGCCTTTGCGCATGCCGAGGGACGGAGCTTCCCCGACGCCGACGATTTCGAGCCCGTGCGGGCCTTCGACCGCGACGACGGCGCACGTCTTGGTTGTGCCGATATCGAGCCCGCAAACCGCCTCGTGCTTCATCCGTTGGTTACCTTCCGCGTCGCGCGCCTCATTAACCGCTATATATTGGGGCATTAACGGGCAAACCCTACAACATACGGGACCTTTGGAGGGCGTTCGTGTGGGCTTGGCGCCGCAGCGCCCCGTTCCTTGCGGATAGAATGTGGATATCGGGAAGCGGCCAGGCAAGTGATTGTTAAGCGCGCTTAAACCCGCATCGTCGGACGGCCGATGAACCCATTGATATGGAACGACGCACGAGCCTCGAGCGCGCGCTCACGATTGCTTTTAGCCTCGTGATCGTGGTCATGCTATTAATGGTGCCGGTCATGTACTGGGCAATGAGCGGCATCTCAAGCCAAGCCGACGTGCTCAACAAACGGGTCATCGCGGGACAATTGGCCTACGCCAAGGTCGCAAGCGACGCCGACAGCCTTCGCGCTGCGACCCTCGAAGCGGCGACCAGCACCGATCCCGCCAGCGGCGCGCAGCAGCTCGCCCTCGCCAAGACGCTCGTGAAGCAGTTCCCCGAAGACGAGCGCAAGATGACCGACATCTTCTGCCCGGTCGACAAGGCAAAGCTGCAGGCAAATCTGAGCGCGACGCAATGCTCGCTCGCAACCGACCCGATCGCCAAGCAGATCGGGCCGCTCGTCGATACCTTCGGCACCAGCGCCAGCGTCTATGACTTCCAGGCCCTCTCCGCCGTCAGTTTGCTTTCATCCGGAAAAAATAAGGATGCGCTCAAGCAAATCAACGGTGCTTCCGGCGCGGCGTATCAGAAGCAGAGCGCCGACGGCCAGGCGATGCTCAACGCCCTCACCAAGCTCGCCGCCGACCGCTATAACAGCCTGATCCAGGCCAAGAACCTCGCCCTCATTACGCTCGTCGCCGGTATCGGCATCGCCGTCGTGGTGGTCTTTATCTCGATGGGCTGGTTGCGCGGGCTTGTGCTGCGCAGCATCGGCCGCTGCGTCGCAATCTTCGAAGCGATGGGCACCGGCGATCTCTCCCAACGCATCAATTGGCACGGCACCGATCTGTTGGGGCGCCTGGGCAACTCGATCGACGAGTTCGCAGAACGAATCTCGGGCATGATGGCGCGCATCCAGCGCGCGGCCCTTACCGTGCAGACCGCGTCGGATAACAGCAACCGAATCGCCGTCGAAGTCGACAACCGCGTCAAAGAAGAACTCAACGCGCTCTCGCAAGCGCTGAATTATTCGAGCGACCTCTCGACGCAAGCCGGCACCGTTGCCGACAACGCGGAAGCCGTCGCCCGCCGGGTCTCCGACATCTCGAGCGCGGTCGCGGAAATGACCGCCTCGATCCAAGAGATGGATCAAAACCTGTTGAACCTGGCGACCGTCGTCGAACAGGCCGTAGCCAACACGCAGGAGATGTCCGCGTCGATCGTCCAGGTGGCCGGCAATGCCGATCGCGTGCGCGCGGAATCTAACGTGACGGACCAGCAGGTCCGCGAAGGGCGCAACGAAGTGCTCGCGCTTTCGAAGGGCATGGGTTCGATCAGCGATACGGTCAAAGACGTCGTGGTCGAAATGCAAAGCCTCGACGGCGCCTCGCGGCAAATCGGCGAGATCCTCGGACTCATCGAAGAAATCGCCGACCAAACGAACCTGCTCGCGCTCAACGCCGCCATCGAGGCCGCGCGCGCCGGCGAACACGGACGCGGGTTCGCGGTCGTCGCCGACGAGGTCCGCAAGCTTGCCGAAAATTCCGCTAGTTCGACCAAGCAGATCGGCCAGCTCGTCGCCGACATCCAGCGTCGCACCTCGGCCGTGCTCGAACGTGCCGCACGCGCAAATTCGCTGGTCCAGAACAACGCCGAGTCGGCGAATAACGTTACGCAGATGATTGAGGCCATCAGCACCCGCGTGACGGAGGTCGCTCAGCTTGTTTCCGAAATCAGTATCGCCACCACCGAGCAGGCCCGCTCCTCGGAAGAGCTTGCCAAGGCAAGCGAACAGATGGGCGCGATGACGCACGAGGCGGCCGCCACGATGCGCGAACAGGCCATCACGTCGAACCAGATCCTTGAAGGCGTCTCCGAGATCGAAAACCGCACGGCCCAAGTCGCGCGAGCCTCGATGGAGCAACAAGCCTCTATTCAAGGCCTGGGAACGCGCGTCTCGCAGAGCAGCGAGCTCGGCAACAAGAATTCCGAGGCGATCGGCGCCCTCGCTTCGAGCGCCGACGAGGTCCACTCGGAGGCCACGCAGCTCCACGAACTCGTCGGCCAGTTCCAGACCGGTAAGTCTTCCCTGGAAGACGGGAAAACTGGTAGTCAGAAAGCCCTGGAAGACCCGGGGGCCCTTGCGCTATCATCGTAAAATCATCACGCTTTGGAGCACACGTGCATAACAAACTAATCAAGTTGGCCCTAGCTGGGCTGGTGGTAATGCCCGTCGTCGCATCCGCGGCGACGATCGACGCGAGCCTGATTCCGGACGGCACCTACACGGTGAAAGTCCAGAAGGTCATCGACAGCAAGCATATGCAAGTGGCGATGGACAACGGTTCGCAGACGACCCTTCAAGCCGGACGCCCTACGGTAGATTTTAGTAAAGTGAAGCCCGGCGACCAGGTGAAGTTGTCGCTCGGCAAGGGAGAGGTCTTGGTCTACCTCGACCTATCGAACCACTAAAGCCGGCTCACTTTTTATAGACCACTACGGGCGTGCGAAGCGCCCGAAGATCGATTGCGGCTATGGGGCGCCGGCTGCGCCCCACTTGCTGCAAGATGGGATCGATCAGCGCGATCTTCTTTCCTAAATCGAGCCGGTCTCCCAACATCACGCGCACGCCGTCGCGCAAAACGACGTCCAGATCGCCGAAGCGATCCTGCGAAACCTGCGTCACATCGACGTGCGCTTCTTGCAAGCGTGCGAGATCGGCGGTCATGGCAACGACGTGCGGCTCCGACAGAAAGCTTCCTGGATGCGCGGCCACCTGCAGATCGTGCGCCTCGACGAGCGGTAGCAAGGCGAATTGCGGCGTGGCCTGCTGCAAGACACGCAACTGACGATCGATGACCAGACGAGACGACGCCGTTGCGACGACGGCGAACGGCGTGCGTTCGGTCACGTCGATCCGCACCGAGGCGGGAAGCGTGCGATGCACCCTCGCCGTGTCGATATAGGGAATAGCAACGATTCGCCGCTCGATCGAGCGCACGTTCTGAAGCCAAAGATTTCGTTTCACGTCGATGCGCGCGGCCGTCAGAATGGCGTCCTTCGATACGACGCGGTTACCCGACACGTCGACGGCGTGCGGGTCGAGCGCGGGCCACGTCGCAAGCCAATACCCGCCAAACGCCGTCAGCGCGACCAGAATCGCGATTAAAAACCAAAACGGGCGCAGACGCGCGGCGGCGCCGGCTTTACGGCGCCGGTTTCGTTTGCGGCTCACGCGAGCACGTACCGTTCGAGCGCTTCGGCGACGCCGTCTGCGGCTACGTCCGCAACGACGGCGCTCGCGACCTCGCGCAACTCTGGGGGAGCCGACCCCATCGCGATGCCGAGCGACGACGCCCGAAGCAACGCAACGTCGTTCCACGAATCGCCGATCGCCGCCACCTGCGACATGTCGATGCGCAGATGCGCGGCGACGAAGCGCAAGGCGTCGCCCTTATCCACCAAGGGGTTGAGGATTTCGACGAACTCCGGATAGCTTCGCGTGACGTTCGCTCGCTGGCCGAGCGCTTCTCGCAGACGCGGCACGTATGCCGCCGAACGCTCGGGGTCGTCGATTACGACGGCTTTGGTGGCCGGACTGTACGCGAACGTTTCACGCAACGACTCGACGACGACCGGCTGCGCGCCCGAAAGTGCGGCGTAGAGATCCGAAAAACGATTCCGTTGCTCGCAAAAGTACTCATCGTTGCGGTAGAGCTGCAAATGCATCCCGTCGCGCTCGACGACGTCGACGATCGCAGCGACCGTCTCCACGTCTATGGGCAGATCGCGCAACACCGCGTCGGAGCGCGGATCGATAACCGCGGCACCCTGATAACAGACCACGGGCGCGTCGAACCCCAGCTCCCGCGCAAAGGTCACCGCCGCGCGATACATGCGGCCCGTCACGATGCACCCCTGAACGCCGGCGTCGCGCATGCGCGCGACCGCGTCGCGCACGCGAGGGCGAAGGACTAAATCGCGGCCGATCAGCGTACCGTCCAGATCAAAGGCGACCAGACGATACTTCGATGGCACCGAGTCGATCATGCGCCGCTGCGCATCCGGGCGGTCTGTGCGTGTTGCGGGAGGCCTTCGAATTCGGCAAGCGCCGCGAGCGGTTGCGCGTCCCCGAGCATCCGCTCGCGCGAATTTTCGACTACGCTGAAGCTTCGCATGAATGCTCCGAGGGTCAGGCCCGATTCGAAGCGAGCTGCCCCGCAAGCCGGCTGCAGCGCGTTGATGCCGGCGAGCGCGTCCCCTTCGACGACCGGCGTCGCGTCGCCGACGAAAACCGCGCCGACGTGGCGCAGTTGCGCAAGATACGGTTCCGCATCGCGCAGGTGCAGAGCGACGCGTTCGGGCGCAAAAGAGTTGGCGACGGAGAGGACCTGATCGCGGTTTTGCGCGTGGATCAGGAAGCACGAGTTTTCGATCACTTCGGCGATGATCTCGCCGCGTGCGAGGGTCCGCACCTCCAGCGTATCCACCAGTTGCGCTACCGCTTCCAGCAACGGTCGCGATTCGGAAACGACGCCGACCCTTGCGCACACGTCGCGCTCGGCTTGCGTCAATAATTCGCCGGTGACGAGTTCGCTGTTCGCGCCGTCGTCTGCGATGACAAGCACCTCGGAGGGTCCCGCAAGACCGTCGATCGCGCACGTGCCGAAGACCTGGCGTTTCGCCTCCGTCACCAAACTGCCGCTTCCGCCGAAGATCTTGCAGACGGGTGCGATCGACTCGGTTCCAAATGCCGCCGCAGCAATGGCCTCGGGACCTCCGACGGCGTAGAGTTCGTCGACCTCGCAAAGACTGCACGCGAAGAGCACGCCCGGATGAATGCGTCCGGCGGCATCCGGTTGTGCTAGTACGACGACGCGACCCACGCCCGCAATGCGGGCGGGCAACGCGGTCATCATCACGATCGACGCCGCGGAACCGGCACCTGCATAGGCGGCGATCGACTCCAGCGGCCGATACCGCACGCCGTAGCGCGAACCGTCTTGATCGACGAAGTTCGAATCGGCATGGCGTTGGCGTTCGTGAAACCGCGTGATACGCGTCTTTGCAAGACGAAGCGCGTCGGCGATCTCCGGCGGCACGAGCGAACGCGCGCCTTCGTCCATCGGAATCGGCACGCGCAGATGCCCGAGATCGAAGCGCCCTTCGGTCACCGAACGCATTGCGTCGACGAGTGCGGCGTCCCCGCGCGTTCGCACCCCGGCGAGCGCGGCAGCTACTAGTTCGGCCTGCTCGCGCGAAGGCGACCATCCCGAACGGTACATGACGGCTAGCCGCCGGCTGTCGGAGGCGTCGATGACGCTAAGCATCGCGCAGTTCCCCTACGTTTCCGCGTCCGAAGATGCGTTCGAGTTCGTCGCGCAGGCGATGATCGGAAGCGACGGTGCGCGAGAGCCGCTGGCTGCGGCCACGCGCGTGCAGCATGATCGGCACCTCACCGGGCCATTCGTCGACGAGTGCAGCAAGCCGGTCGATCTGATCGCGCGACTGCACGTCGACGCGCCACCCGAGCACGGAACGCGCTGTCGCGGCGCGCGCGCTCGGAACGAACGGCGTTACCTCGTTCGCGCTCACCGAGAGTTCGATCGGCGGTTCTTCTCCGGGAGCCGCACCGGGGCGTTCCCGCAGACGCAGCCGTCCTTTGACGATCAGGATCGCGTCGTCGACGAAGTACTGTTGCACGGCGGCATAGAGCTTCGCGAAAACCACGACGTCGGTCGTACCGGTCGTATCTTCGAGCGTCGCGATCAGAATCTGCTGCCCCGCTTTGGTGAGCGTGCGCCGCACGCTCGTCACCATCCCGGCCACGGTGACCGATGCGTCGTCCTCGGCCTCGCGCAGATCTTTTACCGGCGTCGCACCGGTCCGCGCCAGCTGCTCTGCAACGTCGGAGAGCGGATGGCCCGAAACGAAGATGCCGAGCGTCTCCTTCTCCCACGCCAACGCCTCGCGATTGCTCGGGGGAGGGACGTTCGGCAGCGTGGGAACCAGCGACGGCGCATGTTCGGCCATATCGCCGAAGAGCGAGAATTGGCCCATTTCCGCCTCGCGCGAGGCATGCGCCGCGAGATCCATCGCAACGTCGACCGCGGCGAGCTTCTGCGCGCGATTTCCGGGCAACGTGTCCAGGGCGCCGCATTTAATGAGCGCTTCGAAGACGCGCCGGTTTACCTGCTTGCCGTCGACGCGCTTGGCGAGATCGAAAAGATCAACGAACTTGCCGCCGTCTTCTCGCGCCGCGATGATACTCTGCACGGCTCCTTCGCCGACGCCCTTGATGGCGGCCAAGCCAAAGCGAATGCGATCGCCGACGACCGCGAAGTCCACGAGCGATTCGTTGATGTCGGGCGGCAGCACTTCGATGCCGATCTTCTTCGCCTCGTCGAGATACTCGACGAGTTTGTCGGTCTTGTCCTTTACCGACGTCATGAGCGCGCTCAAGTACGGCAGCGGATGATTGGCCTTGAGATAGGCGGTTTGATAGGCGATCCAGCCGTATGCGGCGGCGTGCGCCTTATTGAATCCGTATCCGGCGAAGGGTTCGATGAACGCGAAGATCTGCTCGGCGAGATCGCGGTCGATGCCCGACGTCGCTTTCGCGCCTTCGACGAACTTCTCGCGATAGACGGGGATCTTATCCTTCTGCTTCTTTCCCATGACCTTGCGCAATTCGTCGGCTTGGCCCATGGTGAAGCCCGCCAAGTCGCGCGCCATCTGCATGATCTGCTCTTGATAGATCGGCACCGAGTACGTGCCTTCCAAAATCGGTTCGAGTTTCGGATGCAGGTATTTCGGTTTGGTGCGGCCGTGCTTGTTGCTGATGTACTGCGGAATCCACTCCATCGGTCCCGGACGGTAGAGCGCCACGAGCGCGATGATGTCTTCGAAGTGCGAAGGTTTGAGCTCGACGCAGACGCGTTTCATACCGTCGGATTCGAGCTGAAACGCGCCCATCGTTTCACCGCGAGAAAGCATCTCGTAGGTCCTGCGGTCGTCGTCGGGAATCGTTGCGATGTCGAAGGCCGGATCGGTGATGCGGCGGATCTCCTTGACCGCGTCGTTCATGACGGTCAAGTTGCGCAAGCCCAAGAAATCCATCTTGAGCAAGCCGATCTTTTCGACCCACACCATGTCGAACTGCGTGTTGACGCCGCCGTCGTTGAACTTCACGAGCGGCGCGTAATCGATCAGCGGACCCGCCGAAATCACGACTCCGGCCGCGTGCGTGCCGGCGTTGCGCGCCAACCCTTCGATATCTTTGGCGGTGTCGAGCAGCTTGCGAATCTGCGGGTTCATCGCATACGCCGACTTCAGTTCCGGAATCTGTTCGAGCGCTTGGCCGATCGTAAGACCGCCGGGGCCCGACGGGATCATCTTCGCAACCTTATCGACGTCCGGAAGCGGCACGCCGAGCGCCCGGCCGGCGTCGCGGACGGCCGCGCGCGCGGCCATCGTACCGAACGTCACGATCTGCGCGACCCGCTCTTTGCCGTACTTGTCGGTAACGTAGGCGATGACTTCGTCGCGGCGCTCCACGCAGAAGTCCGTATCGATATCGGGCATCGAGATGCGATCCGGATTCAAAAAGCGTTCGAAGAAGAGATTGAATTTCAGCGGATCGAGATCGGTGATCTTCAAGCAGTACGACACGACCGAACCGACGGCCGATCCGCGGCCGGGACCGACCGGAATATCGTGGTCGCGCGCGTATTTGATGAAATCCCAGACGATCAGGAAGTAGGCCGCGAAGCCCATCGTCGTAATGACGTCGAGTTCGTAGTTCAACCGCTCGCGCAACGCCACGTCGTTCGCGGCACGTTCCGCGCCGTAGCGCTCGATCAAACCCGCTTCGCAAAGCTCGCGCAGAAACTCCGGTGCGGTCTTCTCGGGCGCCGGCGGATCCGGTTGCGGAACCGGATATTCCGGAAGATGGTGGATCTTCTCGGGAATCTTGATGTCGATGCGTTCGGCGATCTTGACCGTGTTTTCGCACGCTTCGGGAAGATCGCTCCACAGTTCGTACATCTCTTCCGCGGACTTGACGTAAAACTGATCGGAATAGAACTTCATGCGGCTGGTGTCGGAAACGGTCTTTCCGGTCCCGATGCACAGCAACACGTCGTGCGCCGGCGCGTCGCGTTGTTCGAGGTAATGCGAGTCGTTGGTCGCGACGATCGGAACGTTCAACTCGCGCGCCACTTTAACGAGGCCGGTGTTAATGACGTCCTCCTCGGGCATGCCGTGGCGCATCACTTCGATGTAGAACCGGTCGCCGAAGATGTCGACGAACGTCTTCGCGTTTTTTACCGCCGTGTCGTGATCGTTCTTGAGCAGCGGCGAAGCCACCATGCCGGACATGCACCCTGATAGAACTATCAGACCGTCGTTGTGCTTTTCCAGCAGATCCAGATCGATTCGAGGCTTGTAATAGTAGCCTTCGAGGAAGCCTTTGGAGATGAGTGCCGTTAAGTTTCTGTAACCGATCAGGTCGGCGGCCAACAGCGTTACGTGCGCTTCGTCGCGGACCGTGCGGTCGAACCGGCCGCGCGGGGCGATATAGGCTTCGCACCCGATAATAGGGGTAAGCCGGGCATCGCGCGCGGCATAATAGAACTCCATGGCGCCGTACATGACGCCGTGGTCGGTCAAGGCGACCGCCGGAGCGCCGTCCTCGGCCGTTCTCCGGCAGAGGCGGTCGACGCGGCAGGCGCCGTCGAGGAGGGAGTATTCCGAATGGACGTGGAGATGAACGAACTGCGACAACTACGAAGCCCGGCCTAAAGAAAACAAAGCTGCTAGACGTTACCTTAAACGATGGGCGCGAACCTGTCCGGCTCCTCCCTTGACGTCGCCGAGTTCCGCGAGGAAATCGAGCGGCTTCAAGCTCGTATTGCCGCCTTGGAGGCGGAGCGGGACGAGTACGCGCAACAGAATGCGGAACTCTTCGTTCTGCAGCAAGTCTTTTCCACCATCAACTCGACGCTCGATATCAACGACATCCTGTCGATGGTGCTGCGCGGCGTCGTCGAGGCGCTGAAGTTCAAGCGCGTCGTGCTTTTCGACGTGGTCGAAGGCAATATCGTGCGCCGCCTGGAGTGCGACGAGAACGGCACCGTCAACCACGCGCTGGATCCGCGCGAGTACCGCGAGAACTCCACGATCGCCGACGTAGCGCATGGCGACCTCCAACTGGCCTACGGCAACGGCGAAGATCCCGACGTTCCGCTCGAGGACGCGCGCGGCGCCTATTGCATCGCGCCGCTGGTCGCCCGCGACATCGTGCGCGGCATGCTCTATGCCGACGATCCGCCGGGCCAGGAGATCACCGAAAACCAACTGCGCGTCTTGCTCGATTTTGCGTCACAAGCCGCGATCGCCGTGGAAAACGCGCGGCTGTACGAAGAAACGCGCCGTCTTCTCGAAGAGACGCAGCGGCTGGCGAACACGGACAGCCTGACGGGCATTCCCAACCGCCGCGCGCTCGCGGAACTGCTGGAGCGCGAGCTGCACACCTCCGAACGCTACGACACGCCCTTCGCGTTCGTCATCCTGGATCTCGACGATCTCAAGAAGATCAACGATTCCGGCGGACACAGTTTGGGCGACCTCGCGCTCAAGCGCTTCGCCCAAGTGCTGAAGAAAAACGCTCGCAAAGGCGATATCATCGCGCGCTACGCGGGCGACGAGTTCGTGCTCATCATGGCGCAAAGCGACCGGGAGCAGACGACCCGCGGCATCGAGCGCATCATGGCCGCGCTGCGGCGCAATGGTCTTGCCAGCTCGATCGGCGTAGCGATGTTCCCGACCGACGGGACGGACGGCCAAACGCTCTTCTTCTCGGCCGATGAAGCGCTCTATCAGGCCAAGCAGGCCGGCAAGAACCAATTCCGCTTCTATAGCCGCGGACCCAAGGACCAGGACGAACCTTCTAGCGCACCGGCCGACGTGACCGCTTAGCCACTAGTTACCTCTGTCGTGGGGTCCAGCCTCAAGCGGATAGTATAAAGAGATTTACAGTCTCTGTTGCCCCCTTCCGGAAAGGCCAACGTGATCAAACACGACGTAGTCGTCATTGGCGGCGGTCTAGCCGGCATGCGCGCCGCGGTGGAAGCCGCCGAGCGCGGAGCCGACGTGGCCATCGTCTCCAAGATGCATCCCGTTCGCAGCCACTCGGGTGCCGCGCAAGGCGGCATCAACGCCGCGCTCGGAAATCGCGAAGAAGACACCCCCGAAGCCCATACCTTCGATACCGTCAAAGGCTCGGACTATCTCGCCGACCAAGACGCCGCCGGCGCAATGTGCGAAGACGCGCCCAAGCAAATCATTTGGCTCGAGCACCGCGGCTGCATCTTCTCGCGCATGCCGGACGGCCGCATCGCGCAGCGCCCCTTCGGCGGCGCCGGCGCCCCGCGCACGTGCTACTCGGCCGACGTAACCGGCCTCGTCATCCTGCACACGCTGTGGGAGCAGCTCGAGCGATTCGGCGTGAAAGTCTACGAAGAGTACTTCTGCACGGCGCTCTGCATCGAAGACGGCGTCGGCAGCGGCGTGGTCGCATACAACATGCGCAACGGCCAACTCGAACTCATCACCGCGAAGGCCACGATCTTCGCGACCGGCGGAGCCGGCCGCATGTACCTGAAGACGACCAACGGCTACGCGTCGACCGCCGACGGCATGGGCATCGCCTATAAGGCGGGCATCCCGCTGATGGACATGGAGTTCATGCAATTCCATCCCACGACGCTCAAAGAAAACGGCGTGCTGATGACCGAAGGCGCTCGCGGCGAGGGCGGCTATTTGCTCAATGCGGACGGCGAGCGCTTCATGTTCAAATATGCGCCGAACAAAGGCGAGCTCGCCTCGCGCGACGTCGTTTCGCGTGCGGAATGGACGGAGATTCTGGAAGGCCGCGGCGTCGACGGCTGCGTGCTGCTCGATCTGCGCCACCTCGGCCGCGAAAAGATCCTCGAACGCCTGCCGCAGATTCGCGAACTTGCCCTCGACGCGACGGGCAAAGACGCGATCAACGAACCGATTCCGATTCTGCCCGGCGCCCACTACACCATGGGCGGCATCGAAACCGACAAGTGGGGCGCCACGCGCGTTCCCGGCGTGTATGCCGCCGGCGAATGTGCCTGCGTCAGCGTTCACGGCGCCAACCGCCTGGGCGGCAACTCGCTGCTCGAAACGATCGTCTTCGGCGCGCGCGCGGCATCGCACGCGGTCGACTATATCAAGCAAGCCGGCAGCGTTCGGCCTTCCGAGCGCACGCTCAAGCAGGAACAAGACCGCATCGACGGCCTGCTGGGCAAGAACGACGGCTCGCGCGCGCCGAAGCTGCGCCACGCGATGAACGAGACGATGAGCAAGAACACATTTATCTTCCGCGATCAAGCCGGCTTGTCGGAAGCGGTCGCCGAGATGGACCGCGTTCGCAAGGAATTCGACGCCAACTGCTACGTGATGGATAAATCCTCCACGTTTAACACCGACTTGGTGAACACGCTGGAAACGGACTTCTTGATCGACGCGGCGTACGCTCTGGCTAAGGGCGCCCTGCACCGAACCGAATCGCGCGGCGCTCAATCACGCACCGACTACCCCGAGCGCGACGACGAGAAATGGCTCGTTCACACCCTCGCGTTCCGCGAATCCGACGGCTCGCCGCGGATGGACTATTCGCGGAAGGTTCAGATCGACAAATTCCAGCCGCAAGTGAGAACGTACTAACGACATGGCGAAGATCAAACTCGACATCTTCCGCTTCGACGAAGCGACGGACACCGTTCCGCACCGCGACGTCGTCGACGTAGATATCCCCGAAACGGTCACCGTTCTCGACGCGCTCGAACACGCGAAGGCCGAGATCGACGGATCGATCAGTTTCCGCCGTTCGTGCCGCTCCGCAATCTGCGGTTCGTGCTCGATGAACATCAACGGCGTTACCGGCCTCGCCTGCAAGACGAACTGCAAGGACGTCGTCAAAGACGACGGGTCGATCCAGATCGATCCGATGCCGAACTTCCAGCCCATGAAGGACCTCGTCGTCCACATGGATCCGTTCTGGGACAAGTACGCGCGCCTCAAGCCGTACCTGCAGCCGAAGGACAAGGATTCGGAGCACGAGACCGAGCGCCGCGTCTCGCCCGACGACATGAAGAAGCTCGTCGACGTTGCGAACTGCATCATGTGCGCTACGTGCTACGCGCTCTGCCCCGTCGTCAGCGTCGATCCGGCCTTTGCCGGTCCCGCCGCGATCGCATACGCGTACCGCTTCATCGAAGACGTGCGCGACGGCAAGCGCGACGAGCGCATCGCGCAAATCTCGGAAGACTACCTCTGGCTCTGCGCGCATTGCTATGCCTGCTCGTACTGTCCGAAGCACGTCGATCCCAACTGGCGCATCGTCGACGTTAAGCGCGCGGCCATCAAGGATCGCGTGATGATGAACGAACGCGGGCCGCGCCACGCGCTCGTCTTCGCGAAATCCGTCAAGCAACTCGGCGTGCTCAACGAAGCGGATCTCATTCAGGGGACGATCGGGCGATTCAACATCGTCGGCCTCACGAAGGTCATGCCGCAAGCGGTGCGAATGGCCGCCCGCGGTAAGCTCCCCCCGCCCTTCATGAAGCCGATTCCAAAGGTCGACGAAGTGCGCACCATTTTCGATTCGCTGGAGGTCCCGGTCAGCTAATGTCCACCACACTACTTCCCGAAGATCAGGCGCTTCCGTCGCATCGAGCGACGCGTTCGCGCGAAACGAAACGCTACGGTTTCTTCCCGGGCTGCGTCGCCAAAGAATCGTGCAAAGAGCTCTTCAATTCGACGATGCTTCTGGCCGACAAACTCGGCATCGAGCTGATCGAACTGACGGCCGCCTCGTGCTGCGGCGCCTCGGTGGTCAACGACGTCAACCGCGACGTGGCGCGCGTGCTCAACGCCCGCACCTACGCGCAGGCCGAGGCACTCGGCCTCGACGACGTGATCACGATCTGCTCCACCTGCACCGGCCACATGCGAGCGGCGAACAAAGAACTGCTCGAGAGCGAAGAACGCATGGATCAAGCCAATGCGATCCTCGGCAAATTCGGCGCCAAATACAACGGCGGCGTCATGGTGCGTCACCTGCTGTGGCTGCTCATCGACGACATCGGCCTGGACAAACTGCGCAGCATGGTCGTTCGCCCGCTCAACGGTTTGAAAGTCGCGCCGTTCTACGGCTGCCACATCATTCGGCCCGAGAACGTCAACGGCTGGGAATCGGCGCGCAATCCGCACTCGCTCGAAGACGTCATCGAAGCACTCGGTGGCGAAGCGGTCGATTACGCCGGAAAGACCCGTTGCTGCGGCTTCCACATTCAGTTGGAAAAAGACGGCGTCGCCGCAAATATGGTCGGTCAGAACATGCGCATGGCGAAGGATCACGGCGCCGAAGCCGTTATCACGCCCTGCCCGCTCTGCCATCTGGCCCTCGACAGTTATCAGCAAGATGCGGCCGCGCGTTGGGGCCGCACCGACCTCCCGACGTTCCATCTGCCGCAGCTCGTCGCATTCGCGCTGGGCGTCCCCGCCGAAAAGCTCGGGCTCAACAAGCACCTGATCGACCCGCGTACGGTAATGGTGGAACGCGACCTGATTTCGTAAGGCCGCCGATCTACATAAAAACGGTTACGGTACTGTAAGAGCCGCGTTAAAAAACGCGGCTCTTATTCAATACTTTTCGAACTGGAACGTTTTTCGGACGCTTCCTCGGGCAGTATAGAAGCATGAGCTGGATCAAGACCAAGCCCAGCACGCCGGCAGCGCCGGCAGCACGCGCGAATTCCGGGCGGCCGAGCCACCAGCTGCATTTGGATCCGCAAACGGAAGCGCGCATCGCTCAATTTCTCGAAGCGCACGGACGCCTCGTCGTTCCTGCGGGCCGTCGCCCTGTCATGTTGATGCTAGGAAGCTGCCGGCAAGACGACGGCAGCGTCGACTACAGCATTCGCACGCGCATTCGCCGCCAGGACGGCAAAGAGCACCGGTACGATTCGCACGTTCGCATCACGAACGAGCGGTTGCGCCTGATCCGTTAGACGGCCGCCTCGAACGGCTGCACGATTTCGATGCGCTCCACGTACTGCGAGGGAATGTTGATCTGCTCGCCGTCGTAACAGACGAGCGGCATGCGGTGCTTCACGCGCTCCAACATGTTCTCGCGGACGAATTCCGCCATCTCGCGCTGATTGTAGCGTTCGCATACGCTGCGGCCGTCGCGTAGATATACGCGCAACTCGGTTGCTTGTTCGTTCACGATGCGATCCTCCGAGGCACCACCTATACCCAAAAAGCGAAGCCGCTCTCGGCTTCACGTCGGAGAGCGGCTTTCAGGCGTTTGCGGTTGTAGCGTTTGAGCGATTCGTGGGCGCCGGCCGGTCGAATATTGCTCGCCGGTCCGAGGCGCGGCACGAGGGCGGCTTTGCGCCGCTTCTTCTTGTTCATGCGGGACCTCCGGTGGGCAGTGTACCATGGCTCGGCGAATTCCCGAGCATGACTGCCGTAGCTACCCCCGACCAGATCGACCGCGCGCTGCGCGAGCTTCACGAGGGCGCCGCCCGGTGGACGGCCCTGTCCCCCGCCGCCAAGGCCGACCTCTTCGATCGGGTCCGCGCAACGACGTACGAACAGGCCGAGCGGTGGGCTGAGGCCGCGGCGGAAGCCAAAGGCGTGGCCGGGACGCCGCTGGCGGGCGAGGAGTGGCTGAGCGGGCCTTGGGCCGTGCTTTACGCCCTTCGCCGCTACGTCCGGACCTTGCGCGATATCGCGCGCTTTGGGGTGCCGCAGATCGACGCCCGCCGGGTGCGGGTGCGCCCGGACGGTCAAGTGGTGGTGGACGTCTTTCCCAACGGTCCCTACGACGCGCTTCTGCTCTCGGGCATTCGCGGCGAGGTGCGGATGCAGCCCGGCGTGACGCCCGCGACGCTGAACGACACGATGGCCGTCTGGTACAAAGAGCGCGCGCACGCGCCGCGGGTGGCGCTCGTGCTTGGAGCCGGCAATATCGCCTCGATTCCGCCGCTCGACGTTTTCTACAAGCTCATCGCCGACGGCTCGGTCTGCATGCTCAAGATGAATCCCGTCAACGATTATCTCGGCCCGATTTTCGAAAAAGCCCTTTCGCCGCTGGTCGAAGGCGGCTTCTTGCGTTTCGCCTACGGTGGCCCCGACGTAGGCAAACGGCTTTGCAGTCACGATCTCGTCGACGAAATTCACATTACGGGCAGCGACGCCACCCACGACCGCATCGTCTTCGGAGACGGTCCCGACATTCAAGAACGCAAGCGCCGTAACGATCCGGTCTTGCGCAAACCGATCACCTCTGAATTGGGCAACGTGTCGCCGACGATCGTGACGCCCGGCGACTGGAGCGACGCCGACTTCCGCTTTCAAGCGCAACAGATCGTCACGCAAAAACTTCACAACGGCGGATTCAACTGCATCGCCTCGCAGGTACTCGTCCTTCCGGAGAGCTGGGACGGCACGCCGAAACTGCTTGCCGAGATCGAAGCCGTGATGCGCCGCGTGCGCGAACGGCCTCCGTATTATCCGGGCGCGGAAAACCGCCGTAGCGCGCAAGCCTCCGCCGGATCGGCGATCGAAATCGGCGAGAGCTTCCCGCGCACCGTCGTTCGCGTCGACGCACGAACCGCATCCTCGAACTTCCAAGTCGAAGCGTTTTCCAGCGCGCTGACCGTCACGACGCTCCCCGGCGAGATGCCGGCGTATCTGCACGATGCCGTCGACTTTGCCAACGAACGCCTGTGGGGAACGCTTGGCGGCAATCTCGTCGTCCATCCATCGACCGCGAAACGCTATCCGCGCGAGGTCGAGCGCGCGATCGACGACATGCGCTACGGCTGCGTCGCCGTCAACGGATGGACCGGCATCGGGTTCTTACTGACGGAAACGACGTGGGGAGCCTATCCGGGTAACACGCTCGATCGCGTCGGCAGCGGAATCGGCGTCGTTCATAATGGCTACTTGTTCGACCGCGCGCAAAAAAGCGTCATCCACGCCCCGTTCGCTGAATTTCCGCGCAGCATCCTCGGTTATGGAGCATCGCTTTTGCCGAAGCCGCCGTGGTTCGTTACCCACGAAACGGCAGATGCGACGGGACGCGCGCTCGTGGAATTCGAGATGCATCGCAACCCGTTGAACGCCGCGAAGGTGGCCCTGCTCGCAATGCGCGGGTAAGCGCGTAGATCTACCCCCACTTCTTCGAGGGCAGCAGCGCATGCGAATAGGCCTCGTCGGTAGGACGTCCGGGACGACGCCGGCGCGTGGTGCTGCGGTGGACCCACCAGATGCAGAATCCGACGATCCCAAGAACGGCAATGGCGTTCATCTTCTCTCCTACCTGGCCCGGGAGCGCGCGACGGCGTCACGGACGCTAGCAACGATGTTCGAGCCGTCGTAGCCGAGCGAACGCGCGTGAGCCACGAAGCGCTCCGCGATCTCGCCAAGACGCCGCGTGTCGACCGCGCGTCTTGCACCGGCTACGAACGTTCCGCGCCCGCGCTTGGTCGCCACGACCCCCTCGCGCTCGAGTTCCGCATACGCGCGATTGACCGTGTTCGGATTGACCCCGAGCGTTGCGGCCACGTCACGCACGCTAGGCAGTTGCTCCCCGCGACGCACTTCGCCGCGCCCGATTGCGGCAATCAGTTGCTGCGCGAGCTGCACGTACACCGGCAGCGGCGACCCGTCATCGACAAAAAACGCAGATACGTTCATTCGGTTCGTTGTGTCCTTGTGTCCTAATACACTAAGACACTTGTAGTATAGCAAAGCCGCGCGGGTGCGTCAAACATCTAGCCTTTGTGCGATCTCGTTCAGCTCACATACCTCAGCAGATCGCGCCGGTACGCGCGCACGAGCCGGTCGAATCGCAGACGCAGCCGATGCGCCAGGGCGATCGAGCGCGCGTTTCTGGGATCGATCAACGCCGCGACGCGCTCGAGGCCCAACGTCCCGCGTGCATAGGCGAGCACGGCGGCGGCCGCCTCCGTAGCATAGCCGTTGCCCCACGCCTCGCGTTCGAGCGACCACACGATCTCTACCGAACCGTCGGGCAAACGGTGCAGCCCGCAACGGCCGATGAGCCGTCCGTCTTCTTTGCGGATGACGGGCCACACCGAGAATCCCTCGCGCTCCTCTTCTTCCATCATCCGCTCCACTGCGGCCCGCATCGCATCGGGCGTGGGCGGCGCGCCTGCGGGTGAAAAGGCGCGAACGTCGGGGTCACTCATGATTTCGAGCCAACGCGGTGCGTCGCCGGGCATCCACGTGCGCAGCATCAGCCGCTCGGTTTCGATAAACGCCACGACGGTTTACGGCGAAATCGCACCAGCCGCGCGCAGCATCTTCAGGACGCGATCGTCGGGCAAGCCGTACACGATCGAGCCGCCACGGCCGTGCATCGTCTTGGCTTCAAAGAGTGCGTCGTAGATAGCAGCCTGCGTCGCTTCGGCCGTCGCGCGATAGAGCGCGTCGAGGATCGAATCGTCTTCGATCACGGCTTTGGCGGGCGCATGGATCGTCCACGCTTTCGGTCTGGAATACACGTAGCCGGTCGAAAACGCGATAAAGAGATCGCCGCTTCCAACGTCCGACGTGAGACCCGTGCGGCCCATGCCCAGCGCCGCACGCAGCGCGAGCGCGTGCAATTGGCGATGATCGAGCGGAGCGTTCGTGGCTACGACGACGTCGATGCTTCCGCTGGCCATGCGGCCGTGGATCGTCGCCTTGGCGACGTGTTTGGGATACACCGTCTGGTACTGCCCTTGCAATCGTTCCCCTACCGGAACGCCGACGATCGTGAGAGCTGCGCGCGAGCTGCCGGTGTTGTCGTTCACCAACACGCCGACGCGGTAGCCGCCGAGGGCGGCCGGAAGCACGCGCGATGCGGAGCCGATGCCGGCTTTGAAGCCGAAGGCCTTCATCCCGGTTCCCGCGCCGACGCTGCCACGCGCGAATTGCCCCCCGCGGGCGTCGTCGAGCAGCTTCACGATGTCCGCTTGGCTCACGCTGCGCTTCTGGATGGTATTGAGCATCTGATCGTCGCATTCCATGACGACCGGCAACGGCACGTCGTCGGTCAACCCGACCTGCGGGTGGCGCTTGATCATCCAGTCCACGACGCCGTCGTCGGCGAGCCCCACGTTGAGCGTATTGGTGAGAACGACGGGCTCTTCCAAGTAACCAGCGGTGTTGATCCAGTGGCTTCCCGTCATTTCGCCGTTGCCGTTGAACGCCACGGCCGCGGCCGCGACCTTCGTGTCCCACGGGTCGGCATTGGGAAGAATAGCGGTAGCGCCGGTCCTGACATCCGAGCCTTCGACTAATGTCACATGCCCGACGCGGACGCCGGGTACGTCGGTGATCCCGTCGAGCGGCCCCGATGGAAAGAGCCCGAAGTGGAAGGGAAGCACGGCTGCTGCGGGCGCGCTGAGGGCGCAGACGATCGTCATCGCGAGCACGAGGCTATACGTCAATCGCTTGGGCATGGCGCTGCATTGGGCGGTTCGGCAGGCACGGCCTGCGGGGGTGAACAACTGTGATACTTTCACGTTCTCGAGTGACGAGGGATTCGACCATTCTAACCGTTCCGCAAAAACTCAAAGCCGCAACCTTGTGGGAGAACCTTACGCCTCCCGAGCTGATCGAGCATGCGATTCGGCGCGGGGAAGGCGTCTTAGGTCAGAACGGGCAGTTCATCGTCGACACGCGCCCGCATACCGGACGTTCCCCCAAGGACAAAGCGTTCGTCAAAGAGCCGGGAAGCGAGTCGCACATCGATTGGGGCGATACGAACGCGCCGATCGACGCGGCGATCTTCGACGCGCTTTGGGAAAAGGTTCAAGCCTATCTTTCGGAACGCGAGGTCTACTCGCTCGACACGTACGTCGGCGCCGACGAGCGCTATCAGGTGCCGATTCGCGTCTACACCGAATTTGCGTGGCACAATCTCTTCGCGCATCATCTCTTTATCACGCCCGACAAGCCCCAACCGGGCTTCGTACCGGAGTTCACGGTCGTCGACGCGGCGCTCTTCGAAGCCGATCCCGCGCGCGACCGGACGCGAAGCTCGACGTTTATCCTGGTGAATTTCGAAAAGCGCATGATCTTGATCGGCGGCACGCGCTACGCGGGCGAGATCAAGAAATCGATCTTCACGGTCATGAATTATCTGCTTCCGCTGCGCAAGACGTTGCCGATGCACTGTTCGGCCAACGTCGGCAAAGACGGCGACGTCGCCATATTCTTTGGCCTTTCCGGAACCGGCAAGACGACGCTCTCGTCGGATCCGCATCGTCCGCTCATCGGTGACGACGAACACGGGTGGTCCGACGACGGCGTCTTCAACTTCGAAGGCGGCTGCTATGCAAAGGTGATTCGGCTCTCGCCCAGTGCAGAACCCGAGATTTGGGCTGCGACGAACCGCTTTTCGACGGTCCTCGAAAACGTCGTGTACGACGAAACGACGCGCGCGCTCGACGTTGATTCCGATGCCAAGACCGAGAACACGCGTTCCGCCTATCCGCTTTCGTTCATTCCGAACATCGTCCCCGGCAGCAAAGGCGGCCATCCGCGCACGATCATCATGCTGACCGCCGATGCATTCGGCGTGTTGCCGCCGATTTCGAAACTCTCACGCGAACAGGCGATGTATCACTTCCTCTCCGGCTATACCGCCAAGGTGGCCGGAACGGAACGCGGCGTTACCGAACCGCAAGCGACCTTCTCCACGTGCTTCGGCGCGCCGTTCATGGTGCATCATCCGACGGTGTACGCGCGTCTGCTCGGACGTAAGATCGACGAGCACGACGTCGAGTGCTGGCTCGTCAACACCGGGTGGAGCGGCGGTCCCTATGGCGTCGGCAAGCGCATGTCGATCGCACACACGCGAGCGATGGTTAACGCGGCGATCGAAGGCCGCATCCCGAAGGAATTCGAACTCGAGCCGTTCTTCGGACTTCACGTGCCCAAGCGCATTCCGGACGTGCCGAGCGAAGTACTGAACCCGCGCAACGTGTGGCCGGACAAGAACGCCTACGACGAGCAAGCACGCAAGCTCTCCCAACTCTTCTTCGACAACTTCAAGCGTTTCGAAATGCACGCGACCGACGGCGTGAAAGCCGTTGCGATCAAGCCTCGATCGTCATAAGCGTGTCCGTCGAATTCCTGGGTTTCGATCACGTCGACTGCCGCGTGCGCTCGCTTGCGGCAGTCGAATCCTTTTACGACGATCTGATGCCCGCACTCGGCCTGACCGAAAAACGCTACGCCTACATCGATCCCGAAGGCGAATGGCATCGCGAGTTCGATTCCTATAACGCCGTCGAGTACTATGAACCCGAGCACCCCACGAAGCCGCGTCGATTCTTCGGCGTTATAGAAAACCCGCTGCACCGAACGAACGATACGCGTATTGCGTTCCGGGTCTCCTACCATCGGCTGCCGGCTCTCGTTGCGCTGCTCGCGCGCGTCGAGGCGCAAAACGTCGAACCGAGCGGCGACGAATCGTATCCCGCAATCTTTTTCGAAGATCCCTCGGGCACGAAGCTGGAACTGATCGGTCGCGCTTAGCCCGCGATCCCCATCGCCTTTAGCAAGATCCGCTTCGGTCGGCAGCCGTCGAACTCGCCGTAGTGAACGCGTTCCCACGGCCCGAGATCGAGCGCGCCGTTCGTCACCGGAACGAGCACTTGATGGCCGAGCAACATTCGCTTAAGATGCGCGTCGGCATTATCTTCGCCGGTAAGATGATGGTGATACTCCGGCTTGCGGGGCGCGAGCGTTTCCAACCATTCCATGACGTCGCGCCACAATCCCGATTCGTGATCGTTCACGAAGATGCTCGACGTGATGTGCATCGTCGAAACGAGCACGTATCCGTCAAGGAGACCGGCCGCTTGCCGAACTCGCTCGACGTCGGGAGTGATGTCCAGGATCTCGTAACGTCGCTGCGTCTTTATCGTTAGGTACTCGGTGTGACAGATCGTCGCGCCGCTCGTCATCTTTCTCCGTTCTTTAATGAGCATCTCAGGTAAGAAGTAGGCCTCGACCGTAGGATGAAGCCATGAAATTGCCCCATCTTCTCCTCTCCGGCGTCGCGGCAGCCGCACTTGCTCTGCCCGTTGCCGTAGCGGCTCAAACGGCGCCAGCAGCGCCCCCCGCCGGCGCCCAAGCCGGAGCGCACCACGGACATCGCCCAATGCGCATGTTCCGTAACCTCAATCTCAGCACCGCACAGCAGCAACAGATCAAAACCTTGTTCCAACAGTTCCGCGCGGCGCATCCGCGCGGCAGCATGCCGGACAAGGCGTCCCGCCGCGCACTGCATCAGCAGATCATGGCGGTTCTCACGCCGCAACAGCGCGCGCAACTCAAGGCCGAACGCCAAAAGATGCGCGCCGAACGCCGCGCCCGCATGAACGGCGCGATGCCGAACGCCTCGCCCACACCCTCCATCTAGCCCAGTCCCTCACGGCCCGATTCGAAGACGAATCGGGCCGTCTGCTTGCGCGGACCATTCGATCGCATCAAAACGTTCCGCCTGGTACGTTGCGCGCCGCGCGAACGCGAGACCGCGGCCGTGCAGAATCGCGATAACGTCCAATCCGGCACCGCGCGCGCTCTCGATCCCGCTCGTGCTGTCTTCGAGCGCAACGGCGCGTGCCGGCTCAACACCCAGTGACGAGGCTCCGAGGGCATACGGGTCGGGCGCCGGCTTGCCTCGCTGGACGTCATCGGCACTTACAAGCACGTTGGGCAGCGGCAGACCTGCCGCCACGATCAACGCCTGTGCAAAGGCGCGGCCACACGACGTGACGATCGCCCAGCGGCCGATCGGCAAACTCGCGAGCGCCTGCCGTGCACCCGGCACCGCGGTGCCGCCGCCGTCGACGAGCGTACCGAAGAGATCGAAACACACGGCCTCGTAGGAAAGCTCCATAAACGAAGTGCATTCTCCGCACATGGCCGATACACTCGCAATCCTGGTCGGCGGCGGTCCCGCTCCGGGCATCAACGAAGTCATTGCGTCCGCGACGATAGAAGCGATCAATTGCGGACTTCGCGTGATCGGCATCTATGACGGATACCGCGATCTTGTCGCCGGCACGACCGCCAAGACGATCGAATTGACGATCGACTATGTCGCCCAAAACCATACGCGCGGCGGATCGATCCTTCGCACGTCGCGAACCAATCCCGCGCAAGACGAGCGTTCGCTCGAGAATTGCGTAGCGTCGCTCGAACGCCTCGACGTCCAATATCTCGTCTGCATCGGCGGCGACGACACCACGTTCGGAGCGACGAAGATTGCCGAGCGGACGAAAGGCAAGATCGGCGTGTGCACCGTGCCCAAGACGATCGACAACGATCTTCCGCTTCCGGAAAATGCGCCGACCTTTGGTTTCGAGACCGCACGTTCCGTCGGCGCGCAGATCATCGAGAGTTTGATCGAAGACGCGCGCACGACCGTGCGCTGGTATCTTGTCATTAGCATGGGCCGCAAATCGGGAGCGCTCGCCCTGGGCATGTGCAAGTCCGCTGGCGCGACGCTCGCGGTTATTCCCGAAGAATTTCCGGGCGGCAAACTGGATCTGCGGCTCGTTATCGACACCATCGTCGGCTCCATCATCAAACGCCGCGCGCAAGGCCGCGAGTACGGCGTCGCCGTCGTTGCCGAAGGTATCGCCGAACGGCTCTCAGCGGACGCACTTGCAACGCTGCAAAACCTCGAACATGACTCCTACGGACACGTCCGCCTCGCAGACGTGCCGATCGGACAGTTGCTACGCGACGGCGTCCGTTCGCGTCTACGCGAGCTCGGCCTCGATATGACCGTCCTGAGCAAAGACATTGGGTATGAGTTGCGCTGCGCGCGCCCGGTACCGTTCGATCTGGATTACACGAGAACGCTCGGCTACGGGGCGGTTCGCTACCTCCTCTCCGGAGGCAGCGGCGCGTTGATCGCGCTTTCCGGAGGCCGGCTGCATCCCGTCGCTTTAGAGGATCTGCTCGATCCGCACACGGGTCGCATTCGCACGCGCTCGGTCGACGTGCACTCCGAGGCCTACGCCGTCGCGCGAGATTACATGGTACGAATCGAATCCGACGATCTGCAATCGGAGCAGCTCGCGAGCCTCGCAAGACACACAAATTTAGCCCCGGCGGAGTTCGCATCGCAATTCGAACGAACCGCCACCGCGCGGGTACGCTCCTCGTAAGGGTTGCGGCATATGGTGCGTGGCGTTTCGCGCAGTGGGTACGAGACGAGCATGAAGGCCTTGCTCGGCGCGGTCTTACTGCTCGCCGCCGCGCCCCAACAGCCATCGGTCCCACACGGCTTCACGATCGAACGCATCGCAACCGTTGCGGAAGCCCGGGAGCTGGCGATTGCGCCCAACGGCGACCTGTTCGTCGGCACGTATGGCCACGATGTCATGCTCGTGCGCAACGCCGAAGCGGCGCATCCAACCGCGCCGGCGGTGTTTGCACATTTCGACGAAGCGCCCGCAGCCGGCGTGGCGCTTTCCGCCGACGCGCTCTTCGTCGGCACGGAGTTCGCCGTCTATCGGATAGCCTATCACGCGGGTGAAACGCGCGCACCGGCACCTCAGAAGCTCGCGACCGTTCGGCCCTCGGGTATCGCCCGGGATCATGAAACGACGAGCGTTGCGTGGAACGGCAGAACGCTTTACGCGAGCATTGGTTCCTCGTGCAATGCCTGCCGGCCGGAACTCGATGCAACGCGCGCGACGATCCAACGCGTTGACGTCGCGCATTATCGGCTCTCGCCCGTTGCGACGCACATCCGCAACGCAATCGCCCTGACCGTTAATCCCGCGACGCGCGCTTTGTGGGCCGGCGTCGCCGGCGTCGACGATCTGGCCGTCGGACATCCGTACGAGATCTTCGACGACGTCACGGCACACAAGCTGCCCGTATCGTACGGTTGGCCGCGCTGTTACGAGAATCGAAAAGCGGATCCGCGCTGGCCCGGAAGTTGCGCCGGCGTCGCGATTCCACGCGTCATTTTTCCGGCGTATGAAACGCCGATCGGCGCTGTCTTTTATCCCGCGAATCAACGCGGCCGCTATGCGTTTCCCGCAAAATACCGAGGCGGAGCATTCGTAACGCTCCACGGCTCGTGGCACGGTCCCGCGCAAGGGCTTTCGGGATTCGTACCGCCGCGCGTCGTCTTCGTGCCCATGCTCCGAGACGAGCCCGCGAGGCCGATCGACTGGCGCGATCCAAGCAAACAGTGGACGCAGTTCGTCGGCGGCTACCAGAACGGCGGCACGAACGAACGCATCGGTCGACCGACGGGCATCGCCGTCGGCCCCGAAGGTTCACTCTTCGTGGCCGACGATGAAACGGGTGCGATCTATCGCATTCGAAAGCTCTAGAGCGGATTGAGAGTGACGTTCCACTGTTCCCCGGGCGTGTAGTACGCAGGGAAGTATGGTGAATATGCTCCCTGCCCCCGGTGACGGGGTTAGTGCATTCGTCGTCGTCTGCGAAGGCGTACGCCAAGCCTGGATAATCGGGCGAGGACGCGATGCCGACGGAATGCGCTAAGGCGGCGTACCAATCGACGGTGCCCCCTTTAGGCACGGGAACGGCCGGATTGCCTTGCGTTCCGAGAAAAAAGAATTGCCAATCCTCGTTGCTGGTATAGGTGATCGTTTGAGCGACGCCTTGCTGCGGCATCGGATTCGGCTTCCCGCAGAATGGCTGCGGATAGCTCGGCCACGCTGGGAGCCCGGGGAGAGCCGGATTGGGGACGGGCAAGGTGCCACGCTCAATCGACACGACGAGCGCGCGGCCGATGAAAAACCCTAGTGAGTCGCCCGAGTTATCGATCGTGTTATTTTGATCGGTAAACACACCGGCGTTATTGAAGACATCCCAGGTGGTCGGATACGCGATCTGAACGACCGGAGCGCTCGCCCCCGGAGTTCCGGTCGCCATCGGCGCCGGATAGAAATTTAAATATCCCTTTCCTTCATTCCCGGATCCTTGTTGTTGTACGACGCCGTAATATGGTTCATTTGGAACGAAATCACCGTAGTACAGCTCCAGGTAGTTGCCGTTTTTGTAGGTGTTCCAAATCGCGGCCGCGGCCGCATCCCAGTACCCGGGCGCGGGGTTGGGAAACTGCGGCGAATTCGCCGGTATCGACGATGCCGACGGAACCGGGAAGTTGTCTGCGGGAATGTTTACGGCGTTTTTAGGCGCGATGACGCGGGAATACGTCGTACCTGTAACGCTCTGGATCAGGCCGTTCCACTGAGTACCAAGCATGTTCAAGTCGGCAATCATGTTTGTAACTGCATGCGGCGACATGCCGTAAAGCGTTCCAAGAGAAGGCGCTCCCGAACCTGAGTATGTGGCCGTTTGGAACGAAATTGGAATTCCAAGTCCATCGACCTGGGTCACGTCGAGACCAAACTGCTGTCCGGCTGCAGGCCACGTATATTCCAGAAAATCCCATACGTTGATCGCGTCCCACGTGGTGGTGTATGAGAGGGTTGTCCTCGTAGCCTAAACGAGAGCGGCCATCGTGGCTTTCGGCGAAGGTTGTTTTTGCAAAAGAACTACCGACACGAAAGGAACCACGATGACCAACCCTAGTATCGCACTCGCCGAGCTCGTTGAAAAGGGCGGCGATGTCGACCTTGTTCGCGAGATGCTCCAATTCGTCGCCCAGCGCATGATGGAAGCCGATGTCGAGGGTCGTTGCGGCGCTCCATATGGCGAGCGCGGTATACCCCGAGAGAATTCACGCAACGGTTACCGCGACCGGCTCTGGGAAACGCGAGCAGGCGCCATCGATCTGCGCATACCCAAGCTTCGCAAGGGCAGCTACTTTCCGGCCTTTCTCGAACCGCGCCGCACGGCCGAAAAGGCGCTCGCAGCAGTGATCCAGGAAGCCTATATTCAAGGCGTCTCGACGCGATCGGTCGACGAACTCGTCAAGGCGATGGGAATGACCGGGATCTCCAAGAGTCAAGTATCGCGCTTGTGCGCCGAGATCGACGAGCGCGTCAACGCCTTTCTCAACCGTCCGATTGAAGGCGATTGGCCTTATCTGTGGATCGACGCGACGTACGTGAAAGTCCGGGCATCGGGACGGATCGTTTCGGTTGCCGTAATAATTGCTGTCGGCGTGAACACCGATGGAACGCGGGAATTGCTTGGCCTTGCGGTCGGTCCGAGCGAAGCGGAGCCCTTCTGGACGGAGTTTCTTCGCAGCTTGAGCCGGCGGGGTTTGCGCGGCGTGAAGCTCGTCATTTCGGATTCGCACGTTGGCCTCAAAGCGGCGATCTCGAAAGTGTTCAAAGCGACGTGGCAACGCTGCCGCGTGCATTTCGTGCGCAATGCGCTGGCGTACGCCGGAAAAGGACAGCGCCAGATGGTACTCGCGCTCATAAATACGGTCTTCGCTCAGGAAACCGCCGAAGCAGCACATTCGCAGTGGCGCGTCGTGGCCGATCAACTCCGCGAGAAATTTCCCAAGCTCTCTGCCATGTTGGATGACGCAGAGAACGACGTCCTCGCCTTCATGGACTTCCCGAAGGCGCACCGAAAGCAACTCGCTTCGACGAACCCCCTCGAGCGGCTTAACGCGGAAATCAAGCGGCGCACCGATGTCGTCGGCATATTTCCCAACGAGGCATCGATCGTGCGACTCGTCGGCGCGCTTTTGCTCGAGCAGAACGACGAATGGCAATTGCAACGCCGATATATGCAACTCGAAGGACTCAACGCGATCAGCGACAATCAGGCCACGAGGCTGTCAGCGGTGATCACCGACTGATCGCCCACTTCGCCGAGCCGCGGCTCATACACCACGCGCTGGGACACGATC
>DAIDHQ010000009.1 GCA_027459645.1 Vulcanimicrobiota bacterium
TCCCATACTGTCCGATCTTTGGGAAGAGCACAATGCGGCCGAGCATCTATCTGAGCACGGACTCGAGGTCACAGGATGACGCGATGTCCCGGCCGCAGGTCCCCTTCGCCAGAGGACCGCTGCCAACATATCAGGATGACATTTCCTTCGACAAGCTCAGGATGACATTTCCTTCGACAAGCTCAGGATGACATTTCCTTCGACAAGCTCAGGATGACATTGCTCCGCTCAGGATGACATTGCTCCCCTCGGAGTGACCGGGAGATTTGCCGGAATTTGCAGGGCGATTGCCCGAGGGGTGTGCATAAGAGCACTGTGCCCGCCAAAAACGAGTCCGACGGTATTCGGCTGAACAAATACATTGCGCAAGCTGGGATCGCGTCGCGCCGTCGCGCCGACGACTTAATTGCCTATGGGAAGGTGCGCGTCAACGGCAAGGTGGTGCGCGAACTCGGCACGATGATCGTGCCGGGCGATCGCGTCGACGTCAGTGGAACGCCGATCGCACCCATCGAGCAAACCGTCTATCTCGTGCTGCACAAACCCGCCGGCGTTATGACGACGATGCGCGATCCGCAAGGGCGCCGCACCGTCGTCGAATTGCTTCCGAAGAAGTTGCCGCGCGTCGTTCCGGTCGGGCGCCTGGATTATGACACGGCGGGCGTCCTGCTTTTCACGAACGACGGTCATCTTGCAAATAAGCTCTTGCATCCGAAATTCGGCGTCGATAAAACCTATCGCGCGACGATTGCCGGGCGCCTCTCCCCCGAAGACGTTCGCGCGCTCAACGCGGGTGTCGACGTCGGCAATTACACGGCAGCCGGCGCGAAGGTGCGCGTCGTTTCCGTTCGCGCCGCCTCGTCCGTCGTCGACGTGACGATTCACGAAGGGCGCAACCGGCAAGTACGCGATATGTTCGAGGCCCTCGGGCACCCGGTCCAGACGCTCGTGCGCCTGCGCTTCGGGCCGATTTCGCTCGGCGATCTCGGCGTCGGACGCACGCGCGAACTTACCCCGCGCGAACTGGCCGCGCTCCAGCGCGTGGCCGCCCAGTAGACCTAAGTCAGCGGGGCCGCTCTCCCGCCCCCGTCGAAACTGCACCGCAATCGTGGACCGATACCAGCCTCCCACTCGCGAACTCAAACTGGCCCGCCGCGAGGCGCGTTCCGAGCGCACCGTCGTGCGCCTCGAAAGCGGCGCTTCCTTCGGCGGCGACTTACTGGCGATTGCAGCCGGCCCATGCTCCGTCGAATCGGCCGAGCAGATCGACGCGACCGCCAAAGCCGTCGCGCGGGCCGGCGCCAACCTCTTGCGGGGCGGAGCCTTTAAGCCGCGCACGTCGCCTTACGCCTTCCAGGGACTGGGGCAGCGCGGACTCGAGCTCCTAGCGGCCGCGGCCGGCCGATACGGGTTGGGCGTCGTGACCGAGGTTATGGACCCGCGCGACGTGCCACTGGTCGCGCGCTATGCGGACATGCTGCAGATCGGGGCGCGCAACATGCAAAACTTCGCGCTCCTTCGTGAAGCCGGGGAGAGCGGCAAACCGGTTCTGCTCAAGCGCGGGCTCTCGGCAACCGTCGACGAGTGGCTCATGGCGGCCGAATACTTGCTGCTGGCCGGCAACGAGAAGGTCGTTCTCTGCGAACGAGGCGTCCGGTCGTTCGATCAGGCGACCCGCAACGTCCTCGATCTTTCGGTCGTCCCGCTCCTAGCCGAGCTCACCCATCTGCCGGTTATCGTCGACCCGTCACACGGCACCGGCATCGCGCGTTTAGTGGAGCCGATGTCCATGGCAGCGATCGCGGCGGGCGCCGACGGCCTGTTGGTTGAAGTGCACCCCGACCCAGCGAGCGCGGTCTCGGACGGGTCCCAATCCTTGCGTCCCGAAGCGTTTGCTGGCTTAATGGAAGCGCTCGCACCGGTCGCCGCATCGGTCGGCAGGCGGTTGCCTGCTGCATCCTTAGCGGCTTAGGGTAAAAGCGTTCGCGGGCACTCTTTTAGCGCTGCTCTCGTTTTCCAGATACACGTCATCTTTTAAAACTCTCCGAGGTTACTACATGAAATCGATTTCACGCCTCGTGGCGGCGGTCGCATGCTCGTCGCTCGTCGCGTCAACCGTAGTGCCGGCTCTGGCCCAATACGCGAATGAATTTTCGATCGCGAAGGTCACCAGGCAGGGGCACACGAGCCACAGCATCGCGGGCTCAGGTACGGTTACCGTCCAAGTGGAAGTCTTTCCGAACGGCAAAGGCAGAGCGGTCAAGGTCCTCCGTTCGACCAATTCCGGCGACAACGCCGCCGCGTTGGATATCGCCAATACCTCGACGTACCGCCCGGCGCGGCGCGGCTCGAAAGCCGTCACCTCGTTCTACGACTACGTCTTGAAGTTCAACGGCAAGGTCGCGGTCAATGACTCGGCCGGTCAAGGCGTGGCCATGAGCGGCGCTGCGGAGAAGGTTGACGCGCTGATTCGCAAGGGAGACTACGCCGACGCGGTTACGCAGGCCAATTCTGCGCTGCTCTCGGCGCCCGGCAATACGGAGTTGCTGCAGCTTCTGGGCGTCGCGCAGTTCTATAGCAAGAACTACGATGCGTCCGCGTCGGCCTTCGCACGAGTGCCCAAGCTCGCGAAGGTCTTCGTGCCGGTTGCCGCACATGCGTTCGCTCAGGCTGCGGTCACCTCGACCGATCCCGCCAAGGCCCTCACCTACGCGCAGAAGGCCGTCGCAACTTCCAGCGACGCCAACTCGCAGTACGCCCTCGGCGTCGCGCAGGTCGCGAACAAACAGTACTCCAATGCGATTGCGACGCTCAAGCCGCTGCTCGCTACGTCGACCGACAAGAACGCAAAGGTTGCCATCGAGCGCGAACTGGTGGCCGCCTATCAAGGTTCCGGTGATACGGCAAACGCGACGGCGACGCTGAACGATCTGCAAACGCTCGATCCCAAAGCCGCAGCTGCGGCGTCGATTGGCCACTACATGCAGCTCGGTCAGGACGCGACAACCGCAAAGAACTATGCCGAGGCCCTCAAGGACTACGATTTGGCGGCAAAATCGGCAACCGGTCAGGCCGCAGTCACGGCGAACACGATGGCTGCGTTCTCCATCTTCAGAATGCCGAAACCCGATTGGGCGAAGGCGCGCGACTATGCGATGAAGGCGGTGACCGATGCTCCGAGCGATCCATACGCAAACTTTGCAGCGGGCATCGCTTGGACGGGCGTCTACGCCGGCGACCACAACAGCAGCGACAAACAAAAGGCCCTCGACTACCTTAATAAGGCCGATCAGCTCGCAAAGGCGGCTGGGAATACCGGGCTGTCGCTGCAAGTCGAAACTCAGATCAAGCAAATTCCCCAGTAAATCATGCCAGGAATTACCGTGAGGGTGGGCCAATGGTGCGCCCTCACGGGGCGGCAATCGGCCGCCGTTTCCTTTGTCTAGCGCACTCTACGTAACCCGGGAGGGGTCGGATAACTCGTGTTTAGTGGATTTTTGAGCGTCATGCAGAAGGGCGGTCCCGACATGTGGATCCTTCTGCTGCTTTCAATCACCGTCGTCGCGATCGTCATCGAGCGTCTGGTGTTCTTCGCTTCGCAGCATGGAGACACCAAAGGTCTGCTCCGCGATATCGGCAAGAAGATCTCGGCAGACGATCTGGACGGCGCGATCAAGATTTGCCAGCAACAGAAGGGCATGCTGCCGCGCATCCTCGAGTTCGGTCTGCGTCGCGGTGAGAAGAACCGCGCCGACATCACCGACGCGCTCTCCATCGCCCTGATGGAGCACCTCAACGCCCTCGAACGTAACCTCGGCGTCATCGGTACGATCGCGGTTATCGCACCGTTCGTCGGTCTGGCCGGTACCGTTCTCGGTATCATCCACGCCTTCGACGAAATCGCGCTGAAGGGCAACTCGTCGCCGGCCGTCGTCGCGCAAGGCGTTTCCGAAGCGTTGATCACGACCTTCGGCGGTCTCTGCGTCGCCATCGTGGCGGTTATCTTCTTCAACTACTTTAAGTCGCGGATCAAGGCGTACAACCAAGAGATGATCGTCGCGGCCAACCAGCTCGCCGAAATGCTGCACTTCCATAACACCGGCGCGCCGATCCCGACCGAACTCTACCAGCCGACTAGCGGCAAGTAGAGCCGGAGGAGAAGGCACCTCGTGTCGCTGCTCTCGGCTCAGCAAGAGTCCGACGTCATGGCGGAGATCAACATCACGCCATTCACCGACGTACTCTTGGTGCTGCTCATCATCTTCATGATTCTGGCGGCAATTCTCGCCCCTCCCGGGTTCGAGAAACAGCTTCCGAATCACTCAAATAACAACACGACGAACCAAAATCAGAACAAAAAAGACATCAACGTCGTGGTGAACGACAAGGGCGTCATCTTTGTCGATGCGACAAAGACGGACACCGTCGGGATCTACCGCGTGATGTACGATGCGATGCGCAAGAAGGGCCATCAGCACGTTTCTATTACGGCTGACACGAAGGCTCCGTACGGCGTCATCATTCGGATTTTGGACGCCGCACAGGAAGCCGGACTCGAAGACGTCGGTTTCGTCACGTCCTAGGTGGAGGTTTAGGAACTCGTGGCTGTATCCACAGGCGGGGGAGAAGATGAGGTGATGTCGACCATCAACATCACGCCGTTCACGGACGTGTTGTTGGTGCTCCTGATCATCTTCATCATTCTCGCTGCCGTAACCAAAGAACCGAAGCTTCCGGACGCGCACAACAAAAACCGCGTTCACGCTTCGCAACTCGTGGTCATCATCGACGCGAAGAACAACATTCAGATCGGGTCGCAACAGGTGACGCTGGCGGAGGCACCGCAGGCGTTTGCGCAACTGCAAGACGCGACCCAGCATAAGTTCAATAGCGTCATCATCAAAGCCGATCCCAAGGCTGATTATGGGACCGTCTTGCGGGTGATGGATGCGGCGAAGAAGGTCGATCTCACGACGTTCGGCCTCGCAAACCACATCGAAGGGACGCCGCAGCAGTAGGATGGCAGATAAAGGCTTTATTACAACCGGTGAACGCGTTCGTAACTTCGTCGGGGTTGCGTTCCTCATTTCGATTTTCGTGCACTTCCTGCTCGCGCCGTTCTTCCCGAACATCACGAAGCAATCGGAAGACCAACAAGTCGAGAAGGTGAGCGTCAGCAAGAAGATCGTCGTGAAGATACCAACGCCGCCACCGCCGACGCCGACGCCGAAACCGACGCCGACGCCGCCACCGCAAAAGACGCCACCTCCCCAGGTGAAGCCTCAGACGGTGCAGCCGAAGCTCAAAGTCCACGTGCCCAAGACGACGAACAACAATGCGGTTGCTTCGACCGAGCAACAGTACAACGTCACGAAGGGTTCGGAGAACGGCGTTCCTGCGGGAACGAGCACCGGAACTCCGGCTCCGGTTCCGGCAACGCCGGCGCCGACGCCGAAACCCGCGTGCGCGAATCCGAATCAGGAAGCGACGGCAACGCAGGTCATGAGTCCCGAGTATCCGCAATCGGCTCTGGACCTTGGCTTGGGTCCGGTGGCGGTCTTGGTGCAAGTCACGATCGGGCCGACTGGAAATTTGGTCGATGCTTCCGTGTATAAATCGTCGGGGAACATGGCGATCGATCGTGCGGCGGTTCGCGCTGCACGTCAGTCGCAGTATGCGCCTAAGCTGGTCAATTGCCAGCCGACGACGGGCACGTACATCTTCCATGCCGACTTTACGCCCGACTAGCGAGGGTTCCGGTCGCTTTGCGACCCGCACATCCTGTGCGCGGAACCTTCACCCACCTCGTGTGGGTAGCTAACGGTGAGCGGAGTGCTTCCTAGTGGAAGCGCTCCGTTCGCTTTTGCGTCCGCGACGGCTATTGCTCGCCGCATTTGCGATCTCGCTGCTGCTGCATCTGGTGCTCGCGACGCGTCTGGACTGGCCGTTCGCGCCGCCGCCCGAACGCGTCGAGGCGATTCGAATGGAGCACGTGCACGCGATTCGGATCGCGAAGCTTCCCACCCCACCACCGAACACGCCGCCTCCCGTGACGCCATCGCCTCAGCCGTCGGCTTCACCGGCGGCAAAACCGAAGAGGGCCCACAACGCCTCACCGGGGCGCGGCCGGCGCGCGGTCGTTCCTCAGCGTGCGGGCGCGCCGCCCACGCCCGCCGTCACGCCCGTGCCCACGCCACGGCCATCCCCGACGGCGAGCTGTGGTGGCGGGGATACGCCCGCCGCGGTCGCCTCGGCGCCGCCCTATCCGCAGATCGCAAGCGGCGCGCGCGGCAGTGCCACCAACGGCACGACGCAGGTCAAGGTGATGCTCGATGCGGCGGGCGCCGTTCAATCCGCGGCGGTCGCACGCAGCAGCGGCAACGGTTCGCTCGACGTGGTGGCGCTTTCGATGGCGAAAGACGCGGTCTACACGCCCGCCACGCATCTCTGCAAGCCGGTCGCATCAGCGTACCTGTTTACGGTGAAATTCGTGGCCTGGTAGGCCCTAAATCATGCCCATGTCGCGCAAGAGATGCAGCGTATCGATATAACGCTGGAGATTGTTGCGCGTTGCATCGTCGACGTCGAGAAAGGCAACGCCCGTGCGGTAGCGTTGCAGCAGCGGGTCGTACCGCGACCAGCGCACGATGCCGCGAATGCGCAAGACGGGGGTCGCGTCGCCCCGGAGTTCGACGGTTACGTTGATGGGCTCGTCTTTGTGGAGCTCGGCGTTGGTGAGCATGGCCATCCCGCCGAGAGCGATGTCATACGTCTCGGTAAATTCGGGCGCGAAATCTTCGCCGATGCTGTACGACACCAGCAGCGAATCCCCAACGCGCTGGAAGCGGCGCTCTTGCGCACCTTCGTTGGTGGTGTTATCCTCCACTGCGCTCGCCTTACTCCGGGGTGATAGGCAATCCTGCCTATGTCGGCGTAACTGACGCCTCCGTGACCGACCTACAAGCCATCGTGTTAGCGTTGCTTCAGGGTGTAAGCGAACTGTTTCCGGTTTCGAGCCTTGGGCACACGATTCTGATCCCCGCGCTGCTTCAATGGCGCAATATCAACCGTTCCGATCCGACGTTTCTCTCATTCGTCGTCGTGCTGCACTTAGGGACGGCGCTTGCGCTGATCGTCTTCTACTGGAAGGAGTGGATCGCGATCGTTCGGGCTCTGCTGGCAAGCGTCATCCGCGGGAAGCTCAGTGACGACCGCAACGAGCGCGTCGGCTGGTTGCTCGTTATCGGAACGATCCCGGTCGGGTTGCTGGGCATCTTCCTAGAACACCCGGTGCGCGACCTGTTTGGCTCCCCGGCGCCGGCCGCCGTCTTTCTGGCGATCAACGGTTTGGTGATGTTTTTTGCCGAGGCGCTTCGCCGCAGGCAGATGGCCGCGACCCACCGTCCGGACCGCCCGATGCAGAGCCTGACGTTCCCGCAAAGCGCGCTGGTCGGATTCGCGCAGAGCTTCGCACTGTTACCCGGCATCTCGCGCTCCGGAGCGTCCATGGTCGGCGGCCTACTCTTCGATCTCGACCATGAAGACGCGGCGCACTTTTCGTTCCTCCTCGCCACCCCGGTGATTTTTGCCGCGTCGATCCTGGAGATCCCGAAGCTCTTCGTACCGGGCGCCCATGTGGTCTTGACCCAAGCGCTGGTCGGCGGAGTAATTGCCGGCATTGCGGCGTATCTGTCTGTCGCCTTTTTGACACGCTACTTCAAGTCGAACGACCTGCGTCCGTTCGGCTGGTACTGCCTCATAGTGGGGGTGGCGTGCTTTATACTCAGCCGAATGGGAGTGCTCTCGTGAAAGCCTTGGCCATCGTCCTCGCCATCGTGTTTTTCGTCGTCGGATTGCTCTATGGGATGGGAATGATCAACATCCTCACCAAGTCGGGCACCACCCACGCGCACCACGTCAGCCACTTAGTCGTCTTCTGGGTGCTCGCGCTGCTGTGCCTCGTGTGGTTCCGCTTCCAAACCTCCGCGAACCCTCGCTAGCGTAGGACCTCTAGGTCGAAAGTCCCCTGCGGCGGTAACCGTTCGCAACGCGAGCCGCCGCCCGAACTTCCATACCATCGACGTACATGCGCCGATGGTACGTCTTCTTGATCTCGCTGGCGGTCGTAGCGGGATGCGGTGGCGGCGGGGGCAGTAGCCCCGTCGGACCGGTAGTCCCGACAATGGCGCCGAGCACCTCTCCCGGCGGCTCCCCGACGCCTCCGGTTGCCACGCCGACGCCGACCCCCGTCGGCGCAAGCCCCACGCCCGCGCCGCCGTCTTCACCGACGCCGGTTCCAACCGCAACGCCGACGCCGGTTCCGACCGCAACGCCGACGCCGGTTCCAACCGCAACGCCGACGCCGGTTCCGACCGCAACGCCGACGCCGGTTCCGACCGCAACGCCGACGCCGGTTCCGACCGCGACGCCCACCCCGGTTCCGACCGCAACGCCGACGCCGGTTCCGACCGCGACGCCCACCCCGGTTCCAACGGCGTCGCCCACCCCGAACTTCTTGGTACCGAGCTGGAACGGCCATACATTAGCAACGACGATCGAGCAAACGCCGGGACCGAACGGATCGGGCACCCCCGCGGCGATCAACGGAACGCCCGGCATGTTCACGCCCGCGACCGGCGATACGTCGACGGGCGGTCACGGTCCGCGCGGCAACGTTACCGGCGGCTTCCCGTGCAACGAATACATGTCGGACAACTATCACATCCACATTTTCGTGGGACTCTACGTGAACGGTCAGGAGTACGCGATCCCGACCGGGACCGGAATCGTCGAGCCGAGCATCGACGTCAACGGCGACTCACCCGGCGGCACGCAGTGCATCTACTATTCGCACACGCACGATTCGACGGGCGTCGTGCACGTCGAAAGCGACAACAACGGCGTGGTCGATTCGCCGCCGATGGATTCGAAGTACGTGCTCGGACAGTGGTTCCAAGTTTGGGGCATCACGGTAAGCAACACGCAGTTCGGTCAGTTCATGGGCCCCGTCGAAGTGCTGACCTCCGGTCAGCTATACCGCGGCGGCGGTTCGAGCGCCATCATTCCGGAATCGGATCTGCAAGTCTGGAGCGGCGATCCGAACCAAATCCCGCTCTACTCGCACGAAGTGATCTGGTTCCTCGTCGGTCCGAACTACCCGACGTCGCTACCGAACGTCGACTTCTACGAGGAGTACTAAGAAAGATCGGCCCGATGCTGCGCACGTAGCATTCACCCGCGAAGACGCTCATCGCGGCACATCCTGTGCCGCGCCTGCTTCGCGAGTTTCGCGCCACGGCCAAAGGAAGTTCACATCCTGTGAATGGCGCGAAACTTCGAGACTTCGCGGGTGAACGCTACGTGCGCACCACCAGCCACAGCTACTTCGTGGCGATTAGATAGATTTCGTTGGGATGCGGTTCGACGACGCGGACGTTCGGGCGAGCGTTTTTGAGCAACGGCTCGAGGTCGGTGACGCGCTGTTCGTTCGTTTGCAGAATGATGACCGGATACTTATCCGCGGCGGAAAGAATTGTCGCGATCGCGCGGGCATAGGCGGGTGGATCGGCAGCTCGCGCGCCCAGGAGCGAATCGCGGTACGCGTGCTCGATCGTGAAATACGGATTGCCCTGCCACCAGGCTTCCCACATCCAGATCCGCGCGTCGGCGCTTCGGAACGAGTTGCGTGCCGGCGGCGCGAGAAACAGCGCGTCGGCATCCTGGGACGACATCGTCGCGAGCACGTCGCCTTGCCGCACGGTGTTGCGGCGCATGTTGGGTATCACCCATTGTTCCGTCTGGCGGATGTACGTCCAGGCGAGTTCGCTCGGCGCGATATCTTGCATGTCGTCGGGTGACTGCGTCTTTTGCAGCCAGTAGCAGAACGCGCGCCAGAGGCCGAGCACCGCCAGTCCCGTCTGCTGGTCGCTGCGTAAATTGCGCACGTTGTCGTGCCAGACGCCGAGATAGACGCACTGTTCTTCGCTGAAGAACACGCCTTCCCACGCCTTAAACAGGTCGAGCGAGTAGATGCGTCCGGGAAGCATCTCGACGATCTCGGCAACCTCGTTGTCGCGCAGATAGGTGAGATCGTTTACGACCAGGCCTTCGCCGACGCGCACGAACCACTCGAGCAGGTCGCCGCCGTGTACGGCGATGCCATGGCGCTTCAAGTAGTTCAGATGCGTCGGCAATCCCATAAAGGGGTCGACGATGCTCTTGCAATCGTATTCGACGAGCAGCTCGTGGAGGCGCGAAGGCGAAATGCGGCGCGTGCGTTCCTGAAGTTCGATCATGCGCGCGCCTTTGCCGTTTCGATCAGCGCGCGAACGACGACCGGATCGAACTGCGTGCCTGCTGCATCTTCAAGACGCTCGCCGCGATCCAATCGCTCGTAGGCGATCGCGGTGGCGAGTATCGCCGACTCGCGCGGAATCTCGCCGTGTTTGAGCTGTTTGGGCTTTCCGGTTCCGTCGAACCATTCCGAGCGCGCCGCGATAATCGCCGATACGTGACGCAGCGTTTCGAGCGGTTCGGCCAGTGACGCAGCGGCGGCGGCATTGCGCGCGCGGAGGTCGATGCCCAGGCGCGCCAGCGGATCGAACTGTGCGTCCTCGGTGTGCGCTTGCGTCACTTCGCCTGCGCCGAACATCCGGCACGCGAGCGAGAGGCGCGCTTTGGATGCGGCATCGGCCTGCAGCGCGCCGGCGGCGCCCAAGCACAGGCGTTCGAGGCGGCGCCAACGTCCGTTCACGGCGTTGTGCGCGTCGATGGCATCGGCCATGGCATCGAGCACGTCGACGGCATTGACGTTCGCCGGAAGAGCTTCGATCGGAAACGGCAGCGTCTCGACTTCGCCCCCGGAAAGGTGAAACCACATCGTAAATATGCGCACGAAGTCGGGACCGAACGCGCGGCCGCTCTGCATGCCGATCGTACCGAGTGCGTCTTCGGGATCGTTCGTCCGCAAGAAAAAATCCGCGAGTGCAAGGCACTGCGCGGCGGGGGGAATTCCGTGCCAACGCAATTGGTCCGGAAAGCCGGTGCCGTCCCATGCCTCACTTTGCCAGCGAATCATGTCCGGCGTTTCGGGCGCGAGCGCGGCGAGCGACGTCGCAAAACGCGCCCCGCGCGCCGGGAGATCCCAGCGTTCGTGCGCGGCGATCCGATCGCTTAGCGTCTCGCCTTTGCGATACGCCGGGCTGCCGATGGCGCCGACCGCATGCAACACTCCGGCGACGTATAATGCATCGCGCTCCGCGCTCGACACGTGCGCGACCTCGGCAAGCGCTATCGCGAGCGAAGCCTTTCGCACGCCGAATCCGGGCGAGTTACCTACCGCGGCATCGCCGATTGCGCCATACCATCGAAGAACGTCGGCCAGTACCGACCGTTCGTCCCGAGGATCGACGCCCGAGTCCTGGAATAGCGTCATCTCCTACGCCGTTTACATATCGCCGTGCAGAAACCCTCACATATTTCCGCCGACGGCGGCATTTCCATGGTCGACGTATCGGGAAAGGCCGTCACCGCGCGAACCGCTCGCGCCGAAGCCCGCGTCCGCTTTCCGTCGGTCGCGGCGGCCGGTGCATTGCGGGACGCGACGTTGGCCAAGGGTGACGCCTTCGTGACGGCGCAGATTGCGGGCATCATGGCTGCCAAGCAAGCCGCCTCACTCATCCCTCTCGCGCACCCGCTGCCGCTCGGACGCGTCGACGTCACGTTCGCGTGGATCGACGACGAGGTGCTGCGCATCGAAGCCTCCGCGTCGACCAACGCTGCCACCGGCGTTGAGATGGAAGCGATGGTCGCCGCGAGCGTTGCCGCTTTGACGGTCTACGACATGGCGAAGGCGATCGACAAGGGCATCGTCATCGAATCGATTCGGCTGCTAGAAAAGACCGGCGGCAAGAGCGGACACTACCAGGCATGAGTTTTACCGCCGCGCTCCTGGTACTCTCCGACCGGGCGTCGTCGGGAGCGCGCGCCGACGGATGCATTCCGGTGATGCGCGAGCGCTTGGGTGATGCCTATGAAATCGTGCGCGAGCGCGTGCTTCCCGACGATCCGAGTGCGTTGCAAGCCGAGCTCATCGACCTCGCCGATTCCGAAACGGCCTCGTTGATTCTCACCAGCGGCGGCACCGGGCTCGCGCCGCGCGACCGCACGCCGCAAGCGACCGCCGCGGTTCTGGACTACGAGGTGCCGGGAATACCCGAAGCGATTCGAGCCGCATCCGTTCCGCTGGTTAGGACGGCAATGCTCTCGCGCCTCGTCGCCGGGGTGCGCCATCGCAGCCTGATCGTCAATCTTCCGGGAAGTCCCAAGGCCGTCGCGGAATCGCTCGACGTGATCCTTGCCGTCCTACCCCACGCGCTCGATCTGCTGAACGATCGTCCCACCGATCACTAGCCCCGCGTAACGAAAACCATGGATTTTTCCGCCGCCGAGAACTATTTGATCGGGACGATCAACGAAACCGTTTCCCGTCGGATGCCATACCGGCTCGAACGCATGCGCGCGTTTCTTCGGGAGTTGGACGATCCGCAGACGCGGTATCCGACGATTCACATCGGCGGTACGAGCGGTAAGGGTTCCACTTCCACGATGGTTGCGGCAATGCAGCAAGCCGCCGGAAAGCGTGTCGGACTGCACACGAAACCGCACCTGCGCTCCATCACGGAGCGCGCGCGCATCAACGGCATCGCCGTGAGCGAAGAGCGGTTCGGGGAACTGCTGGAGGCGATGATGCCGGCGATCGAACGGACCGCGGCGGAGCATGGCCGGCCGACGTATTACGAAACGCTGCTCGCGCTTGCGTTCTGCCACTTCGCCCACGAGCGCGTGGACGTTGCCGTCATCGAGGTTGGATTGGGCGGGCGGCTGGACGGAACGAACGTCCTCGAGCCGATGACGGCCGCAATCACGTCGGTCGGCTTCGATCACATGGACGTGCTGGGCGACACGATCGAAGAGATCGCCGCCGAGAAAGCCGGAATCGCCAAGCCCGGCGTCCCGCTCGTGCTCTCCGTGCAAGACGAAAGGGCGCGCGAGGTCATTCTGCATCATGCCGCCGATGCGGGAGCGCCGGTGGTTGATGCGCTCGGCCGCACGTCGATCGAGAACGTGCGCCTTCATCGTACCGGTCAGAGCTTCGCGGTGACAACACCGCGCGCAACCTACGCGATCTCTACGCCGATGCTGGGCGAATTCCAGCGGCGCAACGCGGCGACCGCGATCGCGATTACGGAAACGCTCCCCGACGCGTTTAGCGTCGAACCGAACGCCGTCGAATCCGCGCTTTCGGCCCTGACGATTCCCGGGCGGATGGAGTTTTTTCCGGCTGCTCCCAGCGTCGTCTTCGATATCGCGCACAATGCGGAGAAGGCCGTGCATCTGGCCGCATCGCTGCGGGAGAGCTTCGGCGGCAGGCGCATGACCTACGTCATGGCGATCGGCGAAAGCAAAGACGCGCGCGAAATCATTCGCGTGCTGTCCGAGCTGCCGGGAACGTTCATTTTCACGACCTTCGAAATTGCCGGACGTACGGCGATGAAGCCCCAACGTCTGGCCGCGATCGCCGAGTCGCTGGGCGCCTGGGGCCGCGTCGTCTCCGATCCGGTCGAGGCGCTGGCGATCGCGCGCCGCACGGCGGGCGCCGACGACGTCGTCGTCGTCACGGGTTCGACGTTTATCGTCGCAACGTTGCGAGAGTGGTGGCTCGAATCGGTCGCGGTGTGATGAGCGTGCGCGGCCGCCGTTTTGAGTGGGGCACGCGCACCTTCGTGATGGGGATCGTCAACGTGACGCCCGATTCGTTTTCAGGAGACGGACGTCACGATACCGCCGAGGCGATCGAACACGGCGTCGCACAGTGGCATGCGGGCGCCGATATTCTCGACGTCGGCGGAGAGTCGACGCGTCCCGGTTCGCAGCAGATCGACGAACGAACCGAACTCGCGCGCATTCTGCCGGTCGTCGACGGATTGCGCGCGCGCCTGCCCGATGCGGTGATTTCCATCGATACCTATAAACCTCTGGTCGCACGGGAAGCGCGCGGGGCGGGCGCGGATATCGTCAATTGCGTGTGGGCGGCACCCGACGATGTCGTTACTACCGCCGCCGAACTGGAGATGCCGATCTGCATGATGCACAACCAGCGCGGCACGCACTATGCCGGCGCGGTGGCGGAAGAGGTTCGCGCGGTGCTGGAGCAATGCGCGCTACGGGCGATGCGCGCGGGAATCGCGCCGGAGCGCATCATGCTCGATCCGGGCATCGGCTTCGGAAAGACGCCGGATCAAAACCTGGAGGTCTTGCGCTCGCTCGATCGCGTGACGTCGCTGGGCTACCCCACGCTGCTCGGCACGTCGCGGAAATCGACCATTGGAAAGCTGACGGGTCGTGAACCCGTCGAGCGCGTGTTCGGCACCGCTGCAACGACGGCGCTTGCAATTCACGCCGGCATCGACGTCGTGCGCGTTCACGACGTCGCCGAACAGCTCGATGTCGTGCGAGTCGCCGACGCGATCGTTCGCAACTGGAGGCCGAACGGATGGACCGGATAGTGTTGGAGAGCATCGTCGTTCACGGACGTCACGGTGCCTATGAAGAAGAGCGTCAGCACTCACAACCCTTTCACGTCGACGTGGTCTTGCATCTGGATCTTTCCAAAGCGGCGCAATCCGATGCGTTGGACGATACGGTCGACTATGCGAAGGTGCACGCGACGGTCGTACGCATCGTCGAGCAAACGTCATTCGCGTTGCTGGAACGTCTGGGTGCGGAGATCCTCCGAGCCATTTTTGCCGATGCGCGCATCGCGGAAGCCGAGGTTTCGATCGCGAAACCGAATCTGCTCGACGGTGCCACCGCACGCGTCGTGCTACGCCGCGCGAACGGGGCACGCTAGCGGTGTCTCACGTCTATATTTCCGTCGGGTCGAACCTTGACGGTCCGGTCGATCGCGTGCGCCGTGCCGTCGACGAACTGCGCCGGCTCGGAACGGTAGTCGCCGTCTCACCCCTCTATCGCAGCACGCCGTGGGGGCCGGTTCGCGATCAGCCCGATTTCGTCAACGTCGTGGTCGCGCTCGATACGCATCTGGGCCCGCGCGAGCTGCTCGCGAACTTAAAAGCGGCCGAAATGCGCATGGGTCGTGAAACGGGCGGCGTTCGCTGGGGACCGCGAGCGATCGACTTCGACATCCTGACCTACGACCGCGTCTACGTCAACGACGCTGATTTAGTGATTCCGCATCCGCGCATGCTGGAGCGTGCTTTCGTGTTGTTCCCGCTCGCCGATCTAGACGATGCGTACGCGAACGCGCGCGATGCACTTCCCGCCGGCGAACGCGCCAGCGTCATAAAACTCTAAGCACCGTACCACCCCAGCTGCGGCCAGATCTTCGGTAACGGCGCGATCGGATCGCTGCAGTAATAGACGGGGTCGGGACCTTGCAGCACCCACTCGTACGGATTTGCGATCGTCGTCACGAGCGTCACCTTGCGGAAGAGTTTGCGAATCGTCGCTTGCTGCGTTGCGCCGACGACGATCATCGAACTGCCGTCGTAGCCGTCGGGCCCCCACAGAAAGAAATTGTTTTGCGATCCGACGATCGTCGGCAGATGATAGCGCGGGCCGTAGAGCGCGAGCGCGCCCGCTTCGCCGTACGTGTCGGCGAAGATGCCGGTTTTCGCGCGAATCTTCGGCGGAAGCGATTCATATACCGCGGCGACCCGCGCGGTGAAGTTGTCCCAACCGAATTCCTGCGCGTAGAGCGGCTGAATAAGATGTGGCGGCGTGCCGTTTTGGCCGGTGAGGTGCAGCGCTTGCGAATAGGCGAGAAATTCTTGAACCGGCAGCACGGGAAGCGAAAACGGTACGAGCGGCAGCGTCAAAAGCAACAGCACAGCCGTTGCGGCGCTCCGGAGCGCCACGGTGCGGACCGCGCGTTCGAGCGCGGAGGCACCCGCGGCAATCAACGGCACGTAGATGGCGATGACGTAGTAGCCCTTGCCTTCCAGCGCGATTGCCGCGGCAATGGAGAGACCGAAGGCGATCGCGATCCAGCGCACGTCGCGCATGCGCGGTGAAGCGATAAGGGCGACGAGCCCGGTCACCCACACGATCGCGACGGCCGGACTCGTGTAGAGGAACTGTTCGGCGACGAATGCGAGCGCGTTGATCGCGAAGTTCTTGTATTCGAGCATCATGCCGCTTCGAAACGGGTGACGATGTTCGAAGTCGCCGTGAATCACTTTGAGGAACGGCCACCCATGCGTCCATTGCCACGCCAGGTTCGGTGAAACGGCTGCGAATGCCAGGAGCGCGGCGACGAGGAAGTGTGGCGTCCGGAAAACGCGCCGCTCCTTCGTGAGCAGCAAGCCGATTGCAACGGCGGCCGCGAGCAGCAGCATCGAATATTTGCCGTACATCCCGAACGTGAACGCCGCTGCGATTGCGTACCAATAGCGTGGATCGCCGCTTCGTATGAGCCGAATGACGAGATAGACGACGATCGACCACGAAAGCGGTTCGAACGACGTCGTGACCAGCAGATTGCCCAGCAGCAGATAGGCCGGAACGAGTGCCGTCGCGACCGCGGCAAAGGCTTGGGCAAAGCGGCCGCCGCCCAGTTCTCGCGCGATCAGCGACGCAAGCCAAACGGTCAACGCCGCGCAGATCGCGGGCAGGATGCGAAGCGCGAACGGCTCGTACCCGAACGGCGCCGCCATGAGTGCGGCGATTGCGACGAGCGGCGGTTGATCGGCGTAACCCCACGCGAGATGCTTGGAGCACTCGATGAAGTACATCTCGTCGCCGACGAGCCCATAATTGTGCAACGCGGTCGCGTGCATAACGAACGTTGCAAGTGAGATCAGCAATCCGGTCATTCGGTTGCGGGGCCGCCCGGAAGCATCAACAGCGAGAGTCCCAGACCGATGACGCCGGCGAACAGGATCATGCTCGCGAGCACGCTCCAGTCCCACCACGACCCGCCGGTCAACTGCGTCGCAATCACATAAACGGCGACATACGTGGCGGGGACGGCGATCGCGTACGCGCGATAAGCCTGCGGCGGCCGCGGGAGCGGTTTCATGCGAGCGATCAGCACGTCGCCGGCGATACCGGCGATCAAACTCATCGCGAATATCGTCGCGAGCAACGGCGATTCGTTCGTGAAGGGCAGCGCCGGAAGCGTGTTTCCCAACACCAGTAAGAGCGTGAGCGCGCCCGGACGCAGATCGAAACGCGTCGCGATAAAGAGCGCGAACGAGGCCATGATAAAGCTTTGCAGTAGCAGAACGAGCACGCCGCCGACCAGCTTGTAATAGCCGATCGCGGTGGCGGTGAAATAGTCGAACGAGAACGTACGGGCGTCGGGCGGTGCATAGGCCTTACCGGCCGCCGGATCCATCGCATAGGCGGTTGCAAAATGTACCATGACGATCCAAGATGCGAGCGAGAGAATCATCGGCAGCTGATCGCGAAGCGAGCGGAGTTCGGTGCGGTAGCGCAGCGCCGAAAACAACGGCGCGCTCGAAACCAGCATCAATCCCAGCCCGATCGTTTCGTGGGTAGGGCTCAGGATGATATCGACGCCCTGTTCGATACCGAAGACCGAATGCCACACGAGATCGCCGGCGCCGCCGAGTAAGAACACCGGGACGCCGATCAACGGTACGCGATAGGCTTTCGGAATCTGCTTGCGCATCAGGAAGAGCACGAGGACGAGCGCGAGCATGCCTCCGTAGATCAGCGCGTGCGACCAGGTGAAGAACGTCTCGACCGGTTCGTTTTCGTGCGACCAGGCGTCGATGAAGAACGCATAGGCGATCCAGAGCGAAGCTGCGCCGACGAGCATGTCGAGCGTCGGATTCCGGGTGTCCCGCGTGAACATCAGGGGCAGCTTTGGCCGTCGGACGCAGGGCGCCTTCCCTCGAACGCGTATGAGCCAGACGATGTCACGTGCGTTAGCGGCTTTGCTTTCGTCGTGCGCGCTGCTCGCCGCATGCGCGCCGATTCCGTCGAGCCCGCCGCCCAACGTGTCGACCGGTGGCGGCATGCCGGCGCAGCCGGTTTCTGCCGGGGCCGACGCGACGCCGCAGATCGTCGCGGCCCGCTTTAACTCACTCGACGTCGCTCACCCGCAGGTGTGGTCCGGCACGATCGTAACCAGCACCAACGTTGCGAGCGTCGAACTAAAGACGAATCAATTTTCGTTGAACGTACCGCGGGATCGCTTCGGTCTGTTTCGCTTTCGCATCAACGTCTTCGATCTGCCGGCCGAGTTCATGCGCCGGTACGACTTGCGCATCATCGCGCGCAACACCGCGGGCGTCAAAACGGAAGAAGACGTGCCCTTCCGCATACGGTAGGCCCGGCTAACGAACGCTACGAGACGTGCTTGATCAGCAGGTCTTCGTGGCGCGTGACTTCGTAGAGGCGCTTTTCGATAAAGACGTCGAGGAGAAGCGGATCGACCTTTCCGCGAGCGGCAAACTCTTTGGTGAGAATGTCGAGCGCGCGTTCGATCGACATCCCCTTCTTGTACGGACGGTCCGAAGCCGTTAGCGCGTCAAAGACGTCGCTGATCGTCATCATGCGGACCTGCGGCTTGATCGCTTCACCTTTGAGCTTGCGCGGATAGCCGGTTCCGTCGAGATGCTCGTGATGACCGTAGGCGATATCGGGAACGTCACGCCACGGCGTCTCCTGCCACGGGATCTCGCGTAAGAACAAGAACGATTGCGTGACGTGTTCTTGCATGCGGTCGCGCTCGTCGTCGGAAAGCGAGCCGCGTGGAATGCTGAGGTAGTCGTATTCGAAGGGCTCGAGCATCGGTCGCGGCCCGTCGGTATCGCGGTAGCGCAACTCGAGGGCGCGCAGCAGCGTTTCGTCGGCCGCGTCCGAAACGACGTTCGGTTCGTTGGCGTTTTCGATCTTCTCGAGCAGCGCGCGGATCGTTTCTTTCTCCTCCGCGCTGCGCGCTTGCTCCATCGCGAGCAAGAAGCGCAGGCGAATCGTATCCAAGCGCCCGTCGGGCAATTTCTTGGCCTTCGCAAAGATGTATTCGGGCACGGCAACCTTGCCGAAGTCGTGCAAGAGCGAAGCGTAGCGCACTTCGCGGATATGTTCGGGCGTGAAATGCAGCCCCGCCAAGGGGCCGGATTCGATCCGATTGACCGCTTCGGCTTGGGCAACGGTGAGCAGGGCAACGCGTTCCGAATGGCCCTGCGTCGACTTGTCGCGAACTTCGATCGCCTTGACCGACGCGTGCACGAACCGCTCGAAGAGATTCTGAATCGCGTCGACCAAACGCGCGTTTTCCATCGCAACGGCCGCCTGAGATGCCAGCGCCGTCAGCAGCCGCTCGTCGTGCTGGTCGTAGGGGCTGACGATCTCTTCGGTTTGTTGCGGCGACTCCAGTTCCACGTCGAACTTGGGTTTGTGATTGATGAGCTGAATCGCGCCGATCACGTTGCCTTGCAGGTTGCGCATCGGCACGCACAGGATCGATTTCGTACGATAGTTGTTCTTGTCGTCGAAGGCGCGATTGAAGCGGTACGGCGCCGATTCAGGGATGGCGTACGCATCGTCGATGCGTACCGCTTCGCCCGTGATGCAGACATAGCCGGCGATGGAGGTCGTCGCCAGCGGCAGCAGCGCATCCAACAGCACGCCGTCGTCCTTGGGACCGGTTTGCGCGACCGCGAAGCGCAAACGCTTTTGGCCGTCGTATTCTTCGATGACGTAGAGGCTGCCGGCGTCGGAGTACGTCAGTTCGCGCGCTTTGCGCACGATCAGCCGCTGCAGCGTCGGAAGATTGCGTTCCGACGAGAGGAGGCGCCCGATTTCGACGAGCTCTTCGCCTTCGCGGGCCGTCCGCGTCAACGCTCGCGCCGATTCGACGCGTGCGGCGGTACGCAGCGAGGCCAGCAGCGATGCGCCGCTGACCGGCGGGTGCATGATCGCGACCACCTCCGGCTCGTCGGCGATCCAGGCGAGGGCCGAATGCTGCGGCGGGAGGATGACGATCGCATTGGCGGGCGGCGCGCCGAGGGTTTTTAGCCCTCCACGCTCGCGCAGACGTTTGAAGTCGACCGCGTGAACCGAAACGCCGACGTTTCCGAGCAGGAGCGGGAGTTCGCCGAGGTCCAGGTCGTGCGGATATAAGACCAAGGTGGCCATCCCTTAGAGTATCGGCCCGCGAAGCGGGCCGGCATAGGCTGGGAGTGGCCCGGCCGGGCGACGAATCGGTAGCGCTCATGTCCGACGAGCACCAGGCCCCGCCCCTCGCCCAGCGTATCCGCGCCCTTGCCGACTACTTTGTCGGGACGGACCTCTTGCGGCTTCGCATCGAGCGGGAGAATGAAGAAATAGAACTGGGGCGGCGCCACATGCACCCCGATCTGGTCCCCGAGATCCCCGAGGATCTTGCGGCCCATGAAGCGGCTGCGGCGCGCCTCGAACCGATCAAGGCCGATCTGGTCGGCATCTTTCACCTGAGCCGTCCGTCGATCTCGGCGGGCGACTTGCTGGAAGGCGACCGCGAACTTGCGTACGTCGAAGCCCTCGGCATCCGCAATCCCGTTCGCAGCCGCGGCGCCGGCCGCGTCGCATCCATCATGGCCGAAGACGGACGCGCCGTCGAATACGGCCAAGTGCTTTTCGAGATCGATCGCGGATAGGAGCCCGTCATTTTCCAAAAGGTACTCATCGCCAATCGTGGCGAGATCGCCCTGCGCATCAATCGCGCCTGCCGGGAACTCGGCGTGCGAACCGTTGCCATTTTCTCCGAAGCGGATCGCGAGTCGCTGCACGTGCGTCACGCCGACGAAGGTTTCTGCGTCGGACCGGGACCGGTTCCGCGCTCGTATCTCAACATTCCGAACATTATCTCGACCGCGCTCGTCACGGGATGCGATGCGATTCATCCAGGCTACGGCTTCCTGGCGGAAAACGCGCGCTTCGGCGAGATCTGTGCCGATCACGGCTTGACCTTCATCGGACCAAAGCCCGCGGTCATTGCGGCGATGGGCGATAAGGCGACGGCGAAACGCGTGATGAAAGAAGCCGGCGTAGCGACGACGCCCGGAACCGACATTCTGGATTCGGTCGAAGAAGCGAAACGCGCGGCAGAAACCGTGGGCTATCCCGTGCTGCTAAAAGCGACGGCCGGCGGCGGCGGCAAGGGCATGCGCGTCGTGGAGCGGCCCGAGGATATGGAACGCGCGTATACGAGCGCGACCGCGGAGGCCGAGGCGAGCTTCAAAGACGGTCGCGTCTATATGGAAAAGCTCATCTTGCATCCGCGCCACATCGAAGTGCAAGTGCTGGGCGACGAATTCGGCAACGTGGTCAGTCTCGGCGAGCGCGACTGCTCGGTACAGAAACCGTCGCACCAAAAATTGATCGAAGAGTCGCCCGCCCCGCATCTGCCCGAGAAGGTGCGCGAATCGCTGCTGGAAATGGCGGTGCGTGCCTGCCGGCACGTCGGCTATACCAACGCGGGAACGCTCGAGTTCTTGGTCAGCGGCGAAAACGTGTACTTCATGGAGATGAACACGCGCATCCAGGTCGAGCATCCGGTGACCGAGATGGTCTACAGCGTCGATCTCGTCAAGGAGCAGATTCGCATCGCCGCCGGTGAAGCGCTCGGCTATACCCAGCGGGATCTCCAGTTGCGCGGCCACGCGATCGAATGCCGCATCAACGCGGAAGATGCGCGCAATAACTTTTCGCCGCAGGCCGGCACGCTGACGCGCGTCGTGTTCCCCGGTGGACCCGGCGTCCGCGTCGATACCCACGTGTATTCCGGAACGATGGTTCCGCCGTACTACGATTCGATGATCGCGAAGATCGTAGCGTTCGGCGCGTCGCGCGAAGCCGCGATCGCACGTATGGAACGCGCATTGCGTGAAACGGTGATCGAAGGCGTGAACACGACGATCGACATGTGCTTGGAGATTCTCGCGACGCCGCAATTCCGCGAAGGGCGCTACGACATCGGATTCCTGCCCGAGATGTTAACGGCGGGGGCGGCAACGTAGATGCCCTCCAGAAGACAGGGGCGCGAACAGGCGCTGCAGGCGCTCTATTCGATCGTGGTCGGCCATCGCGAACCGGGCGAAGCGTTGAACGAAGTCGTCGGCGAGGGTGCGGATACGGACCATCGCACCTTCGTCCGCGATCTCGTGTTCGGAACGCTCGAACACGCAAGCGAGGCCGATCTCGTCTTCGCCCCGCTCTTGGAAGGATGGACCATCGAACGATTACCGACGATCGACCGTTTGCTCTTAGAGATGGGCACGTTCGAACTGCGTAATCGACCGGAGTTACCGGCCGCGGTCGTCATCAATGAGGCCGTCGAGCTTGCGAAGAAGTTTTCTACCGAGGAATCCAACCGTTTCGTCAATGGCGTTTTAAATGCAGTCGCGAAAGAAGCGAGCCGCTCGTAAAAAGCGCGGCGGTGCTCCGCGTTGGGTGCGCGGATTGCTCGTCGCGATTCTACTCATCGTGTTATTCGTCGCGGGAACGATCGCCGGTATCGTCGCGGCCTATTCGCGCAACCTTCCCGATATCAGCCGCATGGCCGACTATCAACCCGCCACCTCGACGCGCATCTTCGCGCGCGACGGGACGCAACTGGCGTCGGTCTACCGCGAAAACCGCGTGTACGTGCCGCTATCGCGCATACCGCTCGTCATGCAGCATGCCGTCATCGCCAACGAAGACCACAATTTTTACTACCATCACGGCGTGGACTTCGGCGGCATCGTTCGCGCGGGATTTGCCGACCTCACGCATCAGGAGTTTCAGGGCGCCTCGACGATCACGCAGCAGCTCGCGCGCAAGCTCTTCCTAAACGACCAAATCTCGCTTTCCCGCAAGATCCAGGAAGCGCTGCTTGCGATGGAGATCGAGCGCTACTACACCAAAGACGAGATCCTCGAGCGCTATCTCAACATGATTTATCTCGGCGCCGGAGCCTACGGCGTCGATGCGGCCGCGCACACGTATTTCGGCGAGAGCGTCGAGAAGCTGACGCTGCCTCAGGCCGCCATGCTGGCGGGGGTAATCGCCGCGCCGTCGGATTACTCGCCCTTCGCGAATTTTAAACTCGCGAAGGACCGGCAAGAGCACGTGCTCGACCGCATGGTCGATAGCGGCTATATCACCAAAGCGCAAGCGCGCGCCGCAAAAGCCGCCAACGTGCGGTTGGTTCATCAGCGTCCGGCGGGCCTCGAAGGCTATCTGTATCCGTACTACACCACGTACGTGATCGCGCAGCTCGACAAACTCTTCGGCAAGCAAGCCGTCGAGGAAGGCGGCCTGCAAGTGTATACGTCGCTCGATATCCGCATGCAGAAGCTCGCTCAAGAAGCGGTCGATTGGGGCGTTCGCACGGCAAAGGCCGAGGGCATCAACGGTCATGAAGCCGCGCTCGTCGCGATTCGGCCTTCGACGGGCGAGATTCTTGCGATGGTCGGCGGCGACGGCTTTACGTTGAACAACCAATTCAACCGCGCGTGGCAGGCACGCCGGCAGCCCGGCTCGTCGTTCAAGGCGTACGTCTATACGGCAGCCATCGATTCGGGCATTCCGCCCAATACGATCATGGACGACACGCCCGTCAGTTATCCGATGGGCGACGGCACGATGTGGTCTCCGATGGACGACGACAACACGTTCATGGGGCCGATCACCTTGCGCACGGCGCTCGCGCTTTCGCGCAACGTCGTTGCCGTGAAGCTTGCGGATCGCATCGGTCTCGATAAGGTCATCGAGTACGCGCATCGCATGGGCGTGACGGCGCCGCTCGAAGCGAATCTGTCGCTCGCACTCGGATCCTCGGTGGTCAGCGTGCTCGATCAGGCGAGCGGCTATTCGACGCTTGCAAATCAAGGCGTACACATCGATCCCTCGGCAATTCGGCTCGTGCGCGATTCACTCGGTAACGCCGTGCTGGACAATCAATATCCGCAGGCGACCGAAGTCGTCAGCGCCGGCACGGCCTATATCATGACGAGTATGCTGGAAGACGTCATCAAGCACGGCACGGGCTACCCCAACGCGATCATCGGGCGTCCCGCCGCTGGAAAAACGGGAACGACGTCGGACTTCCGCGACGCGTGGTTCGTCGGCTATACGCCGGATCTCGTCACGGCGGTGTGGATGGGCAACGATAACTACTCGCGCATGTACGAATCGTACGGCGGGGATATTCCCGCCCGCATCTGGGCCCGATTCATGAAAGCTGCGCTCAAAGGCGTCCCCAAACACAACTTCACGTTCCCGCAAGGGCAGGTCGTCAAAGTGACGTCGTGTTCGGGCAAAACGGATCTCTATCTCAATGGAACGCAGCCGCTGAGCGGATGCGCCGACAGCCATCCGTACCGAGCCGCGATCGCGCCGACGCCCGATGCGGCCGCCGCCGCGACGCTGCCGCCGGCGGTGTCGCCGCCGCCCGCCACATTGCCGCCGGGCGTTACCGACGCGCCGCTTGCGACGCTCGGACCCGTGACGCCCGCGCCGGCAAGTGCCGCATCGGCTGGTGCAGCGCCGGCGCCGGCCACATCGGCGCAGCCTCGATGACGGGCGACGACGAACGCACCGTCTACGGCGTCAGCCGCGTCGTGGGGTACATCAAGCGGCTCATCGCCGAAAACAAGCAGCTCGCGCGGATCTCCGTTCGCGGTGAAGTCTCCGATCGCAGCGACGCCAACGGGCGCATCTATTTCGATCTGAAGGAAGGCGCCGACATCCTCAAATGCGTCGTGTGGTCGAACGCGGCTGCGAAGCTGCCGGCTTTTCGAAATGGCGATGCGGTCATCGTCGGCGGCGAGTTCACGACCTATCCCGCGCGCAGCATCTACCAACTCGACGTAAAATCGCTCGAGCTGACGGGAATCGGGCAACTCTACGCGCGGTTTGAAGCACTCCGTAAAAAACTGGAAGCCGAAGGGCTCTTCGAGCGCGCGCGCAAGCGGCCCATGCCGCGCTTCCCTCGCCGCATCGCCTTGATTTCCGCTCGCGGCAAGGGTGCGGAAGATTTCGAAACGCAGATGCGCCGCCGCGCGCCGCACGTGCGCATCGAGTTCATCGAAACGCTGGTGCAAGGGCTGGACGCGCCGGTCGAAATCGCGAAGGCGCTCGACCGGGCCTCGGCGATGGACGTCGACGTCATCGTGCTCGCGCGCGGCGGCGGAAGCTACGAAGATCTCTTCGCATTCAACGAAGAACCGGTCGTGCGCGCAATCGTGCGCGCGAAGCACCCGGTGCTGACCGCGATCGCGCACACCGCGAATCTGCATCTCGCCGATGCCGCGGCCGACGAAGTTCGGGAAACGCCGTCGCTCGGCGCCACCTATTTCGGGGAGATCCGCGACGCCTACGCACGGCGCTTGGAACTGCTCGTCGCGCGCCTCGATCGCAGCCTGCGCGAAAAACAGCGTCTTCGCGTGCAACGTTTCGACTACGTCACGTCGTCCTTCGACCGCACGGCGCGCGCGTTCGTCAATCAGAAACGGCAGCGCTTGCTCGTCCTCGAACGCCGCCTCAACGCCCACACGCCGGTGCAGCGAATCAACGCGCGGGCCCGCGCGCTCCAAGCGGCGTCGTCGCAGCTCAACGTGCTCGCGCGCGGGTTCACCAAACCGTCGCTATCGCGGGTGGAGCTGCTGGCCACCAAGCTCGACCTCTACGATCCGCAACGTCCGCTCGCGCAGGGCTACGCGATGGTCTTCGCCGGTGGGAAGCTCATCCGCGACGCGGGCTCGGTGCCGGTCGGAAGCGCCGTGGAAGCTCGCCTTGCGCGCGGAACGCTTCTGGCTCGCGTCGAAGGACATCGCGAATGAACGACGCGACTTCGTTTGACGCCAAACTGGCCCGGCTCGAGGCGATCGTCAAGCAGCTCGAAAGCGGCGATCCCTCGTTGGACGACGCCGTGAAACTCTTCAAAGAAGGCAAGACGCTCGCCGCGGAATGCGAGCAATTGCTGAAGAGTTCGCAAGACCAGATCGATGCCGCGATGCGTGAGGATGGCTCAGCGGCTGGATGACGTGGTCGCGGCGCGCAGCGGCATCTCCCGGTCGCAAGCGCGCAGCTTGATCATGGAGGGCCGGGTCCGCGTCAACGGCGCGCCGGCCACGAAAGCAGGGCAGAACGTTCGAGACGACGCGCTGATCGAAATCGAGCAGCCGCGCCGTTTCGTGAGCCGGGGCGGCGAAAAGCTCGCTCACGCGCTCGACGCCTTTACGCTCGACGTCCACGATCTCGTCGCGCTCGACGTCGGCGCTTCGACGGGAGGCTTCACCGACTGCCTCTTGCAGCGCGGAGCCGCCGCCGTTACCTCGATCGACGTCGGGTACGGACAGCTGGATTGGCGCCTGCGCAATGACCCGCGCGTCGTCACGATCGAGCGCACGAATTTCCGCCATCTGCCCGACGCGGCATTTCCGGAGGGCTTTGATGCGATCGTCATCGACACGTCGTTTATCTCGCTGCGGACGATCCTAGCGCGCGCCGTCGGCTTTTTGCGCGAGCCGGGATGGATCGTTGCCTTGATCAAGCCGCAGTTCGAAGCCGGCCGCGAGCGCTTGGGAAGCGGCGGCGTCGTCCGCGATCCGGCGGTGCATCGCGCGATTTTGCACGAGATTCGCGGCGCCGCGCGCGAGTTCGGGCTCGTGTTGGTGGCGCTGACCGCGTCGCCCTTGCTCGGTCCCGCCGGGAATCGTGAGTTCCTCGGCGAGTTCCGCCGCGAGGGCGCCGAAGTCGATGACGAGCGGATAGAGGCGGTCCTCGGCGAAGGCGTGGCATCATGACGAAGCTCGCGCTCGCGTCGAAGATGATTACGCTCTACGTCGATTCGGCGCGCGAAACCGCGCGCTCGCTCGCCAACGAGGTCGCGGCGTCGTTTCGCGGCGCCGGCTACCAGATCGCGACGTGGAAAGGGCAATCGTACATCGACGATCTCGCTACGGCCGGCGCGCTCGCGCGCGAAGCGTCGCTGTTTATCACGATCGGCGGCGACGGCACGTTGCTGCGCGCGGCACGCGTGGCGACCGAATGCGGCTGTCCGCTGCTCGGCATAAACACCGGGCGCCTCGGGTTTCTGACCGAACTCGACTACGGCGATCCGCGGATCGCGCACTTGCCGGAACTCGTCGAACAAGGACTCGTCGTCGAAGAGCGGCTCGCGCTGCAAGCCGAGTACGGCGGGAAGACGTTCTTTGCGCTCAACGACGTCGTCGTTCGCAAAGGCGACGTCTCGCGCATCGTACCCTTCGGATTGAGCTTGAGCAACGAACACATCGCCGACATCCCGGCCGACGGCATCTGCGTCTCGACGCCGACGGGCTCGACAGCCTACTTCCTTTCGGCCGGCGGATCGATCATCTCGCCGCAGGTCGACGCGTTCGGCATCGTTCCGCTCCTACCGCACACGCTCTTTTCCCGTCCGCTCATCGTGCCCGCAAGTTCGAGCATCGAGATCACCTGCGATTCCGAAATCGCACACGCACACCTCGAGTGCGACGGTGACGTGCTTGCCGAAATCGGTCCAAACACCGTCGTAAAAGTGCACAAGAATCCGGCCAGCGCCCGGTTCGCTCGCCTTTCGAAGCTGCGCTTCTTCGAGCGGCTGGAGCAAAAGATGCGCTGGGGTGTTTCGATCAAAGCTGCACCGCGTTAATGACATCAAGGCTATGCTGCGTCGTTTAGCGCTGAACAATTATGGACTGGTCGAGTCGGCGGAGATCGAGTTCGCCGAAGGTGCGACGATTTTCACCGGCGAGACCGGCTCCGGCAAGACGATGCTTCTCGGGGCGCTCGGATTTGCTCTCGGCGAACGCGCGAGCGCGGACGCGGTTCGGCGCGGTGCTTCGCGCGCGACGGTGACGCTTGCGTTCGATCCCGACGATGCGCTGCGCGCGCGGCTCAACGCCGATGGTTTTGAATTCGATGCGGATGAAGAAGCGACGATCGTTCGCGAGGTGAGCGATGCGGGGAAGTCGGGCGTTCGCATCAACGGCCGGCCGGCGACCGCGGGTTACGTCCGCGAAATTGCCGGTGCCCTGGCGGAGATCGTCGGCCAGCACGAAGCGCAGCGGCTGCTCGCCGCGGCGCATCACGTCGAACTCCTCGACCGCTACGCAAACGCGCTCGACGCGCGGGGACGTGTCGCGGCCGCATATGCCGAGTGGACGCGATGCGTGCGAGCGCTGGCCGAACTCGAAGGCGACGCGCGACAGGCGCAGCAGCGTTACGACGAAGCGTCCTTTGCGGCCGGCGAAATCGAAGCGCTTGCGTTAGCGCCGGGGGAGGACGAACGGCTGACCGAGCGCCGCAGATATCTCGACAACGTCGAGCGGATCGCCGGCGCATTGCGTTCGGCGCACGAGGCCCTTGCCTCGGATGAGGCCAGCGCGAGCGCCTGCCTCGGTAGCGCGGCATCGCTGCTGGGAACGATCGGCGATATGAACGCCGAGTTGGCGTCGATGGCCGAACGGGCGTCGGCATTGCAGAGCGAAGCGGCAGATCTGGCGACATCGATCGCGCGATCGCTCGACGCCACGGAGTTTGATGCGGCGGAACTCGAAGCGATCAATGCGCGCCTGGATGCAATCGACAAGCTCAAGCGCAAATATGCGCCTACGATTCCACAGCTGCTCGAGTATGCCGACGACGCGCGGCGGCTAGTCGACGATTTCGAGCATCGCGACGAGCGGCGCGTCGAATTAGCGCAGGCTCGCGATCGGGCGCGCGACGCGCTGGTCGTTGCCGCGGCAGCATTGACGAAACTGCGCCGGTCCGCGGCCGCGCGCCTTGCCCGTGAGGTTTCGGCAGAGTTTCCTGAGCTTGCGCTTGCTTCCGGGCGTTTCGACGTCGCCTTTTCTCCGCTCGCGGACATCGTACCCGACGGCGCAGAGGCGGTGGAGTTCGCGTTCGCTGCAAACGCCGGCGAGCCGTTGCGTCCGCTTGCGCGCGTCGCTTCCGGAGGCGAGCTTTCGCGCGTGCTGCTCGCGCTCGTCGTCGCACTCGCGACGGCCCGCGATCGCAGTGCGCTGGTTTTCGACGAGATCGACGCGGGCATCGGCGGCGCTACCGCTACTGCGGTAGGTGCGCGCCTCGGGCGGCTTGCGCGCGACGCGCAAGTCGTCTGCGTAACCCATTTGGCGCAACTCGCGACGTGGGCGTCACGCCATTACGTCCTCGAGAAGCATGAAACGAAAAACAGCACGACGATCTCGGTGCGCGAACTCCACACCGACGAAGACCGAGCTGCGGAACTGGCGCGCATGCTCTCCGGCGAATCGCACGACGTCGCCCTTGCGCACGCGCGCACGTTGATGAAAGCCGCCGCAAGGTGACGATCCCCGCCGATCGCGACGCGGCTAAGGTCAGCGCGGGCGGCAAAGACGTGGCGTTGACCAATCTCAATAAGGTGTTCTTTTCGCAGACCGGTGCGACGAAGCGCGATCTGCTGCAATACTACGCAGGCGTTGCGAAGTATCTATTGCCGCATCTCGAGCACCGAGCGATGGTGATGAAGCGCTATCCGAACGGCGCCGACGGCGATTTTTTCTTCATGAAGCGCACCCCGTCGCCGCATCCCGAGTGGCTTGAGACGTGCTCGATCGAACACGGCTCGGGAAGCGTGATCGAATTTCCCGAAGTCAACGATCTCGCGTCGTTGCTCTGGGTGGTCAACCTGGGATGCATCGATCTCAATCAGTGGTATGCGACCTGCGATGACGTGAACCGGCCGGACTACGTCCATTTCGATCTCGATCCCGGAAGCGCGCCGTTTGCGCGGGTGCGTGAGTGCGCGTTGCTGGTTCGCGACGGACTCCAAGCGCTCGGCTTAAAGAGCTATGCGAAGACGTCGGGATCCAAAGGCATCCACGTGTACGTGCCGATCGTGCGCGGTCCGCTCCAAAAAGAGGTGTGGACGTTCGCGAAAGCGTTTTCCGTCGCACTTGCGAAGCACGAGCCGGCCCTGATGACCTCGGAATACCGCAAAGAGAAGCGGCCGCCGGGGCGCGTGCTGGTCGATTATAATCAAAATCGTTGGGGTGCTACGTTGGCGTCGGTCTATTCGGTCCGCCCGACCGCGCGCGCGAGCGTCTCTGCGCCGGTCACGTGGGAAGAGCTCGAAGACGGAATCGAGATCGACGATTTCCGAATGGACAATATGCTCGCGCGCATCGCCGCCGTTGGCGATCTCTGGAAGCCGCTCGTTTCGAAGCGCGGCCGCTCAACGTTGCCGCAGATATAAGCAGGCGCCTGCCGCGAAGCTGCTTTTTTGCGATCGAAACCATCGCCGTTAGGACGTTTTTACCTACGCGCCGTTCCTAGATAGCAGTCTTACTGTGACCGTGCGCGATGGTACGCTGACGACCATTCTTCGAAATCGGAGTCAGGTACCACAGCATGAAGTCGCGCCTGCCGGCGATACTCGCAAGTATTGCATTCACTCTCAGCGCATGCGGCGGCGGCGGAGGCGGCGGAAGCGTTTCCCCGCCGATCGTAACGCCACCGAGCGCGACGCCGCCTGTGGCAACGCCGACCCCGGTCGGCGCGACGCCGTCACCCAAGCCTACCGCAACGCCGGTTCCTACGCCGACGCCGATCGGTGCGACGCCGTCACCAAAGCCGACGCCGACGGCTACGCCTACGCCTACTGCGGCGCCAACGTCAACGCCCGTGCCGCAAACGCCGACACCCGCGCCAACTGCCACCCCGACGCCGGCTCCCACGGCGTCGCCGATGGCGACCTTCTATCCGGCTGATCCACAGTCGAAGTTACGCAGCACGTACGGACGCACCGCGCTCGCGCAGATCTTCGATTATTTCCCGTACGCAAACGGGTCGACGACGTCGATGAGCACGAGCGCAATCTCGAGCGACGCGTACAGATACGATTGGGTGTGGGGCTCCGGTAACGACGACGGCATCGCGCGGCCGCAAGCTTGGCGCGGCGCAAATACGGCGGCGCTCGTGACGCGCTACTATATCACCGAAGAAGACAACATTCACGTCTCGGGCCACAATCTGCAATATTGGCAGAGCAATCATCCGGACTGGATTCTCTATGCGTGTAAATCCGACGGAACGCCGACGCACGATATCGCCTATACGCCCGGAGATACGTTCCCCGACGTCCCCCTGAACATGCACAACCCGCAAGTGGTGCAGTATCAAATCCAAGATCTGCTCGCGTACGCGCAGGCAAACGGCTATAACGCGATCGCGCTCGATCAGGTGGTCTTCAAGAACATCATGGCCGGTGGAAATCCGGAACTCGGGCAGACCGTGCAGCCGGGTGAATATGGCTGCGGAGTTTGGAACAACGACGGAAGCTTCACGACGGTGTATGCCAATCCGAAGGTCGACAACTCCCAGTGGATTGCGGACTTGCTCAACTGGGTGCAGCAGGCGAAGCAGGCGGCGAATGCCGTCGGCATCGCCGTCGCCGTAAATCATCCGCCCGGCAACATCAACGATCCCAACGAACAGGCGCTGCTGCGCAGCGTCGACATCACGCTGGATGAATCCGGTTTCTCCGACTATGGAAATTATCAGAACGCGCCGGGCGTGTTCATGTCGACCTACAACTACATGGAGTACGTTCAACGCCTGGGCGACGCCATCGGCCTCATCGACAGGTGGCCGAACGACGGAACGACCGTGCAGAGCCAGCACGTAGAATACTCCATCGCCACGTACTTGATGGCGAACGAAGGCAACGCCGATCTGTACGTGGACGGCAATAACACCGTCGGTTACGGATACGGAAGCGAGGAGTATTTCTCGCAGTATAGCGCGCAACTCGGCGCGCCGTGCGACGCCATGTACGGCGGCTCGAGCTACGATCCGAACAATCCCTATCTCTACTATCGGCGCTTTGAGAGCGGCATGGTTTTGGTCAACGCGGGAAACAGCAGCCAGACGGCAACCCTTCCGAGCGATCACACCTACACAGACATCAACTACCGCCCCGTCAGCAATCCGCAAACCGTCGCCCCCTTCGACGCCTACGTTCTCACGACAACCGGCAACGGTTGCCAATGAGCACGCTGGCCGATGTCGCTGCCGATTCACGCGCCCTACGAACCGATGGAGATGACACAGACCGAACGCATCCCGGAGGGGCCGCAGTGGCAGTACGAGCCAAAGTGGGACGGCTTCCGCGCGCTGGTCTTTCGGGACGCCGACGAAGTCGAGATCCAATCGAAATCCGGCCAGCCGCTGGCGCGATACTTCCCGGAGATCGTCGAGCAGATACGGTCGTTGCGCGCGAAACGGTTCGTTCTCGACGGGGAACTGATGGTGCAACTCGGCGACCGTTTGTCGTTCGACGCATTGCTGCAGCGCATCCATCCCGCGGAATCCCGCATCGAACGCCTCTCGCGCGAGACGCCGGCTCGATTGGTCGTATTCGATCTTCTGGTCGACGAGCGCGGGCACGATCTGACCGGGCATACCCTGGACGAACGGCGCGCGGCGTTAACGGCTTTTGCGAAGCGCTTTTTTAAAGGCGCGTCGCTCGCGCTTTCGCCCGCGACGCAAGATCGCGCTCAGGTGGAAAGCTGGTTCTCGCGCGTCGGTAATGCGCTCGACGGCGTCGTAGCGAAGCGCCGCGATCTTCCTTACGCGAGCGGTACGCGCGCGGCGGCGGTGAAAATCAAACGTTTACGTACCGCCGACTGCGTGGTCGGCGGTTTTCGGCTGAACAAAGAAAAGGACGGTATCGGCTCGCTGCTCCTTGGTTTGTACGACGGCGAAGGAAAGCTCAATCACGTCGGCTTTACTTCGGGCTTTAAAACACGCGAACGCAGCCCGTTGCTCAAACGCTTGCGGGCGCTCGAAAAAGCGCCCGGCTTTACCGGCACCGCTCCCGGCGGCCCGAGTCGCTGGCGCGCGACCGAGGAGCCGTGGTATCCGGTCGAGCCGAAACTCGTCGTGGAAGTGCAGTACGATCACGTGACGGCCAATCGCTTCAGGCACGGTACGAAGCTTCTGCGCTTCCGGCCCGATAAGGCGCCGCGCCAGTGCACGATGGAACAACTCGACGCCGACGCCGCCGCGACTCCGCTCGCCGTATTCACGCCGAATTCTTAGCAGCTTCTTCCGGCGGCCGTACGCTCGGTATCGGGGGGACCGAGATTCAACGATGCCGCATTCATCGGAACATAAGATTCACGCGAGCGTCCTTGTCGATTGCCCGTTTTTCGGCAGTCGTCGAGATGTTGGAGAGCGTGCTCTCCGGACGCGAGGTCTTGATGATCTCGCCGATGCACGGCGTGCGCGAACGCGTGCGCATCGGGTGGGCCATCGTCGACGATTTCGGGGATACGGTGCGCCGCCACGATGCCATCGCGATCTATTGGACGCCCGAACATGCAATCTTCCCCTCGTTTGCCGGGACGATCACGGTGCGTCCGCACCTTCGGCGCTCGCACGTGCGCATCAGCGGAGTATACACGCCGCCCTTCGGCGTCCCCGGCGAAACGTTCGACCGGATGGCCGGACGTTATATTGCAAGCGCGACCCTGCACCGGCTCATTCGAGAACTTGGCGAAGCGATCGAATCACGGTATCTCGTGTATCTTGAGGAGATTGGTGCCGCCCGCACCGACCGGCATGCCGGTGGTAAACGCGATCAAGTCCTTGGAGTTCACTAGGCCGGCCTGCGTCATGCGCTGTTCGGTCATATAGAGTAAGACGTCGATCGACGAGTAGCGATCGATCAGCAGCGATTCGGTTCCCCAGACGATCGAGAGACGGCGCGCGACCTCCGGCGCGGGCGTTAGCGCGATGATGCGCGCGCGCGGCCGAAACGCCGCGATGTGGTGCGCGGTGTTTCCCGTCGTCGTACCGGTCACGATGTACGGAATGAACAACTCGTCGCTCGCGCGCGTCGCCGCTTCGGCGATCGACGTGGCGATCGTCGGGCTCACGCCCGCAAGCCGGCGATCTCGCAGCATCGCGTGCGGGTAATTCTTCTCGACTTCGCGCGCGATCTCGGCCATCGTGCGCACCGCCTCGGTCGGATATTGACCGCGCGCCGTTTCGCCCGAAAGCATGACGGCGTCGGTGCCGTCCAGGATGGCGTTTGCGACGTCGGTTACTTCGGCTCGGGTCGGTTTCGAATTGAACGTCATCGACTCGAGCATCTGCGTCGCGGTGACGACGGGTTTGCTCGCGCGATTGCACTTCGCAATGATCGCCTTTTGCACGAGCGGAACTTGCTCGAGCGGGATCTCGATGCCTAGATCGCCGCGCGCGACCATGATGCCGTCGGCAACGGCGATGATGTTATCGAGGTCGGTCAGCGCTTCGTGCTTCTCGATCTTTGCAAGGACCGGAACGTCGCGGCCGCGCTGCGCCATGAACGCCTTAACGCGGTTGATGTCTTCGGCGCTTCGCACGAAGGACACGGCGACGTAATCGACGTTCTGTTCTAGGCCGAAGGCCAAATACTCGAAATCCCGTTCGGTAACGGACGTGATGTTCAGCGAGCCGTCGGGATAGTTGATGCCTTGTTGGGAGCGAAGATCGCCGCCGAACTCGACCGTAGTCTCGATGTCGGTCGCCGTTTTCGAGATGATCCGCAGCGTGATCTGGCCGTCCTGCAGATAGATTCGGTTTCCGACCGCGACGTCGCTCGGCAGATCTTTGTACTGCACGGAAATGCGCTCGGCCGTTCCGGGCACGTCGTCGGTCGTGAGCGTGAAGTGCCGCCCACGCTCCAAATGGACCGACGTGAGACCGTCTTCGAGTTTGCCCGTGCGCACTTTCGGACCGGGAAGGTCTTGCAATATTGCCGTGTGGATGCCGAGCTCTTCGGAGATGCGGCGTGCGCTGGCGACGACTTCACCGTGTTCTTCCGGGGTGCCGTGCGAAAAGTTCAAACGTAGAACGTTCGCGCCCGAGAGAAAGAGCGATCGGATGATCTCCGGATCGCGCGATGCGGGACCGATGGTTGCGACGATTTTCGTGCGCTTCTGCAAGACGGAATCCATAGCAGGCTCCTGCGAACTTCTGCGCGCAATACCCTCCCGGTATGCAGCGCGATCCTCGAGACCGTCGCTATGTCGAACGCCTTGCGGGGAGTACTCTAGCATCGCTGCTGCTTCACGTGCTGCTTGCGCTGCTGCTCTTCACGGTTGCCATTAGCACCGCAGAGGAAGGTGCCAACGAGAACGTTGCGGGCGGAACGTTGATCACGCTCGAGCAACGTGCACCGGTCGTCGCGCAGGCTCCGTCGCAGCCTCAGCATGCCGCGCCCGTTCCCCACGCACCGATCGCGCCGGTCGTTCACCACGCGCCCGCCGCTCAGCCGGCGCATCAGCCGCAGCCGCCGCGCCGCCACGAACTCTCGAAGTTCGCGCCGACGGCTCCGCCCAACCCCACGCCGCTTCCCCAAGCATCGTTGCAACCCAACGTTCGTCCGACAGAGGCGGTCTTCGAGCCGCTTCCCCAGCAGCAGCTTCCGGCCGTACCGACGGCGGTACCGTCGGTGCAAGCCGTTGCCGTCGCAATCAAGGTGCCGCCGACCGCGGCGCCTTCGCCCGCGCCCACCACGGCACTGACCGCCAAGCCCACGCAACGGCCCCCTGCTCCGACGGCGGCGCCGACCAGCAAACCGCAGACCCCCGCGCCGGCGGCGGCTACCGCGGCTCCCACGAGCAAGCCCGTGCCGGCCGCTCAGGAGAGCGCTCCGCCTGCCGTCAAGCCCGGCGTTGCAAGCCCAAGCCCCACGCGCGGACCTGCGGCCGCCGCGCATCCGGGAACCAACCCGCTCCAAGGAGTGAAGGGTCACGCTTCACCCGGCCCCCGAGCAGGCACGGGCGCGCAGCACGAAGCGCCGACGCGTCCCGTTCGCGTCGAGGCCGCTCCCACCGCGAAGCCGCCGGTGTCCGTTCGCAGAAAACACGCTCCGCCCGACATCAATGCAAAGCTGCGCGCTCTGCTGCCGCACAATGCGGTCAACCTGGACGAAGGCGCGCTCCATTCGCCGGTGACGATCGGCAGCACCGCGCCGACGCCCCCGCCCGCCGTGCTGGCGCTGACCAAATTCATCTTTGAAGAGCAGGGCGAAGGCGGTGATGCCAAGCTCAAGATGTGGGTGACGAACGTCCGCCGGGTCGGCATGGCGCTCTACTGCGACGGATGGATGCTGCGTTATCCGCGCGCCGGCCAGCCGCCCATGCAATCGGGAACGATGGCGCATCCGCTTGGAGGCGGCATCGTGATCGGAACGCGTCCGTTGCCGGGCGGGTTCGGGCGCCCGATCGTCGAGGCGCGCGCTTCGACCCTGTGTTCCAGGCGCAACTTGCAACCATTCGTTCCGCCGCCGGCATCGTCGCCGTAGCGCAACGTATTCCCGCTTGAAGTGCGACTTTTCGCGCAGTAACATTGAGTTGTACCGAAAAGGTGCATCCTATTCAAGGAGGTGCGGTTGGAACCGCAAGATCCACCGGGCTCTTTAGCCCGCGAAGCACGCGCATAGGGTGCTGCGAGATCGCACCTACGGTAGCCGGCCGTAACCGGTCGCGCGTCAGTTCGCACAATACGTAAAGCAAGGCGAGGGGTCGCGACCCACGTGGGGTTGCGGCCCGTCGTCATTTTGGGTATCCTTAATAGCGGTTGATCGTCAAAGCGTGGGCATGTCCCGCGCTTCGTTGTTGTAAAAGGGGGAACCGTGTCTGCGTTGACCGATGCGTTCGAGCAAACGTTGGATGCGATTCTCCACGACAAGACGTTCTCGGGGGTCGAAGTCGTACAGCACGCGGCGCGAACGCGACGCGGCATGACGACCTTCACGGTGACGATCGATCGAGAGGGTGGCGTGGATCTAGCGACGTGCGAACGGATCGCGGCGCGGATCAACGACGCGCTCGAAACGTTCGAAGATCCGTATTCGCTCGAAGTCGAGTCGGCCGGTCTCGAACGCCCGCTCGTTCGTCCGCACGATTACGAGCGCTTTGCCGGCAAGGCGGCGCGCGTCGTGACCTCGCTGACGATCGGGGGGCAAAAGACGCACCGCGGCACGCTCGTCGGACTGAGGGGCGAAAACGTGATTCTCGCGACCGCGCAAGGGGAATTGCCCTTGCCGATCGCCACCATCAAATCGGCGAACCTGGAATACGATCCGCGCGCCGACTTTACTCGTGACAAACGTGAACGGAAGACACATGGCAGAACCGGCAGCTGAAGAAAAACTTCTCGACGTCCTGCAGTCCATCTCGAAAGAGCGCAACATCGCGTTCGAGATGCTGTTGGAGGCGCTCGAAGCGGCGCTGTTGACCGCGTACAAGCGGCACTACGGCAGCGAAGCAAACGCGATCGTGATCGTCGACCGGCAGACGGGCGAATACCGCGTCTTCCATCGCCGCACCGTCGTCGAGAACGTCGAAGATCCGAAGCTCGAAATCGACGTGAAAAAGGCCGGTGGTCCGTATCAACCGGGCGACTTCTACGACGAAGAGGTTACGCCTAAAGAGTTCGGACGCATCGCCGCGCAAACCGCGAAGCAAGTCATCGTGCAGCGCATCCGTGAAGCCGAACGCGACACGGTGTACAACAAGTACGCGCGTAAGCTCAACGATCTCGTGACCGGCACCGTGCAGCGTTACGAACAGCGTAACATGTACGTGCTGCTCGAAGGACGCGACGAAGCGATTCTGCCGCTTTCGGAGCAAGTGCCGGGCGAAGCGTTCCGCATCAACGATTTCATTCGCGCCTACGTGCTGGACGTGCGTAAGTCGCCGAAGGGTCCGCAGGTCGTGTTGTCCCGCTCGGCGGAGGGGCTCGTGCAGCGCTTGCTGGAGCTCGAAGTTCCCGAAATCGCCGACGGCATCGTCGAGATCATGGCGATCGCGCGCGAAGGGGGAAGCCGCTCGAAGGTCGCGGTGCGATCGCTGCGCGCCGAAGTCGATCCGATCGGTGCCTGCCTTGGACCGAAATCCAGCCGCATCGCGAACGTGTCGGACAATCTGCGCGGCGAGAAGATCGACGTGATTCGCTGGGATGCCGATCCGCAAACGTTCATCATGAACGCGCTCGCGCCGGCGAAGGTTATCAGCGTCGAACTCTTCGAGGAAGACGGAACCGCGCTGATCGTGGTTCCCGACTATCAGCTCTCCCTCGCGATCGGACGCGAAGGGCAGAACGTGCGTCTGGCCGCGCGACTGACCGGCTGGCGCCTCGACATCGCGAGCGAAACCGAAGCCGATGAAGCGCGCGAGCGATATCTTGCCGAGCGCGCGGAACAGACCGGCGTTCTCGAAGAGCCGGTCGCCGAAGAAGCCGAGGAGCTCGAAGAAGAAGCACCGGCGCTTTCGGTCGACGAGGAACTGATTCGCAAGCTGGAAGAGTTCCGCCGCGAACGGCTCGGTGGCGGCGAGTAGCCGCGTCCCGATTCGAACCTGCGTGGGCTGCCGTCGGCAATTCGCGCAGGGCACGCTCACCCGGTTCGTACGCCGCGCGGAGGGCTGGTCGCGCGATGGGCAGAGCCGGCAGCCGGGCAGGGGAGCGTACCTGTGCTCGGGCGACTGCGCCGCGAAAGTCGCAAAAAATCGCCGCTACCCGGGTCTTGCAGACGCGGCTGCGGAATATGGTTTAATAACTAGTTCGGTGAAAGACAGAAATAATGGCTAACGCAGATCATGTTCTCTAACATGAGGGCAACGTCTTGACGACCTAGCGGGGACCCAAACCGGCGGTTTGGGGACCCGTGCAGATTGCGCGGGGGGCGCGGCTCGCAAAGCGAGTGCGACTGCCTCTCAAACCGTGGGGCCCCAGAGCGGGTGCGCCCACTTTGGGGATTAATGGCAACTACGACCGGTAAGGTACGGATTTTCGAGCTCGCCAAAGAGGTCGGGCTCACCTCGAAAGAACTGATCGCGCTGTTCAACGAGCGCTTGGGCGGAATCTTCGAAGCGAAGAACCAGCTCAGCGTCGTGCCCGATCAGATCGCGGATTTGGTGCGCGGCGTTCTCAAGCCCGCGACCGCTGCGCCCAAGAAGAGCACCACGGCAACGAAAGCACCCAAAGCCGCGGCGCCCGCTGCGCCGGCCGACGTCGCTGCCGCTCCACCCGCCCAAAAAACTGCCCCAGCTCCCGAGCAACCTCCCGTACCGCGTCTCAAGCCGGTCACCGGCACGGCGCGTCCGGCTGCGCCCAAGGCTCCCAAGGCACCCGTCGTCGCCGCTGAGGTGCCGCCGTCGCCCGAGCCCGAGGAGCCGGCCATGAGCGCGGCCCCCGCACCTGCCGTCGCAGCGCCGCCGCCGCGTCCGCCTCAGGCGCCCGCGCGTCCCGCCGCAGCTAAGCCGGCTGCCCCCGAAGCTCCGATTCCGCGCCTGAAGCCGGTCCCGCACGGTCAGTCGTCGATTGCTCCTCCGCGTCCGCGTCCCCAGCCGCAGGCGCCGAACGTCGCTTCACCCGGCCCCTCGACGGGGATGCCGGGCCGGCCTGGCGTCGCGCCGCGCCCTGGGCAAGCGCTGCCCGGCCAAGGCGGCAAAGGTCCGATTCAGCCGGGTCCGCGCGGCAACGGTCCGCTCACGCCTCCGGGGCAACGCCGCCCCGCGGGCAACGGTCCCTTCCGTCCGCTCGCCCCGGGCCAGCGCCCGATGGGGCCGCGCCCCGGCATGCCGTCGGCCGCGACCGAGGCTCCGGCGCCCTCAGCCGGCGGCCGTCCCGGCGACCGTTCGCGAAGCCACGAAGATAAGGCTGCGGCAAAAAAAGACCGCGAAAAAGAACTGCTGCTCGAAAAAGAGCGGCAACGCAAGAAGAAGGGCGGCGATCATGTCGCGGCGCCTTCGCGTCAGCTCGAGACGATCGAGATTCCCGACCTGCTGACGGTGCAAGAGCTCGCGACGTCGATGATCGTTCCGGTCAAAGACGTCATCACCGAGCTTATTAAGACCGGCACGATGGCGACCATCAATCAGAACATTCCGAGCGACGTAGCAATCAACGTTGCGAAGAAGTTCGGGTTCAACGCCGTCGTCAAAGAAGCGGGCGAAGAAGTCACGGTCGAGCAAGAAGAAGACAAGCCCGAGATGATGACGCCGCGTCCGCCGGTCGTCACGGTGCTCGGTCACGTCGATCACGGTAAGACGTCGTTGCTCGATAAGATTCGCAGCGCGAACGTTGCCGCGGGCGAAGCCGGCGGCATCACGCAGAAGATCGGTGCATACACGGTCGAACGCAACGATCGCAAGATCACGTTCATCGATACGCCCGGCCACGAAGCGTTCACGGCGATGCGCGCGCGCGGTGCGAAGGTCACCGACGTCGCGATTCTCGTCGTCGCTGCCGACGACGGCGTCATGCCGCAGACGAAAGAAGCGATCGCGCACGTCAAAGCCGCGAACGTTCCGATCGTCGTTGCCGTCAATAAGATGGACAAGCCCGATGCGCAGCCCGATCGCGTCAAGCAACAGCTGATGGAGAACGGACTGCAGCCGGTCGACTGGGGCGGCACGATCGAAATGGTCCCCGTTTCCGCGAAGACCGGCGACGGCATCGAGTCGTTGCTCGATACGGTGCTCCTCGAAGCCGACATCAAGGAACTCAAAGCGAACAAGACCCGCCGCGCGACCGGCGTCGTCATCGAATCGCAACTCTCGAAGGGACGCGGCGCGGTCGCGACCGTCTTGGTACAGAACGGCACGCTGCGCGTCGGCGACATCGTCGTCGTAGGCGGCACGTTCGGTAAAGTGCGCGCGCTCATCGACGACAAAGGCAAACAAGTCAAGAAAGCCGGGCCTTCGATTCCGGTCGAAGTCATGGGCTTGCAAGACGTACCGGCCGCCGGCGACACGCTGATGGTCGTCAGCGACGAACGCGTCGCGCGTGAAACGGCCGAAAAACGCGCCGTGCGCCGTCGCGACGTTCGCATCGCGGGTTCGGGCGCGCAACGCGTCTCGCTCGAAACCTTCATGCAGATGCCGGCCGAAGGCAAGAAAACGCTCAACCTCATCATCAAGGCCGACGGTCAAGGTTCCCTCGAAGCGCTTCGTGCTCGCATGGAATCGCTCTCGTCGGAAGAAGTCGACGTGCGCGTCATCCACGGCGGCGTCGGCGCGATTTCGCCCAACGACGTCAACCTGGCGAGTGCGTCTGGCGCCGTGTTGATCGGCTTCAACATTCGTCCGGACGAAACGGCGAAGCGTTTGGCCGACAACGAAGGCGTCGATCTGCGCTTCTATCAGGTGATCTACGAGATCGAAGAAGACCTGACGAAGGCTATGACGGGCATGCTCGCGCCGGTCGAACGTGAAGTCACGCTCGGCCACGCCGAAGTGCGCGAAGTCTTCAAGGTCAGCAAGGTCGGTACGATCGTCGGTTGCTACGTCAAGGACGGCAAGATCACGCGCGGTGCGCGCGTTCGCGTCGTGCGCGATGCGACCGTCGTATTCACCGGCGAACTCGAGAGCTTGCGCCGCTTCAAGGACGACGTTCGCGAAGTTGCCGAGGGTTATGAGTGCGGCATTCAAGTTGCGAGATTCCAAGACTTGAAGGTCGGCGACATCATCGAAGCCTTCATGACCGAGCACGTCGCTGCGGAGCTCGTTCGCGCTTGAACGTTTCGTCAGCCGCGGTTCATGCATTGATTCCCGGGACGCTCGCGTTTTTGCATCCGTGCAAAACCGCTGCTCCCTGGCTCGCGGCTACCGGCATCCATGCCTGCGCCGCTCGTCCAGAGGCCCGTGAATCAACGCATGAAACGCCGTGCCGAATCGTCGAGCACTCACTCAATGGACAAAGATTATGAAATCGCAGAGGCTGGCGCGCATCGATCATGAGATCCAGCGGATTCTCGGCAATCTAATCACCAAAGATCTGCGCGATCCGAGGCTCGGATTCGTCACCGTCACGCGCGTGGAGGTCAGCGACGACCTGCGGCACTGCAAGGTATTCGTCGGCATCATCGGCGACCGGCATCAGGCGCGCCAGTCGCTCGATGCGCTTTCGCATGCGGCGCGCTTCTTGCGCGGCGAGTTGGGGCATCGCATCGATCTGCGGCACACGCCCGAGCTCATCTTCGTCGAAGACCGTTCCGCGGAACGCGCCATCGCGCTTGCGAAGACGCTGCGCGAAGATGCCGAGCGTCACGCCGCGGCTTCGGAGTCCGAGGAATGATCGGTAGCGACGAGCGCAATTCCACGACGCAAGAGGTCGCTGACGAGCTTCGCCGGCGCTCCGCGTTCGTGATGGTCAGTCACGTGAAACCCGACGGCGATACGCTCGGAGCGGGACTGGCACTGGGCATCGCGCTCAAACGTCTCGGCAAGCGCGTCGCGTACTTCCAGCAAGATCCGGTTCCGCGCAACCTGCGGTTTCTTCCCGATACGTCGTTCGTTTCGCGCGAGGTCCCCGCGGATTTCCCGCCGGATGCGCTCTACGTGTTTTGCGACATGAGCGATTACACGCGCGCCGGCGAGTTTTTGCCGAAGATCGATCGCGCGAACATGCTCGACATCGATCACCACCTCGGAAACTCCCATTTCGGCGCCTTCAATTTCGTCATTCCGTCGGAGTGCTCCACCGGAACGGTGGTCGTCCACCTCCTTCGGGAATTAGGCGTCGAGATCGATCGCGAGATCGCCACCTGTCTCCTCACGACGATCATGACCGACACCGGCGGATTCATGCATTCGAACACGACGCCGGAGGTTCTCGAACTTTCGGCGGAGCTGATCCGCGCGGGTGCCGACAAAGAAGAGATCACCGAAGAGATCTTTGCGAACAAACGCGTTGCCGCAACCCGTTTGCTCGGCCGCGTGATCGATGAAATGACGTTCGCTCACGATGGCCGCTACTGCTATTCATTCGTCGACGACCGCATGCTCGCCGAGACGCGCGCCGACGGTGAAGATACCGAAGACGTGGTCAACGTGCTGCGTTCCCAGGAGTACGTCGAAGTCGCCGCGCTCTTTAAGGACATCGAAGGCGAACTGCGCGTGAGCCTGCGTTCGAACGGACGCGTGAACGTTCAAGCTGCGGCGAAGCGCCTGGGCGGGGGCGGCCACTTCCGCGCTTCGGGTTTGACGTATCACGGTTCGCTCAAAGACGCATTCGCCGCCGTCGAGTCGGCGCTCGTAGCCGAAGGTCTGTGAACCAGGTAGCTGGCCTCTTTCTCTTCGCTTTTGGCGCGGCCGGAGCGTGGTGGTCCTTCATGCGATTTCCGCAAGCGCATTACACCCGTGCGTCTTCGATCTTCATGTCGCTCAGCGGCGTGCTCTTTATCATCTGGACGTTCACGCAACTGCTCGGCGTCGGGCTCGCGGCCTTCGTGCTGCTGCTGACCTCATGCGTGTGCGGGATCGTCGGAGCGGTGCGAAAAGAGACGCGCGTCCTACCGCCGCTATAACATGCTCGGGTTCGTAAACGTCTTTAAGCCTGCGGGCCCGACCTCGGCGCAGATCGTCGCGCGCGTTCGGCGCATCTTCGGCGTGTACGTCGGCGACCGGCGCCTAGCGGTGGGACATCTCGGAACGTTGGATCCGCAAGCTGCCGGCGTTTTGCCCGTGGCCGTCGGCAAGGCGACGCGGTTGATTCCGTTGTTGGAAGATCAGCGTAAAGCCTACGCTGCGACGCTGGTGCTCGGACGTTCCACGACAACGCAAGACGCGCTGGGTGAAACCGTGGCGTCGGCGGCGCTCCCCGCGCACTGGGAACGTAAGCTCGCCGACGCGCTGCCGGGCTTTACGGGCAAGATCGTGCAGACGCCCCCGATGTTTTCGGCGGTACATCACGAAGGCAAACGCCTCTACGAGCTCGCACGCGAGGGTAAGACGGTCGAACGCAAGCCCCGCGGCATAACGATTTATGGTTTGACGCTGCTCGGAACCGAACCGGGCGCGCAAAAGGGCGAAGCCATCGCGCGCATTCGCGTGGCGTGCAGCGAAGGAACCTACGTGCGCACGCTTTGCGAAGATTTGGGTGCGGCGATCGGCGTTCCCGCGCACATGGGCGCGCTCGTCCGCGAGGCGTCGGGACCGTTCGTTCTGTATGAAGCGCGTCTGCTGGAAGCGATCGCCGACGATCCGCTTGCCACGCTTATCGCGCCCGAACACATCATTCCGTTTCCGACGATCGTGCTCGACCTCAAAGCGTCTGCGGATTTTCGGGCCGGTCGTGTCGTGGCGTTACCACAAGGCGCTCCGGCACATCACGTGTTCGTACGCGATGAATCGCGCACGCTCGTCGGCGTGGGCGAGGCGCACGGCGCGATGCTCTCGCCGCGCAAGGTGTTCGTGTGATGAAGATCTACCACGAACTCTTCCGCGAAAACGATCGCCCGCTCTCGCTTGCGATTGGGTTCTTCGACGGATTTCATCGCGGACATCTGGCGATCGCGCGGACCGCGTTCTCGATGCGCAAGCCTGGGTGGCGTTCCGGCGTGTTGACGTTCGCAAACCACCCCGCGACACACTTGCGGCCCGGCTCCGAACCGGCAATGCTGACGACCAACGCGGAACGTATCGATCTTTTCGGGAAAGCCGGATTCGAAGAGTGTTTCTTCATCCCGTTCGATGCATCGGTCGCCGGGCTGAGCGCGCAAGCGTTCCTGGAAAAGCTCGTCGACGGGCTGAGCGTACGCGCCGTCGCCGTCGGGTCGACGTTTCGCTTCGGCAACAAACGCGCCGGCGACACGGAGTTGATGCGAAGGTTTTTCGACGAACGCACGGTGGCCTTTGCGCCGGTTGCAAACGTTGAGGATGACGGTCAACGCATTTCGAGTACGCGCATCCGTGCGCTCATCGAGGACGGCAACCTGGAACTTGCGGATCACCTGCTCGGTCACGCCTACGAGCTTCGGGGCGCAGTCGAAGTCGGTTTCGGTCGCGGGCACGACCTGGGCTTTCCGACGGCGAATCTGCGGGTGCCCGATAAATTACTACCCAAAGACGGCGTGTATTCGGCCGTCGCTCGCCATGACGGGCGCGATTACGCGGCGCTCGTTTCAATCGGGAGCAATCCGCAGTTCGACGGCAAGCGCCGGACGATCGAAGTCTGGATGCGCGATTTTCACGCGACGATCTACGGTCACCAGCTCGCGGTTCGTGACTTGCGTTACATTCGCGAACAACGTCTCTTTGGATCGGTGGACGAATTGATGGAGCAAATGCGAAGCGATCTTGCGGCCGTGGCGTATCCGGTGTATGGATAATATCGTGATCAAGAGAGCCGTACTCACTGCGGCGGCGTTAGCCGCCGCCGGATGTTCGTCCGCGTCGAACGGCGGCGCGCCGCTCGCCACGGCAAAGATCGGTGCGCCCGCGCCAGCCTTCGTCGAACCGAAGGTCGGCGGCGGCACGCTTTCGATGGCGTCGCTGAAGGGCGACCCGGTCTACCTGAACTTCTTTGCGACCTGGTGCCCCCCGTGTAATCAAGAGGCACCCGACGTAAGCGCCGTCGCGCAGCAGTTCAAGAGCGCCGGTCTGCACGTCGTCGGTATCGACGTGCTCGAGAACGCAACGAAAGCCAAGCAATTCGTCGCCGAGCATCACCTGGTCTATCCGGCGGTGGTCGACGACGGCGCCCTGCGCGATGCGTATAGCATCAACGGCCTGCCCGTCCACGTCTTTATCGCGCGCGACGGTACGGTGAAGAAGATCGTCGTCGGCGAGCTTTCGAAGGCTCAGATGATCGAGGACGTCAAGGCGATTCTGTAGGCCCGGCACCGTTGCGGCCCGGCGCCGGCTCTATGCGGCCTTTATAACGAGTTCGTCGCCCTCGAGTGTGACATTGGCGGTTCCCCCTTCGCGCAGTTCGCCGCGCAGGATGGCGCTGGAGAGCGGGGTGGATACGTAGTGCGAGACCGTGCGCTGCACGTAACGCGCGCCACTGCCGGCGCCCATCGAGACGCGCGCCAGGTAGAGCTTCGCTTCGTCGGAGAGACGCAGCGTCACGTTGCGCGCGCCTAGACGCCCTGCGAGCGCATCGACGTGGATTTCGACGATTGCTTCGAGTTCTGGCAATTTGAGTTCGTTGAAATGCACGACGTCGTCGATGCGATTCAAGAGCTCCGGACGCAGTTCGAATTCAAACTGGTCTGCCGGAAGATTCGTCGTCAGCACGATGAGCGTATGACGGAAATCGATCGTTCGCCCCTTCGCGTCGGTGACGCGGCCGTCGTCGAGAATTTGCAGCAGAATCGCCGCGACGTCGGGGTGCGCCTTTTCCAACTCGTCGAAGAGCACGACGCAATACGGACGGCGGCGCACCGGCTCGGTGAGCTGGCCCGGCTCGTCGTGTCCTGCATATCCCGGCGGGGCGCCGAGCAGACGCGAGACGGTGTGCGCTTCGGTGAATTCGGAGAGATCGATGCGCACCAGCGCCGCCTCGGTGCCGAAGAGTGCTTCGGCGAGCGTTTTCGCGAGTTCCGTCTTTCCGACGCCGCTCGATCCGGCAAAGAGAAAACTTCCGAGCGGTTTGCGCGGATCGTGCAGGCCGGCGCGCGCGCGGCGGATCGCTTCGGAGACCGAGGCGATCGCGCGATCTTGTCCGACCACGCGTTTGCGCAGCACGTTTTCCAGATCCAGTAATTGATTGGCTTGGGATTCGGAGAGCGTTTCCTGCGGGATGCCGGTCCACTTCGTGACAACGCGCGCGATGGTTTCCGCCGTCACCGGAGGCCGAATCGAAGCGCCTTTATTCGCGAGAGCGACCGTTGCCGCGGCTTCGTCCATCAGATCGATCGCTTTATCCGGCAAGAAGCGATCCGCGATATATCGCGCGGAAAGCTGCGCGGCGGCTTCGATGGCGTCGTCGCCGATCGTAACGTTGTGATGCTCGGCGTATTTTCCGCGTAAGCCGCGCAAGATCGCAACCGTCGCTTCGACCGACGGCTCTTCGACCATGACCGGTTGGAACCGGCGCTCGAGCGCTGCGTCGGATTCGATGTATTTGCGATACTCGTCGAACGTCGTCGCGCCCACGCATTGCAGATCCCCGCGCGCGAGTTCCGGTTTGATCATGGAACTCAAATCGAGCGCCCCTTCGGCGGCGCCGGCGCCCACGAGCGCGTGCAGTTCGTCGATGAACAGAATCACGTCACGCGCGCTGCGCTTGACTTCATCTAAGATGCGCTTCACGCGTCCCTCGAACTCACCGCGGTACTTCGTACCGGCGACGAGCGGACCGAGGGCGAGCGCGAGCACGCGTTTGTTGCGCAGGGCCTCCGGCACGTCGCCGGCCACGATGCGTTGCGCCAGGCCTTCGACGATCGCCGTCTTGCCGACGCCCGGCTCGCCGACGAGTACGGGGTTGTTCTTGCTGCGTCGCGCCAAGATCGAGACGACGCGTTCGATTTCGTCGTCTCGCCCGACGACCGGATCCAATTTTCCGGAACGCGCGAGCGCGGTCAGGTCGCGTGAAAAGTTCGCGAGCGTCGGCGTGGCATTCGGATTGAGCGGGTTGGAGGGCAGGTGTTTCGAGAGTTCGTCGCGCCGCTCGAAGAGCAACGCGCCGCCCGCGATCAGGCCGGCCGCCGCCAAGGCGGCTCCGAGGAAGGGCAGCGCGCGCGTCGCGGATTGGCGCTGCGCGCACGAACTGCAGAACGAACGGCGGCCGTCGAAGACCGTGGCCGGCCGGGTCCGGCACGACTCGCAGGTTGTGGTCATGCCTTCCAGTACCCGTTCGGGCGCCGGCGGTTTCGCTTAGGGCGCCGCATCAAAGACGATGCTGACGTTGACGGTGACCGTCACGTTCCCGCTGTCGAACTCCGTCGGCATCGGCGCGGCGGCCGCGTTCATCTTCATGGCAAGGGGCAGAATCGGGCCCCCTCCGCCGGTCGTGATGCTGGCGATCCGGGTGAGGTGCAGGCCGGCTGCCTTTGCGAGCGACTCAGCCTGCGCTCGGGCATCCGCGACCGCCTTTTGCATAGCCTGAGCGCGCGCCGCGGCAGGGTTGGAGAGGCCGAAGCGCACCCCGGTGATATTCGTGGCGCCCGCGCGCGTGACGGCGTCTACCACGCTGCCGGCGTGCGACATGTTCCGGACGACGATCTGGAACGAGCGGTCGACGGTAAAACCGTAGCGCTGATAGGGCTGGGGCATCGCCGGAGCCGCCGGCTTCGGGACGTAGTTGACGTTGTAGTACGAGAGCGTCACGTCTTTGCGTGCGACGCCCGCATGCGTTGCCGCATCCACGATGGCGGCATACCGGCGATTGTTTTCGTCCATCGCCTGGCCCGAAGCGTCCGCATTGGTCACCACGGAAGCGTCGATCGTCGCTTGATCGGGCATCATCGATACCGAGCCGCTGCCGCTCACGCTGATCTTCGCCGGTTTTCCCGGGGCCGCCGATGCGCTGAGGGCGGGGGCAGTGAGGAAGAGGCACGTCAAAATGGCTAGCGTACGTTTCATACGACTCCTAACGGACGTCCGAGCGGTTTAAGTTCGCCTTTGAAGGGCAACATTTCGAAGCAGGAGGTAGCGATGGGGATCATTCTCTGGATCATTTTCGGGATCATCGTGGGCGCAATCGCCCGCTGGATCGTGCCGGGCGAGGGCCCGGGGGGCATCTTGGGCGACTTGATCGTCGGTATCATCGGCGCGGTGATCGGCGGCTGGCTTTGGAGCCTGTTCGGCCATACGGGCGTTACCGGCTTTAACATCGGCAGCTTCATCACGGCCATCGTCGGCGCGGTCGTCTTGCTCTGGATCATTCGCGCCGTTTCGGGTCGCCGGACGGTCGCCTAAACCAGACGTAAGTTGTAGAACCCCTCGCGGGGGAAGGCGTAGGCTCGAAGCAGTGCCAATACGGCTCGAATCCTACCGCTTTCTCCTCTGAGGGGTCTCGCTTTCCATGGCGTACATCATTACCGAACCGTGTATCGGCACGAAAGATAAATCGTGTGTGGACGTCTGTCCCGTCGATTGCATTCACGGCAAAGATGACGACGAGATGCTCTACATCGATCCGGAAGTGTGCATCGATTGCGGTGCCTGCGTTTCCGCGTGCCCGGTGGAAGCGATCTATGCCGACTCCGACGTGCCGGAGAAATGGCAGAACTTCATTGCGCTCAATGCCGAGTATTTCAAAAAAGCATCCGCGTAGCGCCTGAAACTTCGAAGCTCTTACGACGGGTTGCTGCAGAAGATGCAGCGACCCGTTTCATTTTCCGGCGTCACGAAGATCTACGAAGGCGGCGTCGTCGCCCTCGACGGCGTCAGCTTCGACGTCGGGAGGGGAGAGCTCGTGGCATTGCTGGGCCCGAGCGGCTGCGGCAAGAGCACCCTGCTGAACCTTGCCGGGTGCATCGACGTACCCGATCGCGGCGAGGTGCTGATCGAAGGTACGGCGACGGCATCGCTCGGCGACGACGCGCTGACGCGCCTGCGTCGCGAGCGCATCGGCACCGTCTTTCAATTTTTCAACCTGCTGCCCACGATCTCGATCGCCGAAAACGTCGCCCTGCCGCTCGTGCTCTCCGGCGTTTCCCGGGCGCAAACGCGCGAGCGCGTCGCGCACGTTCTCGATGCGGTCGGCATTGCCGATAAAGCCAATGCATTGCCGGGGAACGTCTCCGGCGGTCAATTGCAGCGCGCGGCGATCGCGCGCGCGATCGTTCATCGTCCGGCGATCGTCCTCGCCGACGAACCGACGGGCAATCTGGATTCCCAGAACGGTGCGCTCGTCTTGGAATTGCTGCAAGGGCTTGCGCGCGAGGGCCAGGCGATCCTGATGGCAACGCACAGCGCCGAGGCCGCGGCCGCCGCAGTGCGTCGCGTACACATGCGCGACGGGCGCGTCGAGTCCACGACGTGAGCGCGTTCGCATTACTGCTTCGGGCGCTCGTGAAGCAGCATGCGCGTCGTCACGCGCTGCGTTCGATCGTGACGCTCGCCGCCGTCGCGCTCGGCGTTGCGAGCGCTTACGCGATCGACTTGGCAAACTCGACGGCGATTGCGTCGTTCTCTTCCAGCGTCAACGTCATTGCGAACCGCGTCAACGTGCAGGTTCTTGGCACGGGAGAGGGCTTCGACGAGCGTGCGTTGTTGCCGATTCAATCGATTCCGGGCGTCGATTCGGCGTCCCCGGTCGTCAGCGGCGACATCGTGTTGGGCGGCGGTTCGTCGTTTTCCGGTGAGATCGTACGCGTCCTGGGCGTCGATATAACGCGCGCGACGCTGCCGCCCGGCGTGCGAACCGCGCAGAGCGACGCACGGACCTTCGATCTACACGCCTTCATCGACCGCAACGGCGTCTTTATCAGCCGGCGCATCGCGCGCGCATACCATCTTCGAATCGGTTCGGTGCTGCACGGTTTCGCCGGTGCTCGCCCCGTCGCGCTGCGCGTGGCGGGCATCATTCCGCCGAACACGGTGGGCGTCGATTCCAGCGTTGCCTTTACCGATATAGCTACGGCGCAAACGATTTTTCATTCGGTCGGAAGGCTCGACCGCATCGACATCGCGGCCGATCCGGCCCGCGTGAAAGATGTCGTCGCCGCGGTCGAACGGTTCGCACCGGCCGGCAGCCGCGTGCTCACGCCGAAGACGCGCGTTTCGGAAATCTCGCGCATGCTCGCGAGCTTCACGATGAACCTGACCGCGCTTGCGTATGTTGCGCTGCTCGTCGGCATGTATCTGATCTATAACGCCGTTGCGATATCGGTCGTGCAACGCAGCTCGGAGATCGGCACCTTGCGCGCGCTGGGAGCGACGCGCGCCGCCATCTTTCGAACCTTCGTTGCGGAAGGGGCGCTCTACGGCGTGACCGGGTCGCTCCTAGGATTGCTGCTCGGCGCCGCGCTCGCGCGCTTTTCGCTGGGCGCGGTGGAGGCGACGGTGTCGGCGCTCTACGTCGGTACGCATGCCGACGCGGTAAAGTGGAGCCTTGGCGCGACGCTGCAGAGTTTTGCGCTGGGAACGGCTCTTGCGATGGCTGCGGCCGTCGGGCCGGCCCTCGGCGCCGCGGCAACGGCGCCGGCGCGGATCATGCGTAACTCGGGCGCTGCCGAGCGGCGCATTCGCGGTTTCACAGCAGTCGCGGCACTCGCGGGAGTCGCGCTCCTCGTGCTCGCTTTTTTCGCCGCGCGTCTGCCGGCTGTTGGTGAGGGCATACCGCTGTTCGGCTATGCCGCGGGCGTGCTCGCCATTGCGGGGGCTTCACTGGAAACGCCGCTCTGCGTGTCGCTGTTAACGCGCAGCGGCCGGTTCGCGAACGGAGCCGCGGCCGTGCTTGCGTCGGCGTTTCTACGCGCATCCACGCGCCGCATCGCCGTCGCCGTTGCGTCGTTGATGGTTGCGGTTGCCATGATGATTGCGATTGCCGTGCTCGTAGGATCGTTTCGCGCGACGATCGTCGCTTGGACGAACGATACGCTCTCGGCCGACCTCTACATCAGCGCACCGGGGGCCGCCGACGCATCGCTGCGCGGAGCGTTTCCCCCAGGCACCGTGCGTCGCATCGGCGAGCTCCCGGGCGTTGCAGCGGTGGACACGTTTCGCGGGCTCGACGTTCCCTTGGAGGGGCGCTTCGCGCAATTGGGGGCGACGAATTTTTCGTCTGTGGTACATCGCAACAAGCTGCGTTTTTTAGGTAACGTCGACGTACGCGCGTTGGCTCGAGAGATGCGCGCAAGCAACGACGCCGTGGTGAGCGTCCCATTCTCGACGCACTTTCACTTGGGTGTCGGCGACGCGTTAGCGATTCGTACGCCGAGCGGCATCCAGCGCTTCCATATCGTTGCGCTCTACAACGATTACTCGACGGGCGGTGGGACGTTTTTTATCGATGAAGCGACGTTCGCGCGCCTGTACCACGATCGCAACGTCGATTCGATTGCCGTGTATCTTCGGCCCGGCGCGTCACCCGCGCGCGTTCGCACGGAGATCGTTCGAGCGATCGCGCCGCTGCGCGCCGATATCAATTCGAATGACGAGTTGCGTGCATACGCGCTTTCGGTCTTCGACCACACGTTCGCGATCACCAACGCTCTCTACGTCATAAGCATGGTGATCGCCGTACTCGGCGTCGTCAGTACGCTCTTTGCGCTGGTACTAGAACGCCGCATCGATTTCGCGTTACTGCGCTACGTCGGCCTCACGCGCGCCGGGGTGCGAAAGGTGGTCTTTCTGCAGGCGCTGCTGGTGGGCGTACTCGCCGGAGCGCTCGGCATCGCGCTCGGGATCGCGCTCGCGGCGGATTTGATCTACGTCATCAACCGCCAGAGTTTCGGGTGGTTGATCGAATGGCATTCGCCCGGCCGCTTTTACGCGGAAGCGTTCGTGATGGTCGTTGCGGCCGCGTTGCTTGCGGCCGTCTATCCGGCGAACGTCGCGGCGCGCATTCGTACCAGTGAGGTGTTGCGTGTTGAGTAAAGTGTTAGCGGCGTTCTTGATCGCGCTCTCGCCGTACACGTACCACTTCCCGCGCGACCACTTCGCGCACGACGGATACCGCACCGAGTGGTGGTACTTTACCGGGCACCTCCGCGCGCCGGACGGACATCGATTCGGCTACGAATTGACGTTTTTCCGCATCGGACTGGAGCCGAAGCCGTCGCATTGGGGCAAGTCCCAGAGTAAATGGTATGCCTACCAGCTCTATCCGGCGCATTTTGCCATCACCGACGTTAGCGACGGCAACTTCCGGTACGCCGAAACGCTCGCGCGCGACGCGCTCGGCCAAGGGGCGGCTTCGCAATCGGCACTGCGCGTCGTTGCAAACGGATGGTCGCTGACGGGAACTTCTGCAGTACGGCCGGTGATGCGGCTGCACGCCTTCAACGGGGGCGATGCGCTCGACTTAACGTTGCGGCCCAGCAAACCGCCGGCGATCAACGGCCAGGGCGGCATCTCGCGCAAAGGTACCTGCGCGTCGTGCGCGTCGCATTATTACTCTTTTACGCGCATCGCGACCAAGGGAACGCTGGAGTACGGCGGGGTTCGCTACGCGGTTGACGGCGTTTCGTGGATGGACCACGAGTACGGCTCCGACGAATTGCAGGCGAATCAATCCGGCTGGGATTGGTTTTCGCTGCAGTTGAACGACGGGCGCGAGGTGATGCTCTACAGGCTGCGTGAGAAAAACGGCAAAGTGACGCCGCAGTCTTCGGGTACGCTCGTCGAACGCAACGGAGCGACGACGTATCTTCCGCTTTCGGCGTTTTCGGTGCGGTCGACGGCGACGTGGGTGAGTCCTCACACGCACGCGACCTATCCGGCCGGGTGGATCGTGCGCGTACGCGGCGTCGCGCGGCCATTACGCATCACGCCCGACGTCGCCGATCAGGAACTCGCAAATCCCGGCGGGACGACGTATTGGGAAGGTGCCGTGACCATCAGCGATGCTGCAACCGGACGAAAACTCGGCGCCGGATACGTCGAATTGACGGGATACGTCGCGCCCGTGCAGCTATGAAAGCTGCAGCGAGAAGACGGTATTCGGCCGTGCAACCACGACGTCGGCGTTTTCCAGCAACGCTTCGGTCGCATCGGCGCGTTGCGCGCCAACGATGCTCATCGGCACGGTAGCCGCGGGAGGTGCGGCGTAGCGGACTCGGCGATTCGGAAAAAAGACTTCCGTCTCTCGTTCCGGCGGCGTGCCGCGCATCTCGAGGAACGCGCACGGGTACGACCCATAGCTGCGTACGAGCCGGCCTTCTCGAACGAACCCGACCGCGCGTTCGCCGCCGTAGCCGACGTCGAGGGGGACGACGATGCGCCCGCCGTCCGCGAGCAATCGCCACCATTGCGGATCGAAATCTTCGGTTCGCGCCGTCGCGATAATGCGGTCGAACGGAGGCTGCAGCGTGGCCAGTTCGGAGGCATGACGCGAGAGGACGCTCGTAAATCCGAGCGCCGCGAACCGCGACTCGGCGGCTTCGACGAGATCGGGCTCGATATCGACGGTAACGACGCGGCCGGCCGGGCCGGTCAATGTCGCGAGAAGCGCCGCATTATATCCGGTACCCGTGCCGATCTCGAGAACCGTCTGCCCGGGCGCAACCTGCAACAGTTGGAGCATCTGCACGATCATCGCGGGCTGCGAGATCGACGAGATGACGAATCCGTCGCGCTCCATGGTCGCGAGGGCCCGGTCGTCGTAGGCGTCTTCGAGCCGCACGTCGGGAATGAAGCGATGGCGCGGGACCGAGAGCACGGCCGATTTTACCGCCGCGTCGCGCAGGACGCCGTGTCGCTCGAGGGTCTCGACCAGCTGCTCCCGCAGCGCCCGATCGCGTTCCACGAGTAGGCTCTTCGCGTTCCGGCGCGAAACTCCAGTGCTCGATATGAATGCAACGATCTCACCGGAGCAGCTCTCCGGATTTTTTGCCGTGGCGCCGCTGCTGCTTGGAATCATCATCTACACGGTGGCGTGGGCCTCAAAGCGCAACGAAGGACACGATCGAACCGTGCCCATCGGCCAGACGTTTGCCTGTGCGGGTTGCGGAAAGCGCAGCGTTCGCGAGCACATGGTGCCGCAAGCGCACGAAGGCGCCGTCAGCTACTACTGCACGAAATGCGCCTCTACGGCGCGCGCCGTCTAAATCTGTAGAACTTGGGTGACTTCGGGGACGTCGGCGACCACGACGGCCTCGATCGCCCCTTTGAGCGTCATCGTCGATGCAGGGCAGCCCCCGCAGGCTCCGAGCATCTGCACGTAGGCGGTTCCGTCCTCAACCTTGATCAGCCAGACTTCCCCGCCATCCGCTTGGATGCCGGGTCGTACTTTGTCGAGCGCTCTGTTGACGCGCTCCTCGATGGTCTCGCTCGTGGCCGTGCCGTCCATAGGTCGTGTCTAGTATAACGTTGAGGGCCGCCTGTCGGGTGCGACATTCGGCCCTCACTAGTTCCTCGCGTCTCGGACAATCAATGTCAGGGTCCTCGCCGCTTCGTCAGAATCGTTCGGGCCGAACGTCGCACCCTCCGACAGCCCTCTACGTTTCTATTGGCCGTAGCCTTTCATCAGATCGTGCATCCGCGACGACATCGAAAGCGCGTCGTCCCATTTGCGCTGCCACATATTGCGTCCGAAGATCAGGCCGACGCAGCCGGCTTCCATCGCAACTTGCGCTTTGTGAATGGTCGCATCGTCGCCCATCTTGCTGCCGCCGGAAACGAGGACGAGCGTGCGTCCCGCGGATTTGACGACTTTCTTCAAGCCTTCGACGTCGGTAAATTGCATCGTGTTGTACGGCTTCGGAAGCACCGCAGCTTTTTCGGCTTCGTATTTGGGCTCGTTGAGTTTCACGATGTCGCAGCCGACTTCGCACGCGACGCGCGCAGCGTAATCGACGGCGTAGAGCGAATCGATGCCGCCTTTGGCTTTGATCGCCGCACCGCGGGGATAGGCCCAAATGATGAGCGGCATGCCGTAGCGTTCGCAATCGCGGCGCACTTCGTTGCATTGCGCGATGTCGACGTCTTGCGCCGGGCTTCCGACGTAGAGCGTGTACCCGACGGCGTCGGCGCCCAGACGCACGGCGTCTTCGACCGACGACGTCAGGGGGCTGAACGCGTCGTCGTCGGCGGGGACGTTGGTTTTACCGTTCACCTTGAGCACCAGCGGGACGCGGCCGGCGTAATTCTTTTGATACTTCTCGGCGAGGCCGACGTGAAGGGCGATGCCGGAGAAGTTCCCTTCGACCGCGAGCCGGTAGATCCAATCGGTATCGATCGATTCCGGGTTGTCGAAGAAATCGACGGGGCCGTGTTCGAGTCCCTGATCGATCGGCAGCACCATCAGCGTGCCGTTTGCCGGTCCGTGTTCGTACATGAGGCGATGCAAGCGCGTGCGCTTGCCCGTCGAGAGGTTCATTTCATCGAAAGTCGGACGCCGGACGGCGGTCATGGTCGTGCTCATGTCGGGCCGCTTCGGCCAGGAGCGCGACTCCGCCTGTTATAAAAGCGAGGCCGTGAACGCTTCAACCAGCATTGGATTTATCGGCCTTGGCGCGATGGGTGAACCGATGGCGCGCTCCCTGCGGCGGGCGGGATTCCCCGTCACCGCGACCGTCCATCGGCGCCGCGAGCCGCTCGAACGCCTGCTCTTAGACGGCGTTGCCGAAGCAGCGAACCCGGCGCAGGTGGCACGGAGCAGCGACGTCGTCATCCTGTGCGTGCCCGACGCGCCTCAGGTGGAAGAAGCGCTCTTCGGCGAAAACGGCGCCGCCGCGGGTTTGGAGGCGGGCAAGGTGGTCGTCGATATGTCGACGATTTCGCCGATTGCGTCGCGGGCGTTCGCCGAGCGCCTGGCGCGTCAGGGCGTGGATTTCATCGACGCGCCCGTGAGCGGCGGGCCCGTCCGTGCCGCGGAAGGCAAGCTGACGATCATGGCCGGCGCCCAACCCGAGGTCTTCGCACGAGTGCAGCCGGTCCTGGAAGCGATGGGCACGCCCCACCACGTGGGCGGCATCGGCATGGGCGAGACGGTGAAGCTCGTGAACCAGATCATCATTTCGAACGTCATGATCGCGAACGTGGAAGGCCTGATTTTCGCGAAGAAAGCCGGCGCCGATCTCGATGCCGTCCGAAAAGTTCTTGCAACGGCAACGGGATCGAACTATGTCCTGGAGCAATGGCTGCCGAAGATGTGGCTGGCCGGCACCTTCGAAGGCGGGTTTGCCATGGACTTGCTGCGGAAAGATGTTGCGGCAGCGCTAGATGCGGCTCGATCGATGGGACACGCGATGCCGGCCACGGGACTAGCCTATCAACTGTACACCGCTCGATCGGCGGAAGGAGACGGCGCGCTCGATTATAGTGCGATCGCCAAATCGTATGAACGGACCCGTTGAAACCAAACCTTCACGTGGAACCTTCGTAAAAAGCCCGGACTTCAACAAGAAGATCCTGGTGGTCGACGACGAGTCTGCGATTCTGCAGACGCTGCGATTCAACTTGGAGCGCAGCGGCTATACGGTCGTCACCGCAAGCGACGGTCGCAGCGCCGTTGCGATGGCGCAGCGCGAAACGCCCGATTTAATCGTGCTCGATATCATGCTCCCGGTGCTCGACGGCATCGAAGCGTGCAAAGAGATTCGTAAGTTCTCGAGCGTGCCGATCATCATGCTCACCGCCAAGGACCAAGAGATCGACAAAGTGCTCGCGCTCGAACTCGGTGCCGACGACTACGTCACCAAGCCGTTCGCGCTGCACGAATTCCTCGCTCGCGTGAAAGCCAGATTGCGCCGTCAGACGCCGATTCAAGGCGGACACGAGGAAGCGATTTCCCTCGGCGACATCGTGCTCGATCCTTCGCGCCAGCAACTGACGGTCCGCGGCAAAGACGTCGCCCTCGCTCCGAAGGAGTTTTCGCTGCTGCGCGTCTTGATGGAAAACAACGGGCGCGTCGTCACCCGGCAAACGCTGCTCGATAAAGTGTGGGGCTACGACTTCGAAGGCGAGCAGCAGACGGTCAGCGTGCATATCCGCTGGCTGCGCGAGAAGATCGAAGAAGATTCGCGCAACCCGCGGCACATCATTACCGTGCGCTCACGCGGGTACATGTTCAAAGCATAGCGCGGATGGATCCCGTAACGGCCACAGGTATCGGCGTTTTTGCGGCGGCGCTCGGGGGCGCCGCCGGATTATTCTTCGGGCGCTCGCGCACGCGCGAGAACGGCGGCGAAGCGCCCGACGGCGATCGCGAAGAAGCGCGCCCGCGCACCGATACGGATTTCGCGCGGCTCGTGCGCGCGTTGCCGCTGGGCGTCATCGTCGTCGACCAACGCGCGCGCGTTCGCTTCGCCAATAAGGCGGCGGGAACGATCTTCGACTTCGATCCCGAACGCGCCATCGGATTGCACATTATCGCGTCGGTCCCGAACGTCGAACTCGAGCGGCGCATCGACGAAGCGATGCTGGGTGAAGCGTCGGTCGCTCCGATGATGGTCGCCAACGTCGAGCGACGCAGTACCTATCGCGTATCGGTGTATCCGCTCACCGATCACGAACGCGCGACGGGAGTCGTCATCCTCGCCGACGACCAAACCGAAATCGTGCGCTTGGAGCATGCGCGCAAAGAGTTCCTTTCGAACGTCTCGCACGAACTGCGCACGCCGCTTTCGTCGATCAAGCTGATGCTGGAAACCGTGGTCGAATCGCCCGACGACGAAGCTGCGGATATCTTTCTGCCGCAGGTTTTGACGCAGGTCGATCGCTTGGCGTCGCTCGTCGGGCAGTTGCTCGATCAGGCGCGGGCCGAGTCCGGCCAGTTGAAGCTGAATCTGCGCGACATCGATTTAGAGGAAGTGGCGCGTCCGATTCTTGCGACGTTCGAACCGGAAGCCTCGAACAAGGGGGTGCATTTGGAATTGCGAGCATTCCGCCCGGTGCGCGTCGAAGCGGATCCGGACCGTCTGGCGCAAGTCTTCGTGAATCTGATCGACAACGCGCTGCGCCATACAAACGCTGGGGGGAACGTGAACGTGGAACTCGACGCGCACGGTAACGATGCCATTCTGCGCGTGCGCGACACCGGCGTCGGCATTCCGTATCGCGATCTACCGCATATCTTCGAACGCTTCTACGTCGTCGACCGCTCCCGAACGCGCGAGAGCAGCGGCGCCGGCTTGGGGCTTGCGATCGTCAAGGGCATCGTGGAAGCGCACGGCGGAAGCATTTCAACGGAATCGATGCTCGGCGCGGGAACGGCGTTTACCGTGCGTCTGCCGATCATGCGCTCGACGCGCTCGTGGCCCGCGCCGTAAGGAGTCGATATGCCGTTCGTACCGCGACTATTCGTCAAAACGGGCATCGTCTATCTCGTGCTCACGTTCGTGGTGGGGGCGGTGCTCTTGACGCTCGAGGCGTTAGGGCGCTCCGTGCCGTTTATCGTCGGCGTGGAGCACGCGCACATGGGTTTCGTCGGGTGGCTCGTCAACACGGTCATCGGGGTTGCTTTGTGGCTGTTACCTATCAATCGCAAGGCGTTTCCGCAAACGCAAGGGCGCTATCCCGAAACGCCGGCGCGGCTGGCGTTCGTGCTGCTCAACGCGGGGCTCGCGGTGCGACTGATCGGCGAGCCCTTGCAACAAAATCATCCCACCGCTGCGGTGGGCGCCCTCGTTGTTGCCGCCGCCTTCGCGCAAGTCGCGTCGATCGCCATCGTGGGCTGGATCGTCTGGCAGCGCGTCTACGCGCCGCCGATGCGACCAAACGCATAGGCACTCAAAATGCTCCGATAACGTTGCGATAATCTCCGTGTGCGAAGCTGGGCGCATGTGGCGATGCACCGGTATCGAAGGGGATGAACGGGCGATGCGCCTGCAGATTCTCGCGTTTCTCGATGAGTATTGCCGTGGAATGACGCTGCGCGACGTACGGGAATGGTACGCGGACGTCTTTCCCGACGCAATGGTCTCGGCGCTTCATGCCGACGGCATGTGCCTTAATACGCCTTAATCTGCAGTTAAAGTTATGACCGCTCGCGCGACGTAGGAGCCGTGGCGCGTTCGCTCAATCTATGTGAGAGATGATCGTCACGCCCCAAGAATCCGCCATTTCTACCGCGACGAAGATCGAAACGAAGAACCTCGAGATCTTCTACGGCAAATTCCACGCCATCAAAAATGCCAATCTCGCCGTCGGTGAAAACAGCGTGATGGCGTTGATCGGTCCTTCCGGCTGCGGCAAGTCCACGTTCTTGCGCGCGCTCAATCGCATGCACGATCTTACGCCCGGCGCTCGCGTCGAAGGCCAGGTTCTGCTCGACGGAACCAACATTTACGCAAGCGGCATCGACCCCGTGACGGTTCGCCACCGGATCGGCATGGTGTTCCAGCGCCCGAATCCCTTCCCGAAGACGATCTTCGAAAACGTCGTCTACGGCCCGAAGATTCACGGACTGCACAATCGCAAGAAATTGCTGGAAATATGCGAGCGAAGCTTGCGCGGCGCGGCGCTGTGGGATGAAGTGAAAGACCGTCTGGACCGCAGTGCGCTCGATCTTTCCGGCGGCCAGCAGCAGCGTCTGTGCATCGCGCGCTGCCTTGCGGTCGACCCGGAAGTCATCTTGATGGACGAGCCGGCATCGGCGTTGGATCCGATCGCAACGAGCAAGATCGAAGATCTGATCGACGAGTTGAAGAAGCTCTATACCGTCGTTATCGTGACGCATTCGATGCAGCAAGCGGCGCGTATCAGCGACTTCACCGCGTTCTTCCTGATGGGCGAATTGATCGAAACCGCGCCCACGAAGAGCATCTTTACCACGCCCCGCGACAAGCGCACGGAAGACTACATCACGGGCCGCTACGGGTAAAGACACCCGACTTCTGGCATATGGCCGAGGCGCTCTTTGCTCTATAAACGAAGCGCCTAGTGAGGGGGCCTGCGACCCAGGTTACCCTTATTTAAGGCCTCGTTAAATGGGTCTTAATCTGGCCCCCGTAGCATGGGGCTGGAACCCCCACGACCCATTGATCTAGGGAGAATATTTCACGTGTTTACCAAACTCGCGCGTTTCGGCGTAGGCCTTATGGCGACGGTATTGGCGGGCACCACGTTTGCGCTGGCGGAAACATCGGCAACACCGGCAGCAAACACGGTTGCGCAGGCATCGCCTGCGCCGAAGGCCACGGCAAATCCGTTCTCATACAAGGGCTACGTCCGGGCGTATGACTTCACGCGACAGAACGCCAGCGGCGGTCTGAATGGCGCGGGCAAATCGGCATGGCCGGGCCCGAACCAGCAGTCGTTCAATGCAGCGCTCAGCCTGCACGGTGAGTACAAGTTCGACGGCGGCTTCTCGGTCGGCGCTTCGTATCTGTATGCCAACCCGCTCACCAGCTGCGATAGCGCGGCTTCGCACTTCTCGCCGCCCTGCGGCCGGAATGCGCCTCCGAATCTGAATCCCGACGACACGTTGCCGGGCTTCACGATGAACACGTTGTACGAAGGCTACCTTGCGTACAACAACGCGCAAACCGGCGCGAAAGTCGGTTATCAGGTCTTTAACTCGCCGTGGGCCAACGCTTCGGATTCTCGTCTGAAGCCGGTTTCGTTCCTCGGCGGCGACCTAACCTACAAGTTCAACAAGGCGTGGTCGGGCGAACTCGGCTATTTCAGCCAGTTCGAAGATCGCGCGAGCTCGCAGTTCTTCAACAGCACGCTGCTGACGTACAATCCGGTCGATGCACCGGGGTGCAGTTCGCTCGTCGCGACCAAAGGCTGCGGCCCGCTCTCGATGCTGACCAACGGCGGTTTCCTCTACGCGAAGGTGGGATACACCGGACCGAAGAGCGCGCCGTTTACGGCGAACGGTTACTTCTATGGCTTCTCGAATATCGCCAACGTCTTCTGGCTCGACGCACGCTACCCGTTCGCGGGCAAACTGAAGCCGTTCATTGCGGCGCAGTTCGGTACGGAAAGCAACGCTGGATCGAGCCAAGTGGGCATCATCAGCTCGCAGGTGTTCGGTCTTCAGGGCGGCGTGTCGTTCACGCCGAACATCTCTGCAACGCTCGGCTTCGACACGATTCCGTCGAAGACGGCGAACGTGACGCTGCCTGCCGGCGTTGCCTGCTCGGGTTCGAACACGCTGCCGAATAACGTCGGCGCGGCCCCATACTTCCTGCCGGCTGGCGGCACGCCGCAGTGCGTCGCCGGTCCGGTCGTCAACGGTCTCAACACCGCGACCGTCTACTACGGCGGCTGGGCGTCGCCGTACACGGACAGCTATGCGACCGATCCGCTCTTCACGACGTCGATCAGCCAAGGTATGGCCGATCGCCGCGCGTTCGGTTCGGCCGGCAAGCTTGCCGTGACGTTCCTTTCGGACGACAAGCGCTTCATGGCGATGGTGTCCCGCGGGCTCTACGCGTACGGCAATAGCAGCGTGGGCGTTTCGCCGACGCAAGAGACCGACTTCGATACCATGTACTACTTCAGCAAGATGCCGAAGTCGGGACCGTACCACGGGTTCTTCCTTCGCTACCGTTACGCGGAGCGGACGCAGAACTTCACGTACTCGGGCGGTCTGCCGCTCTTCAAGTACAACCGCTTCCAAGCGGAATACGACTTCTGATCCAACCCAAGCCAAAACGTTGGCAAGGCCCGCGCCTGACAAGGCGCGGGCTTTTTTTTATGTAATATCCTCTCCCCGACATGGCATCCACGATGAAAGCGCTCTCGAAGCTCGCCCCGGAGCCCGGCTTCGTGCTGCACGAGGTACCGGTTCCGAAGATCGGTCCGACCGAAGTCCTGATCCGCGTTGAGAAGGCCGGCGTCTGCGGTACCGACGCTCATATCTACGGCTGGGACAAATGGGCGCAAGCACGCATCCATCCTCCGCTCGTGATCGGCCACGAATTCATGGGCACCGTCGCCGAGGTCGGCTCTGCCGTTCGGTCGGTGAAACCCGGCGATCGCGTCTCCGCCGAAGGCCACATCGCCGATCTCACCTGCGTGCTCTGCCGTACCGGCCAAGCCCACATCTGCGAACATGTGAAGATCATCGGCGTCGATCGCGACGGTGCGTTCGCGGACTATATCGCGATGCCCGAATACAACGTGTGGAAATTGGATCCCGCGATTCCGGATGAGTTCGCCGCGGTTTTCGATCCGCTGGGCAACGCGGTGCATACGGTGATGGCCGCCGGCGTCAGCACGAAGAGCGTCGTGATCACCGGCGTCGGATCGATCGGATTAATGGCGATTCCCGTGGCGCGCGCCGCGGGCGCCGCGAGCGTGTATGCAATCGATGTGAATCCGGCCAAGCTGGAACTCGCGAAGCGTTTGGGCGCCGACGAAACCTTCGACGCGCGTACACCCGGTCTCGTCGACGAAATCAAAGCGCGTACCAACGGCGACGGCGTGGAAGTGCTGCTCGAAATGTCCGGCAGTGGCTCGGCCATCGACGCAGGGTTGCAGATGGTGCGCAACGGCGGAACCGCCGCGCTCTTGGGCATCCCCAGCGACGACGTGAAGATCAACCTCGCCGAACGCATTATCTTCAAAGGCTTGACCGTGCTCGGCATCAACGGCCGCAAGATGTTCGAAACGTGGTATCAGACGCAGGCGCTCGTGAAGAGCGGACGCGTCGACCTGCGTCCGATCATCACGCACGTGCTGCCGTTCGATCAATACGATCGCGCCTTCGAATTGATGAAGAACGGCGAAGCCGCCAAAATCGTCCTCGACGTAAAGGGAGAGTAGGTCCGTGAACTCTGCGTTCGATGCGCAACTCAACAAAGAACTCGACGCACTCAAGGCGGCGGGAACCTACAAGCACCTTCGCCATCTGACGACGCCGATGGCGCCCGAAGTACATATGGAAGAAGCGGGCGACGTCATCGTGCTCTCTAGCAACAACTATCTCGGGCTTTCCGATCAGCAAGAAGTGATCGACGCCGGCATCGAGGGGCTGAAGAAATACGGGGCGGGCACGGCATCGGTTCGATTTATCTGCGGAACCTTCGACATCCATCGCACGCTCGAAAAGCGCATCGCCGAATTTCTTGGGACCGAAGCCTCGCTCACGTACGTCGCCTGCTGGAATGCGAACACCGGCCTCTTCGCGACGATCTGCGGTGAAGGTTCGGGCATTATTTCCGATGAGTTGAATCACGCGTCGATCATCGACGGCGTACGTCTCGCGAGTAAAGCCAAGCGCGCCGTCTACAAGCACGGCGACATGGCCGACTTGGAAGCGAAATTGAAAGAGATGCAGGGGCTCTCGCCCGTGCTCGTCGTTACCGACGGCGTCTTTTCGATGGAGGGTTCGATCGCGAAGCTTCCCGAGATCGTCGCGCTCTGCAAGAAGTACAATGCGGTGAGCGTCGTGGACGACTCGCACGGGACCGGTGTGATGGGGAAGACGGGTCGCGGCACCATCGAGCATTTCGGTTTGACCGGGCAAGTCGACATTATCACCGGGACGCTCGGTAAGGCGCTCGGCGGTGCCGCCGGCGGTTTTGTGGCCGGGAGCGAGGCGCTGATCGACATGTTGATCCAGCGTTCGCGCCCGCAGCTCTTTTCGAACGCGCTCCCCGCGACCGTCGCGTGCAGTTCGCTCGAAGCGATCGACTATCTCGACAAGCATCCGCAATTGGTCGACCGCTTGCGGCAGAACATCGCCTATTTCCGCGACGGGCTCAAGCGCCTTGGGTTCAAGCCGCTCGACGGCCCGAGCGCGATCGTGCCGATCATCGTCGGCGATACCGCGTTCGCGATTTCCATGAGCGACAAGCTGCTCAAGCGCGGCATCTTCGTGACGGGTTTCGGCTTCCCGGTCGTGCCCGAAGGCACCGCGCGCATCCGCACGCAGCTTTCGGCGAAACTGACGAAAGATGAAATGGATCGCGCGCTCGCGGCGTTTGGAGCCGTTGGAAAAGAAGTGGGCCTACTGACGTAGGCCCATCGATCTTCGAATCTTCGCGATTTCGGCTTTGGTGAGCGAACTCGTCGGGAAGACGACCGTTTCGTCGCCGATGTCGAATCGCGCCATCACCTTACCGTGCGGAAAGTGCGACATGAACCGGCGGATCTCGTTATCGGCGACGCTTTTTCTTGCGATCAGTACCCAAGCGAGATGATCATCGGCGCGCCACGCGCCGGGCAAGCTGTATTGCAACGCAACGCCGTTTGCGCTGCGGCCCACGAACGTGACGGTGCTTCCGGCCGGAAATCCGGATGGCACGACGACGTGAAAGGCCGTCTTGCGTGCTTCGTTCGTAATGTCGGCAGCCGTCGGATTTTCGATGTACAGCCCGCCGGACGACACGATGCGCCAATGACCCATGTGCATCGCCTGTTCCATATGGTTGAGTTCTTTCGTTGTAAGGCCTGCTTGCGGAACGATGACCATTTCACCCGGAAGAGCGAACAACGCAACGATGTGCCGGCCGGTAAACGACTTTAAGGCTTTGGTATTCGGAGGGGTCGGGGTTGAGCCAAAAGCAAAGGATTTAGGATTTGCCAGAATTATCTGCGCCGAGCGCTCGGCATGCGTCGAGCTAGGAAGGCTGTAAAAGAGCAAAAGCGCGCTCGATCCAGCTCGCAAGAAGTGGGTAAGCTTCGCTCCCCGTGGCAATCCTGCCGGTAGCATCACGTGAAAGTCGGCGTGCTTTGTCGCCTCTGCAAGCTCCGCGGTCGTCGGGTGGTTGTAATACTGTATGTCTTGCGAGCGAATGGTGAAGTAGCCGTGCCCAAGCGTCACGTAGGTGTTCTTCCAACCTGCGACCGCAGCGGCGACGAGCGCGATTGCAAAGCCCGAGAGAACGATCGGAAGGATGCGATGCTGCTTTGGCGGTGCAACGCGTTGAGCTGCGCCGTAGCGAATCGCTGCAAGCGGCGTAGCGGGAACGTCGATGTCCGCGCGAGCGGCGCGGCAAATGGTCGTCAATTCAGATGGCATGGGTGTGCACCTCAGACGTAGCAGCGGGAGCGGTACTCCAGAGATCGCGCAGGAGCGGTTGCAACTTTCGCCGCGCCACCATCAAGCGGAAGCGCACGGTTCCGTCGGGGATGCGCAGCACCGATGCGATCTCTCGGCTCGAGAGCTCTTCGAAGTGACGAAGGATCACGACGATGCGCAGGTTCTCTGGAAGCGTCGCAAGCGCGCGCCAGACGTCGATCGCGGTTTCGCGGTCCGACGCGTGCGTCGTTGCCTCGAGCGCTTCGGCGATCTCGCCGCGACGGCGCTTGACCGCACCCGCTTCGCGAACGACGATGCGATAGAACCAGGTTCGGAAAGCGTCGGCGCGCCGCAACGTTTCTACGGAACGATAGATGACGATGCAGGCTTCTTGCGCGGCGTCCTCCGCGGCGTGTTTGTCTCGCAGAATCGTGTACGCCAGACGATAGGCGTCGGGCCAAACGGCTTCGATCAACGCGTCGCGTTCGTCCGGATCTCCGCCTCTCGCGGCTTCGACGACCTCGACCAACGGTCTGTGCGGCATGCGTCCCCTTTCAACGGCGGGCTCTCTCCGACATAGAGCCTGCGGCAGAGGCTAAGTGTTTGCCGCGGGCATACTTCACGTTGACGTGAAGCGTCGACGCGGTATGCTAGGCGCATGAGCGCATCGAGCAGTCCCGAGCCCGACATCGCCCCTATCGCCGCCCTGATCGGCGATTCGGGCCGCAGCGCGATGCTGCTCGCGCTGCTGGACGGGCGCGAGCAGACCGCCTCGGCTTTGGCCGCGCGGGCCGGCCTCTCGCCCCAAGCGGCGACGGCCCATTTGAAGAAACTGGCGGCTGCGGGGCTGCTTCTGGGCCGAGCCGCGGGCCGGAACCGCCTCTTCCGCCTGGCGTCGCCCGAGATCGGCCATGCGCTCGAGACGCTGGCGGCGATCGCTCCGCCGCGGCGGACCGTGGCACTTTCGCAGAGCACGGCACTCGCGCGCCTGCGCGTGGCGCGCTCCTGTTACGACCATCTCGCCGGCCGACTGGGCGTCGCCGTGACCGATGCGCTGGTGGAGCGCCGTGCGTTGCACCGCACGCACGAGGGTTTGGAACTGGGCCGCGATGCTGAGCGCGTATTCAGCGAACTGGGCGTCGATTTGGAAGAAGCGCGCGCGCAACGGCGGGGCTTCGTACGCGGTTGTCTGGATTGGACCGAACGCCGTCATCATCTCGCAGGCAGCGCGGGCGCGGCGTTGTTGCAGCAGTTTCTCTTGAAACGGTGGGTTTCACGAACGAGCGCGGACCGCGCACTGCGCATCACGGCACACGGATACGCGGCTCTCTCCGATGTGTTCGGTATCGAGGAGCGCGTGCTGCACGACGCTTGAGCCGCAGGATATCCTACCGCGCTCGGCGATAATGACGGAACCCTTCCGCCATGGCTAAATTATATTTTCGCTATTCGGCGATGAACGCCGGAAAATCGACCGCGTTGATCCAGGTTGCCCACAACTATGAAGAGCACGGGCGGCGCGTTGCGTTATATACCGCCGCGATCGACCACCGCTTCGGAACCGGGATGATCGCGTCGCGCATCGGTCCGCGGCGGGAAGCGACGACCTTCGATACGGCGCTCGATTTCTTCGCGGAGATGTCCAAGATGCGCGATATCGCGTGCGTGCTGATCGACGAGGCGCAGTTCCTTACGGCCGATCAAGTGCGCCAATTGCACCGCGCCGCGCACCTATTGGATATTCCGGCCATTTGTTATGGCATTCGCAGCGATTTTCTAGGCGAACCGTTCCCCGGATCGGCGTATTTGCTGACGCTGGCCGATAGCGTCGAAGAGCTGAAGAATATCTGCTCGTGCGGGCGCAAGGCGACGATGAACCCGCGCTTTGATGCGGCGGGCAAGCGCTTTAGCAGCGGAGATCAGATTGCGATCGAAGGCGAGGTCGAATACCGGCCGATGTGTGCGCGCTGCTTTTATGAAGGTCTCGCGTGATTGCACTCGCATTAGCAGCGGTCTTAACGATGCCGCCGGGATGGCGCGACATACCGCCGGATAATCCGCCGGGCAGCGTCGTCGAAGTGCTCGACATTGCGGTCGGGCCTCCCGTGCAAGGATTTGCACAAAACATCAACGTGCTGCGGCGTCCGCTTACGCCGGTTCCCTCGTCGATCGACGATTGGGCCAAGCAGTCGGTCGCGATGCTCTCGGAACAGCCCAACGCGAGCGTGAGCGCGAGTCATGCGGAAAAAGAATGCAACGGCACGATCGACGGCTGGCGCATCGAATCGAGCGGAACGTTTAACGGGCATCTGCTTTCGCTCGTGCAGACCGCCGTGCTTTCCAACGGCTTCGAGTACGTTGCGACCTATTCGCGCCTGCTCGGCACGCCGCCCGATGCGCAAGCGCTCAAAGCGCTCGATACGCTCTGCCCCGCGACGACTACGAACGGCGATTCCGGTGCGTGAGATCGTCGAGGTTCCCGGCATTTCCGATGCGGGGCGCAAAGCCGGCGTTCCGCTTTCCGCGGCGGTTCGCGCGAATGGCTTTATCTTTATATCCGGCACGCCGCCGATCGATATCGAAAACGGCGGCTTCGTAAAGGGCGACATCGCCGCGCAGACCGAGCAGTGCCTGCGCAACCTTCGGTACGTGCTGGAGGAAGCGGGATCGTCGCTCGAGCGCGTCTGCATGGTTCGCGTCTATGCCGACCAGAAGCATTATGCCGCCATCAACGACGTCTACGCGCGCTATTTTCCGATCGAACCGCCGGCGCGGACGTTCGTGCCGGTCGCCGGTTGGCCGTTTGATTTCGACGTTGAGATCGACTGCATCGCGCTCGCATGATTGACTGGTTTTCGAAGTACCCGGCACTGGGGGTTGAAATTGGCGCGGTCTACGTGCTGGCCATCGCGTTCGTGGCCCGCGTCGTGTCGCGACGTTTCGGCGTTCCGACGATCGTGCCGCTCTTTGCGGGCGGCTTTCTCGCTGGCCCAAGCGGCCTCGGATTGCTTCACGTCATGTCGACCGAGCCGGCCGTTCGTGCGCTCATGTCGCTTGCCGTCGTGGTCGTGCTCTTCGAAGTCACGCTTCGCGTCGATTTTAGCGACATCCCGTGGCGCACGATCGTGCTACTGGCGGTGATAGGAACCGCGTTGACGCTGATAACCGTGCCGATTGCGGCGCGATTCTATCATCTTTCGCGATTGGTCGCGCTCATGGTCGCGGCCATCTGCGTGGTGACGGGTCCGACGGTAATCGGGCCGTTCATGGCGCGCCTGCGCCCGCCGGCGGCGCTCGCGCATTTGCTCGAAACCGAAGGCCTGGTCTTGGATGCGCTCGGCGTCATCATTGCCGCCGTTGCCTTCGCGTCGTTTACGACGCGACCCACCGGTTTCGGGGACGCGGCGTTCTACGCGAGTTGGCGGGTGGCGCTCGGGTTGATTCTCGGCGCGCTCTTCGGCATTACCGGGCGGTATTGCACGCGCTTCTTGGTGCAGGCGAGCAGCGACGTCGGAAAGATCTTCATCCTGTTCTTGGCGTTCGCGACCTACGCGGTGACGGAAATCGCGTCGCACGAAAGCGGCTTGGTCGCCGTTGTCGCATGCGGCCTCATCATGGATTATCGTGCGCTTCCCTACGAACGGCACTTGCGGGCGTTCAAGGAAGATCTTTCGATGCTCGCATTGTCGGTCGTTTTCGTACTGTTGGCATCGCAGGTCGACGTCGCGCAGGCACTTCCGCTCATCGCTCCCGCAGCAGCGATCTCGGGAACGTTGATTGCAATACGCGTTGTAACGGTGTTCCTCGGGACGCTCGGCGCCGGGTTGGCGTGGCGCGAGCGACTGCTCATGGCAACGGTCTTCCCGCGCGGCATCGTGGCCGTCTCGCTGGGGACGTATTACGCCACCCAGTTTTCCGCCTGGGGAATCCGCGGAGGCAACGTGCTGGCGGCTACCATTGCCGTCGTCGTGATTCTCACGATCCTCACGTCGTGGATCGCCTCGACGCTCGTGTGGCGCGGCAAAGAAGCTCTCGGAGTTTCGAAGACCTAGGCGTCCGCCCACGTGCGAAATCCGCCATCTTCACGACCTCTTCCCACGAGACGGCTAGCGTTACCTTAGCACCTCTGATTCCGGGGACCCTCCGATGCGTCAGACAGCCATTCTTTCGATTTTCGCGATAGTCGTTTTTGCATTTGCGCTTGCCAGCAAGACCGATGCTCCAACGTTGGCCGCTGCGAACGCAAGTGGCGGAGCGCTCTACGCGCAGGATTGCGCGAGCTGTCATGGAGCCACAGGCGAGGGCGTGCGCGGCATCGCGCCGGCGCTTGCGAGGAATCCAGCCGTTATCGGCAATACGAAAGGCGTCATTCGCATCATGCTGATGGGTAAAGCGGGGCCGGTCACCGAGCGCGGCATGACGTGGGAGGGATCGATGCCGCTGTGGCAGGGCGTGCTATCGAACGTACAGATCGCCGAGGTTATCACGTACGTACGCGCATCGTGGGGCAATCACGCATCGCTCGTGACGCCGTCAGCCGTCCAAGCTGAAGTCCCGGCGGCGGTGGGTGCCTTGCCGGAGCTGCCTGCGACGACTGCACGTTCGCTCGCGGGTGCGAGGCAACTCTACGCGTTAAATTGTGCGAGCTGTCATGGCGCCAATGGCCAAGGCGCCGTGGGCATCGCTCCGCCGCTCGCGCGAAATCCAGACGTCACCGGTGAAGCGCAAAAAGTTATCTCCGCCGTCGTCGACGGGAGCGCCGGGCCGATTACCCAGCGCGGCGTTACGTGGAATGGAGCGATGCCGCCGTGGCGCGGTACCATTACGGATAAGGGGCTTGCCGACCTCATCACACACATTCGCAACACGTGGGGCAATCACGCTTCGGCCGTGACGGTGAAACAGGTCACGACGCGATAGTTGCGAGGGAGTTACCGGCGATCTCGAAACCACTAAGGCTCTACGACCTTCGCAACCAGAGCGACCAGCTCGTCGATCCGAGCACCTGAGAACGTAAAAGGCGAAAACGTCGGCCGGTGTTCGTATTCCAGCGTTCCGAAGCACACGGCGTACCCGTGCCGCTTTGTTGCCGCCAGATCCCAATAGAAAGGATCGGTAAAGCGTTCGCCCGCGAGATAGATCACCGGAATGCCGGAGGGCGCGAAGATCGTGTTCCCCATCGCCGCTCCGGAAACGCCGACGATGGCCTCGGCGTTGGAAAAGAGCTGCCGTTGTTCGGAGAAGGGCACGTTTTCGAGTGAGACGGGGACGAATCCAAGCGGTGCGAGTGCTTGCGCGACCGCCTCTTCGTTTGCGAGATTTCGCCACAGGCCCGCTCGGCGCACGAACAGGCGGCGGGGTGCGCCCGAATCGTGTTCGGCAAGCGATGCTACGCAGGCGACCGCTTCCGGCGATTTTAGGAACGGATGATAGGATGGCGGCGTCACGTAGTAGAGCCGGTCGAAGAAATAACAGGCTGCTTTGTCGATGATCCCGATCGTCGCGGAAGGTTGAAGCGCGAGGAGCGAGTCGTACCGCGCGCGATCGATCGCCGGAAAGTATCCGTCGATCAGTACGGTAACACCAGTACCGAGCACGTCGAGCGCCTTTGAACGCGGCAGATCGTCGACGAGCCAATGCGCGTAGTTTTCGGAACCGACGGTACCGATGTACAAATAGCGTTTCGCAGGGTCGGACGGCTTCCGCGCGTTGGCGAGCAGTTCGGGCGTGAATGCGAGACGTTTGAACTCGCGCTCCTGCTCTCGATGGGTTTCGTAGAGGGGCACCCACGTTGCGCCGTCGACGACGTAGATGGTGCGATCAAAGAGAACGGCGTTCGGAATCTCGAATAGCTCGGCGGCAGCGCCGTCGCGATAGCGCGCGTCGTAGCCGGCGTAGAGATCCTCTAATTCGCGGCTTCGATCGCCGATAACGGCAAAAGGTTGCGGACGCGCATAGGAATACGTCGGAAAGATGGTCGCGATCGCGCGGCCGACCTCCGCGCTACGGCGCATGTTGCTCGTGCGCGACGTGCCGCTTGCCGTTCATGGATGTGCGTCTTTGCTCAGCGAGTCCCGAAAGTCTTGTCGGCAGCGCGCCGCCGAAGAACGTGGCTCGCATGCTGGGAATGTATCAAGCGCGTGAAGCTCTCGTCGCCGAGCTAGACGCCGGGCCGCAAGAGATCGGCGGGTGGTACTGAAGGCACCACCCTGCTTGCGTCTAACAGCCTTGCCATGTGGAGATTTTGTCGCGTCACAGCTCTGGCCGCACTGGTATTGAGCGTTGCCGTTCCCGCCGGAGCGCAGCCCGCTGCACCGACCGCGCAGACGGTGATGAAAGCGCTGCACTGGCGCAATGTGGGGCCCGGCATCGGCGGGCGGTCCGTCGCGGTCGATGCGGTGCCCGGCAAGCCGTTCACGTTTTACTTCGGCGGTGTTGACGGGGGCGTCTGGCGCTCGACCAACTACGGCTTGACGTGGAGCAACATCACCGACGGTAAACTCGGGCGGGCCAATAGCATCGGCGCCCTGGCCGTGGCCCCGTCGAATCCGAACGTCATCTATGCTGGGACGGGCGAAAGCGACATCCGCAACACGTTCATTACCGGCGACGGTCTCTACAAGACGGCCGATGCCGGGAAAACGTGGCGCTTCATGGGCTTGCGCGACACGCACACGATCGGCAAGATCGTCGTCGATCCGCGCAATGCAAACGTCGTGTATGCCGCTTCGATGGGCCACGTGTATGCGAATAACGCCGAGCGCGGTATCTTCAAATCGAGCGACGGCGGCGCCCATTGGCGCAAGGTGCTCTACGTTAACGATGCGACGGGCGCGATCGATCTGGTGATGGATAACGCGCGTCCGAACACGCTCTATGCGGCAATGTGGCAGGCGTATCGCCGCCCGTACGGGTTGAATTCCGGCGGCCCCGGCAGCGGTCTCTACAAGACGACCGACGGCGGCGCGCACTGGACGAAGATTTCGAACAACCCCGGATTTGCAACGGGCACGCTTGGGCGCATGGGCGTAAGCGTTGCGCAAAGCAATCCGAAGATCGTCTATGCGATCGTGCAAGCCAAAGACGGCGGCGTGTTCCGTTCCACTGACGCCGGCGGCCACTGGACGCGCGTGAACGACAGTATGGAGTTGCGGCAGCGCGCATTTTACTACATGTCGATCTATGCCGACCCGACCGATCCCAATACCATTTACGTGCCGAACGCCCGGTTTTTCGTCTCGCACGACGGCGGGCGTCATTTCGGCCTGTTGCGGCCGCCGCACGGCGATAATCACATCGTGTGGATCGATCCCAAGAATCCGCAGATCTTGCTGGAAGGCAACGATGGCGGCGCCACGGTTTCGACCGACGGCGGCAAGACCTGGAGCAGCGAACACAACCAACTCACCGCACAGTTCTATCACGTTGCGCTTGACGAAGCGTTTCCGTTCAACATCTATGGCGCGCAGCAAGACGAGGGTTCGTTCGAGGGCCCGAGCGCGTCATCGAGCGGCATGATCCCGACGACCGACTGGAGGCGCACCGCGCTCGGTGAAAGCACCTTTATTGCGCCGCAGCCGGGGAACACCAACGTCGATTACGGCAGCGGATACTACAGCATCATGATGCGTCACGACAACGTGACGGATGAATACAATAGCGTCAGCCCCTACCCGCTCTATCGCGAAGGCGCAAGCTCCGCCGAGTTGGAGGACCGCCTTGCGTGGACCCATCCGATCATCTTCTCGGCAGCCGACCCGAAAGAGTTGCTGGTTGGCGCGCAGTTCGTGCTGAGCAGTACCGACTACGGGCGTACGTGGAAGAAGATCAGCCCCGATCTCACCCGCAACGACAAGACGAGCGAAGCGCCGACCGGTGGTCCGATCGACATCGACGCATCGAGCGCGGAGATCTATCCGTATATTTCTGCGCTCGCCGTTTCGCCACTCGATGCGAACGAAATGTGGGCGGGATCTGCCGACGGGTTGGTGCATCTGACCCGAGACCACGGCGCGACCTGGACCGCAATCACGCCGCCCGCTTTGCCGCAATGGGCGGAAATTACGTCGATCGAACCGTCGCACGCGGACAAAGGCACGGCCTATCTTACGGCGTCGCGCTATCAGTACGACGACTTCCATCCCTACATCTATAAGACAACGGACTTCGGCAAGACGTGGACGCCCGCCGGCGCCGGTCTTCCGAACGATCAGTATCTCTTCACCGTGCGGCAAGACGCCGACGATCCGCAACTGATGTTCCTGACCACGAAGAGCACGGTGTTCGTAAGCTTCGACGGCGCGGCGCATTGGCAACCGCTTACGCTGAATCTCCCCAACGTGCAAGTCCGCGATGTCGCCATCAATGAACGCCAAGGCGACGTGGTGATTGCGACGCACGGACGGTCCATGTGGGTGCTGGACAATCTGGCGTTGTTGGAACAGCTCACGAAAGCCGCGCCGGCTTCTGCTGACGGGGCCGTGCTGTATGCGCCGGAGCGCGCGTGGCTGACGCATGCCTACGGTGCATCGATGTACGGCGGCCCTCCGGCGTTGTTGGGCAACGGCCAAAACCCGCCATTCGGTGCGACGGTATTCTTTTACGTGCCGCCATCGTATAACGGCAGCACGCCGGTATCGCTGAGCTTCAAAGACGGTGCGGGAAGCGTGGTGCGCAGCTTTGCGCTTCATCTGAAATCGCGTAACGATAAGCCGCAGCCTCCGAGCGACCGGTATCATCCGACGGAAGATCGTGCGCGCGCTTACGAACGGATGACCGGCATTCAACCGGGCATGAACGTGTTTCAATGGGATCTGCGGTATCCGGACGCAACCGAAGTCACGGGCTTCGAGCCCTCGGGTTCGGGCGGAGGCCTTGAAGACTCGCTGCTTGGACCGCAGATCGTGCCGGGAACTTACACGGTCACGCTTTCCTATGGCGGAACGAGCGTTTCGCAACCGCTCACGCTCACGCTCGACCCGCGTAGCACCGCGACGGCAGCCGATCTTGCGGCCCGGCGCGACTTGGGCCTGAAAATCCACGCGTTGCAAGACCACTTGGATCGTACGGTCAACGAGGCCCTCGCCGCGCGAGCGCGCGTGCCTGCCAATAGTGCCGCCGCGAAACGCTTGGATGCGGCGATCGGTGGCGTCGTGGATTTGGTGCATCGCCAATCTGACGAAGGCTCGCTGCTCTACGAATCTCGCTTGCGCAACTTCATCGCCTACTTGAATGCCGAGGTCGATACCGGTTACGTGCGCCCGACGGCGGCCGAGTACGAGGTGTTCGACAAACTCAGCGCCGATGCGGCCAAAGCCGAAGCCCGCTTACGGGCGGCGATAAGCGCTGCCCGTTAAGGGCCGCGCTTTTTCGCACCGTAGCGAAATTGCCCGGGCAGCCATTCGCAGATGCTACCGTCGTTCATCACGAACGATTCGAAGCCGTCCACGTCGGGGTTGAAATCGGCGTTGAGCGCTTTGGTCGCCGGCCAATCGATGGCAGGCTCCTGGCGTGCTGCGGCGCGGGCTTTGCTGTTCGAGAACTGTGGGCTTTTCGTAAGCGCGTTCAGGGCTTTGGCTAGTCGAGTCGCGTCTTCCATATCCGGTACTTCGTCGCGTTTACGGCACGCACTCTCCGACGATAAGATTGACTTAGAATAAGCCGGGAACGAGCCGCCAGCGCGTCTGCGCGCGGTACGCGGAATAGCCACTTAGGTCGTTCACGAGAAGGGCTTCTTCATCGAGTAATCGCCACACCACGAGCGGAACGAGCGGCACAGCGAAGATCAGCCCCCACAGCGATTCGAGTGCGAGCGGAATGCCGAACGCCACGGTGAGCAACGCGACGTACAGCGGGTGGCGGACGACTCCGTACGGCCCGGTGGAGATGACCCGCTGGTTGTCGAGAATCTCTACCGTTGCGGCAGCAAACTGATTCGCTCGATAGACGAGAAAATAGAGATACATCCCGGCGGCGACGAGCAGATTACCGGCGACCACGAGCAGCGGAACGTTTCCGGTCCAGCCGAAGCGATGATCGAGCGCGGAAAGCACGACACTTGCGAAGATGCAGAGATACATCGCCGTCGCGATGACTTTCTGCGAGCCGCGCGCCTCCTCCATCGGCCCCCGCAGACGGCGCTTCAGTAACTCGGGCGCGTTCTTCGCGAGATAGAGGAACGTCAGACCGCTGCAGAGGCCGGTCACGGCGATGAAGAGCCACCCTTGCCAATACGCCAACGTTCCCGCCGGCAGAAAGACCGACGCCAGAACGAGGGGGTTGGCGATCAACCAAAATGTCGCGCCTTTTACTGTCATCACGACTCCTTAACGGCGATTCCCGTTCACCCTACCGCGGCGGCGCGTCTGGAGTTACAGATGGGGCCGACGCCCGCGCGGTTCGAGGTGCCGGCACAGTCGCTCAGGGAACCGGCCAGGTAGTGGCAGCGTGAGGAGAGTCACAACGTGCCCGCAAAGCGCGATGCTTCCCGATAACTGGGATGTTTCCGGCAAAGGTGACGATGGCTTTTCGAATACGAACGCTACTCTGTGTGCTTGTCATTGCATGCGCCGCATCATGCCCGTCGCTGGCGAGTTGTGGGAAGGGGCGCGTGCCAGATTACAGCGATATAACGACAGTGTCCGTGCATATGGATGGCGTCGCAGGTCCGCGTTATCGTTTCCAGGTGTCCCGCAACGGCGTGATGTTCTTCAGCAGTACATCGAGGACACCGATGGCGGGAAACTACGACGCGACAGATGGGTCGCGCTTGTTTTCCAAGGTGGTCAGTACGCTACGGGACTGGGACTTTTACTCGATCCGCCTGCGCGAGACGCCGATGCCATATATGGACGGGCCATTAGATACGGTGGCCGTTATGCGCTGCGGCGTCGTTACCGTTGTCGGTACTCTAGGTACGGCAGGGCTGCCATTTGAGGCCGATTTACGCGACCCAGAGACGGATCGGTTCATGAAGTTGGTGAATGCTCTGCAAACCTCGATATTTGCATGGCCCTGGTCGAAAGAGCGGCTTGATCCGTTGCCGAGTCCGGCGCCCTCTACTCATACGAGATTAAAATAGGGTTGAACCCGCGAGCTGCGTTCGCCCGGGAAACGAACGGCATCACGAGAAAATGCGCCGACGTGAGCAACGAAGAGTTGGATCGGCGCACGGTTGATCGGTTTCCTGTAACGTTGGAAGGCGAACCGCACGACCGCGCGTTCCATACAGAGCACGGAGTGCCGTTGCTCGCCGCGATTGAAGAGCTGTATGCTGCCTTCGAGGTGAACCGCCTGACGGAGCCTTTGCGGTATTGTGCGCATTGCTTCACTGAAAACGATGCCCGCTACATTACGTCCACGCCGCTTCGCGAACTTTCGCTGGATGACATTGCCTTTATTCTTACCAAAGCCGTTACGACGCTAGGAACTGCTGCAGATTTCAATTACTTTCTGCCGCGCGTGTTGGAGGTGCTTGCGTATGAGGGGCACTACATGGAGCACGTCATACCCCAGAACCTTGCGCACGCGCGCGCGACAGGGTGGTCCGAACGCCAGCTTTCTGCTGTTGTAGCATTCTTCAAGGTACACGTTGCGGCGATAAACGCGATGCGCTGGAATACTTCGGCGGCTCACGCCTTCGACTTTACGGCGCCGGAGCTAAAACTGGTACTTCCCGAACTCCCGGCCGACCTCGTTGCCGCGGCGAAGGACGATGAATAAGGCCTGCGCCTTAGAGAGCTTCTGGTTTATCCCGCTCGATCTGGGCCGCATACTCACGACGGAATGCGTCTGGGTCAAAGTAGTTCTTGTCGGCATCGTTGCGAAGATACCGATGGAAGACATGGGCCCCAGATGACCTAATCCAAGCGTCGGACGTCGAGAGTTTCGTAATAGCGGCACGACCGCGCCAATGGCATGAACTGGATGGAGGTCCGGACGTGCAAGATCCGTGGCGATTTTAGGCCCTAGCCTTTCGACGGACAAATGAAGGACGATCGGCAAGGCCTCGCTGAACGCTCGGCGGGATGAAGTCAGGCGAAGCAGATCGTGAACGCTATCGGGGCAGGTTTGCGATGTCGGCTGAAAACGAAAAAATTCAAAGGCTATACGCCCAATATCGTGCGTGGTTCCTGCGGTACCTCGACGAAGTGGATCCAATCGATCTGCTGATCGAAGAAAATCCTGGAAACGAGTATTCGCCCGAGGTCGACCGCATTATTCCATTAGTTGCTAAGGCATCATCAACGTCGGAGCTCGCGTCGCAGATCACACAGGTGTTCGCGCACATGTTCAAAGGCATTAACATTGGTCCAGCCGAGGTTTACGAGCGGATTGCGGCCGCCGCGCGTGAAAAATGGCGGGCTTTGCGCGAAGAGCTTCAGGTAGGCGTTGACACTTGATGCTATCCGCACAGGTTGCGTTGGTTAGGTCCAATAAACTCTCTCTTGGGCCAACAGCCAGGCTCTTTGAGGTGAGGCGGCCCAACAACCGCGCAGCATGGTCCAAAATGACCATGCCGTAGGTTTGGCTTTGGCCCGTTCAGACCCGGAAGCCGCCGATTGCCGATGTATTTCAATTGTGAAATTCCCATTTACTTAGGCCCATTCTTCGTGCTCTTAGGATCTGTTGCGCTCATTGCCGGCGCGCTTGCCTGGCGCATGCCGCCCCCCCTGTGGCTACGATGGGCGGGTCCGCTCGCAGAGCGCCAAATTTCAAGCGGATCCAAAGGGGGTGGACTTGGCGAATTCTCGGCCCGCTAAACGGGTCGATCATTGTGCCCGTTGGGCTTTACATCATTTGGGGCACGGCGCACTTCCGACCGATCAATCCCGGGATGCCGGATGTTGGAGGGCCGTGGGCAGTCACGACCTGGCCCGGAGTGATTCCCGCAGTGTTGCTCGGCGCGGGAAGCGGAGTCTATAATGGTCGGCAGTTGCGTTTCCTTGCTACACGTACGGTTTACATGATTCTCAACACCGGTTTGGGATTCGGTAAGCGCCGTTTCAAGGCCGTCTTGACACCGAACAGGCTGACGTTTAACGATTAGGTCCGCGCCGGATCCGAGGACTCGGGGATACGCTCAGGAGTTACATTTTTCAACTCCGGTTCGTTGGCCACTTGTGCGGAGTGCA
>DAIDHQ010000010.1 GCA_027459645.1 Vulcanimicrobiota bacterium
ACGACCCCTTGTAGGGATTCTTGATTGCGATTGAGATTGAGAAGAACGCTATTGGCCAACAGGTTGTTGGCAATGCTGAGGCCTGACACCGTTTGAACCTCCTTGCCGCACGGTGATAAGCGGCACTATCCATCATGCCGCGGCTTGTCTGCTTCGTTACGGGTGACCGGAGTCCCTAGAGCGGCGTTGTGATAGAAAGACTCAAGCGCGATGCTAAATTTGCGGAAGATGTCAACTACGGTCGCAGCAATAGGGGCAATTTAGGCCGCGCGGCCGCCCAGCCGCTCCAGGCTGCGGTACTGAATCGCTTCGGCGACGTGCTCGGCTTGGATGCGCTCGCAGCACGCCAAATCGGCAATGGTGCGGGCGACGCGCGCGATTCTATCGAGGGCGCGGGCGGAGAATTGCCGTTTGGCGCTTGCGAGCGCGAGCAGCTTCATTGCGGCATCGTCGAGCGCGCAGTAGGTGCGCATGGCGCTCGGCGCGATTTCGGCATTCGCGGCAATCGCGGTGCCGCTGAAGCGCTGTTGGGCGATCGCACGAGCGGCGACGACCCTTTCGCGAATGCGCGCCGACGTCTCCGCGCCGCCGGGACGCGCCATCTCCTCGAACGGCACGCGCGCGATTTCAACCTGGAGATCGATGCGGTCGAGCAGCGGCCCCGAAAGCTTCCCGACGTATTTTGCAACCGCCGCGTCGTCGCAGCGGCATTCTGCGTTACGCACGCCGCGATAGCCGCACGGACACGGGTTCATCGACGCAACCAACGCAAAACGCGCGGGATACGTGAACGTTCCCGCGGCGCGTGCAATCGTCACGGTGCCTTCCTCGAGCGGTTGCCGCATCACCTCGATCGCCGAGCGGTTGAATTCCGCAAGCTCGTCGAGAAACAAGACGCCGTTGTGCGCTAAACTGATCTCCCCCGGTTTCACCGTACTTCCGCCGCCGACGAGCGCCGTCTGACTTATCGTGTGATGCGGGAAGCGAAACGGCCTTGCGCTCACGATGCCGTTACGGTTCGCGAGCAGTCCCGCAACGCTGTAGATTTTCGTCACTTCCAGCGCTTCGTCTAGCGTCATCGGCGGCAAGATCGACGGGAGGCGTCGCGCGAGCATCGTTTTGCCGCACCCGGGCGGCCCGACGAAGAGCACGTTATGACCACCCGCTGCCGCAATTTCGAGAGCGCGTTTGGCGACGGTCTGCCCGCGAACGTCCTTCAGGTCACCGTGAACGCGTTCGTCGCTCGGTTCGTATGCGGGCTTTTGCGACTGCCGCCGCCATTTTTCACCGTTGCCCAAAACGACGGCAACTGCCGATGCGAGCGTGTCGACGGCGTACAATTCGATTCCGTCGACCAGCGCGGCTTCCGCGGCGTTGCGCTCCGGTAAGATCAGTTTGGCGAAGCCGGCGTTGCGCGCGCCGATGACCATCGGCAAAATGCCGTTGACCGGGCGCAGCGTGCCGTCGAGCGCGAGTTCGCCGAGTGCGACGAATTGTTGGAGTGCAAGACGGTCGATCTGTTCGTCGATCGCAAGAAGGCCTAGCGCGATTGCTAAATCGAACGCCGGTCCCTCCTTGCGCACGTCCGCCGGGGAGAGATTGACGAGTAATCGTCCCGCGGGATATGCAAAGCCCGAATGAAAGATGGCGGCGCGAACGCGCTCGCGCGCTTCCCCGAGCGCCCGGTCCGGCAAGCCGATGATCGCGAAATGCGGCGAACCGGCGGACGAATCGGCTTCAACCCGCACCACATAGCCTTCGATGCCGAGCATTCCGGCCGAGAACGAGAGCGCAAGCATGATTGCGTATCACTCCCGCGTTACGCAAAGGACGGCTAGAGGTACGCTCGCTGCCGGCCAAAAGAATGAATGACGCAGCCAGTCGCGTAAGCTCCAGCCATTTGCGGCCCCTACGAGGTTATAATGCTGCAGCCGATCATCGAGATCGACCGTAGAACATCGCTTTCGCCCGCGCCTCACGCCGTCGCTATCGACGGCGCGCTGCTGTACGTGTCGTCGCGCGCAACCCAGCGAATCGACGTCGTCGACGTCGAGTCGTGGAAGAAGACCGGCGAGATCGTGCCGCCGGGCATGCCGTGGGGCCTGACCTACGGCGACGGTGAACTGGTCATGACGTGCGGCGAACCGCCGGACGACCTTCGCCGCATTCGGCGCTACTCGCTTCAGCACGGCTTTGCCGACGGATACGTGGCGTGTCCCGACGACAGCGGATCGCATCTCGCGCTCTATCGCGGCCGCGTGCTGCTGGGCCAGTGGTACAACAAGCGCCTGCTGCTGCTCGATGCGCGGGGCGGCATCGAACGCGAATGGAGCGTGCCGCACGGCATCGCCGGCATCGCGGTCCACGGTGATCTTGCCTATTGCGTGACGACCGACGATGAAGACGAAGGCGAATACTGGCTGACGCGCGTCGATCTTGGCAGCGGTGACGCGCAGGATCTCGCAACGATTCCCTTTCACGCTCGCGGCCTCGCGTTCGACGGAACGCGTTTCTGGACGAACTACCGCGCGGGCGATCGAACCGTGGCGTTCACATGCACCTGACCGCACTGGACTGGGTCATCGTCGTCGTATCGCTCGGCGTCACGTTCGTGCCGGCGATCGTGCTTGCGCGCCGCGCAGGAAAGAACACGACGGAATTCTTTGCCGCGGGACGGCAGGCGCCGTGGTGGCTGATCGGCATTTCGCTGGTCGCGACGACGTTTTCCACCGACACGCCCAACTTGGTGACCAATCTCGTTCGCGAAGGCGGCGTTGCGGAGAACTGGGTGTGGTGGTCGTTTCTTCTGACCGGCATGGCGACGGTGTTCTTTTACGCGCGGCTCTGGCGTCGCAGCGGCGTGCTCACCGATCTTGAATTCTACGAACTGCGCTACGAAGGAAAAGCGGCGTCATTCGTGCGCGGCTTTCGCGCCGTATATCTCGGCTTTTTCTTTAATTGTTTCATCATCGCGACCGTCAATCTTGCGGCGGTCAAGATCGCTGCAGTGCTCTTCGGCTGGCCGCGGTGGGAGACGTTGCTCTTCGTCGCGTTCGTGCCGATCATTTTCGCGGCGGCCGCGGGCTTGTGGGGCGTGATGGTCACCGACATGATCCAGTTCTGCATCACGATCACCGGTGCGTTCGCCGCCGCCTTCTTTGCCTTACACGCGCCCGGCGTGGGCGGCTTGGCCGGCGCGATTGCGAAGGTGCACCTCGCGCATCCCGGTATGCTTTCGATCCTGCCGAGCTTTCAGGATTGGCAGACAACGCTCGCAATCTTTATCATTCCGCTCACCGTTCAATGGTGGTCCGTGTGGTATCCGGGTGCCGAGCCCGGCGGCGGCAGTTATGTCGCGCAGCGCATGCTCTCGGCAAAAACCGAGAACGATTCGCTCTTCGGCACGCTCGCGTTTCAAGTGATGCACTACGCGCTGCGTCCGTGGCCCTGGATTATTGTCGCGCTCGCCTCGACGATCGTCTACCCGACGCTCGCCAGCATCCATTCGGCGTTTCCTGCGGTGCCGAAATCGCTTATCGGCGACGACATCGCGTATCCCGCGATGCTGGTGTTTCTCCCGTCGGGATTTGCGGGCTTGATGGTGGCGGGAATCTTCGCGGCCTACCGCAGTACGATCGAAACGCATTTGAACTGGGGCACGTCGTATCTCGTGCACGATTTATACCGGCGCTTCATGCGCAAGGGTGCCGACGAGCGCCACTACGTGCTCGTCGGCCGTATCGTCACCGTCGTGCTCATGATCTGCGGCGTCGCGCTGACGCTCGTCTTTGACACGGCGAAACAGGGCTTCGAATTTTTACTGACGATCGGCGCGGGCACCGGGCTCATCTATTTGCTGCGCTGGTATTGGTCGCGCATCAACGCGTGGAGCGAAGTCGCCGGCATGGCGGTCTCGTTCGTCGTCTCCGTGTCGTTCCTCGTGGCGGCGAAGATGGGGCATCCGGTGCCCGATACCGTGGCGCTGCTGATCACCGTCGGCGTGACGACCGTGGCATGGCTGACGGTGACCTTCCTGACCCCGCCCGTCGACGACGCGACCCTGGCCGCGTTCTATGCCCGGGTTCGCCCTCCAGGGCCCGGCTGGGCTCGGATTCGCGCCCTCACCGGCATTGCCCATTCGCCGGACTCCCCTGCGGCCTCGCTCGGCGCCTGGGTTCTAGGCCTCGCCGCCGTCTACGGGGCGCTCTTCGCCACCGGCGGCTTCGTGTACGGGGCACAGGCGATGGCCATAATCTGGACTATTGTCACCCTCGCGGCCGTAATCGGCTTGGTCCTTTTGGTTAAAAGGACCCCTTCTCCACAGATTGCACAAGAGTAACGTCGCACGTTGTGGACAATTACTGCTCACCAACATGTCCAGGAGTAACGCATTGAAGCAGATTCGCCCGGTTGCCCTCGTCCTCGCTGCGGCCGTTTTGGCCGCCTGTTCCAGCAACACGTCGAGCAGTTCGAGCAGCACGACCGCATCGAGCCCCGGTCCGCAAGGCAGCGCCGTCAAAACGATCGGCGTTTCGATTCAGGACCGCGAGGCGCAATTCTATCAAGATATGGAAAGCGGCATGCAAGCGCAGGCCAAAAAATACGGCTACAAACTGATCGTCGTCGACGCTAATCGCGACAACGCGAAGCAGCAGAGCCAAGTCGAGGACTTCATTTCGAATAAGGTCGATGCGATCGTCCTGACGCCGTACGACTCGACCGCCATCGGCAGCGCGATCGCCGAAGCGAACCGCGCGAAGATTCCCGTTTTTACCGCCGATATCGCGAGTACGAGCAAGCTCGGCAAAGTGGTCGCGCACGTAGCGAGCGACAACGTGCAGGGCGGCGCCGAAGCCGCGAAGTTGATGTGCAAAGCCGTCGGTAAGACGGGCACCGTCGCCATCATCGACGAGCCCGAAGTCACGAGCGTGCAGGATCGCGTCAAGGGATTTCGCGCGACGCTGAAATCGACGTGCCCCGGCGTTACCGTGGTCGCCGACGTCGATGCCGGCGGTCAGCGCGACAAGGCCAACCAAGACATGAGCGATCTCTTGCAGTCGAACAAGAATCTCAAAGGCGTGTTCGGCATCAACGACGACTCCGCACTCGGTGCGCTCACCGCGATTCGCGCGGCGGGCCTGAACGGAAAGATCGCCGTCGTCGGATACGACGCGACGCCTGAAGCGCGCACCGCAATTGCGTCGGGCGACATGTACGGCGACGCGGTGCAACATCCCGATCAAATCGGCAAGCTCACGATCCAGACGATTCACGATTACTTCGCCGGCAAGAAGGTGCAGCCGGTCGTGCACGTTCCCGTCGGCTCCTTTACGCAAGCCGACGCCAAGAAAGCCCAGTAGCGCTTGGCGCAACCGCTGCTCGAAATGCGCGGCATCGGGAAAAGTTTTCCCGGTGTCCGCGCGCTTTCGGACGTCTCATTGACGCTCAATGCCGGCGAAGTGCTCGCGCTCGTCGGCGAGAACGGCGCCGGAAAATCGACGTTGATGAAGATCCTTGCGGGCGCGCAACGCGCCGACGCGGGTAGCATCGCGATCGATGGAAACGAGGTGTCGATCGCTTCGCCGCACGATGCCGAGGCGCTCGGCATCGGGATGATCTATCAGGAACTCAATCTCGTTCCGCAGATGACGGGCATCGAAAACATCGTGCTCGGCAACGAGCCGCAGCGCGGCGTCTTCATCGACGAGCGCGCTTCCGGCGAGCGCGCGCGCGCCATCGTCGACGAACTCGGCATGCAGCTTCCGCTCGATGTGCCGATTTCGCGCCTTTCCGTCGGCGCGCAGCAGCTCATCGAGATCGCAAAAGCGCTCTCGCGGCGCGCGCGCATCATCGTGATGGACGAACCGACCGCCGCCCTCACCGAACGCGAGATCGATGCGCTCTTCGCGATCATCGAGCGCTTGAAAAAAGGCGGCGCCGGCATCATTTATATCTCCCACCGCATGGAAGAACTTCCGCGCATCGCGGATCGGGTGACGGTGCTGCGCGACGGCAGCGTAATCGAAACGCGTGCGGTTGCCGATTTTCCGCCGAACGACATTATCCGCGCGATGGTCGGGCGGCCGCTCGACGCGCACTTCCCCGAACTTCCGCCGGTGCCGGAAGGCGCTCCGGTGATGCTCGAGGTCTCGCATCTCGTGCGCCGTCCCGCCGTCAACGACGTTTCGTTTTCGGTACGGGCGGGCGAGATCGTCGGTTTGGCCGGATTGGTGGGTGCCGGACGTACCGAGATATCGCGGGCGATCGCCGGAGCTGACGTGCCCGATTCCGGCACGATTCGCGTGGCCGGCGAGGCCGTGCGCGTGGGAGCTCCGGGCGACGCGATTGCCGCAGGCATTGCGTTTATCACCGAGGATCGCAAGGGACAGGGCCTCGTGCTCGGCATGAGCGTACGCGAAAATATCACGCTCGCGCACCTGGCGCAGTTCGTGAATCGCGATATGCTGATCGACGAGAACAAAGAAACCGCGACGGCCGATTCGCTGATCGAGGAGTTGCGCATTCGCACGCCAAGCCCGGAACAGCGCGTGCGCAATCTCTCGGGCGGCAATCAACAAAAAGTCGTGCTCGCAAAATGGCTGATAGGAAAAGCGAAAGTCTTGCTCTTCGACGAGCCGACCCGCGGCATCGACGTCGGTGCGAAGGCCGAAATTTATCACCTCATGCTCAACCTGCTCAAGAACGGAGCCGCCATCGTCATGGTATCGAGCGAACTGCCCGAAGTGCTCGGCATGTCGCATCGCGTTCTCGCCATTCGCGGCGGAACGATCGCTCAAGAATTTTCACGGGCCGAAGCGACGCCTGATGCCGTAATTGCGGCGGCGACCGGGACGGCGGCGGCATGAAGGCGGTCCTAAACAACTATTGGCTGCGCATCGGCGCGGCTATCGTCGTCGTGATCGTCATGATGGCTGGGGTGAATGTTGCCGCGCACGGTGCCTTCTTGCAGCCTGGCAACATCGTGCAAGTGTTACGGCAGATCACCTACAACTGCATTCTCGGCGTCGGCCAGACGTTCGTCATTATCACCGCAGGCATCGACCTTTCGATCGGTTCGCTCGTCTCCATGACGGGCGTAATCATGGCGACAATAGCGAACGCACTACCGTTCGGCGGTCTGCCGCTGCTCGTCGTGACGCTGGTCGTCGGGCTTGCGGTCGGTGCGGCAGCCGGCTACGTCAACGCGCTTCCCGTCGTCAAGCTGAATCTGCCGCCGTTTATCACGACATTTGCGATGCTCGAAGTGACGCTCGGCCTTTCGTACATTATCTCGCGCGGGCGTCCCGTCGCGCTTAAATCCGATGCGTTCGGCGGCGTCGGCTATGGCTCGTTCCTCAAACCCGTGACGAATCTACTGCACCTGCCGAGCATTCCGATGCCCGTCATCTGGATGATCGTAGTGATCGTGATCGCGTCGATCCTCTTGATGCGCACGCGTTTCGGACGCTATGTTTTTGCGCTCGGCGGAAACGAAGAAGCGGCGCGACTGGCCGGCGTGAACGTCGCGCGCGTAAAGACGCTCGTGTACGTGATCAGCGGCATGTGCGCGGCGGTCGTCGGATTTCTCTACATGGCACTCTTCTCTTCGGGCTCGCCGCAAACCGGCACGGGCGATGAGTTGCTGGAAGCAATCGCGGCGGTCGTCGTGGGCGGTACGAGCTTGATGGGCGGCTCGGGATCCATCATCGGCACGTTTTTCGGCGCGCTGCTCATCGGGTTATTGTATAACGCGATGAACTTGATTCATGTCGATTCGTACCTGCAGAAGGTCGTGCTCGGCGTCGTGATCTTACTCGCCGTGGTGCTCGACGAGCTGCGGAAGCGTTACTTGGCGCGTACCTGACGCGCCGCGCGGTATTTTGGAAAACTACATTCAAGGGCGGATGCATACAAAAAGGATCGCCCAAGTACTCCAGCGATCCTTTGACTTCGCGTTGTCATCCCGAGCCCTGAGCGAGCGAAGCGAGTCGAAGGGCTCAGGATGACATCGCGGCGCGTATTAGAAGGGGAAGTCGCCTTGTGAGAGGTGCGCGTCGAGGTTCCAATTGAGGAACGATTGATCGAGCACCACGGTGCTTCCGGCAAACAGAATTTGGCGAACGGGGAAGTGCGTTTTCTGCGAAAGATACAGGCGCTGTTCGCTGATACCGCTGTTGGCGGCGGGATCGGCGACCTTCAGATCGAGCATGTCGGTTTGCGCACCGTCGATCATGCCGGCGTTGTGGAACTCTTTCAAGTCGCCTTTGACGCTCGTGTACGTGGCGACGATGTTCTGCGGGAGGCCATCGGGGATCGTGTATCCCCGCAGCGACACGGCGCGCCCGTCGTGCAGCCCGACTTTCAAGTGAATTCCCGACAAGAAGCCGCCTTGATGTCCGCTGACTTGATCGCCGCCGGTCCACACGCCGCCGGAACCTTTGCCGTCGCCCGATTCGATGAGCGTCTTCGCAAAGTGTGGCTTCATGAACCAGTAATCGTACACGCGGTCTTGGACCGAACTGCCCTTTACTTCGTGCGAGCGAAGTTTATACGTGAAACTCGTCGTCTTTGCGAAAGCCGCGTTGAAGGCGGCGATCGCCGGGGCACTCTGCGCGGCGCTGGTAGCGACGGGCAAGGCTACGGCGAGCAGCGATGCCGCGAGCATCAGGAGCCGGGGGCGTGAGATGTGCATATATCCTCCATTAAGCTACGGGCTTGCGGGCGATCCCGGCTCTTCGTAGAGCAAGGTCCCGTGTTTGCCCTCTACACCGATCAAGACGTCGCACTTGGCGTCCGCCGCAATCTCCTCGATGGTTCGTCCCAGCGGCGCACCGCTATACTTGCCTTCGCGGAACGAGCCGAGAACGATCAGATTGGCCTTTTCGCGCTTGGCCAGGTCGAGTACCGCCTGCTTGGTCGAACGCGCCTTGATTATGTCGGTCCGTACGGAAACGTCGGTATTGGTAGCAATCGTTTCGGCGGCGCCCAGGGCGTCCAGGGCGGCGCGCTCTTCGACCGGCATGGCTGCGTCGGGCGGCAGCGTGTACGGCACCTCGATCACGTAGATCGCGAGCAGTTCGGATTTCTCGCCGCTGGCCAGTTTCGCGGCCAGCGCCATCATGTGGTTCGACTCGATTTCCTGCGAGAAGACGACCACGACCGAGCCCACCATGCGCTCGAGTTCCGTTTCCGCTTCGCGCGCGAGTTTCTGGACGAACGAAGCGGGCGGATGGAGCATCCACCAGAGCGTCGCGACGATGGCCACCATAATAACGGCGGCTATAACGACGCCGGCCACCGTGATGGTCACTGCATCGTTGTGATAGATCATCGGCGCATCGCCTCGCGTACTTGGCGCAGCCGAATCGCGCCCAGCACCATCATCGCCCCTCCGAGCACGATGCCGACGAACGACTGTGCGAGCGGAAAATAGAACATGCGAACGACGATCATCGAACCGATAACGACCATGGCCAGCGATAGTATGCCGCGCGCGATCAGCATCAGACGGCCGCTTTCGCGCGACGCTCGTCGCTTGCTTTCAGGTTGGCGGCGTATTCGTCCATCAGTTCCAGTTCGCCGGCGCGGCGAAGAATCTCGAGCTGCTCGTTGCGCCAGTCGCGCTTATGCGAATGCAGCAGCGGCAACCCTTTGCGCTTGCGGTAGATGAAGTACAGGATCAGGCCCAGCACGATCCACGACGGCCCCGCGATTCGGCCGATCGGATGCGTGATCATCGTGAAAACCAGAATCGCCACGATGCCGATGAAACCAAGAACCGCGATGACCGGGAATTCGGCGCGTTCCCCACGGAAATTTACCGGAATGTTGAGCGGAATCTTGAACTTGCGCGGGCTCAGCGGGTCCGTGAGCCGTAGCGCGATGAGCGCGATGAAGACGAACGAATAGCTAGTTGCGGCGCCGAATGCGTAGAGGTCGCCGAGAAAATCGATGCCGCTCTCGCCGTTGAACAGGCGCGCGTAGAGCGCGGCCATGTTCGGGTCGAGCGACGGCAACGCAGCGAAGATCAGTTCGAGAATCGAAACGGACGTGAAGACCAGCAGCGAGACCGTCGGCGTTCTAAAGCGGGGATGCACGCGTTCGAAGATCGACGGCAATAGGCCGCCCTTCGACATCGCGTAGGCGATGCGCGAACTTCCGAAGACGCCCGAGTTCGAAGAAATCAACAGCAGGATGGCGCCGAGCACCGGCACGTAAAACGCCGCGATCGCACCCCAATACGGAACCTGCTTCGCGATCAACGCCACGGCCTTACCGTTGTTGTCGGTATTACCCAGCCACTGCCAGAGCATTTGCGGATGCCCGTGCGCGTCGAGCGGAATGGGATGCCACGTGTGCATGCCCAGCGCCAGGTTCGCATACGAGAGCGCGAAGATGAGAATCGTTAGAATCAGCGCCGTCGAGGTTCGGGGAATGATCGACGCCGGTCGCTGCGTCTCTTCGGCCGCTTGTGAGATCGATTCCAACCCGACGAACGACACGATTGCGAGCGATATGCCCTTCATGAATTCGAAGGGCGTGGGCCAACTCGTTTGCATCGTGTGCACGAGCAGATGCGGCGAAAATGCAAAAAGAAAGCCCAGGGTGAGAATCGCCGTTTCGCTGATGATGTCGAGGCCGCTCACGAACCCGTTGAACGCGGTCGATTCGCGGACGCCGATGAAGTTGAGCGTGCACAGGCCGATCATTAAGCCGAGCACCACGATAAAGTGCGCCCACGGGTGCGGAGCGTTGTTGAGAACCGGCAGCAGTTCGCTCAAGTAATCGACGCAGCTCCATGCGAAGAGCGCGATGTCGATCGTGAAATCGAGCAGCACCGCCCAGCCGGCGATGAATCCGAAGATATCGCCCAAACCTCGCAGGACGAAGTACTGCCCGCCGCCGGCGACGGGATAGGTCGCGGCTAGCTCCGTATAGGCGAGGCCGATACAGACATAGACGATGCCGGCGAAGAGGAAGGCGACGTTGGAGGCACCGGCTGCCGCACCGAGCACGAGGCCGAGACCGACGAAGATGTCGGCGCCCACGTCGGAATAGCCCCAGGAAAACGAACCCCAGGGCGTGACGGAGCGCCGAAGCTCGGGTTGACTTGTCTTCGACATGTTTTAGTTAAAAGACGATTCCTATAGCGGTACGCTCGAGTGCGTTGATCGTGTATTCCGCATGGGCGTACTGTTCGTGCAACCCGTAATCGTGAAAGATGCGCAGGGCTTCGTTCAAGCGGTTGATCGCATCGCGCAACTCGTTGCGCTCCCGCCGTCCGTCCGCCGCTTTCTGTAAGATCATCGTCGCGTACTTCAATGCCGTCTTGGCGTATTCGGACTCGTTGTTGCTCACGGAGAGTTCGTGCATGGCGGCGATGTAGGCGTCTTTGGCTTCGTCGTAGTCGCGGCGCCGCGTCGCAATCATGCCCTTGAGAACGTTTTCCAACGCGTCGGTACGATTGCGCGAACTCGCAAGCGCGCGATCGAGCGCTTGACGAAGCGTGGGATCGGTCGTCTTTGCAGACGGTGTAAACGTTTTGAGCGTTTTGCTTTCCGGCGGCGTCGCGGCTGCCGCATGAGCGGGCGCCGGACTCGGTCCGAGCAGCGTCTGAATTTCGGCCATGAACTCGCGCGCGCTCTGGTAGCGCCGCCCCGGGTCCTTTTCGATCGCACGCATGACGATCGTTTCGAGCGGTTCGGGAATGTTGCGGTTGATCTCGCGCGGAGGGGTCGGAAGATCGTGCACGTGCGAGTACATGGTTGCGACGATGTCGTCGCGATCGTTGCGGAACGGCAACGTGCCGGTGAAGATTTCGTACATGACGATGCCGACGGAGTAGAGGTCGCTGCGCGCGTCGGCGGGCTTACTCAAGAAGCGTTCCGGCGCGAGATACGAGATCGTTCCGACGATTTGCCCCGTGCGGGTCGTCTGCGTCACCTCGCTCGCGCGGCGCGCCAGCCCGAAGTCGGTGAGCTTCGTGTGTTTGCCGTCTTCGACGATCATGATGTTCGACGGCTTGATGTCGCGATGGATGATGCCTTGAGAATTGGCGTAGTCGAGCGCTTCGAGCACTTCGAGAATGTAGCCGAGCGCCTGGCGATAGCCGAGCTCGCCGCCTTCGAGTTGCGAGAGCGTCTTGCCGCGCACGAGCTCCATGACGATGTGCGAGATGCCGTTATCTTCGCCCGCGTCGTAGACCGCGACGATGTTCGGGTGGTTCAACCGCGCCATCGCGCGCGCTTCCATCAGCAGGCGGGCGTTCGTTTCGTCGGAGCGCTCGATGAGCACCTTGACCGCCACGTCGCGATGCAAAGTCTTGTCGACGGCGCGATAGGTATCTGCCGTTCCACCGCGACCGATCAGTTCGATGATCTCGTACCGGCCGCCGAGCGTCCGTCCTTGGAGCGATTCCACTAGCCGCTAACTTCCATAGCTTTCAGAAGGCGTTTCGATGCAGGGCCAAGCGATTACCGTCTATCGCGACGACATCGAAGCGGATTCGCCGGCCGGGCGCGACGATCTGCCCAACGTCTGCAGCAATGCGGCGAAGTTTCGTCTGCTTCCGGCAATCCACCGCCGCGAGCGCGGACCCGAAGGTACGCCTATCGCGCCGCTTGACCTCGACGATCACGAGGAAGCCGGCCTCCAGGCAGATGAGATCCGCTTCGCCGTCCGGGGTGCGGTAGTTGCGCGCCAGGATCCGGTACCCGTGGCGCTCGAGAAACGCGGCCGCGGCATCCTCACCCCGGCGCCCCTTGCTGCTCGTGCTCATACGGCGCCTCTGCGCGCTCCTCGCCGTCGAACAAGAGTTCGAGCTGAGCATCGCGCACCCGCCACCAGGCCGAGCGGTGGTGGATGCTCGGCCCGTGCTGCTTGAGGGCTTCGATGTGCATCGGCGTGCCGTACCCTTTGTGCTCGTTGAAGCCGTAGCGGGGATCGGCTTCGTGCAGTTCGACCAGCAGCCGGTCGCGATGCACCTTCGCAAGGATCGACGCGGCCGAGACTACGGCGCAGATGGCGTCGCCCTTGATGAGCGGCTCTTGCGGGCCTGGAAATGACTTGATGCGCACTGCGTCGGTGAACAGATACTCCGGCGGAGGACACGTGAGCGCGGCGATCGCGCGCTCCATGGCGAGCACGCTCGCCCAATAGATGTTCAGCCGATTGATCTCCTCGACGCTGGCGAGACCGATGCCCCATCCTGCAGCACACGTGCGAATCTCGTCGTAGAGTGCCTCGCGCACGTCTGCGCGCACCTGTTTTGAATCGTTGAGCCCTTTGATCATCAGCGGTTCGTGCGCCACGACGCACGCGGCCACGACGGGGCCCGCGAGCGGTCCGCGTCCCGCTTCGTCGACGCCGCCGAGGTAGACGTAGCCTTTTTCGCGCGCCGCGTTTTCGTAGCGGTGCAGACGGTGGAGCCGCCGGCGTTCGCGCTCGTAGGCGTTGCGCGCTTTCTTGGATTTCTCGAGTTTGGTCGTCACGGTCTCTCTAAACTCAATCGGCCGAACGCGCCTTCGTTGAAGGCCCGGACGTACGATTGCGCCGCGTTATGGTAATCGACCTCGCCGCCGCGCCGAACGAACCCGCGCGAGCGCGCAAAACTTTCGAGATCGGGAACGTTCGTGCGTCCGTTGCTTGCCTCGAGCAGCCACGCATGAAAGCGCGCCGAAACTTCTTCGGGATCGTAGCGCTCCCGCGGAACCGCGCCGATCATCGCGAGCTTCCATTGCGATTCCGGCGTCTCGATCTTCGGCACCAAGATGCCGGGCGAATCCATCAATTCGATGGTCGGCGAAAGACGAAACCATTGTAGTTGCCGCGTCACGCCTGCACGATCTTCCGTCTTGGCGGCCGCCCGCTTGAGCAATCCATTGATGATCGAAGATTTGCCGGAATTCGGCAAGCCTACGATAATCGCGCGCGTCATGCCGGTCCGTGCGTTGGCTACCGTCTTGACCGCCTGCAAGATGCGCCCCACGCTCTGTTGCTGGCGCCCTTCGACGGCGATCACCATGCGCTCGCGGCGTTTAAAATCATCGAGCCACGCCGCCGTAATCTGCGGATCGGCGAGATCGTCGCGATTGAGAATCGTCAGGCGGGCGCGCGAGCCGATCATGGCATCGAGCATGGGATTCGCGTCGCTACGCGGCGCGCGCGCGTCGATCACCTCGATGACGAGGTCGACGAGTTTGACGTACTCGGCCATCTTGCGCATAGCGCGCACCATATGGCCCGGGTACCATTGCACGGCGCGCTGCAGATCGGCGTTCATAACGCTCCGAGATCCTTTATGGGCCAGATGCCGGCGAGCGCGCGTCCGACCAGCGCCGTTTCCGGAACCGGCCCAAAAAAGCGCGAATCTTCGCTATTAGCGCGATTGTCGCCGAGCACGTAGAGCTCTGCCGGCGGAACCGTGACTTCGGGAAAGCTACGCGTGTCGGGGAAGCGCACGTACGGCTCGCTCAACGCAGCGCCGTCGACATAGACGGTTCCGCGGTCGATGCGCACGCGGTCGCCGGGAAGTCCGATCACGCGCTTGATGTAGAGTTCCGCCGTTCCGTTGTCGGCGTGCCTGAAGGCGACGATCTGGCCCCGCTGCGGGGGTTGGAAACGATAGGCCAGCGTGTTGATCAGCACGATCTCGCCCGAAACGATGCGCGGTTCCATCGAAGGGCCGCTCACCTGCGGCGTGCGCATGAAGAATGCCGCGATCAGGGCGACCAAGATGGCCACTTGAAGAACTAAGCCCGCGAACGAGCGCAGTTTCATGTTACAAAATCTTGGCTTGTGAGAGCGGCCAGAAGATCAAGATGGCGCGTCCGGTAAAGCCGGCGGGTTTACCCGCGCGCTCTCCGGTTGCAAAGTCTCCCGAAAACTGCGCGAAGCCCCACATGTGCGAGTCGTCGGAATCGTTGCGATTGTCGCCCATCATGAAATAGCAATGCGGCGGAATCGTATCGGGCGACGTCCACATGCGCTTGGGGGGAATGTTCGCTTGTGACGGATCGAGCGGATGCCAGCCAAAGCCTTCGTTTACGTAGATGTTGTAGTTGCGAATCTGCAGATCGTAAGAGGGGGGCTGCGCGATGTACGGTTCCTTGAGGGCGACGCCGTTGACGTACACGGTGCCGTTCTTGATGCTCAAGCGATCGCCGGGAAGGCCGATCACGCGTTTGATGAAATCGTCGGGGGTGTGCACGGGCGGCGGGAAGACGACGATGTCGCCTTCGCCCGGTTTGCGAAAGCGGTATTCGATTTTATCGACCAGCAGCACGTCGTGCACTTCGAGCGTCGGGACCATCGATGCCGACGGAATATAGTACGTGCGCGCGATAAACGTGATCAGGAGCCACGCCGCGATACCCGCGTAGATGAACGGGTCGAGATACTCGCGAGCGACGACCGTCGTGCGGCCGCCCGATGCAGCCGTTACCGGTTTGAGCGAGAGCACCACGCGCAGAATCGCGATGACCGCGACGATTTCTAAGAGTTCGATTGGAGTCATGTGTTCCTAGTCAAGTTCTATTGCAGAATCCGCACACGCGAGAGCGGCCAAAAGATCATGAAAGCGCGACCGGCGAACGACGCCTTTGCGGGGGTATTCGCGAGCGGGCCGCTCGCGAACCGTCCGCGCCACTGAGCGAAGCCCCAGACGTGCGAATCGTCGGAATAATTGCGATTGTCGCCGAGCATAAAGAAGAAGCCTGCCGGAATACGGTTAGGACTTGCCCAGTCGCGTTTGGGAGGAATGTTGGCCGATCGCGTGTCGAGCCGCATTCCGTTGACGTAGATTCCGTAATTCTTGATCTCCAAGTCATAATTCGGCGGCTGATTCTCGTAGGGTTCGAGCAGCGCCCGGCCGTTGCGGTAGACGATACCGCCGTGAATGGAGATGGTGTCACCGGGGACGCCGATGACCCGTTTGATGAAATCGTCGCCGCCCGAAGGCACGGGGGCCTTAAAGACGGCGATGTCGCCGAAGGCCGGCTGCGCGATGCGGTAGTGGAGTTCGTCGACGAGCAGCACGTCGCGAACCTGCAGCGTCGGAATCATCGAAATCGAGGGAATGTAGAACGTCCGTACGACGAACGTCACCAGCAGCATCGCCGCCAGACCGGCCACGATAAAGGCGTCGAGATAGTCGCGAACGACGGCAACGGCCGACGACTCTCCGTCGTCGGCCGTAAAGGGTTTGATACTCAGAATCACGCGGGCGACCGCGAAAACCGCGACCAGCCCCACGAGCTGCAGCGGCGTCAGGGTACGCGACCCTAGGCTTTGGTCGCCTTCTTTTCCTTGATGCGCGCGGCCTTACCGATCTTATCGCTCAAGTAGTAGAGGCGGCTGCGGCGAACGATGCCGCGTTTGCTGACTTCGATGCGATCGACGCGCGGGCTGTTGAGGAGAAAGGCCTTCTCGACGCCGACGCCGTGCGCAACGCGACGCACCGTGATCGATTCGTGCGCGCCGCCGCCCTTGCGAACGGTGACGACGCCTTCGAACATCTGAATGCGTTCCTTGCCGCCTTCAACGACCTTCGAGTAAACCTTGACCGTGTCTCCGGGACGGAAATCCGGGACGGTATCCTTGAGTTGTTCTTTATTGAGGACGTCGATGACGTTCATGGCGATCTCTCGATGGCGGATGGCGAACGAATAGACGCGCGGGGGACCCGGCGCGACAACCTCGGCAATATAGCACAGGCGGCGCTACTCCAGCAAGTCCTTGCGACGCTGTTGCGTACGAAGACGCGATTGTTCGCGCCGCCATGCCTTGATCTTGGCATGATCGCCCGAGAGCAGCACCTCGGGAACTTCCACCCCCCGGAAGACCGGCGGCCGGGTGTAGGCCGGATAATCCAGAAGGCCCTCGGAGAAGGATTCCTCTTGCGAGGACTCGGCCGCGATCGCCCCTTCGAGCAAGCGAACCGTCGCATCCATGAAGGCAAGGGCCGGCAGCTCGCCCCCCGTTAACACGAAGTCCCCAAGGGAGAGTTCTTCGAGCGGATAGAGCTCGGCAATCCGCTCGTCGATGCCCTCGTAGTGCCCGCAGACGATGATCAGCCGATCCAGGGCCGCAAAGCGTTGGGCGTCGCTCTGCTGGAACCGGCGGCCCGCCGGCGTCGGCATGACGATGACGCGGCGCTCGTCCGGCGGTGCGGCGGCAATGATCTCGTCCAGCACCCGGGCGATCGGCTCCGCCCGCAGTACCATGCCGGCTCCGCCGCCGTAGGGCGAATCGTCGGCCCGTTCGCTGCCCGAAAGCGCGTCGAGCAAGTGGTGATAGCGCACGTCGGTGAGGCCCGCTTCCACGGCGCGCCCGACGATCGAGAGCCCGACGAAGGGCGCGAAGACTTCCGGAAAGAGCGTGACGATATCCACGACGAGCATGCCACGGCAGGGTTCGCGCTTGCTCGCATGAACCCGCCGTCTATGAGCGAGACGGCGCACGAACCGATCTACCTCTCCGAGGAGATTCTGGCGTTGATGCGGCGCGCGGCGCAGATCGCGGTGACCTCGCGCGAACCGTTCATCACGATCCGCACGCTGCTGCTGGCGCTCTTGGACGACCCGTACGTCGGCGAGGCGCTGCACGAGGTGGTGCCGCGCGAAAAGCTCGAAAATTACGTGCCCGAAGAGGCGGAAACGCGCTTCATCGCCTCGCGCGTCGCCGAGCCCAATCTTCCGGCCGGCGAACGTCCTGCGATGCTTCGTTTTAATACGCTCGCCTTCAAATTACCCGACGGTTCGCGAAGCGTGTGGCTCAGCCGCGAGGGATTCAACGCGTGGAACGAAGCGGCCAAACGCGTCAATGAAGGGGAATCGTTCAAGCCGAAGCATCTGGCCTTCGGCATCGCGGCCGACGCGATTCGTCATCCTGGAATTCTCGCGCAGATGAAGATCAATCCGGGCGACGTTAACGAAGTGATTCTGAAGCTTTGATGCATGCCGCCGTCGCCGTCACGCACGCTGCCGCCGCGCGGCCGTTGCATGGAACGTTCAAATGCGACCACGTCGTCGTATCGTTCAAAACGAACGCTCTGCAGACGATCGTGTATTTCCGCGTCACAAGCAGCGAGCCCGATTCCGCCGACGTCGGTTTTGGTATTACGCTCGTCGCGCAAGACGGGCGCCAACGTGAGATACCGTGGGGGCAAGGACCGGATATCGACCCTCTCGCGCCGGGGCGCCCGTACGATATGCGGCCGATCGACGCTGGGTTCAAGGGTATGCCGCTTAAGGAGATACGCGTCGCTCCGATCAGCGTCTCGTATGCGACGCCGCACGCCTTGCACAGCATGCAAAACCTTTATTGTCTGATGACGGACGAATCGATTCCCTAATGGATGCGTCGAGCGCTTAAAACTTGGTGGTCTCGACCGTCGTCAACTCTTCCAAATATTCGAAGAGCTGCGGAAGCGTGATCTTTTCGAGCGCCGTCTGTTCCTTGATCGCGGCTTCGTCTTCGCCTTCGTCGCGAATGTAGCAGCGCGTCTCGACGCCGTTTTCGCTTTCGGTGATGAACGACACGGCGAATCCGCGTCCCGGCATCTCGTCGTAGATGCGCATCGTCTGAGGATTCAGTATCTCGATCGAGTGCGATTGATGATGTGCGTCAAAGATCAGAATCTTCAGATGCTCGTAGTTGGTGACTTCGATCAATCCGACCACGAAGATGTTTTTTGCTGAAAAGAACTCGTGGCCGCGTTTGCTGCGACTGGAGATCTCGTAGAAGACGCGGTGTGCCACGAACCTGTTGAGGATCTTTCGCAGCGTCGCGAGCGAAGCAAGCGTCTCGGTACGGTTGCCACGCGTGTAGATAATCTTCACGGCGGACCGGTCTGCTTGCACGGCTGCGGGAGGAGGACCTTCTTTGCCCAGGCGGCGGCGGGCCGGGCCGGGAACGATAGAAGACGATGTTTTCGGTCCCCGATATCATGGTCGTCTCGGTCCTGGCACTCTTGCTCTTCGGGCCCGACCAGTTGCCGAAGATGATGCGCCAAGCGGGACGCGTCATGCGCGAGGTGCAGAACACCTCGCATTCGTTCATTGCGGAAATGGAAAGGGCGGCCGATCTCGACGACCGCCGCCCTGAAGAACCACCGAAACCGCAGCCCTAGATATTGAAATTCTTGCGGATTTCGTTCACGCGCTCCGAGACGAGCGTGCGGACCTGCGAATGCAGCCGGTCCTTCTGTTCGTCGGGGAGGCGCCGGTAGATCATATACCCCGCCGCTGAAACCAAGCCGCCGAGTACGCCGACCAGCAGCGCCTTACCGACTTCGTTTCCGTCGTCTTCATGCGACGATTGCGGCTCCTTACCGAACGCGCCTTGGTAGCCGTTTCCACTGGAATTCGAGCTGCTCCATTGTTGATCGGCGGGCGTCGTTCGAAAACTGTCCGTCATGATGCCTCCTTCGCTAGATGCCTATCTTACCCGAAAAGTACCGCACGTGTTGCGGGTACTGCGCGGCAATTTGACGCACCGAGAGGGCTGCCGCGGCGAGAATCGCGCGCACCCCTTCGTCGTCGCGGCGCGTTTCGGGCACCGTGAGCCGCATGTTGCCTGATTTTTGTTCGACCGCCAGGTCGACGCGCTCGTATTCTTCCAGCCCCAGGCGCGCGGCTTGGAGGACGGCCGAAACGGCGGCGCAGACGACGTCTTCGCCATGCACGCCGGCATCGGCATGACCGGTCGCAAAAAACGAGGACAGCCGCTGGCGGCCGTCCTCGTAAAAGGTTACCTCAAGCACGACGCTCCTTAGAGCGAAATCTTCGTGATCTTGACTTCGGCGAAGCGCTGGCGGTGGCCGTTGAGCTTGCGAACGCGCTTCTTCGGCTTGTAGCGGAAGACGAGGATCTTCTTGTCTTTCGCCTGCCGCAGCACGGTGCCGCTGACGGTCGCGCCCGAGACGAGCGGTGCGCCGACCTTCACGTCGCTGCCGGTGCTGGCCAGAACGACGCGGTCGAAGGTGACGTCGGCGCCGGCTTCGGCGTCGACCAAATCGGTGCGGATGATGTCACCCTCGGCGACGCGCATCTGCTTGCCGCCGGTCTCAATGATCGCGTACATAACCGGGATACGATACCAGGGCCCCCGGTCCACTGTCAACGACGCCGGGCACGTTCCAGGCCGTCGAGGCGAGTCACGACCTTTCCCAGGCCGGTCTCGACTTTGTCCAGGCGAGTTTCGACCTTACCCAGGCGACTCTCGACGCCATCCAGGCGAATTTCCACGGCTTCCACCCGGCCCTTTGACAACCGGGCTCTAAAACGTTAGTCTGCAGATGAGTCTAAAATATAGATTGATCTACGGAGGGGCCATGGACGCATCGGAAGCCCGGGAGCACTTGGAGATGGTCGAGCGCATCGTTGCGGCGACGTCTCGGCGGTTGGAGGGGGGCGGCGAGTTCTTCGTCGTTTGGGGTGTGGTCTCGGCGTACGCCTGCTTCACGTTCCAGATGATCATTCAGGGCACGTGGCCGTGGCAGATGTTGTGGCTCGCGGGGGCCGCCGACGTGTGCGCGATCGTGTTTTCGATCGTGCGCGGTCGTTACTATCGCCGAAATGTAGCGCGCATGTCCTTCATTCAACGCGAGTTCTATAACGTGCTCTGGCTCTCGTTCGGCATGGCATTCGTCGTCGACGTGCTCGGTTTCAATATTTTCCCGGCGTGGGCGCAATCGGCAATCTGGTCGGTTGCGGAGACGTTCGTATTGCTCTACATCGGCGTGCACGGAAACGCGCGAGCGATCGTCGGCGCGCTCGCGATCGTCGTCTCGATTGCCGTTGCAAATTTCGCGCCGCATTACGTCGGCTATTGGCTGGCGGGCGGAATGCTCGTGGGCTATGCCGGCTTCGGCCTGCTGGAGTTGCTCGCGCACAGCTAACGTGGACGAACTCTTGCTCTCCAAGATTCGGCTGGGGATCATCGCCGAGTTGCTCGGTGACGAGTGGGTGACGTTTTCGGCACTCCAGCGCGCGATCAATACGACCAACGGCAACCTCGGTGCGCACATTGGCAAACTCGTCGACGCCGGCTACGTGCGCGAGGAGAAGATCTTCGTCGATCGCCGGCCTCAATCGCGCTATCAACTCACCAATGCCGGACGCAACGCGTTCGTCGCACACGTCAGAAGCTTAGAAAGCCTGCTCGGAGGAGCCAAAGAAACACGATGAATCCGGTTATCACCATGCGCGACGTGCGCAAATCGTACGGAACGGTCGAAGCCCTTCGATCGGTATCATTCGAAATCGAACGCGGCGAATGCGTTGCGCTGCTCGGCCCGAACGGCGCAGGGAAAACGACGGCGCTCGAAATCTTACTGGGCCTGCGCCGTCCCGACGCGGGTGAGGCGACGATCGACGGGAGCGTTTCGTGCACACCGCAGTCGACCGGGTTTCCCGATTCGATCACAACCGTCGAACTCGTCGCTTTTGCCGCGGAACATTATGCCAATGCAGCCGATCCGATGGCGACGTTGCAGGTCTTCGATCTGGAGAGGTTTGCGAACAAACGCGTAGGCGGACTTTCCGGCGGAGAACAACGCCGCATCGCGCTTGCACTCGCCTTTGTCGCCAACGCCGATGTGGTCGTGCTGGACGAACCCTCGTCGGGGCTCGATGCCGAATCGCGCCGGCGCCTGTGGGCGCAGCTGCGCGAGGGGACGGCGTCCCGCACGACGCTGTTCACCACGCATTATTTAGAGGAGGCGGAAGCGCTCGCGACGCGCATCATCGTGATCGAACGCGGCACCATTCGCTTCGACGGGACGCCGAACGAGTTCCGTATGCGCTTCGGGATGAAGCGCGTCGAATTCACGGACGCCGAGGGCAGCCGTCAGGTTCTTGCAACGCTCGATACCGACGAAGCGGTGCGCGACCTGGTCCGCTCCGGCGCTCCATTCAAAGATCTGCTCGTGTCGCAATCGTCCTTCGAAGAGATCTTCCTTTCGCTAACGGGAGTGTCATAATGAACCCGCGTCTGGTTTTAACGCACGCAGCACTGCTGTTTCGCGCGATCTTTCGCACGCCGGCTTTTGCCGTGCCTGCCGTCGTTTTTCCGGCAATGTTCTACACGATCTTTGCCCTGCAGTTCGCAAGGGGAAGCCCCGCGATGGCCGATCAAGTATTAGGGTCGTACGTCGCCTTCGGCATCATGGGCGTCGCGCTGTTTCAGTTCGGCGTCGCAATCTCGGCCGAGCGCGGGCGCCCCTGGGAGCGCTATCTCCGCTCGCTCCCCGTGAACGCGCAGACGCGCTTCGCCGCGCGCGTGATCGTTGCCACCGCGTTTGCCCTGATGGCCGGCGGTTTGGTTGCCGTAATTGGCGCACTCTTTACGCCGGTCACATTTACCGCCGCGCAATGGCTGTTGCTCGCGCTCTACGCGCTGGCCGGCGCGATACCGTTCGTCTTGATCGGTCTGGCTATCGCCTATCTCGTGCCTCCCGCTGGAGCGCTCCCCATCACGAACATTCTGTTCTTGCTCGGCGCTTTTGCGGGCGGCCTGTTCTTGCCGCCGCAATTTTTGCCCGCGTTCGCGCAGCGAATCTCGGCATATCTTCCGATGCGCGCGTATGGCGAACTGCTGTGGGGTATCGGTCTGCCGGGTCACGGGTTCGCTCGTTGGGTCGTCGTGCTCGCCGTCTACGCAATCGCGTTCGGGATCATCGGCGTCGTGGCATACCGTCGTGACGAGCGGGTGCGCTATGCCTGAGTCGTATCGTTTTCCGATCTTCATCGTCGCATCGCTCGCGGTATTCGTCGGCTTACTATACTTCGTGCTTCGCGGGCGCGCGTCGCGGCCTTCATGGGCGAGCGTGGTGGCCGTGTCGGCTATCGTCGTCGTCGCAGGAATGGTCTACGGAAAGTACATGATGCTTGCGGGGTTCTCGCCGGTCGTCTACTACGGCGTTCCCGCTCTGGTTACGGTTCTGCTGCCGCCGCTCGTTTATCGGATGAACGGGAGGGAAGCCGGAACGTACGTAGTTCTCGCCTATGCATCCGCTCCGTTCATTCACGCCTCTTTTTCATTCTTGCTCGGCTGGCACAACTACATGCCGTTCATGCATGTGCCGTACTGGCACGACGTCTTTTAACGCGAAGGTTGTTCTATGCTCGATCTCGTTCTTGCCGCGACGCTCTGTTCGCCCGTCACCAAACCGTTCGCCGGTACGCTCTGCACGCCGAACGACGGCAAGCGTCATGCCGCGATGATCCTGCTCGGCGGATCGGAGGGCGGCGACTCCATGAAGTACGTGGCGAAGGCCTTTGCGGATCGCGGTTACGTCGCGGCGTCGGTCGCATATTTCGGCGAGAAGGGCTTGCCGCCGGTGCTCGTCGACGTTCCGGTCGAAACGGTCGGACGTGCGATCGACGCGCTCGCCGTGCGTTCCGACGTTGATGGATCGCGCATCGGCATTCTCGGCGGCTCCAAAGGTGGCGAGTTCGCGTTGCTGGCCGCGTCGACGTATCCGCAAATCAAAGCGGTCGTGGCGATCGTTCCGTCACCGGTTGCGTTCATGGGATTGGGGCCGAACGGCATCCCCAGCGGATGCTCGTGGTCGGAAGGCGGAAAACCGCTTCCGTGCGTTGCGCCCGACGCGGCCGCCGGAGGGCAGATCGGCCAAGAGTTCATGACGCATCAACCGATCGTCCTCAAACCGCTCTACGATGCGTCGCTCGCTGCCGATCCGAAGATCGCTAAAGCCGCCTTCTTTCCGTTACAGCGCATTCACGGCCCGGTGCTCTGTCTTGCCGGCGGCGACGACCAAATGTGGGACAGCCCAAAATATTGCGACATGGCGATGCAGTATCTGCACGCACACGCGCATCCATACCACGATCGCGAGATCGTCTATCCGAATGCCGGACATACGTTTATCGGGGCGATCCACGGTCCGAAGAGCGCTATTACGCAGATGAGTTACGGCGGCGCAACGATGGAGTTCGGCGGAACCGTGAAGGGCGATCTCGCGGCGGGAAGCTCCGCGTGGCAAACGATCTGGAGTTTTCTCGCTACGGCGTTAAAGTAAGGCGGTCGACCGTCGCGCGATCGACGGCGGCGTTCGAATACGGAAGCGGAATCATCGTTCCCGAAACCCAGTCCGCAGCTTGATCCGTGTAATGACCGCTTCCGGGGCGTCCCGATTCACCTTGCGGAACGATCATGCCGCCGGCATCCCAGTTGCCGGCATCCCAGACCGCGCGATAGCTCTGCGAGAATCCGTAATTCTGACGGTGCACGGTGAACGCATCACCGTCGCCCGGCAGCGTGGTGCCGTTCAGGAATGAAAAGCCGAGCGCGGCGAGCGGATGTTTCACCACGACGGCTCCGGCGACGCCCCAAGGTTGCGGAGAAGCCGGCGGATCGACCGACGCGAGCGAGATGTCGTGCGCGCGCGTTCCCATCACGACGTCCATCGTATCGCCGTCGTCGTGTTTCGTGAGGTGCTCGCGCACGTCGTAAATGGCGGTGGCGCGACGAGACTGCGGCGTGAATCGCCCGTTCCAGCCGGCGAACTGCCGAAAGTGTCGGCTCAACTCGCGCTCGGGAAGTGAAAGCGTGTCCATCTGCATCGCTTCGAAATAGGCGACGTCGTACGCCGGCTTCGCGCGAAGCATCTGCGCGATCCGATACGCCCGATACGGCGCTTTAAAATCCGCGCTCAAGCGATAGGGATAGCCCGCACCGTACATTTTATTGTTCGCAGTCCAAACGATCGCGTTGCGCGACGGTGCGACGTGCGGAAGCCGGTCGAAGGGAATATCCGCATAGGTCTCGGCGAGATCGCTCGCGGGATGGATGTTGCGGCCCCACAGCGGATCGTCGGGGATCTTTCCGGCGAGTTGATAGGCGACGCGCCCGGTACGATCGGCGAGGACGAAGTTTTGCGTCGGTCCCGGATATCGGCGCAGCGCCAAGAGCGCTTGCTGCATCGTATGCGAACGCGCCAGCTGGTCGAACGTGGCGATCGGCGATTGAGGATGCGCGTATGCATCCCAGCGCACCAACGCAAAGCGTTTGCGGCCTTGCACCGTAAGCGTTACTCCGAAAGCCTCCGGCGCGCGATAATAGCGCTTCGTTACGGTGCCGCCGAAGCGGACGTGGAAACGCTCCGTTTGCCAGTAGCGCGGGTCGAGGTGCTTCGGCGGATAAAAGACGGAGAGCGCCGTCACCGTCCCGTTCGTAACGCCCCACGCAAGATCGTCGTTGTGTCCGAGGATGACGCCCGGCGTCCCGGCGAGCGTAGCGCCTGCAACGTGATACCCCGGGGCCTGCAGATCGACGAGATACCATACTCCCGGAATCTGCAAACGCAGATGCGGATCGCTTGCGAGCAAGGCACGATGATCGGTGGTATGCGCGGCTCCCGCCGCCCAAGCGTTGCTGCCTTTTGCAGGGTGCAACGATCGTAAAAATTCGTAGAGAGCAACGCGCGACGCGGTGCAATGCGTGCCGTCGTTGATGCGCGCGAGCCCCGCGGTAACGGGGGCATCGTAACAGGGATCCGTCAACGGCGTTGCCTTGCCGATGCGCCGGGCAATGTCGTCCCACGTGTCGGTGAGATCGAGCACGGTGGCAAAACCGACTGCGAGCGAATCGTACGGCTGCCACGTCTGCGGCCGGTACATCAGGGCGCGAAATTCGACCGGCGTCGATTCGCGGGCATAAGCAGCATTCACGCCGGCGGCGAATGCATCCAAGAGCATGCGGTCGCGCGGCGAGAGCGCCGCGTATTGACGCTTGACCAGTTGCAGCACCGGAACCTGACGCGCGTGTTCGTCCGCAGCGAGAAGACTCGGCCCGAGTACTTCGGAGAGGCGGCCATAGACGTATCGGCGGAGCAAATCGAGTTGAAAGCCGCGATCCTGCGCCTCGACGAAACCGTCGGCGAAGAAGAGATCGCGTTCGTTTTGCGCGCGAATGTGCGGAACGCCGCGGCTGTCGCGCAGGATCTGCACGGGCGCGCTCAGGCCGAGGCCCGCAATCGTCCCCGACGTTTGCGCGGTCGCGCGCATGCCGAGCCACACGTTGATCGCGTATCCGGCCACTAACACCAATGCAAGCGCAAAGAGCGGGAGTACGATGCGCCGCACCCAGAGCATCAAACGTTGACCACCACGTCGTCGCCTTCGACACGCAGATCGAAGGTCATCACGGGAATGACTGCCGGCAGCGTCAGCGCTTCACCGGTCTCCACGTCGAAGGTCGCACCGTGACGCGGACAGACGATGCATTTGCCTTCGAGCCGGCCTTGATCGAGCGGAGCGCCGTCGTGCGTGCAGACGTCCTCGATGGCGTAGTACTTGCCGTCGACGTTGCAGACGAGAACCTCGATGCCGTCGGCGGGAAAGCTGCGGGCGGTGCCCGGCGTGACGGCTTTTGCGGCGCCCTCGAAACGGCGTTCCATCTACGAGCCCACCTTTCGGCACGGCGATGTTTTGCGCGGGTCGCCGAGTGCGATGACTTTGAAAATAAAGCCGGGTCCGATCGTAATATTCTTGCCGTTGCGCACTTCGTTGACTGCGGTGCGAACGATGCCGGGGATCGGCAGCCAATTTGACGCACGGTCGGCAATCGTCATCGCGGGAGCCCAGACGTTCGAAGTGAGCGGGTCGATCATCACCTCAATCAAATGGTTGCGATAGACGAGTTCGCGCATTTCGAGGATCAGCGATCCGTTGCGGTTGCGGTTGCTCGCTCCCGTTACGTCGCGCACGTAGCCGTAACCGATCGTGCCTTTGGGAACGAGCGCGCCCAGAAAGCGCCCCGCTTCGATCGTCTTCCAGCGGAATTTCATGCCGGGGTACGCGGTTCCCGAATCGACTTTGTCGACCATGGTTGCCGAGATGGCGGCGTTACATTGTGTCACCCACGCGCTTGCGGGAGCGACGGTGGCAATGATTGCCGCGAAAAGAAAAGAGAAGAGCGGCCAACGCATCTGGCCGCCCTTCTCCTCGCGGGTATCTACAACCTCGGCAAGGATTCGGCATAGCCGAATCCACTTAGCCGACGGCGCCTTCCATTTCCATCTTTACCAGGCGATTGAGCTCGACGGCGTATTCCATCGGCAGTTCCTTCACGAAGAAATCGAAGAAGCCGTTGACGATCATCGCGGTTGCGTCGGCTTCGCTGAGCCCGCGCGACATCGCGTAAAAGAGCTGATCTTCGCCGATCTTCGAGACGCTCGCTTCGTGCTCGACCGTCGAGCGCGATTCGTGAATCTTCATCGTCGGTTTCGTGTCGCTCGAGGAGTGGTCGTCCATGATGAGCGCGTCGCACTTCACGCGCGTCTTGGCTCCGAGCGCGCCCGGGAATATCTCTACCAGGCCACGATAGGTCGTCTTGCCGCCGTGCGCGCTGACGCTCTTGTTTGTGACGACCGACGTGGTGTTCGGCGCGGCGTGAATGACCTTGGCGCCCGCGTCTTGATGCTGCCCTTCGCCGGCAAACGCCATCGAAAGAATCTCGCCGCGCGCGCCTTCGCCCATCAGGTAGATCGCCGGATACTTCATCGTGAGCTTCGAGCCGATATTGCCGTCGACCCATTCGACCGTCGCGTTCTTCTGCGCGACCGCGCGCTTCGTCACGAGATTATAGATGTTGCGATACCAGTTTTGGATCGTCGTATAGCGGATCGAAGCGCCTTCCAGCGCGATCAATTCGACGACGGCACTGTGCAGCGACGAGGTCGAGAATTTCGGTGCGGTGCAGCCCTCGATGTAGTGCACCTTTGCGCCCTCGTCCGCGATGATCAGCGTGCGCTCGAATTGGCCCATGTTCTCCGCGTTGATGCGGAAGTAGGCTTGCAGCGGCATTTTTACTTCGACGCCCGGCGGCACGTAGACGAACGATCCGCCCGACCATACCGCGGAATTGAGCGCGGCGAATTTATTGTCGGCCGACGGAATGACGGTGGCGAAATACTTCTGGACGATCTCGGGATACTGTTTGACGGCGGTATCCATGTCGCAGAACAGCACGCCGAGTGCTTCGAGTTCTTTGCTGACGTTGTGGTAGACGACTTCGGATTCGTACTGCGCGGAAACGCCCGCCAAGAACTTACGTTCGGCTTCGGGAATGCCGAGGCGGTCGAAGGTGCGCTTGATGTCGTCCGGCACGTCGTCCCACGAACGTTCCGTGCGGTCGGTCGATCGCACGAAGTAATGGATGTCCGCGAAATCGATCTGACCGAGCAGCTCCGTATCGCCCCACGCCGGCATCGGCTTATTAATGAAGAGCTCGTAGGCCTTGAGGCGGAAGTCGCGCATCCACTGCGGCTCGTCCTTCATGGCGCTAATGCGCTCGACGATCTCGCGCGTCAGCCCCTTATCCGATTTAAAGACGTACTTTTCTTCGGAATCGTGGAAGCCGTGGCGGTAGTCGTCGGAGACTGGGAGCTGTTGGAGTTCGGTCGACATTGCTCTACGAGGGTACGCCCCCACCCGGGCTTAGTCAAGATAGTGAAGTCTGATCTTCAAAATCTAGGGAGGGCGGAACTCCCCAACTTGCCGCTCCAAGGGGTTTACAGGGGGGGCCAGGGGGGTTATCATGTTCGCCGGACCTTTGGTAGGGGTCCACGGTAGGGGCGGGCGCGCCCTTTTCGCGCCATCGCGACGAATCGTCCGCGCACCGAAAAGCGCCGGCAAGAGTTCGTCGATAGGTCGGGGACGTGACGCTGCACAGCAGGCGCCAGCCGACATGTCCGGAGGTGGGATTCCCCCGAGGCTCAAGGAGAGCGGAGAAAATTGAAAGCACTCGGTACGCACATCGTGTGTGAGCTGTCTGGCTGCGACGCGGCCGCGCTTACGGATGTGGATGCCGTCCGTGAGATGATGATCGGAGCGGCGAAGGCATCTCGGGCGACCGTTATGGAAGTCGCCTTCCATCGTTTTGAGCCTCATGGGGTAAGCGGCGTGGTGATACTCGCCGAGTCCCATATCTCGATCCACACCTGGCCGGAGACCGGCTATGCCGCCATGGATTTTTACACCTGCGGCGACCACACCGACCCCTCACTCGCTTGTGAGTATGCAGCTAAGCATCTCGAGGCGAAGGTCATGCAGACGACCGAAGTCAAGCGCGGGATCGCTCAGCCGAGCGGAACGTACACCCACGCCGTGACGCGCGACCACGAAACGGTCGCTCTCTCCGCCTAGCACTCGCGACACCTGGCCAGCGCGCGAAATCAGGTGCGCCACCTACGCAAATAGGAAGAAGGCACCACGTTACGCGGTGCCTTTTTCGCATGAAAAATCGGTGCAGGCGCATAACATACCATGCCCTCGGCTACTTTCTCACTCGGATAAATTGAGGTTCGCGCCTATGAACGCCCGGATTGGTTTTCGCGCCGGCGGTATTGCCGCGGCGCTAGCATGTGCATTCCTCGCCGCCTGCGGCGGTGGAGGCGGAGGCAGTCCCACGCCGATCACGCCGCAGGCCACACCCACACCCACGATCGCGCCGACCGCGCAAGCGACGAGCGCGCCCTTAAGCACAACTACGACGACGCCGATTAATCTCGGCGGCGTTTCGAGCGGTGGCGTCAACGTCGTCAGCAGTGCTTCGCTCACGATGCCTTCGGTTAGTGCTGCATCGACGGCCAGCGTTACGTTGACTGCTGTTGCCCCCTCCGGCGTGCCGACGCCCTCCGCGATGAGCATCCATTTGAAGAAGCCCTCGACGCTCGGCGTTCCCTCGACGCCGCTTGCGTATTTCGCCGTGTCGGTGAATTCGGCCGTGACGATTACCCAGAGCCCGGCCTTCACCGTGAACTTCGTAGCGGCGCAAACCGGCAATTGCTACGTCGTCGTCTTTGATACGGCAAATCAGGCGAACGGATGGAACGGCATGCTGGGTCCGCAGCCCTGCGGATCGTCGGTGTCGTTCCCGTCAGTGGCGTTGAACCCGCCGTTCACACTCGCTGCGAATGACGTGTACGTCTTCGCGATCGTCACGACGTCCGCCAGCATTGCGACGCCGACGCCGACGCCATCGCCGACGCCGACCATTGCGCCAACAAACGCGCCTGCCGGCCAATCGTCGCCGCTTCCGAACATTCTGGCGCCGACGTCCGCACCAGGCTGGGCGCCCTATCAAGTCGCTACGGCGTTCCAATTCCCCGTTCAATCGGGATACGACGGTGCGGGTCAAACCGTCGTCATCATCGGCGATAATCCGCCGCTGCAGAGCGATTTGACCGCTTTCCAGTCGTATTTCCAAACGACGGTGGCCGGCTACGGGACGTACAATATCGTCAACGTCGGTACGGGCCAAACTACGAGCGATACCGGCGGCCAAGCCGAAGCGACGCTCGACGTCGAGACCGTGATGGCGCTCGCACCGGGTGCAAACATCGAGTTCTACTGGGTCGGAGGCTTGAGCAATCAAAACTTTACCCAGGCCTACAATCAGGCGATCACCGACACGAACAAACCGCACGTCTTCAGCATCTCGTTCGGCGGCTGCGAAAACAGCTACACGAACACGACGCAAGACACGACGCTCGTGCAAGGTGCCGCGGCGGGCATCGCGTACGTCGCCTCGGCCGGCGATCAAGGCGATGAGTGCTACATCGGCCCCGGATATCAAATCGGCGTCAACAGCCCGGCGAGCGATCCGAATGTGGTTGGCGTCGGCGGAAACGAAACATACGATCCGGCGCCCAATGGATCGCTGACCAGCACGTACGCCTGGAACGACACCGACTTCTTCTCGGGCCAAGGCGCGACGGGCGGCGGCGTTTCCGCGTACTTCACGCCTCCGCCGTATCAAGCCGGCGTCAGCAACGCATCGACGTCATTCCGCAGCGTTCCCGATGTCGCCATGCCGGCGGTCAACGTGGCGATTTACCTGAACGGTAAGTTCCAGCAATACGGCGGTACGTCGTGGAGCGCACCGCAGATGGCGGCGATGCTCGCGACCCTCAACCAATATTGCGGCGGCTCGTTGGGTGCGAACCCGGGAACGTGGCTCTATACGGCGTTCAAGCGCGGCGCTTCGAACTTCTTCGACGTCACGCAGGGCAACAATCAATTCGGAACCGACGCCACCTACTACAAAGCCGCCGTCGGTTACGACATGACGACCGGCCTCGGCATCCCGTATGGCATGAAGGTTGCGCAATCGATCTGCGGCAACGGCGGCGTTGGTCCGGCGTTCGGTTATAAGCCGGCAGCGCAGAGCATCGAACCCATCGACGGCTACGGTGCTGCGCGCGACACGCTGATGCCGGCGGCTCCGCACAATTACGTGCAAGACCTCGGCGCGCGTGCCGCGTCGCAGTCGTCCGACGTGACGATCGTGCTGCGCGCTACGTCGACGCTCGCTCTGGATGAATCGAAGGTGACCGCGGCGCTGCGTAGCGCGGGCTTCACGATCGCCAAGACCTATCCGGATCATCTCGTCATTGTCGCAAACGCTCCGGCGTCGACGATAGATGGATACTTCCGCACGCAGATGCACGACGTGAGCCAAGGCGCACGCGGCGTCCGGTATGTGAACGTCACGCCGGCTACCGTTCCCGCCGAGATCGCGCCGTACGTCAAAGGCGTACTGCTCGACAACCTCGACGTGTACACGCACCTCTAGTCAAGCTCCGGCTTGTGGGGAAGGGCGCTGCTACGGCGGCGCTCTTTCCACATCTCTCCCGCGTAGTGGATAAAAAGACATTTTGCTACTTCTCAATTCACATAAGGAAATCAACCCCATGATGACCCGTACGAGACTGCGAGTTGGCGGTCTTATCACGATCGTCGCTGCGGCTGCGCTTGCGGCTTGCGGCGGCGGTGGAGGCGGCACCCCGACTCCCGTTACCCCGCCCGGCACTCCCACCCCGACCATTGCGCCGACCACGCAAGCGACGACGGCGGCGCTGAGCCCCAGCGCCACCACGCCGATCAACTTCGGCGGCATTTCCGAGAACGGCGTGAACATCCTCAACAGCGCATCGATGACGATGCCCGCCGTCAGTGTTGCAACCACCGCGCAGATTACGCTGGAGGCGCCCGTCCCGAGCGGCGTCGCGACGCCGTCGGCAATGAGCGTGCATCTAAAGAAGCCCTCCACCCTCGGCGTTCCGACCACGCCGATCGCCTATTTCGCCGTTACCGTCAATCCGACCGTAACGATCACGCAGAGCCCGGCGTTCACGATCAATTTCACGACCGCGCAAACCGGCAACTGTTACATCATCGTGTTTGACACGTCGAATCCGACGCAAGGGTGGAACGGCTTGCTCGGGCCGCAGCCGTGCAGCTCGTCCGTCTCGTTCCCGGCCGTGCCGATCAATCCGCCATACACGCTGAACTCGTCCAGCGAGTACATTTTTGCGATCGTGGCGACGTCGGGGACGATTGAAACGCCGACGCCTTCACCGTCCCCGAGCTCGAGCCCAGGAGCGGCAGCGACGCTTCCGCCGGTCACCGGCTCGACCTTCGGCGGCTATGCGCCGTGGGATGTCGCGACCGCGTTTAACTTCCCCGTGCAGTCCGGCTACAACGGTGCAGGCGAGACCGTTGCCATCATTGGCGACGAAACCCCGTCCCCGGGTGACCTGCAAGGCTACCAAAACGACTGGAGCTTGCCGGGTAATCCGGCCGGTAACGTCACGGTGAAGAACGTCAGCGGCGTTACGCCCGGCGGTAGCGATCCCTCGGGATTGGGCGAAGCGACCCTCGACGTCGAAACGGTCATGGGCCTTGCTCCGGGTGCAAACATCGTGTTCTATAACACGCAAGGCGACCTGAGCAACTCGGCATTCTTGCTCGCCGAGCAACAAGTGAAAACCGACAATCCCAACGTCTTCTCGCTCTCGTTCGGTGGATGCGAAAGCTACCCGGTGAGCCAAGCGACGCCTGCCCCCGACTCACCCGTTTTTGCGGCTATGAACGCAAACGGCATGGCGGTCACGGCATCGTCGGGCGACCAGGGAGACAACTGCTTCACCGGTCAGACCTCGCCGCAATTCACGTTTGGCGTGAACTACCCGGCGAGCGACCCGAGCGTGATCGGCGTCGGTGGCAACGAGACGATTCCGACGACGTCCTCGCTCACCGCGCCGGTCGCTTGGAACGACACCGCGTTCAGCGGCAGCCAAGGTGCAACCGGCGGTGGCGTTTCCGTTGCTTACGCAATCCCGTCGTTCCAAGCCGGCGTTAGCGGAATGTTCTCCACCACGCAACGCAACGTCCCCGACGTTGCGATGCCGGCCGAAGGCGTGTTGATCCAACTCAACGGCAAGATGCAGGAATTCGGCGGAACGTCGTGGGCCGCACCGCAAACCGCGGCGCTCATGGCGGAACTCGACGAATACTGCAACGGTCGTCCGACCAATGCCGTCGCGGAACTCTATAAAGCCTACTCGCAGAGTGCGGGCAAGGACTTTATCGCGATCACGAGCGGCAACAACGCCTACGGTGCTGAGTCGGTGACGTACAAAGCCAACGCCAACGGTGGATACAACAACACAACCGGCCTCGGCTTGCTCAAAGGCATGTCGATCGCACAGACGATGTGCCCGAGCGGCACGTGGACCGGCGGCGTCGGCGGCGCGACCCGTCCGATGGCGCTCGCCAGCAACTACGGTGCCGCACGTCCGACCCAACTGCCGTACGTACGGCGCTTCACCGACTCGCAAGATCGCGGGCCGGTGGCCGCAGGTACGCAGACCAACGTGTTGCTCGTTCTTCGCAACACGCCGACGGCCGGCAGCGACCAGCAGAAGATCATCGACGATTTGACGGCCCATGGCTTCACCGTGAAGCAGACCTTCGCCGATCACTCGATGATCCAAGTGAGCGCCCCGGCATCGGCCATAGCGAGCTACTTCAACACGGAGATTCACCAGGTCGACGGAGGCAAGTACGGCATGCTCTACTCGAACGCATCGCCGATCGTGCTTCCCGCGTCGATCGCGCCGTACGTCAGCACGGTGTTCGCCGACAACTTGCCGGCGCGCATCCCGCTGTCGTACCGCATCCGGTAACGCTCGAGGCTACGCCTGCGTTGAAAAAAATGAAGGGCATCCCCGCGGGGGTGCCCTTCGTCTTTGCCGAAACGGCGCTCGCTATGCCTAAAACCGAACATTGGCAGTGGTACGTTGAAGAATCGGCACCCACCGAGCAGCATCACCACGCGATCGACAACGTCTATTACACGGGTCGCTCCGAATTTCAGCAAGTCGCGGTCATTAGCACGCCGGTCTTCGGCAAGATGTTGATTCTCGACGGCGACACGCAGAGTTCGGAACACGACGAAAAGATCTACCACGAGACGCTCGTTCATCCGGCGATGGCCGGCGCGAGCGACCGTTCCGACGTGTTGATTCTGGGCGGCGGCGAAGGGGCGACGCTGCGCGAGGTGTTGCGCCGCAACGACGTGCGCCGCTGCACGATGGTCGACATCGACGGCCTCGTCGTCGACCTTTCGAAAGAGTTTTTGCCCGAGTGGTCCGACGGTGCCTTCGACGATCCGCGCGCGCGTGTAATCGTCGGCGACGCGCTGCAGTTCATGCGCGACGACAAAGACCGCTACGGCGTCATCATTTCCGATCTCACCGAGCCGCTCGAAGATTCACCGAGCAACATGCTCTTCAACGACGAAGTGTTTGCGCTCATCAAGTCGCGTCTAGCGGACGACGGCGTCTACGTACTCCAAGCGAGCACGCTTGCCTTCCACAATCTCTCGCTGCACTGCAAGATGGCGCGCACGCTGCGTCAGCACTATAAATACGTCGCGTCGTTCTTCCACTATGTGCCGGCCTTTGACACCGATTGGGCGTTTCTGGCCTGTAGCGACCGGGTCGATCTCGCGACTCTGAGCGAGGTTGCCGTCAACGACTACTGCGCTGGCCTGAAGGGCGAGAACTTTTTCTACGACGGCGAGACCCACAAACGGCTCTTCTCGCTGCCGCTCTACGTGCGCCGCGCGATCGCCAAGCCGGGGCCGGTGTTTAGCTAAGGAGCGTCTCGAGCAAGAAGCTTACTTCACGGCTCGACGAGAATGACCAGAGCCGGCCCTCGGAACGCGCGGCCGCCGCGAGAGCTTTGTCTGTGGTCGCAAGGCTTGAGTCCGTTTCAATTGATGCCGCGAGATATGCGGCGTCATAAGCGGTGAGGGCATGCTTATGTGCTGTTTCAATAATCAGTGAAAGTCGCGGCGCATAGGTTTCGATGTCGATGCCCTCAATCGCATTGAGCATAAGCGTCATTTCAGCACCATCGACGTTGCCGGCAAGCTGCTCGCGTAGGAGCATGGCCGAAATTTCGGTTTGAAAGTTTCCAGGCGCGTACAATTGGAAAGCAAGGATCGCTTCTTGTACCTCGTTCCGGCGCTCTTGAATGAATGCCGAAATGAAGGCCGACGCATCGATCACTAGTCGTTGTGCTGCCACCGGCGCCCCTCTCGAATGCCCGTCTGAATGTCTTCCTGGGAAAGGGGACGTCCCCGTCGCGCGGCCATCGCCCGGCCAACCGCGACCAACTGATCCGCCGCCTGCCGCCGCTTCCGATCGATAGATGTCTGCGGATCTATCGGAGCGATCTTCGCAACCGGCTTTCCGTTGCGAAGGATAATCGTCTCTTGGCCTCGTTCGGCCGCGCCGACGAGCTCGGAAAACCGGGTCTTGGCTTCGAAGCTTCCAACCCGTGGCGCATCTCGCTTCATCAATCTAGTTTACCAGATAGGTCAACTTATTTGACGGAGCGATGCGAATGGAGCGGCCTCGTACTCGCCGCCAGCGAAAAGCCGTAGCGTCCCGCGCGCCGGTAGGAGTACGCTTCGGAGGTTCATGAGCATCGATTTCGCCTCGGCCCCGCACCGCTGGGAAAAGGAAAAGTCGCACTTCGTCGCGCTCCTCGACCTGAAACTCGAGTTGGTCGAGCACGGCAAAGCGGTCATGCGCATGCCCTTCCGGCCCGAGATAGCGAACGGCGCGGGCGCCGTGCACGGCGGCGCGATCGTCAGCCTCTGCGACACGGTTTTTTACGTGGCGCTCGCTTCGATTTACGGCCGCGAGCAAGAGACCGTCACCGTTTCGCTGCAATGCAACTTCCTTGCGCCCGCGTTGCCGCCCCACGACTTGATCGCCGAGGCGACCGTGTTGCGAGCCGGTCGGCGCGTTTGTTACGGCGAAGTGCAAGTGAAGAGCAACGACAAGCTCGTCGCGCACGCGACGCTCAACTTCCTCAACTCTTATTCTGACGAGGCCCCGAAGACATGACCGCTTCGACCGATTTGCGCCGTACCGCGCTCTACGACGAGCACGTGAAGCTGGGCGCGCGCCTGGTGCCGTTCGCCGGCTTTGAAATGCCCGTGCAATACTCCGGCATCTTGAAAGAGCACGACGCCGTACGCCATCGCGCCGGATTGTTCGATCTCTCGCACATGGGGCAGTTCATTCTCGAGGGTCCCAACGTTGCGGAGTGGGCAGATACGCTTGCGATCAATGCGGTTGCGACGATGAAGCCGATGCAAGCGCGCTACAATATTTTTTGCAACCCGCATGGCGGCGCGCACGACGATACGATTTTCTATCGGTTGGACGGACGGTGGATGCTCGTGGTCAACGGCGCAAATGCGGACAAGATGTGGGATCATCTCAACGCCAATCTTGCCGACGGCGTGCGCTTGCAGAACCTGCACGGACGTAACGCGCTCATCGCGATTCAAGGGCCGAAATCGGTCGAGGTGCTTGCGCCGCACACGGACGTGGACGTGGCGAACGTGAAATATTATTTCTGCGCCGAAGGCACCGTCTACGGAAAACCGGCGATCATCGCGCGTACGGGCTACACCGGCGAAGACGGTTTCGAACTCTTCGTCTTCGGCGAACACGCACCGGAGATTTGGAGCAATCTGCTTCGCGACGGCAAAGATCTCGGGCTCGAAGCCTGCGGTCTGGGCGCGCGCGACGTGCTGCGGCTCGAGGCGGGCATGCCGCTCTACGGCCACGAGCTCACCGAAGAGATTACGCCGGTTCAAGCCGGCTTGCAGTGGGCGCTCAAGACGAGCAAGCCCGAATTTATCGGGCGCAATGCGTTGATCGAACAGCTTGAACGCGACGATTACCCGCGCATCGTCGGCTTGATGATGAACGGCCGCGCGCCGGCGCGCGAGGGCTACAAGGTCTTTCTCGGTGACCGGGAAGTCGGGGACGTTCGCAGCGGCTCCATGGCGCCCGCGGTCGGGGGGAAGAACATCGCGACGGCACTCGTCGCAAAAGACGCCGCAACCGAAGGCACCGCGCTGACGGTCGATATACGCGGCACGAAACACGATGCGACCGTAGTCGCACTGCCATTCTACAAACGCGCAAAGTAACAGGAGAAGAAGCCAGTGGCGCAGCCTGCAGATCTGCTGTACAGCAAAGAACACGAATGGGTGAAACTCGACGGCGATACGGCGCTGATCGGCATCACCGATTACGCTCAGAATTCACTCGGCGATATCGTCTACGTCGAACTTCCGCGTGTCGGTAAGCAGATCGATCAGTTCGGGAACGTCGGCGTCGTCGAATCGGTAAAGGCCGTTTCCGATCTTTTCACGCCGATCGGCGGCGAAGTGCTCGAAGTCAACGCCAATCTCGAAAACGACCCGGCCGTCGTCAATCGCGACCCTTACGGCGAAGGCTGGCTCTTCAAAGTCAAGCTCAAAGACGTGACCGAAAAGACGAACCTGCTCTCCGCCGACGACTACGAAAAGATCGCTCACGACTAAAGCGATCCTTCGACCGCACCGGCTGCGCGTTGCGCAACCAGTTCCGCTCAGGATGACAACCAGACGTGTATACACCCCACACTGAACAAGACATTGGCGCGATGCTCGCCGCGATCGGCGTCGGCTCGCTCGAAGAACTGCTGAAAGTTCCCGACGCGGTCGCGCTTAAAGCGCCGCTGGACGTCGTGCCGGCGCTGCCCGAATATCAGATCGCGCGACGCTTCGATCATTTCGCGTCGAAGAACGCGGGCGTCGATTACACGTCGTTCCTTGGAGCGGGGTCGTACCGCCATTACGCGCCGCCCGCAATTGGAGCGCTTGCAATGCGCGGCGAGTTCTTGACGGCGTACACGCCGTATCAGGCGGAAGTCTCGCAAGGCTATTTGCAGGCGATCTACGAGTGGCAGAGTTACATCTGCCTGCTCACCGGCATGGATATCGCGAACGCGTCGGTCTACGACGGCGCAACGGCGCTCGCGGAAGGCGCGATCATGGCCATCAACGCGAACGGGCGCAAGAAGGTGCTCGTGTCGCGCGCCGTCGATCCGAATTATCGTGCGGTACTGAAGACCTACTGCGACGGTCTCGACGTCGAGATCGACGAGTTGCCGTGGAGCGCCGATGGAACGACCGACCTCGCGGCGTTGCGCGCGGCGGTTGCCGGCAAAGAGTATGCGGCGGTCGCGATTCAAACGCCGAATTTCTTCGGCAACCTCGATGCCTTTGATGCGCAGACGGCCGCGGCAGTTCGCGCGAGCGGTACCGTGCCGATCTGCGTCGTCTCCGAAGCGCTCTCCCTCGCCGCACTCGCGACGCCCGCGTCGTGGGGCGCCGAAATCGTCGTCGGCGAAGCGCAGAGCTTCGGCGTTGCGATGGCCTACGGCGGTCCGTACGTCGGCTTTATCGCCTCGACCAAAGAACACATGCGCCGCATTCCGGGACGGCTCGTCGGCAAGACGGTCGATAAGGACGGCCGGACCGCGTTCGTCCTGACGCTGCAGGCGCGCGAGCAGCATATTCGCCGCGAACGTGCGACGTCGAACATCTGCACGAACCAAGCGCATTGCGCCCTGATCGCCACGATCTATCTCGCACTGATGGGAAAGACCGGGCTGCGCGACGCCGCTGCGCTGAACTTGCATCGCTCGCGCGAACTCGCGACCGCCGTGTCGAGCATCGACGGGATCGACCTGAAATTCACCGCGCCGTTCTTCAACGAAGTCGTCGTCGACGTGCATCAGCCGGCGAGCGAAGTGCTCGCGAAGCTGCAGGAGCGAAAGATTCTAGGCGGCGTCGATCTCGGGCGCTGGTATCCCGAACTCTCGACGTGCATCTTGATGAACGCGACCGAGTTGACCACGAGCGGCGAGATCGCCGCGCTTGCTACCGCCCTTGGAGAAATCGTCCGTGTCCACGCAAACGTCTAGCTTCGATCGTACCGAGAGCCCGTTGATCTTCGATTTGGGCGCACCGGGCCGCGCAAACCGTTACGTGGAGCAAGGGCCGCCGCTGGAATCGTTCTTGCCCAAGAACGTGCTGCGCGACGATCTGCCGTTGCCCGACAACAGCGAACTCGACGTGGTGCGCCATTTCACCAAGCTCTCGCAGCGCACATTCGGTATCGATCTCGGCTTTTATCCGCTCGGATCGTGCACGATGAAGTACAACCCGCGCGTGAACGACGCCATGGCGACCAAGCGTGAGTTCGCGCAATTGCATCCGTATACGCCCGACGAACTCGCGCAGGGCGCGCTGCAGGTCATGTACGAACTCGAGCGCTCGCTCGCGTCGCTCTTCGGGATGGCAGCGTTCAGTCTGAATCCGTCGGCCGGCGCGCACGCCGAACTCGCGGCGCTGCTGATCGCGAAGAAATATTTCAAAGATCGCGGTGAGAGCAAGCGCGACAAGGTCATCGTTCCCGACACGGCGCACGGAACGAATCCGGCATCGGCCGCGATGTGCGGTTTCAAGGTCATCAGCTTACCTTCCGACGAGCGTGGCCGCGTGAGCGTCGAAGAGATCAAGAAGGTGCTCGGACCCGATACGGCCGTGTGCATGATGACCAACCCCAACACGCTCGGGCTTTTCGAAGACCACATTCACGAGATCGCCAAAGCGGTGCACGACGCCGGCGGCCTGATGTACTACGACGGAGCCAACGCCAACGCGATCATGGGCAACGTGCGTCCGGGCGACATGGGCTTCGACCTGATGCATCTCAATACGCATAAGACGTTCACCATTCCGCACGGCGGCGGCGGCGCGGGCCACGGTCCCTTGGGCGTGGCCGCACACTTGGTCGACTATTTGCCGACGCCGGTGGTACGGGCCGAACCGTGTCATCCTGTGCGGAGCGAAGCGGAGTCAAAGGATCGCCCGCACGCACCCAGCGACCGTCTGCAGTTCTCGCTGGATTTCGATCGTCCGAAATCGATCGGACCCATGCGTTCGTTCTGGTCGAATTTCGCTCACGCCGTGCGTGCGCTTGCGTATATCTATGCAAACGGCGCCGATGGCTTGAAGAAAGTCTCTCAGCTTGCGGTTCTCAACGCGAACTACGTGCGCGTGAAGGTCGCCGATTTCTTAGAGACTCCCTACCCGGAGATCTGCCGTCACGAGTTCGTCGCTTCAGCGCAAGATCTCAAGAAAGAAACGGGCGTCAAAGCGCTCGATCTTGCGAAGGCCCTGCTCGATCACGGCATGATGGCGCCGACCATGTACTTCCCGCTGATCGTTCCCGAATGCTTGATGATCGAGCCGACGGAGACGGAGTCGAAGGAAACGCTCGATCAGTTTATCGCGGTGCTTCGCGACATCGTCGAAGAAGCGAAGCGAAATCCGGACGCGATTATGGCCGCGCCGGTGACGACGGTCGTCGGGCGCGTCGACGAAACGCGCGCCGCCCGCCAGCCCGACCTGAAATGGACGCCGGCCTAACTCTGTCATCCTGAGCGGAGCGAGCATTAGCGAGCGCAGTCGAAGGACCGCCTCAAGACAAACGCTCGTTACGATCCTTCGTCTTCGCTCGTTCGCGTTGCGAACTCGCTTCGCTCAGGATGACACGGTGAGACGCGACGCAAACGCGTTTGTGTCATCCTGAGCGGAGCGTTGCGCAGCAACGCGCAGACGAAGGACCGCCTCAAGACAAACGCTCGTTACGATCCTTCGTCTTCGCTCAGGATGACACGGTGAGACGCGACGCAAACGCGTTTGTGTCATCCTGAGCGGAGCGAGCATTAGCGAGCGCAGTCGAAGGACCGCCTCAAGACAAACGCTCGTTACGATCCTTCGTCTTCGCTCGTTCGCGTTGCGAACTCGCTTCGCTCAGGATGACATACTGAGACTCGCTTTGAGTTTCTTCGTCGTTCGTTGCGCGGGCGTTTCGCGTTCGCGCTTTTTGAGAAAGTCGACGACGAACCGTTCCTCCGGCAGCAAGCCTTTGGCGGGTTTGCCGCGCAACATCTGTCCGATCGTTCCGTCTTCGGTGTACGCGGCGATAATCTCGGGGTGAATGTAGCTTTTCTTCGCTACCGCCGGCGTGTTGCCGAGCCGTTCCGCGACTGCCTTCACGACGTCGTTGAGCCGCCGCTTGCGCTCGGATTGCGTCTCGACGTACTCGTGTTCTGCTAGAAGGAGCGCCGCTTGCACCGTGCCGACCCACGTGCGAAAGTCTTTCGCGGTGAAGTCGCCGCCCGAGACCTCCCTGATATAATCGTTGACATCGCTCGAGGTCACGTCGCGCGGCGTGCCATCGGCGTCGACGTAGCTGAAGAGTTCTTGGCCCGGAATGTCTTGGCACGCGCGGATGATCTTGGCAAGCGGTTTATCGCGCAGGGCGATCGTGTGGCGGACGCCGCTCTTGCCTTTGAAGCTGAAGCGGACATTTGCGCCGTCGACTCTCGCGTGCTTGTTCAGCATCGTCGTTAGGCCGTACGAGTCGTTCTCTTTCGCGTACTCCTCGTTGCCAACGCGAATCGTCGTCTCTTCGAGTAAACGGACGACCGCCGCCAGCACCTTGTTGCGTTGCATGCCCGGCAGCGCCAAGTCGTGCTCGACGCGCTCCCGAATCTTGGGCAACGCCGCGGCGAAGTCGATCATGCGATGGTACTTGGTCTCATCGCGAACCTCGCGCCACTTCTTGTGATACCGATACTGCTTGCGCCCGCGCGCGTCGAACGCCGTGGCTTGCAGGTGGCCGTTGGCGTGCGGGCAGATCCAGACGCGTTCGTAGGCCGGCGGAACGCCGATCGCCTTGATGCGCCGCAGCTCGGCGTCGTTCGTGATGGGCTTGCCCTCGGCGGTAAGGTAGGCGAAGCTCTTGCCCTTGCGGACCCTGCGGATGCCCGGTTGCTCGTCGTTGACGTAGCGGAGGCCGGCGGCCCGGGCGATGCCGGCTGGGTTCTCGTTCACGGCCGAAGGTTTACCCCAAACCCGCTGAAAAGGTGCATCCTCCTGGCAGGCGCTTCTTGGGGCCGGACGCTATAATGGGAGTAATTGGGGGGCATCGCTTGGCGCCCCCTTCCCTGTCTCCTACGGGTTAGCGACATGCGAATCAAGTACGAAGTGTCGGCCGGTGGACTGGTCTTGCGCCCGCGCGAGACCGGGTTTGACGCATTGCTGATCGGGCGCGGTCAGCCGCGCATTTGGACGCTGCCGAAAGGCCACGTCGAAGCGCGCGAATCAAACGAGCAGGCCGGCTTGCGCGAAGTGCGCGAGGAGACGGGATGCTGGGCCGAGATCCTCACCCGGCTCAACGAGATCTCCTACTGGTTCTACGTCGGCAAAGCCAAGCACAAGAAGTCCGTGACGTTCTTCCTGATGCGCTATCTTTCGGGCGATACGGCCAATCACGACCACGAAGTCGATGAGGCTCGGTGGTTCGAAGTGATGGCCGCCCGCAAAGCGCTGAAGTACGTCAACGAAAAGCGCCTCGTCGATATGGCGCTGGAATATATCGCTGCAAATCCCGCCGTGTTCGGCGACATTCCCATCGTCGCGAGAACGGCCGAACAGAAGAGCTCTTGAACGAGACCGCAACCCAGGAATCGTCCCTCCGCGTACAACTCGACGTCTTCGATGGCCCTCTCGATCTGCTGCTGAGCCTTATCAAGGAGCAGCAGCTCGATATCGCCACCGTGCCGCTTGCGAGCGTCGCGGAGCAGTATCTCGCGTACGTCCGGATGATGGACGCCCTCGACGTCGAGGTGGCCGCGGAATATCTGGTCATCGCTGCGACGCTCGTCTTCCTGAAATCCAAAGCGCTGCTGCCGCCGATTCCGCAAGAGTTCATCGACGAAACGGAAGAGACGCCCGAGCAGGTGGAAGAGCGCCTGCGCCGCCGCCTGATCGCTTACTCGAAATATCGCGAGCTCGGGCAGCAGTTGAAAGAACGGCAGGATCAGGCAAGCGGCTTTTACTTCCGCGATTCCGGCGATCCGACGAGCGAATTGATCCAGCGTTATCGCATCGATCCCGAAAAGCTCAAGCGAGCTTTCATGACGATGCTACAGCAAGCGCGTCCCGAAAAGCGCGAGATCGTTCGCGAAACCTTTTCGCTTATCGCGACGATGGATTACGTGTCGCGCTCGGTCAAAGAGCGAGGCGAGGTGCTCTTTTCGACGCTCTGCCACGAGATGGGCATGACGCGCGAAGCGATCATCATCACGTTTCTCGCCGTACTCGAATTGGTTCGTCGTCATCGCGTTTCGTTCGATCAACCGGATATCGACGACGATATCCGCATCTTCCCAGCCCCGAAAGCCGCCGAAGGATAATCGTGCAAACCGAAGAGCTCATCGTCGCCGACGAAACCGAAGAACTGCACCTCGCCGCCGAAGGCATCATACCGGCGATCGAAGCGCTGCTCTTCGTCGCAAGCGAGCCGCTCGAAACCAAGCGCATCGCGAAGCTGACGGGTGAAGACGAACGCGCGATCGCCCTTGCGATTCAGCAGTTGCAGGAACGCTATAGCAACGGCGGCATCGTCTTGCGCGAGGTTGCCGGAGGCTACCGGTTCGCGACCGCCTCGACCGTTCGAGACGTCGTCGAAGCGTATCTGTTGCCGCCGAAGGCATCGTTGTCGACGCCCGCGCTCGAAGCGCTTGCGATCGTCGCGCACATGCAGCCCGTCACCAAGAGCGAAATCGAAGCGATTCGCGGCGTCAACTCCGATAGCGTGGTCAATACGCTCGTCGACCGGAACCTCATCGCCGAAGCCGGACGCAAGGACGTCGTCGGGCGCCCGATGACGTATAAGACGACTTCGCTCTTTCTCGAATCGTTCGGGTTGAACTCGCTCGACGATCTCCCGCAACTCGAATTGGAACCCGGGCAACCGCTCGAACTGAATCTGCTCATCCCGCAGCAAGAGCTCCCCGAAGTGCAGCCGCAGGAGCCCGAAGCGCAGCAGGAGGAGCCCGAAGCGCAATCGGAAGTGCCCGCCGAATCATGAGTTCTGCGTACGACAACTTAGCCGGCGACTATGATTCGTCGCGGCTCGGCTATGCCGACGAAGTTTACGACTTATTGGTCTCCTTCGGCTTGCGCCCGGGAGCGCGGGTGCTGGACATTGGCTGCGGCACCGGTCTTGCCAGCGGGCCGCTGATCGACAATCATTTCGACGTGACGGGCATCGACCCGTCGGAGAGCATGCTGGAACACGCGCGCCGCCACTTCCCGAGCGCGACCTGGCGCACCGGCCGTGCGGAAGCGGTACCGTTCGCAGAAGATACCTTCGACGTCGCCATTAGCGCGCAAGTCTTTCACAAAGTCGATCGCACCGCCGCGATGGAAGAGATCGTGCGCGTGCTCAAGCCCGGCGGCATAACCGCGATTTGGTGGAAGCACCTGATGGGCGACGACGCCGCGAAAGTGTTGCGCGACGAAGCGGCCCGCGAGCTTGGGTTCGATCCGCCGCAGAGCGGCCTGGCCGGCGGATTCACAGAGTTTTACGGCTCGGCGCTGCGCGAGCAAATCGTGCGCGTCGTTCCATGGCGTACCGGCACGACGCTCTCGCGCTATATGCGTTACGAACGTTCGCGCGAAAATATTCGGGAAACGCTGGGAGGCCGAGCCGAAGAGTATTTCTCGCTGCTGGAATCCAAGCTGCACGACCGCTACGGAACGGGCGACGCGTTCGTACCGCTCCTCTACACGCATTACGTCTATCTGGCGAAGAAGTAGTCCGTGCGCATCGGCATTCACGTTCGCGTGTCCGGCGGATACGCAAAGGCGGTCGAGCACGCGCGTGCGGCCGGCTGCGATGCGATCCAAATCTTTTCGAGCAACCCGCGTAGCTATCGGCCGAGTAAGATCGATCGCCCCGCACTCGACGCGTTTCTGGCATTGCGCCGGGAGGCGGGCATCGATCCGTGCGTCATTCATACGCCGTATCTGATCAATCTTGCAAGCGACGATCCCAAGGTGTTGGAAGGCTCCAAGACCTTACTGAAGGCCGATCTCGCAACCGCCGCTGCGGGCGAGATGCGCTACGTGAATACCCATCTCGGATCGTACGGAAAGCGCGATCGTCGCGAAGGTTTCGCCGGCATCGTCACGGCGCTGGAAGAAGTGCTCGGCACCATCGAACCGGGCGTATTTCTCGTGCTCGAGAATTCGGCGGGAGCGGGAAATTTGGCGGGCGGCACGTTGGAAGAGCTGGGCGAGTTCGTCGCCGCGCTCGATCACCCGCAACTCGGCGTCTGCTTGGATACGGCGCACGCATGGGCCGCCGGCTACGAAATCAATTCCGCTGAAGGCGTCAAACGTTTCATCGATGAGGCCGAAACGAAGATCGGTCTGAATCGCCTGCACATGTTCCACTTCAACGACACGGAAGTGCCGCTCGGCGGAAGCCGCGACCGGCACTGGCACATCGGCGAAGGCGCGATCGGCTTCGAAGGCTTTCGCGCGCTGCTCGCGCACGAAGATCTGCGCGAGAAGACCGCGATCCTGGAAACGCCGGGAGAAGATACCGACGACGTGCGTAACGTCCAAACGATATTGACGATCGCGAAAGCGGTCAAATGAAGCCGGCGCGATTTATCGCGCACTTCGACATCGACGCCTTTTACGCAAGCGTCGCGATTCGCGACGATCCTTCGCTTGCCGGTAAACCCGTCGCCATCGCAGGAAGTCATCGGCGTTCGGTCGTGCTGACCGCATCGTACGAAGCGCGGCCCTATGGCGTTCGCTCGGCGATCCCCCTCTATCGCGCGCGAGAGCTCTGCCCGCAGCTGGTCGTCGTTCCGCCCGACATGCCGAAATATAAGAGCGTGTCGCGTGACGTCTTCGCGATCTTCGAGCAGCACGCCGACGCCGTCGAAGGGCTTTCAATGGACGAAGCGTTTCTCGACTTCGGTGAAACGACGCTCGACGACGCGGTCGAGCGCGCGCAGTCGATCCGTGCGGCCGTGCTGGAAAGCACCAAACTCACGCTGAGCGCGGGCGTCGCAACCGGAAAACTCATTGCCAAAATCGCGTCGGACCGCTGCAAACCCAATGGATTGCTAGCCGTCGCGCCCGGAGACGAAGAATCGTTCCTCGCGCCGCTGCCCGCAAAGAGTTTGTGGGGCATCGGACCAAAGACCGCCGCGCGTTTGGAAACCTTCGGCATCACGACGATCGCGCAGATCGCCGCTCTCGACGACGACGCGTTGCGCAATCTCTTCGGGTCGTGGGGACGCGACGTGCGCGAACTCGCGCGCGGGATCGACAACCGCGCGGTGGAACCCGATCGCGAAACGAAGTCCATATCGTCGGAAGAGACGTTCGAATACGACGTTCGCGACGAGAAGCAGCTCATCGCCGCGTTGCGCGAGCAGACGCGCGACGTCGTCGCCAAGATGGAACGCGAGAATCTGAGCGCTTCGACCGTCGGCGTCAAGATCAAACGGGCGAATTTCGCGGTCTTCGGGCGACAAACGCACCTCGAAGAGCCGACGCGCGATCCTCGCCGGATTTTTCGGGCGGCGGTCTACTGTTTGCAGCGCGCGCACCTCAACGGCGCGCCGGTGCGGCTGATCGGCCTGCGCGTCGCATCGTTTACCCAGGGCGAACCGAAGCAACTGTCGCTCTTTATCTCGCCCACCGTGTCACCCTGAGCGGAGCATGTTTCGCGAAGCGAAACTGCGTAGTCGAAGGATCGAATCAAACCAAAAGCGCGACGCGATACCGCCGGCCCTTTGTTCGTTGCGATCCTTCGTCTGCGCGCCCTTCGGGCGCTCCGTTCGGGATAACACATGCATGTCCGCACATCGCGCTATATGTGATCGGTATTCCATACGCCGTCGCCGGGCGAGGGTTCGCGGGCCGATGCCAACCATTGGGTGCCGGCTTTTGACAAGGCGACGGCCATAAAGATCGCGTCGGTGCGGCGGCGCACGGACGCGCGCGGCACGCGTTCGCGCACGAAGGCGGGCGGAAGCCAACCGACGACGCGCCGCAAATCACCGGCGGCGCTGCGCAGTAGCGGCGCGACCAATTCCCCGGCCGTATCATCGGCGTACCCGCATTCTTCCAAGATGAACGCATCGTGCTCGGGCGAGCGGACGCCGATCACGTATGCCGCAATGCTGCGTCCCCGGCGTACCACGAGATTTGCAGGCACGCCGCTCGCGCGATCGGCGGCTTGACGCAATTTCAGCCGGACGAAATCCCAGACGAGCGGCGAGCGCGAAAAGTGCCACGGCGAGAGCGCATTTCCGTTCGCAAAGCACCGGCGCACGCCGCTCCAATCCGCCTCTTCCAGCCGGCGCACCTCGATGCGCCGGTCGTCGAGTGAATCCGCTCGCAACGAAATCGCGCGCGATGCCAGGCGTTCGAAGCCTAAGTCCGCATAGAACTGCGGGCGGATGTCGCTGAAGAGATAGGCCGCGTCCGCGCCTTCGCTGCGAGCTGCATCCAAAGCCATCGCGAGCATCGCACTCGCATAGCCGCGGCCGCGCCGGTCCGGCGGTGTATACACGGCGCCGATGCCGATCGCGCGTAAGCGCATGCGGCCGAATTCAATGAAACGCTCGTAGCGCTTGAACGACGCGAGCAGTTCTCGCCCGTTGAATAATCCCGCCAGGGCAAAATGTCGCCGCCCGTAGCCGCTGTTCGCGATTTCGACCGTGTGCGTCACGTATTGCTCGAAGTCGCGCCGGCCCGCCCACAGTTCGGCGGTCAACGGCAAGACGTCGCGCGCGTAGCTTTCCGCGTCGATGCGCTGGAGCCTCACAGCGTCTTGCGAAGCTCTTCCAGAAACTCCGGTGCGGTCGTGCCGCGCGTGGCCCGTCCGGAGGCGGTTACTACCACGCGCCGCTTGGCCCGGCGCATCGCATACTTGAACGCGCGCCGTTCCTCATCGTTGTATTGTTCGCGTGTCTTCATTCGTGCGACGTAGTAGCTGAACTTCGCCGTTCTGGAAGCCTTGGCGTCGCCGACGTTGTCTTTCGGAATCATGCCGTATTTCGGGCTGAAGAGAAACGCATCGGGAACGTACCACCGTGGAAACGAGCCGGCTCTCGCGTCGGGAATAAAGACCGTTTCGAATGACCGTCCGCGCGCGGCATCGACGCTAAGGATCTGCACGAACCGCGGATCGTCGGCCGGCTCGCAGCATTCAAGATCGCTTTGCGCGCGAAGGTCCGCGTCGGCCAAGACGTCGCCCAGCGTGGCCTGTGGATGCGAGCGTACGAATTCCTGTAGCCGGGCGAGCAATCTCCGTAAGAGCGCTTGTTGCGCGAGCGCCGTCGCGCTTCCGGGCGCGCCTTCCGAGGCGAGGCCTTCGCTCCACACGCGCCTTACGAACGCCGCGAACGGTTCGTTGCTCATCGCGTCGATCCAGCCGCTACGCAGCGAACGAAGGCGTTGAACCCGCTCGCGCGCATCTTCGGGCAACGCGGTATCGACGGTTCCGCGCACGACATTCCATCCAAGTCGGACGTCGCGTTTGGGATCCCAGCGGCCGGCGCGTTCGGTCGGCGCACGCTCGTCGTCGAATGCGAAGAGCGCTTCCTGATTGTCGGGAGGCTCCGCGCATAGCGTCGCAATCGAAGCGTCCGAGAGCGCGACGGCACGCCCGCGCAGCGTTCGAATGAGCCAGTCATGGCGAAACGGATCCCATACGTTCCAGAGCAGCGCGAGCGCGTCCAGCGCTCGGCGGTCGGCAAAGCAGTTAACGTCGCCGCCGACGGCGACCGGAATGCCCACATCGAGCAGCGCGCGTTCGTAGCGCTCCACGTCGCATACCGAGCGGAAGATCACGCCGATCTCGGATGGAGCAACGCCGTTGCGAAGTTCCGCGGCGACTGCTTCGGCAAGAGCTGCCGCTTCATGCGATTCATCGGGGAAACGTTGAGCGGAGCGTTCGGTCTTTTGCGGCCGGAACGGATCGACCAGCTCGATCCGCTCGACGTTCTTGAAGATCGCGTCGGGACGCGCGCCGCGAAACGTACTCGTCGCTCCGGCGGTATCTCCGGCGAGTGTCACGCCTTCCAGCGACTCGCCGTAGATGGCTTCCAACAACAAGCGCGTGCCGAGGGTGGCCTCCTGCGCTTCATCGACGAAAATCGCCGGATACCGTTCGCGCATGGCCGCTGCCGCCGCGGGTGCTTCGCGCGCGAGTTCGATCGCATCGGCAATGGCGTCGCGCGGCGTCATGCGTCCGGCCGCGCGCGAAGCGTCGACCCAGTGGCGGAACAAGCGCGCCAAGATCTTTGCCAGATCGATTTCACGACGGTACTGACGTTGTAACTCGGCAGGGTCGACGTCGAGCGAATCGCGGTACGCGTCTTTCGTTGCGTAGATCAGATCTGGGTGCGCGAAGTTCGGAGGGTTTGCGTAAAAGTGCGTCGCGCCGCCGAGCGCGCGATTCAAAAACTCATCGGGCGAAATCGCTGCGTCGCGAAGCTTTCGCACCAAGCGAAACGCCGAAGCAGCAAAGCGTTCGGGCGCGCGAAGGCCGCCGACTTCCGGGTCCAGCGTGCCGGCCTCGAACTCGTCCCATTCGAGCGCAAAGAGCGGGCCGGCGATGCGGCCGAACGCCGCTTCCGCCGCGACGTCGTCGAAGAGCGCGACCGGACGCCCGGCATCGGCCAGTAGTTCGAGCGCAAGCTGCGCGAGCTCCGACGGGTGGGCGGCGTGCAGGTAGCGCGCATCGGGCCGCTCGCCGGCGTAACGCGCGATGCGCGCGCGCAGCGCGTGCGTCTTTCCGGTTCCGGCGGCGCCCGTTATGGCAACGGCGGCAGCGAACGGTGCTTGGACCGCGCGCTCTTGCAACGGCGAAAGCGTGACCAGCTTCATCTCCCGAATCGCTCCCGCTCTTCATGGGGGCGGTCTGCGCACGCGTTCGCATACGAACAGTACGTGCATGCCGAAGGATCGCGCGCGACCGGAAACGCGGTCAACTCGCCCGAGGTCAACTGCGTGCAGATCTCGATCATCCGCGCGCGCGCGCTTTCGAGTTCGCCGATTGTGATGGTCTTGCCGACCTCGACGGAAACCGGAGCGACGTCTACCAGCGCGTCTTTGAGCGGAATCAACGCAAGGCGCGAGACCGTGTCGCCTGCGGCGGTGCGCGCCCAATAGTAGAACGGAAGCTGAAAATCGCGAAAGGTGCGAACCTTCTCGCGGTATTCCGCGGGCGTCGTGGCAATCGAGCCGGTCTTATAGTCGATGATCGCAACTTCTCCCGTTCGATTGTCGCGGTCCAGCCGATCGATGTATCCGACGAAGTCGAAACCGTCCAGCTCCAAGTTCGCGCCGATCTCCCGGCCGATCACCGTGAACGGTGCGCGCGCCGACTCCGCAACGAGCCAGTCGATATAGCGTTGCGCGGTGCGTTGTGCGCGCCGCTTTTGGAGTTCGACTTCGACCGAGGTGTCGAACTCGTTGCGGAAACGTTCGAACGCCCAGTTGACGTACCCGACGATCTTCGTCCGCATCTCCGCTTCGAGTGCGGGCGACGGTTCGGGAAACTCGCCGTGAAAATCTTCGAGCGCGGCGTGAAACGCGGTGCCGTAGGTGGAAGCCGACGAGCTTTTGTCTTCGATTGCGGCGCAGACGTAGCGGAAATACCATTTGCGCGGACATTCGGCGTACGCGTTGAGTGCCGAAGCGCTGAAGTGGGCTTTGCGCGCGCGCACGCTGCTCGGCGCTTGCGCCGTACGCGCTTCGGCCAAGCGGAAATCCCCGGCAACTTCCGGCTCGTCGGATGCGACGGCAGGCTCCAGCTGCAGCTCGAAGAGGTCGAAAATATCGGTCTGCGGGGCGATCGAACGGACGCGTTCCGAAAAACGTAACAACGCCTCGCGTTCGGTCGCCGAAACGGCGATCCGAAGCCGGGAGATTGCGTCTAAAAGCGGTTCGTGTTGCGCGACGACCGCATATGCGGCGGCGACGTCGTGAGGCACGCCGGAGCACGGCGAACGGAACGCGCGGACGAGCCGAGCGTTGTCACCCGATTCGAACCATGCGAAGAGATCGTCGGCAAATGTGCGTGCGAGGCTCGGATTCACGGTCGTTCTCGATCATCCCTTAGGCATGCTACCAGGCGCCCCTGCCGCCCGCGTGTAATGGGCGATTGATGCGGCGCATCATCATCGGTATCAGCGGAGCGAGCGGAAGCGCGTACGGCTATATGGCGCTTCAGGCGCTTCGCGCCATCGGCGGCGTCGAAACGCACCTGTGCATCAGCGAAGCGGCACGGCGCACGATCGAGCTGGAGATGGACATGCAGCCCGACGGCTTCGAGGCGCTGGCGGACGTGGTTCATCGCGACGACGATCTTGCTGCCGCGATTTCAAGCGGCTCCTTTATCACCGACGGCATGCTGGTAATTCCGTGCTCCATGAAGAGCGCGAGCGGGATCGCATATTCACTCAACGACAATCTTCTCACCCGCGCCGCCGATGTCTGCCTGAAGGAGAAGCGCAAGCTCGTTTTGGTGGTGCGCGAAACGCCGCTCCATCTGGGCCATCTGCGCACGCTCTCGCGCCTGGCCGAGATCGGCGCCGTCATTCTGCCGCCGATTCCGGCGATGTACGCGGCGCCGCAGAGCGTCGACGACATTATCGCGCATACGGTCGGCAAGGCGCTCGATCAGTTCGGCATACCGAACGAGCTATTCAAGCGCTGGCGTACTCCCGACTAACGTTTCCGCCAATGCCACGTCGCTAACGCGGTCAACGTTGACCGCGGTTTCCGCAAAAGGCGACACGAGCGCGCGCACCGGTGCGCCCAAAATCTGCGATGCGCGGCGTTCTGCTGCGGCAATCGAAAGACGGCGTAGCGCAAAGCGCAACAGCACGTCCCAGCCGAAAAGCGACGCAAGTGCAAGCGGATTTTTTCGCGCCGCGCCCAGGCTTTCGATGAACCGCTCGAGTTGCGGCATCACGCGCGGCTTGACTGCGATAAAACCGCCGCCGCAATAGGTACCGTCGCGCAAACGCGCCCACGTATGCGGAACCTCCGGATATGCGGCTTCGTGCACGCGCCGTTCCAAGCAGCCATAGCCGATATCGGCATCCGCCTCGAGCGCGCGGGCGACGAAATCCTCGATCGACGCGGGCGTCAGCACGGGCAGATCGGAGGTGCTGACGAGCACGATGTCATCCGGCGGCAGATCGCGCAGACCGTTGCGCAAACTCTCGCGGATCTTCGCGCCGTCGTCGCGGCGTTCGTCGGCCAGCGCCAGCGCCGGATTCCCTTGCGCCGAAGCCGGGGCGACGACGATGATGCGCCCGATCGAATCACAGGCGCGCAGTTGGCGCAGCACGCGTTCGACGAGCGCGACGCCGCCCACGCGCACGAAGGCCTTGTTCGCAGCGCCCGGCTGTAACCGTGCGACGTCGTCCGCGGGGCCGCCGGCGAGCACGATCGCCGTTATCCGCGCCATGCCGCCGACTTCCGAAAGTTCGTGCGATAGCGCAGAAACGTTGCGGGAAGCTCCAAACGCTCGTCGAGCTCGGCTATTTCGCGCGCGGTCTGCGCGAGCGCAAATACGGCCGAGCCGGATCCTGCAAGCAACGCCTGCGCTCCAACGCCACGCAAGGCGTCGAGTGCGCGCGCAACGTCGGGCGTCGCCTGCGAGACGGGGCCTTCAAAATCGTTCGAGAGCAACGAGCACACGCTGCGAAAATCGGCGCGTTGCAGTGCCGCGACCATCGCGAGCGATCCCGAGGTGTTGCGGGGGCGTGACGGCCGCGGATGCCGGTCGATTTCGGCGTAGGCCGCGGCGGTCGAAATGGCGGCCGGCGGTTTGACGACCAGCACGTGCCACGGCGGCAGCGAGCCGAGCGCCGTCACGCGCTCGCCCGTGCCTTCCACCAGAGCGCCGGACTGCGCGAGAAAGAAGGGCACGTCAGATCCAAGCTCGCGGGCGATCTGCATCCAGTCGAGCTCGGTAAGGTGGCCAAGCGCACCGTCCATCGCGGCGAGCAGCAACGAGGCTGCGTCGCTGGATCCGCCGCCCAGCCCCGCTTGAACCGGGATACGCTTGCGCAGCGAAATGCGGACTGGCACGGTGGGCGCTACACGGTTTGCCGCGCGTACGACCAGATTTTCGTCGCCTGCCAGCGCCGTATCGTCGCAGCTAAAACCAAATGCGGCGGCCGGTTCGATCGTCAGCTCGTCGCTCAATTCGAGCGGAACCATGACGGTGCGAATACCGTGATAGCCGTCGGCACGCCGATCGAGCACTTCGAGCGTCAGATTGATCTTCGCTGGAGCTGGAACGTTCATCCGAAAGCGCCCGTTTGGGGTCCTAGCGGGCCTCTCCTTGATGAAAAGGGTGCCCCGGCATAAAGGCGTAGGAAGGGGCGCATGGGTCCGAGTTACGACGCGCAGCGCAATGAGTTTTGCGCCTACGTAGTTCCGGAAACGCAAACACCATACGGTTTGCTGCTCGGAAACTATAAAGCCTACGCACAATCCACCGCAAAAGGCGGCGTGCGCGGCCTGTGGGATGCGGATACCGATCAAATTATCTTCGGTACCCATCAAATAGGTTACCGCGTGGTCGGCACCGACCAAACGTTCTTTCCGCACCAGATCACGCGAGAATTTACGTTTCTCCCGTACGCGCAGATTTCTGAATTCACGCTCGACCATCGCGTGCACGTGACCGAAGCGTTTTACGTGCCGTTCGGCCCGAAATTCGAACGTACGGTCGCCTTCGTCGTCGACGTCACGCTCTATAATCCGGGTTCGGCGTCGCTCGATATCGCGATATTTCCGTGGGCGATGCTCGTGGGGCAGCGGTTTTACGGCGAGCCGGAACACGAAGTCGAAGCGTGGAGCGAAGGACCGTTCATCTGTTCCAAAAACGTCGAAACCGGCGCGGAGCGCTGGTGGGGCGGATCTCGCGAACCGCTTGCCGCCGAACTTTCGCTGCGCGAACAAGTTTTGCTCGAGAACATGCGGCGTGGAACGCTGCTGCCCGAAGACATTCCCGGCTTCGGTCACGTTACGCCCGAACTCGCGCGCTTCGTAAGCCGGCGCATCTTCGGCGCGTTCGAATATCGGCTGACGGTCGCACCGGGCGCGCGCGAGTCGCTGCGCCTTGCGGTCGTCTATAACAAAGAGGGGCGCGAAAAGAGCAAGTCCGCGCTCGAAGCGTTGCTCGTCGACAAACGCTCCCTGCACGACACGCAAAAATTCTACGCCGCCCGCTTGGCCGACGCGCGCTTTATGACGCCCTCGCCGACGATCAGCCGCGGCGTCGTATGGGCGAAAGCCAACATGATCCGCATCGTGAAAGACTACCCGCAGGGCTGGGGATCGACGAACTCTCCGCCGTCGGATATTTTGGTTTCGCGCGACACGTCGTGGTTCGTGCACGGCTTCGACTATTTCTGGCCGCAGTTCAGCCGCGACTGCCTGGAAGTTTTCAACGACGCGATCGAAGAGTCGGGATTGATGGTCGAATACGTCCGCGGCGTAAGCGGCTTTCGCACCGCTTATGATCTGAACATCAACGACGACACGCCGCTGCATCTGATCGCGATGCTGCATTACTATAACGCGACGCTCGACGAATCGTGGGTACGCGATCGCCTGGCGCTGGTCGTCAAGCTGACGGACTATATGCTCTCGCAGCGCGACGATCAGGGGCTGCTGTTCTGCAAAGCCAAAGGCGTGGACATGTACGGCATCTCGTCCTGGCGCAACATCATTCCGTACTATACGCTCGACGGCGCCGTCACCGAGATCAACGCCGAAGGCGTCTTCGCGCTCGAAGCCGCCGCGATGTTGTGCGCGGTCGGTGGCGATACCGAGCATTGGGAGAAGTATTCGTACGAAGCGCAGTCGCTGCGCGGCGCGATGATGGATTTTCTCTTCAACGACGATACCGGCGCGTTCGTGCTGAACTACGATCAAGATAAGAATTATCAAGACAACTTCACGGCCGACGAAGTCTTCCCGGTGCTCTTTAACGTGGCAAATCCCGAACAGCGCCGAGCGATCCTCGAACGCCTGCTGGAAGCGGATTTCGTCACGCCCGTCGGCTTGCGTACGATCTCGACCGCCGATGCGTGGTACTTTCCTTCGTACGGTTTCGGTCTGCTCGGCGGCATCTGGCCCGACCTGACGCTCTGGTTTGCGATGACGCTCGCGCGCAACGGCTTCACCGATCAATGCGTGCACTTCCTCAACTGCGTTTACGACGCGATGGAAGGCGGAAGCCCGCGTAACACGGTGCCGGGCGAATTCGGGGAATGGTTCGACGGCGGTTCGCTTTCGAATCGCGGCATGTATCTTTCGCCCTGGACCGGCGCCAAGTACCTATGGGCCGTTGCCGAAACGGTGGGTGGTCTCGACGGCTATCGCACGAGCGGGCGGCCGCATCTTGCGCCCCTCCGCCCGCACGGTTGGAAGTGGGTTGCCGCAGCTCGCGTGCATTGGGGCGGACGGCGTTGCAGTTACGTGATCGACTTGCAGCACGACGTCATTTACGGCGACATGCCCGAACTTTCGGCCGAAGAGCCGTTCATGTGCATTTACGCCGGTCGCGACGTGAGCGAAGATGTGCAGATATCGCCGGTGGAGGTGGGCGCGATCGCTTTCGAAGATGAAGCGGGCGCGGTGCGCATCTTCGTCTGTAACCTGCTGGATCGCGAGCGGCAAGTCATGGTGGAATTCCGCGGCCATACCGCGCGCTTCGCGATGGAAGCGGGCGAACTGCGCGAGGTGCAGATGATCGGCAAGCCGACCGATCGTCGCGCGCGCGCCGCGAAACTCGACGTGGTGCCGGCAAAACGCGCGCCGGCTATGCGTTGATACGCGATCCCCTTACCGGCGAAGCTGTCCTGCTCGGTTCGACGCGCTCCGCGCGCCCGAACGAATTCCGTCATGGTCCCCAAGAGCGCTGCGCGTTCTGTCCGGGAAACGAAGACCTGACGCCTCCCGAAATCGAGCGCATCGCGTCGGCGAACGGCGGATGGAGCGCGCGCGCGTTTCGCAATCTGTATCCTGCAATCTCCCCGCCGCACGGCGATCACGAAGTGATCGTGGATTCGCCCGCGCACGATGCAGAGATCACGCGCGACGGCGCCGCCTTGTGGCGCCGGCGCTACGAACGGTCGCTGGAACGCGAGCCATCGAGTTTTCCCGTACTCTTCAAGAATCGCGGGGCATACGCGGGTGCGACGATCCTGCATCCGCACACGCAAATGATCGTGCTTCCGGAACGCCCGGAACGTTGGGCGAGGATGATGCAATCGGAACGCTGCTCGTTGTGCGACGCACGCACGCGCGCGAAACACGAAGGCACCGCCGTGTTGGAGGGCGAGCGGTGCAGTGCGTTCGTCCGGAACGGCTCCCGATTCGCGCTCGCGCTTTCGATCGTCCCGCATGCCTGCGCTCCGTCGCTGCTCGATGCTGATGCCGAGTGGGAGGCCGTGGTCGAGATGCTGCACCTTGCCGCTTCGTCGCTGCTTGCCGGATTCGGACCGGACACGGCGTTCAACGTTCTGGTATTGAGCGACCCGCATGCCCCGGCGTTTCACTGGCACGTCGAACTGCTTCCGCGTCTCAACACGCTCGCCGGGTTCGAATTATCGACCGGAACCTTTATTCGGGGCGCGCACGCGCAGGAGTCGGCGGAGGCCTGGCGGCGAATGATAAGGCCGTCCGATGGATCCCTCTAAACGCTTTCTTACCGTCGTGCTCGCCGCCGGCGTCGTCGTGCTGATTTCCGCGATCGCCATCGGAGAACGTATGGGCACCCGCGTCTTCGTGGCCCAGAGCAATTCGGGCAGCGTCGAGACGCAAGTCCTCGTAACGCCCCTTCCGCAGAGGACGCCCGACAACGGCGGATACGGCCCGGACTGGAAGCGTTCGCAGACCCTGACCGCGGCGCCTGACCCGCATTTCCCCGATCCTCGCGTGCCCCCGGTCCCGCTGCCGACGGCGCGGCCGCAATCGAAGGCGACCGCAACGCCGACGCCGGCCTGGACGCCGAATCCGAAGATCCCGATTTGGGACCAGACGCCTCCGCCGAGTCCCTCCGCGAGTCCGAGCGCCAGCCCCTCGCCGGCAGCCACGCTGAACCCGAACATTACGCCGGCGCCTGCTTCGACCGCCTGATTGTTCCTAATGTGCCCATTGGTCTTCCCTGATACGATAGGGACATGGAGACCGGAACCGTTACCGTCAAGCGCGGGCTCGCGCAGATGCTCAAGGGCGGCGTCATCATGGACGTCGTCACCCCCGAACAGGCCGCGATAGCGCAAGAGGCAGGCGCGGTCGCCGTCATGGCGCTCGAACGCATCCCTTCGGATATCCGCGCGGCCGGCGGCGTGGCGCGCATGAGCTCGATCGAATTGATTCAAGGCATCATGGATGCCGTCACTATTCCCGTCATGGCGAAAGTCCGCATCGGCCATTTTGCCGAAGCGCAAGTGCTGCAATCGATCGGCGTCGACTATATCGACGAATCGGAAGTGCTCACGCCGGCCGACGACCTGTATCACATCGACAAGCATCCGTTCACGACGCCGTTCGTCTGCGGCGCGCGCGATTTGGGCGAAGCGCTTCGGCGCATCACCGAAGGTGCGGCGATGATCCGCAGCAAGGGTGAAGCGGGCAGCGGCAACATCGTCGAAGCGGTGCGGCACATTCGCGCCATCCGAGACACGATCTCGGCGCTGACGGTCGCTCCGAAAGAAGAACTCGTCGCGCGGGCGCGCGACATCGGCGCGAGCTACGAATTGGTGCGCGACGTCGCCGAAGCGGGCAAACTTCCGGTCGTGCTCTTTTGCGCGGGCGGCGTCTCGACGCCGGCCGACGCCGCGCTCATGATGCAGCTCGGCGCCGAAGGCATCTTCGTGGGCAGCGGAATCTTCAAATCGAACGATCCGAAGAAGTTCGCGCGGGCCATCGTCGATGCGACGACGCATTTCAACGATCCGAAGATCGTTGCCGATGCGTGCCGCTCGCTCGGAACCAGCGACGCAATGCCCGGCATCGACGTGCGCAAGCTCGCCGAGTCGGAATTGCTCGCGACGCGCGGCAATTAGCCGGATTCAGCAGATGCTGGTAGGCGTATTGGCGTTGCAGGGCGATGTGGACGAACATATCGCCGCGCTGCACCGCGCCGGCGCGGAAGCGATCGCGGTCAAGACGCCGGCCGATCTCGAACGTGTCGATGGCCTGGTGATTCCCGGCGGGGAATCCACGACGGTCATGAAGCTGCTCGACCGGTTCCATCTTGCGGCGCCGATCAAGGCGCGAGTGAAAGACGGAATGCCGCTCTGGGGCACGTGCATGGGCATGATCGTCGCAGCGCACGATGTAGCGGATTTGGATCAGCCGACGCTCGACCTGATCGATATCACCGTGCGCCGCAACGCGTTCGGCCGGCAGAACGAATCGGCCGAGATCGGTCTCCCGGTCGCCGCCTTGGGTGAGGAGCCGTTCCCGGCGATCTTTATCCGGGCGCCATGGATCGAACGCACCGGCCCGTCGGTCGAACTGCTTGCCGAGCGAGACGGTCACGGCGTGATGGTTCGCCAGCGCGACGTGCTGGGAACGTCGTTCCATCCGGAATTGACCTCGGACGCCCGCGTCCATGCGTATTTCCTGAAAATGGTCGCAGAGGCGAAGAAGAACGTAGGGAAGACCTCTACCGCCGCGTAATTTCTTCGGAAATGAGTCCGCACGCGACGCCGGAAGCGAACGCGACCGGGTTTCAAGGGCAAATTCCGCCGCTCGAGCCGTTGTTGAGCGAAGTGATCGCAACGCTTGCGCTGGCGGCGCATGCCTATCTCGCGGACTCCGACGGCCGCCAGCCGGATCTCGCCAGCGCCGAAGCCGCCATCGATGTGGCGACCAGCGCCTTCGAGCGGGTCAAAGAAAGGCTCCGGCCGGAAGAAAGGTTAGCCATCACGCAGATGCTGACCGAAACCCGAATGATGTTTGTTAGGAAGCGAGGCGCGTGAAATTGCGACCTCGCTTCTTCGCATTTTGCCATGCTTTCTCGCCGCCCACCCATGCTGAAGGAGGCCAGCAATCGTGAGCGACGTGCTCGTCTTGAACTTCACGTATGAAGCGCTGAACATCACGAGCTTTCAGCGCGCGGTCAAACTGTTGTTCTCGGGTAAGGCCGAGATCGTGCACGATCGCGACCGCATTCTCGCATCCACGCGATACGAGATGCGCATGCCGTCGATCATTAGGATGCTCTACTATATCCGCCGGCCGATGCAGAAGGTCGCCCTCACGAAGAAGAACGTGCTGATCCGCGACGATCACACGTGCCAGTACTGCGGAATACGGGGCGAAAAACTGATGACGGTCGATCACGTGGTTCCGAAGAGCCGCGGCGGTCCTTCGACCTGGGAGAACTTGGTCTGCGCGTGCATGCGCTGCAACAATCGCAAGAACAACCGCACGCCCGAGGAATGCAACCTAACGCTCAAGCGCAAACCGCGCCAACCGAAGTACATTCCTTGGATTCAGATCAAGCGCAACACGCTGCCCGACGAGTGGGGCAAGTTCTTGTTCCTCTACAACGTTTCGATCGAGGAACGCGTCGAGTCGTAGTGAGTTAGAGCCGGCTCTCGCGCTGCGACTTCCACCACTCGAGGCCGTAAAGGACGGAAGCCGTCAGTACGCCTAGTCCGATTACGAGCATGGCCGGCCGGCGGACGTCGATAGGTAAGCGGCTTTCGAACAACTGAAACGACAACAAGATCGCCATCACGATCAGGAATGCCGCGTTGATCCGCGTGGGTTTGCGCGACGGACCCGCAAAGAAAAAGGCCCATGCCAGGACGACAATGACGAAGGCGAGTGCGAAAATATCGAGGACCGTGAAGATCATGCGCGCTCCTTTAGGCCATCCGTCGCATGATTTGTGTGACCAGAAGCATGACGCTTGCGAGCAGCGTGACTACCCCGCCGGCCAAGCTGAGCGATCCTAACACCTGCGGCTGCAACTGGCCGATCAAGCTCATTAGTGAACCTGCGAAGAACGCGATGTAGCCGCTCATCAGGAGCGCGTCGGTATTCTTCCGCGAGATGATGATTGCGACCGACATCAGTATCGCCCCGGCGAAAAGGAGTATCGCAACGTGCATTTATGCCGCTCCTTGCGGTAGGGGGATGGTCGAGCAGAACGCCTTTTCCCAGGCGCGCTCGATCTTTTCTTGCGTCGGCTTTTCGATCACGCAGGCGACGCAGCCGTCCGGCCGGACGATCAACACGACCGGGAGTTTGACGTGCCAACGTTTGGGCGGCACGGGCACGACGACGTGCGGAAGGTCGAGCGCGAATTCGCCCGCGACGACGATCATCGTTCCGCCCGCGCGCCGGGTATCGAGCCGCGTGCCGTCGGGAAGCTGTAGATCGTCCAGCCGGCGCCCTGCAAGCGGGTGGCGCGCATCGACGATCGGCGATTTGGTGTATCGGCCGCTCAACATTCCAAGCGCGCGGCAGGCTTTGCGTTGCATTCCGCGGCCGCGCACCGCGCGCGACATCGCGCGTACGGCCATCTGTTTTGCCCTTAGCGGAAAGCCCATCGCCACGCGCGTCAGCCGATCGGTGAAGCGCTCGATGGTGCCGGTAATCATCTCGCGCCGTTCGATATCGTAGGACTCGAACAGTGCGTCGCCGTCGCCTTCGCCGCGCAACGCATACGCAATCTTCCACGCGAGATTGGCCGCGTCTTGAATGCCGGCGTTCATGCCTTGTCCGCCGGCCGGGCTGTTCAGATGCGCCGCGTCGCCGGCGAGCGCCACGCGGCCGACGATAAAGCGTTGCGCGTGACGGCGATGGATCTGGAACAAACTCGTCCATAACGTCGTCGTCTGCACGCCTTCGCCGAAGACTTCCGCAAGCCGCTGTTTGTGCGCGGCTTCGGAAAGGATCTCTTCCGTGGAGCCGTCTTTGCCGACGGGTGCGATGATGCGCCACGTGCGCGGCGCAAAACGAATCGCCGCGCGAAGCTGCGGATGATCCAGACGAACGCGAGCCAGCGCGTCTTCGTCCACATCGTGATCGAGCACCTCGTCGCTCAAGACGACGCGCGTATCGTAGGTAATGCCCTCGAGCGTCAACCCGATCAGATGGCGCGTAATGCCGTGCGCTCCGTCGCATCCCACGGCGTACGAACCGCGCAACGTATGGCTTGCGTTTCCATCGTCGTAGGAAACGTCGACGAATTGTGTATCCTGTCGCAGCCCCGTCACTTCGACGCCGGTGCGCAGTTCGCACAAGGGGTTCGCACGCACGAGCTCGCGCAAGACGCGCTCGGTCACGTTTTGCGGGATGACGAGCACACCGGGATCAGCCACGACGTCGCCCATGACGGTCCAGTCCAGGCGAATGAGTTCGCGTTCGGTGCGGGCATTGATCGCGCGAAAGGTCGTCGTAAAGGCGCCCGCCGCGCGCAGGGCGTCGTACACGCCCCAATCGCGGAAAATCTCTTGGGTTCGCGCCCAAATGACCACGGCGCGGGACTCCGGAACCGGCTCGGGCTTGCGCTCCAACACGATGGATTGCGTGCCGTAGCGAGCCAAACCCAAGGCAAGCGAGAGGCCAACAGGGCCTCCGCCAACGATGATTACCGCGGCGTCCAAGAGAACCTCGTGTGACTCATGGTTTCGGTTCGGTCCCGCCTCTGGCTTCCGTTCACCCAGATGCAGTCCTTCGATGCGTCGGCACGTACCTTCGTGGCGGGTGACGGCACGCGGCTGATTGACGCTGCCGGCCGCAGCGTGTTCGACGCCGTCAGCTCGATTTGGACGATCGTCCACGGGCACTCTCATCCGGCCATCGTCGCGGCGATCTCCCGGCAAGCGCAGATCCTGGACCACGCGACGACGCTCGGCGCGACCAACCCGGTCGCCGAAGCGCTGGCCTCACGCCTCTGCGCCCTGACCCGCATGGACTACGCATTCTTCGCATCCGACGGCGCAAGTGCGATCGAAGCGGCGCTGAAGATGGCGTTGCAGTATTGGCAGCAGGCCGGGGAACCGCAGCGGACGCGTTTCGTGCGCCTCGTCGACGCCTATCACGGCGATACCGCCGGTGCGATGAGCCTCTCCGACATCGCGGTCTTCAAATCGCGCTTCGGCGCCGTGACGTTCGAGGCGATTCCATTCGACCGCCTGGAATCGATCGAGCGTAACGACGTGGCGGCGGTCATCGTCGAACCGATCGTTCAGGCCGCCGCCGGTATGCGCATCGTGCCGAAAACGGCCTACGAACCCTTACGTGCGATGACGCCGCTGCTGATCGTCGACGAAATCGCGACCGGCTTCGGACGCACCGGGACCATGTTCGCATTCGAGCAACTGCAGCTGCAACCCGATATTCTCTGCGCGGGCAAAGGCATTACGGGTGGAACGCTCGCGCTTTCGGCGACGCTTGCCCGCGCGAAGATCTACGATGCGTTTCTGGGCGCGCCGGAAGCGCGCGTGCAGTTCTTTCACGGGCATTCGTACGCGGGCAATCCGATTGCATGCGCGGCGGCGCTCGCATCGCTCGATCTCTTCCAAACCGAGGCGACGCTCGAAAACGCGCGCGTGCTTGCCGCGGCTGTCGCCGAACGCTTGGCGCGGTTCGACGAGAACGCGGCGATCGGCGCGACGCGCCAGGCCGGTTTGATGATCGGCGTAGATCTGCGCGATCCCGGTGCGGGTTGGCCGGTTGCAAATGCGCTCTACGAACGCGGACATTTTACCCGCCCCATCGGCGCGACGATTCAATTCGTGCCGCCGCTTTCGTCGGCGCGCGAAGACGTGCACGCATTTTTCGACGCGCTCGAAGGCGTCGTCGCGTGAGTTATCTCGATCGCATCGAGGCGCTGCTCGACGACGTGCGCGCGAACGGACGTTACCGCCACGTCGAGACGCATCAGCTGGAAAATCAGATCGACTTCTCGTCGAACGACTACTTGGGGCTTGCGACGAACGGGCAGGTCTTGCAGGCGTTTCGGTTTGCCACGCGGGCCGGTTCCGGCGGCGCGCGGCTACTGGGCGGAAGACATCGCGAACATTCGCTGCTCGAAGAAGACCTGGCGGCGTGGCTCGGCCGTGAGCGCGTGTTGCTCTTTACCTCGGGATATCATGCCGCGCTTGGAGCGATCGCCGTGCTCTCGCGCACGGTGCGTACGATCTATTCGGACGCGTTGAACCACGCATCGCTCATCGACGGCATACGGCTCTCGCACGCCGACCGCGCCGTGTATCCGCACCTGCAGATGCCGTCGCGCGAGCAACGATCGGGCCCGTCGCTGATCGTTACGGAATCGATCTTCAGCATGGACGGCGACGTCGCCGATCTCGAGCGCATGCTGCGCGATCTGGGCGACGACGACGTTTTGCTTATCGACGAAGCGCACGCGCTGGGCGTCGCGGGCGATGCGGGCACCGGATTGGCGGCGACGTTGCACGACCCGCGGGTCGTCGTGCTCGGAACGCTTTCCAAGGCATTCGGTCTGCTGGGCGGCTTCGTCGCCGGGCCTGCGCCGCTCATCGACGCGCTCGTGAATCTCGCGCGGACGTTCATCTTCGATACGGCGCTGCCGCCGGCGATCGCGCTTGCGGCTCGCGTCGCGCTGGTGCAGATTCGAAACGGCGATGCGTTACGCCGTCGCCTGCACGAAAACGTCGAACGCCTGCGATTGGGTTTGCAATCTCTCGGATATCCCACGATCGAGGGGCCGGCGCCCATCGTGCCGGTCGTTCTGGGAAGTGAGGACCGCGCGGTCGAAGTTTCGAAGGCGCTTCTGCGGCGGAATATCGTCGCGCCGGCGATTCGGCCGCCGACGGTTCCTCCCGGCACCTCACGCTTGCGTCTTTCCATGCGTGCCGATCAAAGCGTCGAACACATCGATCTTTTTATCGAAGGGTTGAAGCGATGCACCGCTACTTCATAACCGGAACCGACACCGATGTCGGAAAGACGCGCGTCACCGCAGCGCTCGCGCTATCGATGAAGACGGCGGGCATGAATCCGACGATCGTGAAGCTGGTTCAAACGGGTCTTGCGCCCGGATTTCGCGGCGATGCCGCACGCGCCGGAGCGCTCGCCGGCGTCCGCTCCGTAGAACTCGCGCGTTTCGAGAAGGCGGCCGATCCTTGGTCTGCGGCGCTCGCTCAACGCGTGCCGGAAGTGCGTGCATCGGAACTGGTCGACGCACTGGCGCACCTCAAGGATGCCGTGGTCGCCGAAGGCGCCGGCGGCCTGATGGTTCCCCTCAATGGGCGCGAGCACTTCGGGCACGTCGCCGCGCTCGGAAAATTCCTGACGATTTTAGTCGTGGGACTCAAGCTCGGATGCATGAATCACGCGCTGCTGACGATCAGCCAGGCACAGCAGGGCGGCCTTCCTCTCGCCGGCGCCGTGCTGGTCGAGCGTTGGACGGCGACGGAGCAAAGCTATCGCGCGGACGTCGAACGCTCGCTCAGCGGCAAGATCGACGTGCTGGGAACGATCCGTTACAACGAGGATGAGGCGGCCTCGGTGTTGGAAAGCGCCTCTATCTTCGACCGACTCTTCGCGTAAGGAACCTACAGGCGTTGTCTCACTCCACGATTGAAGCCGCTCGTTTTCAATTGCTCGAACGCGGCTTGCCCGCCGATCGCGCGCTTTTGGAAGCGCTCGCGCGGTTGCCCGAAGCCGAACTTCCGGATCTCTTGACGCTCGCCGACGACGTGCGCCGGCGATATTGCGGCAATGCGATCGCCGTCGAAGTGCTCTACAACGCAAAGCGCGGCGGATGTTCCGAAGACTGCCATTTCTGCTCGCAGAGCGCGCGTTTCGCAACCGACGTGGAAGCCGAAGGCGTCTCGAGCGTCGAAGGCTTCGTGCAGGCTGCGCGCGACGCGCACGCGCGCGGAGCGTCGGAGTTTTGCGTCGTCGTCGCGGTCCGCGGCCCGTCGACCAAATTGCTCGAACGCGTCTGCGAAGCCGTGCGAGCCATCAAAGAAGAACTGCCGCTGAAGGTTGCGGTGTCGCTCGGCATCTTGCGCGAAGATCAAATCCTCAAACTCGTCGAGGCCGGCGTCGACAAGGTCAATCACAATCTCGAAACGTCGCGCCGCTATTTTCCGTCGGTCTGCACGACGCACACGTTCGACGAACGCATGACCACCCTGGAGCTCGTGCGCAAGCACGATCTGGAAGTGTGCTGCGGCGGCATCATCGGCATGGGCGAGACGATCGAAGACCGCATCGATTTCCTGTGCACCCTCCAGCAGCTCGAGCCGGAAGAAGTGCCGATCAACTTTCTCAACCCGCGCCCGGGAACGCCGTTTCAGGACCGCTCGCTGGTCGAGCCGGTCGAAGCGCTGCGGTTTGTGGCGATGGCGCGGCTCGCGCTGCCGCGAGCGCTCGTGCGCTTTGCCGGCGGCCGAGAAATCACGCTGCAGGGCCTTCAGGACCTCGGCATGCGCAGCGGCGCGAGCGGCATCGTACTCGGGAACTACTTGACGACGAGCGGCCGCGGCGACGAAGATGATTTCGCGATGCTGGAACGCCTCGGTTTCGAAGTCATGGCCTAGCCTGCGTGCTCGATCAAAATCGTACGCCGTATTTTCAGGCGTTGCTGGACTACGTCGATTCGGGCGTCCAACCGTTTCACACCCCGGGGCACATGCAAGGGCACGGTGCCGATCGTGCGTTCCGCGAGTTCGTCGGTGACAACATTCTGGCGATCGATCTCACGCCCATGCCGGGCATCGACGATCTGCTGCAACCCACCGAGTCGATCAAAGAGGCCCAGGAGCTTGCGGCCGAAGCCTACGGCGCCGACCACACGTTCTTCCTGGTCAACGGTTCCACCAGCGGCAATCAATGCATGATGATGACCGCGGTGAATCCCGGCGATAAGATCGCCGTGCCGCGCAATTCGCATAAATCGATGCTCGGCGGCTTGGTGATGAGCGGCGCGCACCCGATCTATATGCAGCCGGCGGTCGATCAAGAGATGCACATGGACAACGCTGTCACGCCGGAAACGGTGGAGCGGACGCTGGATCGGTATCCCGACGTCAAGGCCGTCTATTTGGTCTCGCCGACGTATTACGGCGTCGCGGCCGATCTGGTCACCATCGAACGCATCGTCCACGAACGCGACAAGCTCTTGCTGATCGATGAAGCGTGGGGGCCGCACTTCAAATTCCACAACGCGTTGCCCATTTCGGCGACCGAGGCAGGCGCCGATTTGTCGATCAATTCGACGCATAAGATGCTCTCCGCGTTCTCACAGTGCGCGATGTTGCATCAAATCGGCGACCGCGTGCGGCTCGATCGTCTCAAGGCCGTCCTCAAGATGTTTCTTTCGACCTCGCCGAATCTGCCGATGGTCGCATCGCTCGACGTGGCGCGCAAGCAAATGGCGACCGAAGGCGGCGCGCTGCTCTCTCGCACGATCGAATTGGCTCAAGACGTACGCCGGCGGTTGAACGAAATCGAAGGTATCTACTCGTTCGGAGAAGAGCTGCAGGGACGCGAAGGCGTCTTCGATCTCGATCCGACGAAGGTGACGGTTCGCGTCACGGGCCTGGGCTATACGGGATACGAAGCGTCCGAGATTCTGCGCCGCCGCTACAACATACAGGTCGAACTCGCCGATCTCTTCAACGTCGTCGCGCTCTTTACGATCGGTACGACTGAAGAAGCGGCGGAGCGTTTCGTGCTGGCGTTTCAGGAACTTGCGCGCGACGATCGTCCGCTCGACATGTACGCGCCCTCCGGCATCCTCGAACAGCGCCTCACGCGCCAGACCTATATTTTGCCGGAGATTCCGCCCATGCGCATGCTGCCGCGCGATGCATTTCTGGCCGACACGGAATTCGTGCAATTCCGGGAATCCGCTGGCCGCATTTGCGCCGAAACGCTCTCGCCCTACCCGCCGGGCATACCGGTCATCTCGCCGGGCGAAGAGATCACGCCCGAATTGATCGATTATCTGCGCCTGGAGCTCAAAGCGGGCGTGCGCATTCAAGGGCCCTACGACGACGAATTGCGCGTCATTCGCGTCGTCAAAGAGTAGGACGTAACCGCCGGGCCTCGCGGCGGGTAGAAAGAACTATGAACCCAAGCCCCGGGAAGGGTTGCCTTCCACGACGAGTAGTGTTAGTGGGCAGGGGTAGACACAAGATGTGGGAAACGTCTGGACATACCCACATGGAAGCGAGGGTCACTGTTGGCGGTTAAAGCGCAGTCCGTTTCCCCGAGTTGGGAGCTCTCTCAACTCCTCGACATCTTCCCTCTCCCCATTCGCCAGGCGCTCGTCCGGCTGCCAAATCTCGAAGAGATCATCGAAGTCGTGCTCGACCTCGGGCGCCCGCCCGAGGCCCGGTTTGCGGCCGACTTCCGGTACCTTTCCGAGACGCCGGTCACCAATGAAGATATCGCTCACGTCTGCTCGCGCATCTCGCCCTTCGGCGCGGATAACCGAGCCGGCATCGAGCAGACGTTGCACCGCATCAGCGCGATCCGCAACCGGCAAGGCAAGATCGTCGGTCTCACGTGCCGCGTCGGGCGCGCGGTGTACGGAACGATCGACATCCTGCTCGACGTGCTGCGCAGCGGCAAATCGATCTGTTTGCTCGGTCGTCCGGGCGTCGGTAAAACCACGATGCTGCGCGAATGTGCGCGCATTCTTTCGGAAGATCGCAAACGCGTGGTCATCGTCGATACGTCGAACGAAATCGCCGGCGACAGTGACATTCCGCATCCGGGTATCGGTCTGGCTCGACGCATGCAAGTCGCGGATCCCGCGCTGCAGCATTCGGTGATGATCGAAGCGGTCGAAAACCACATGCCGGAAGTCGTCGTCATCGACGAGATCGGGACGGAAGCCGAAGCGCAAGCGGCGCGTACGATCGCCGAGCGCGGCGTCACGCTGATCGGCACCGCGCACGGGCAAACGCTCGAAAATCTCTTGATGAACCCGACCCTCTCGGATTTGGTCGGCGGCATTAGCGCCGTCACGCTCTCCGATGAAGAAGCGCGCCGACGCGGCACGCGCAAGACCGTGCTCGAACGCAAAGCACCGCCCACCTTCGATTTGCTGGTGGAGATCCAGGATCGCGATAGGCTGGCGATTCACAAGAACGTCGCCGAGGTGGTCGATGCGTTACTGCGCGGGTATCAGCCGCAGCCCGAGATCCGTCAGCGCACGGCGAGCGGCGACGTTGCGATCGTGCAGGAAGCCGATACGGAATCGATGCCGCAGATCGTCGATCAATACGATCGCCATCAAGACGTGCACGACGAAGCGCAGGACAAGCCGCTGATGATCTTTCCGTACGGCGTCTCCCGCAACAAAATCGAGCGCGCTGTGCACAATTTACGCGTGAATGCGTCGATCGCGCGCAGTTGGGACGATGCAGACGTCGTTCTGACCCTCAAGACGCTGGAGCGGAAGGGACAGCCAAAACTCAAGCAAATCGCCTCGGACAACGTGCCGATCTACGCCATCAAGACGAACACGACCACGCAGATTCAGACAGCACTGCGCGACGTCTTCAACCTCGGCTCGATCGATAGCGAAGAAGTGGCGTTGCGCGAAGCGGAAGAAGGCATCTACCAAGTGCTGTTGACGAATCAGGCGATCGAACTTTCGCCGCAAACGTCCTACGTGCGCCGCATGCAGCATCAACTGGCGGAAAAGTATCGCTTGCAATCGCGCTCGACCGGCTTGGAACCGAACAGGCGCGTCCGCATCTTTAAAATACCTGAATAAACGCGTGTCATCCTGAGCGGAGCGGTTTCGCAAAGCGGAACCGCGCAGTCGAAGGATCGTAACGGTCCTTCGACTACGCTCGCTTCGCGAGCTCCGCTCAGGATGACACGCGCCTACATCACGGTGATTTGGCCGTCTTCTCCGATGAGAAAGCGCGTGTCGTAGGCCATCATCTCGTCGCCTTTTTTGATGCGGCTGTGAACGTTAAAGCGATGAGCGGGCTTTTGTCCCGGGCGCTTGACGAGGCCACCGTAGAAGAGTTTGAGTAGCGGCGTCGCGCCTTCTTTGGGGGCATCGAGCTTGTTCGCGGAGACGAGCATATCGACGATTTTCTGCTGCATGGCCATCGGCAGCAAGCGATAGGCGTCGTCCACCTTATCGTTCGGCTCTTGATTTTGCATCTTCCGGCGATCGAGTTCGGGCTCGTCGTTCACGTAGCGGATGATCGCGTCCCAATCGTCGGCAGCGATGCCCTGGAACTCGCCCATGTAACGGTGCCACGTCTTGCCTTGATACTGCACCTGGTCGCCGCGAATATGCTTCACGCGCAACGGGATGTTCAGCTCACGCAGGCGCACGATCAAGTTGAATTCCTGGCGATCGATCGGTTCGGGCATGATGAACATCAAGCCGTTGGGCGATATTTCGAGACCGACGCCCTGCTTTTGCGGTTTCTCGGTGGTGCCGTCGGAGTACCAGACGTGAAATGCCCCGCTACGACGCTTGTATTGCCGGCGGTCGCCGGCGCGCCCGAGAAACCATTCGATAATGTCGCCGAACATCGAGCCTTGAAAAGACATGGAATGCAGCTCCGTCGAAGTTCGCCCGGCGATGTTTGTCACCGTCGAAGGCATTGAAGGCTGCGGCAAGAGTACACTACTTGCCGGCCTCAGAGAACGATTACGCGACCGAGGCCGTGAAATCATCGTTACGCGCGAGCCCGGCGGTACGTCTGTCGGCGATGCCGTGCGTAAAATCTTCCTCGAACCGGGCCTGGCCCCCGTGCCGCTAGCCGAGGTGCTGCTCATCAATGCAGCGCGGGCGCAGCACGTGGTCGAACTCATCACGCCGGCCCTCGCACGAGGGGCCTTGGTCCTGTGCGACCGGTTCGTCGATTCGACGCTTGCCTATCAGGGCTACGGCCGGGGCATCGATCTCGACCTCCTGCGCCGGCTGTGCGGCATCGCCACCCAAGGCCTGGAACCGGATTTGACCCTAGTGCTCGACGTGCCGGTTGCCGTATCGCGCGAGCGCGTCCGTGCCCGTCATCCGCACCCCGACCGAATGGAAGCCGAAGACGAGGCGTTCCACGTGCGCGTCCGCGACGGTTTTCTACAGCTAGCTCGGGGCTCCGCACGCTACCGCGTTCTGGACGGGACGCGGCCGCCCGAAGAACTCGTCGCCGCAGCGTTGGAAGCGATCGGAGCTGCGGTAGGATGAGCGAACTACATTTCGACGTGACCGGCGCCGAAGGGCCGAAAACGTATTTCGGCCGACTCACGCGGGACACGCTCGCGCATGCCTATCTGTTCACCGGCGCGCCCGGCGTCGGCAAAAAGACCTTTGCACGGCGTCTGGCGCAATCGCTGCTTTGCGAAGCGCCCAAAACAACCGTCCTGGGATATGACGGAACCTGTGGATCGTGCCGCCTTTTCGAGGGCGGTGAGAACGCGCGTCATCCCGACTTCCTGGAACACGTCGGTACGCTGAAGATCGGCGATCGAGACGGCGCGAGCGGCTTTTACGAGTCCGAGGATTTGACCGCGCGCGATTTGGTGCGTCAGCTTTCGATGCAGTCGTATAGCGGCGGCCTACGCGTATTGCTCCTCGGCGATATCGATTTTGCCACGCACCACGCGGCCAACGCGCTGCTGAAATTTTTCGAAGAACCGCCGCTCGGCGTGATCTTGCTGGTGACGACCTCGTCGCCAGGACGACTGCTCACGACGATTCGTTCGCGATTGATCGAATTGCGTTTCCCGTCGCTTTCGCAATCGCAGATCCGCGACGTCTTGCACGGCATGGGATACGATGAAGAGCACGCGGCGCTCGGAGCGAGCCTGGGGCAAGGCAGCATCACGCGCGCCGTCGCGGCGCTCGGCGACGACGAAGAGTCGCTGCGCGCGCAGGTGGCGCGATGGTTCTTCGATGTTGTCGGCGGAGGTACGCCCGAAGAGTCGTGGGCCAATCGCGAAACGCTCGAAGACGGCTTGGAAGTACTCAAATCGCTCGTTCGCGACTGGACGTCGCGCTCGGCTGCCGGCGACGCCGGCACCTTGCTCGCGGTCGATTATCAAACGGAGATCGGCGAACTTCCGAAACTTGCCGGAACCGACGCGATTGCAATGTTGAGCAAGCTCGACGATGCGCAGCGACTGGCTCGTACGAACGTCAGTCCAAACATGGTGAGCGAACTCGTCCGCATGTCGCTTACGGGCAGAGCGCTATCGTCTACCAGAGTTTGAAGGCAATGTCGTCGTAGGTCGTCGCGAACGGGAAGGCGAGATAGCCCAGTACGAGCGCGCGCGAAGCCGCGACAATAAGATCGAAGACGAGCGCGTTCACGTGCGTGCTTGCAAGATAGAGCACCGCCATGGGAATGCCGAACCACAGCACGACCCATGCGACGGCAAGAATGAGGCAGGGCGCGAGGTGTTCTCGCACGGTCCGAAACGACGCCGAGATGGCGTAGCCGCCCGGCAAGCCGCCGATCGCCGCCGCCGGAATCGTGAGGATCAGGAAAAAATAGACGGCGAGTTGCAGCACGATGCCGACAATCGCGAGCCCCAACAGCGACGAAGCGTATTGCGCGATGTAGGCCAAGAACTGAAAGCCGATCGCCGCAAGAATAATGTTACCGGATTTACGGCGTCCCTCTTCCCACGCGCTGTCGAAGCTTCCGTTGAATCCGCGCGCGATGTTGTTCGCTTGAATGATCGCGACGCCGAAGGCAAAGAGATAGATGATCTGCGAGATCATCTGAAAAATGCCGTCGCCCAGGCCGCCGAGCGGATCGGTGCCGATGCTGCCGACGTAGGAAAGCAGCATGTCGACGAGTGCCGCGAGCAGCGGCATGGCCATGATCGAAGGGTTGCGCACCAGGTAGCCGACGGCGCGGCCGTAGATGGAGAGATCGACGCCGCCCCGTCCGCCGCGCATCTTACGCCCGCGATCCTTGCAGCGCGTGGTGGCACGAACAGTCGGCGTTCAGGTCGATCTTCTCGACGATCTTGCCGATGGCGGCCTTGACGCGCTCGTTGTTTTTCGCGAAGACTTCCATCACTTCGTGATGGGAAACCGGCGGCATGCCTTCGAGCCCGACGTCGTAATCGGTGATGAGCGAGATGTTGGCGAAGCACATCTCCAGTTCGCGCGCCAGATACGACTCCGGATACTGCGTCATGTTGATGACTTCCCAGCCTTGGCTTTGATACCACTTCGACTCTGCACGGGTCGAGAAACGCGGGCCTTGGATCACGACCACGGTTCCGCGTTCGTGCGTTTCGATGTCGAGCGATTTCAACGCGCTCACGGCGATCGGCCGCAGCGTGGGGCAATAGGGATCCGCGAAGCTCACGTGCGTGGTCACCGGGCCGTCGAAGAACGTATCCTTGCGACCGGTCGTTCGATCGACGAGCTGATCGCAGACGACCATCGAGCCGGGCTTGACTTCTTTCTTGAGCGAGCCGCATGCATTGGGTGCGATGATGAACTTGACCCCGAGCGCTTTCATCGCCCAAAGATTCGCGCGGTAATTGATCGACTGCGGCGGATAGCGATGATCCTTGCCGTGACGCGGCAAGAACGCGACCTTCTTGCCTGCGATTTCTCCGAGCGCGACGCGGTCGCTCGGCATTCCATACGGCGTCTCGATCCAGACTTCACGCGCATTTTCGATGAGCGAATAGAAGCCCGAGCCGCCAAAAACGCCGATATCGGCGCGTTCCGTAGTTTCCATGCCGCGGCTCATTCGAGGTATGGGAACGGTCCCCTCGAAAGCGCGGGCATGCGACGTATCTCGGCGGTCTGTCTGCTCTTTCTCGCGTTGGCGGGGTGCGCGCGCGTGGGGGGCACCGCGAGCGGCGGGCGTCATCCGTGGACCGTTCCGCACGTGCTGCGCTTTTCGGATCTGGCCGAGCCGGACCACCTCAACCCGTACCTCTCGCAAATGGACATCAGTTACACCCTGACGTCGCTGATGTATTCATATCTCATCGTTGCCAACGACAAGGGAACGTTGATCGGCGACTTGGCGACGGAAGTACCGACGCTCGCCAACGGCGGAATTTCCCGTGACGGACGAACCTACGTCTATCACCTGCGCCGCGGGGTGAAGTGGCAGGACGGACGGTCGTTCACCGCGCGCGACGTCGTTGCGTCGTGGAAGGCGGTGGTCGATCCGCACAACCTGACGATCTATCGTCAGGGGTACGACCGGATCACGCGTATCGACACGCCGAACGATTTTACCGTCGTCGTGCATCTGCGGGACCGCTATCCCCCTTTCGTAACGCAGTTTTTTGCGCCGCTTCAAGAAGGCGGCAAGCCGATTTTGCCCGCGCATATTCTGGACCGCGAAGCGGATTTCAACCATAGTTCGCTCGAAACGCATCCGATCGGAACCGGGCCGTTCAAATTCGCGTCGTGGAAACACGGCGAAGGCATCACGCTCGTTCGATACGACGGATACTTCCGCGGCCGCCCGAAACTCAAGCGCATCGAATTCCGCGTCATTCCCGACGGCCAGACGGAATTGACGCAGATGCAAACGCACCACATCGATCTGATCTTCGCACCCGTGCAATCGATGTATCCGCAGTATAAAGCCCTCGACGGCGTAACCGTGCGAACGGTGCCGTGGAACCAGCAGGCACTCATCGTCGTCAACGGCGGCAAACCGGGCCTTTCCGACGTGAACGTTCGTCGTGCAATCGACATGGCTATCGACCGCAAGACGATCTTGCGGAATCTCTTCCACGGCCTCTACGAGCCCGCGCACGACACCGTCGCCCCCACCGCCGTCGGCTACGTGCGGCGCCCAGCAAAAACGCAAGATCTCGCCGCTGCAAACGCCCTTCTCCACGCGCACGGATGGATGCGTGGAGCGAGCGGCGTGCGAAGCAAGAACGGCGTGCCGCTCGCTTTTACCTACGATTTCATCAGCGGTTCGGAGCTCTGGCAGAACGTCGGCGTGCTCTTGCAGCAGAATTTGCGAAAGATTGGCGTCGAACTTTCGCTCAAAGCCATTCCTTACAATCAATTCTTCGATTTCAACGGACCCATCGACCGGTATCAGTACGATCTGGCCGGCTACGGCAGCGCGTTGAATTGGGATCCGGACACACACGTCTATTACGGATGCGATCAGTGGTATCCGAAGGGCCAGAACTATTACCGCTTTTGTAATGCCGAATACGACAGGTTGGAGGCGCTGGGTTTGACGAGCGACGACCCGAAGGTGCGCGCACCGTACTACCGTCGCGCGGATGCGATCCTGTGGAATACCTCGGCGTATTTCCCGCTCGCGAATTCGCGACGGCTCATCGTCGCCAATTCGGATTTAAAGCATTACAAGCCAAACCCCACCTCGACGCCGTGGTGGAACGCCTGGCAATGGGATATCTGAGCGGTTAAAGGGCGTGCCATCCGCAATCGTGTCATCCTGAGCTTGTCGAAGGATGACACGGCGTAGGCGAAGCACTACGACTCGATCAGTTCGATGCGGTTACCGAACGGATCGTCGATAAATGCCCGGCGCCGAGCGGTCGCGTCGTCGTCGCGCACGTCGTAGCCCCGTTCGCGCAGGCGCGCGGTGAGCGCATCGAAATCGGCACATGCTAGTCCCGGATGCGCCTTCTTTGCCGGGCGAAATTCATCTTCGACGCCGAGATGCAATTGCACGGCGCCGCTTGCAAACCAGCATCCTCCGCGCTTTGCCAGCTCCGCGGGTTTTGGAAGTTCTTGCATACCCAACACGTCGAGGTAGAACGCGCGCGCGTCGTCTTCGCGTCCTCGCGGCATGGCGAGCTGAACGTGATCGATCGATCGGAAGGGCTGCATCGGCTCTACCGGTTGAAATCGCTCGGCTTTAAGTCGTCGAGAAATTTTTTGAAGCGCGACATCTCGGAATCGTCGACGGCTTTCTTCTCTTGCGTCGCTTCTTCGAGCACGATTTTGTCGGAAACGTAAATCGGCGCTTGCATGCGCAGTGCGAGCGCGATCCCGTCGGATGGACGCGCGTCAATCTCTTGCAGTTCGCCGTCGGTGCGCAGGATCAACTTCGCGAAAAACGTGGAGTCTCTGATGTCATGGATGATGACTTGTTCCAGCGTCGTGTCGAGCGCTTCCAGCAGATTGCGCATCAGATCGTGCGAGAGCGGCCGCGGCACGGGCGCGCCTTCAAGTGCTAGGGCGATGGCGGTCGCTTCGAACGGTCCGATCAGGATCGGCAGATAGTGGGAGCCGTCCATGTCCTTGAGGATGACGACCGGATCGTGGGTGAGCAGGTCGATGCCGAGTTTGTCGACCTTCATTTGCCGCATATGCTCCCTATCCGACAAATCCGCCGCTTTCTCTTGCCAGGGCCACGTGGCGGTTCGACCGAACAGCAGGCGTCTCCATGGCTTTATCATGCGGTATCGTCGGCTTGCCCAACGTGGGCAAGTCAACCATTTTCAACGCCCTCACGCGTTCGGCGCAAGCGCTCGCGGCAAATTACCCGTTTGCGACGATCGAACCGAACGTCGGTGAGGTTGCCGTCCCGGACGAGCGTCTGCCGGTGCTCGCGCAACTGGTCGATTCCGAGAAAATCGTTCCGGCAACCGTGCGCTTCGTCGATATCGCGGGCCTGGTGCGGGGCGCGAGCACCGGACAGGGCCTGGGAAATGCGTTTCTGAGCCACATCCGGGAGACCGACGCGATCGCGATGGTCGTGCGCGCCTTCGAAGACTCGAACGTGACGCACGTCGAGGGCCATCCGGACCCCAAGCGCGATATCGAGATCATCTCGATCGAACTCGCGCTGGCCGACCTCGCAACGATGAAGAAGCGCCTCGATAAGCTTGAACGGGAGGCGCGGGCCAACCCGAAGCTGCGCCCGCAGCTGGAGGCGGCAAAAACCCTGACCGCGGCGCTCGAGGAGGGCAAGCCCGCACGGAGCTTCGCGAAGGATTCCCTCGAGGCCGAGGTCGCCCGCGAATCGTTCTTGCTGACGATCAAGCCGCTGCTCTACGTGGCCAACGTCGACGAAGGGCAGATCGGCAAGCCGGGGCCGCTGGTGCAGGTGATCGAGCAGGTAGCGGTCGCCGAAGGCGCGCCCGTGGTGGTCCTCTCCGGCAAGATCGAATCCGAACTCGCCGGACTCTCCGACGACGAGGCTCGCGAGTTCTGCGCCGAGCTGGGCATCGAACGCAGCGGCTTGGACGAACTCGCGCTCACGGCCTACGATCTGCTCGGCCTCATGACGTTTTTGACGGCCGGCGAAAAAGAAGTGCGCGCGTGGACGATCGACAAGGGAACGAAAGCGCCGCAAGCCGCGGGCAAGATTCACAGCGATATCGAGCGCGGCTTCATCCGCGCCGAGATCGTCTCGTATGGCGACTACGTTGAATACAAGACGATGGACGCACTGCGCAACGCCGGAAAGCTTCGCAGCGAGGGCAAGGACTACGTCATGCAAGAGGGTGACGTCGTCAATTTCCGCTTCAACGTCTAGCCAAGCGTAGGGCACCCCTCGGCGTCGAAACCGCTCCTCGCGGACACGTCCTGTGCCGCTCCTGCTTCGCGAGTTTTTGCGCCACATTCAGAGGAATATCGCATCCTTCGAATGGCGCAAAAACTTCGAGATTTCGCCGTCGAAGGGTGCCCGAGCGCTTGGCTAACCAAGTTTGCAAATTGCGACTTTTGAGGCGAGGGAAACCACGCTAAACCCATAAGTTTTGAGGGTTTGAACTCCGCTGGAGGCTGATTCACTTTTATGACCACTGCTGTGCGCGAAGTCTCGGTATTTGGAGACGGCATCGCTTATTTCAATGAGGCAGCCGATCTCTTAGAACTCGATTCCGGAATGCGCCGAATTTTGACGCATCCGTCGCGTCAGATCATCTTTTCGATTCCTTTCCAACGCGATAGCGGCGAATTCGAAGTTTATACGGGATATCGCGTCCAGTACAATTTTGCGCGTGGACCGGCCAAAGGCGGCATCCGCTATCATCCGGGCGTTACGCTCGACGAAGTGACCGCGCTCGCGTTCTGGATGACGTGGAAGTGCGCCGTCGTCGATCTGCCCTTCGGCGGCGGTAAAGGCGGCGTGACCTGCGACCCGAGCACGCTGTCGATGAACGAACTCGAACGCATCACGCGCCGCTATGCGGCCGAACTCGTCGAAGTCGTCGGCCCCGATAAAGACGTTCCCGCGCCCGACGTTAATACGACGCCGCAGATCATGGCGTGGTTCATGGACACGTACTCGATGCACGTTCGTCAGAACGTGCCGGGCGTCGTCACGGGCAAGCCGCTCGAAATCGGCGGATCGCGCGGACGCGTCGAGGCTACCGGCCGCGGCGTGACGATCTGCGCGCTCGACGAGATGAAGCACATGAATCTGAAGCCGGAACAAACCAGCATCGTGATTCAAGGCTTCGGCAACGTCGGTCTGTATGCGGCGAAACTCTTCTCGGAACGCGGCTGCAAAGTCGTCGGCATCTCCGACGTCACGGGCGCGTACTATAACGCGAAGGGGCTCGACATTCCGGGCGCGATCGCTCACGTCGGCAAAGAACGGAACCTCGAAGGCTTCAAGGGCGGCGACAAGATCAGCAATGCCGAGTTGCTCACGAGCGACTGCGACGTGCTGGTGCCGGCCGCGCTAGAAAAAGTCTTCACGCGCGAGAACGCGCCGAAGGTCAAAGCGAAGCTGATCGTCGAGGGTGCGAACGGGCCGACGACGCCCGAAGCCGATCACATCTTCAAGCAGAACGGCATCGTCGTCATTCCCGACATCATGGCGAACGCCGGCGGCGTGACCGTTTCGTACTTTGAGTGGGCTCAAGATCGCATGGGCTACTTCTGGAAAGAGTCCGAAGTCAACGAGCGTCTCGAAGACGTTTTGCTCGCGAACCTCGGCGAACTGCGTGCGATCAAAGATACGCGCAGCACGACGTTCCGTACCGCAGCCTACGCGCTCGCAATCGATCGCGTCGTGAAGGCCCTCAAACTCCGCGGAATCTACGCCTAGCCTGCATGTCATCCTGAGCGGAGCATCGTTGCGCGAAGCGCAACGATGCGTAGTCGAAGGATCTTCTCGCGACACACGCTCGTTGCGATCCTTCGTCTTCGCGCCTTCGGCGCTTCGCTCAGGATGACATCAACGCGGTTCCGTCGGAAGCCCAGCCTCTTTCCAAGCTTTATAGCCGCGCTCGAGGGCGAGCGTGTCATAGCCGCGTTCGCGCAGCTCGCTCGTGATGCGCGAGCGCGAATTACCGCGGAATCCGGCGGTCGTCCGGTGCTTTGCGGATATCGATAATCCGCACCCCGTGGCTAAAAAGAAGAAGAGCGCCCTTGCGAGCGCTCTTCGTTCGTTTCGATGCCGACGTGTTATTGCGCGTACGGGTCGTGGAACGGAATCGTTCCCGTGCCGTCGTGCTGCGCTTTCACGTTGAGATCGGGGATGCCGGCTTTATATGCCGCGTTCGCCGCTTGGATGAACGCTTCGGCCATCAGCGCGTATCCGGTGTTCGACGGATGCAATCCGTCGAAGCTGACCAGGCCGCCGCCGAAGGTTTCCGAACAGCACACCGGCGGATTGATGCCGCCGAGCGCCAGCAGTGCGAGCGGATCGCTTGCACATCCACTTGCACAGCCCGTTGCGATGTCGTTCGAGAAGGTCCTCAAGTCGACCATCGGAACTTGCGTCGCCGACGCCGCCGCTGCGATGCCCGAGTTGATCGTATCGTTCAACGCTTGCGTCGCCGCTGCTAGAGCCGGTGTCGTATATTCCGATCCGTTGCCGCTTCCCGGGCCGTTCGGATCGAGATTCGGCGTCTGTCCGGCACCCAGTGCCTTGAGCACCGTGATGGTGCCGCCGAGCGTGATATAGCCGTAGCCCCCGTTGATGGCGGGATTTGAGCCCGAAGCGCCCGCGTTGAGTCCATAAGCAGTGGCTAACTGAGCGCGAAGCCCGTCGGCCGTTGCGTAGGGGACGCCTGCGATCGTGAGCACGCACGCGAAGTACGTTTGCAGCGCTCCGACGGTGGAGCATGCGGCTTGGTTCGGCAGCGGAGCGACGCTCATAAAGAACGGCTCTACCAGAATGTTCGGAAGGTTGCCGACGATGACTTTCGCGCCCGCGCCTTGCAGGCCCGTAATGATCGTCGTCATGTCCTTTTGAACCTGCGCGGTGTTGCCGTTAATGCCGTCGACGCCGAGGAACGTGCCGCCGCTGAACTCGAAGTGCAGGATGTCGTTCGCACCGATCAACACGGTTGCGAGCGTCGGCTTGACCGAAATCGCAGCGCTCAGCTGCGTTCCACCGTTAAAGCCCGCGAGTACGGGGTAGAACGAACCGCTCTCGCTCAAGAGCGCTTGGAGCCCTTGCACCACGGCGTTTGCGCCCGGAATCGGAACGCAGCTCGGTGAGATCGGTTGGGTCATCGTCGCGACTTCATGGAGCGTCATACCGGGAACGCCGAAGTCGCGAATGCCGGCGCTCGGATTCTCGCGAACCGTCTGTACGCCGCTGAGCGTGTACGCCGCTTGATTGAACGAATCGCACGAGCTGCGCGTGGGAAGCTGACCGAACGGCACGCCGCCGGTGAGTGCCGGATTCGCCGGTACGATTTGATCGGAGAGACCCGGGCCCGCGATGAGCGGTAGAACGCTCGTCGCCGGATTTGCGAGCGCCGCGTATGAAGCGGCGCTCGCGCCGTTCATCTGCATCCACATTTGCGCCCAGAAGCCGCTCTCTTGACCCGGCGGAACGCCGAGTGCCGCAAACGGCGTGCCCGCTGCGAGCGGATTTGCAACCGATCCCGGCGGTGCGCCGAGCCATCCTTCGGATTGATATCCGGCGGTGAGGCTGTCGCCGACGCCGACGAAATTACTCGTCAGGGTCGGGGTAACTGGCGGGCCATACGGTGGGGTGACGTTCGAGCCACCGCCGCCGCCGCACGCTGCGAGCGAGATCGCCGCGACCGCGGCGAGCACACGCGAAACAACATGGAACTTCATTGATGCAATCCCCGCCTTAGAACGGAATCACGCTCGGCGAACCGATGCCGAACTGGAATTGAATTTGCGTGGCCTTCAGGCCGCCGATGACCGGCGAGCAGCTGCCGTTCGCAACTTCGGTAAGGTTGGCGCAGACGATCGACTGCACGCCGTACGGGCTTTCGTTCGTCGGACCGCCGCTGTTGAGGACGATCTGTGCGAACGTGTTCTTGCCCGTCTGGAACGATGCGCCGAGGAAGTACGCGAAGAGATGCTGCGCGTAGGCATCAGTCGGCAGATAATCGCGCGAGCTCTGCGGTTCGAAGAAGAACTTCAGGCGCGACGTCGGCGTGTATTCCAGATAGAGAATCTGGTACAACTGCGCTTTATTGTCTTGGTTGAGACCCGCACGATGCACGAGCCAACCCGGCGACGCCGTGAAGGTTCCGAACATCTTCGGGGTCTTGAGGAACGGAACCGTGACCGCGAGCGAGTAGACCTGTGCGCTGCGCGTATGCAGGCTGTAGAAGATGGGGCCGTCCGGCGGGTTTGACGCGAACGAAACGACGTCGGCGTTACCGTTGGAAGCGGAGATCTTCGAAACGCGCGAGACATACGTCGGCGAAATCACGATCGGCAGCTTCCTGCCGTGCGGCATGCCGATGAAGAACATCTTCTCGAGCATGAAGAGGTTGATCGAGTCTTTCGTCGCCACGTTGATGTTCGTGGGCGTGCAGATACCGCCCGGTCCCGTCGTGTTGTCGAGGCTTGCGCATCCGATGGGATTGGCAAAGCCCTTCAAATAGATCGGAACCTGGCCGCTGTTGAAGCCGACCGGATAGTGCTGCAGCTGGTACACGCTTGCGACCAGGCGCGTTGTCGGATTAAAACCATAACCGGCGACGAGGTCTACGCCGCCCGGCAGCCAGGCTTTGCCGGTCTTGCCGATGTTGCCGAACGGGTACGCGGCCGAGATATCGGCGGTGTAGCCGAAGCCGGTCGGGAGACCGACGTTTTGACCGACGGGTGCTTGTTGGACGGGCGGCACTTGCGCGACCGGCACCCCAGCGTCGCTCTTTTGCGTCACATGCTGGGCTGGCGTGGTCGGCTTCTGCTGCGTCATCGCGTTCTTGATGCCAAGGTTTGCATCTTGAACCGCGCCATTGAGCGCGTCAGCCATCCCGTCAGCGGCCGCTGGTACGGCCTGAAAACCAAACGACGCGGCAATGCAAAGTGCCAGCGCCGTCCGGAGGAAGGACTTGAGCATAGAGAAGACTCCCCCAAAGTTTGAAAAGGGCCGGAGCTATTAAAAGTATCAGGTTCCGGTTCGTCTGAAGGTTGGCCCTAGAACCTTAAAACCCTGGTCGATTTGACGGAAAAGTCGGAGCTAGCCGACCGGGGCGGTTTCTCGGTCCGGAGGGAGGGTCGCCGCCTTGCCGTTCTTGCCCCGGGGGCGCATGCCGCGCAGTTCCAGCCCCTTGATGATGACGTAGAGAACCGGCGTGATCGCGAGGTTCAGGAACGTCGCAAAGAGCATGCCGCCGAATACGACCGTACCGAGGGAATGGCGTGCATTGCTCCCGGCACCGGTCGCATAAACCAGCGGAAGCATCGCGATGACGAACGCGATGGAGGTCATGAGAATCGGCCGGAGGCGGGTGCGCGCCGCTCGCATAGCGGCGGTAATCACGTCGGCGCCTGCGGCCAATTGCTGGTTCGCGAACTCGACGATCAAAATCGCGCTCTTGGCCGCTAGACCGATGAGCATGACGTAGCCCACTTGCGCGTATGCATCTTGCGAGATCGCCGGGAACGCGAAGCCCAAGATCTGCGGAATCTTATACGGTACCTGCGGGATGAAGTACAGGAACGAGAGCAGGTCGCGATAGTTCATAAAGAGCAGCGCGCCCAACAGCGCCGCCGGAACGGCGAGCAGCACGATCAGCGGGTCGATAAAGCTTTCGTATTGAGCCGCCAGCACCAAGAACACGAAGATGATGCCGAGCGAGAAGATGATGATGGTTTGCGAACCCGACTGGATCTCGTCGAGCGTCAAACCGGACCATTCGTAGCTCACGCCCGCTGGATCGAGTTTCTTCGCAAGTTTCTCCATTGCGCTGATCTCTTGGCCGGAGCTTGCGTTACCGTTGGGCTGGCCGTTGATCTCGATGTTGCGGAACAGGTTGTAATGCGTGATATTCGGCGGTGCATATTGCATGCCGGAGCTGACCAGAGCCGATACTGGCGTCAAGCCGCCGCCGTTCGAGCGCACGTAGAGGCTTTGCAGATCCGAGACCCGGCTTCTGAACGGCTCGTCGGCCTGTACGTAGACGCGGTACGAACGATTCAAGTAGTTGAAGTCGTTAACGTAGAGCGATCCCAGGTTTACCTGCATCGTGTTAAAGACGTCGCTGAGCGACACGCCGATGGCTTTGGCTTTGTTGCGGTCGACGTTCACTTCGAGCTGCGGCGAATCGATCGCGAACTGGGTGCGAAGAGAGAACGGATATTTCGTGTTGCCTTGCGGCGCCGCGTTCTCGTACTGCTGCGCCACGCCGTAAAGTTTCTTTAGGCCGAGATTGCCCCGATCTTCTAATTCGAAGCTGAAACCGAGCGTGTCGATGCCGAAGATTGCGGGCGGCTGAATGCCGAAGACCGTCGACTCCGGAATCTGTTTGGCAAACTTCGGTTGCATCGCGTTCGGTCCGACGTAGAGCATGCCCATCGGCTGCGTTTGGAAGTTTCCTTCGCGTTCGCTCCACGGCTTGAGCTGCACGAACATGATTCCGTGGTTTGGAGCGCTGCCGGTGAAGCTGAAACCGCCGACGTCGAAGACGTCTTTGACGCCCTTCGTGTTGCGCACGATGTTTTCGGCCTTGAGCGCGACCTGGTGTTCCTGCGAGAGCGACGTCCCTTCCGGCGACTGAATAAAGACCATCAAGAAGCCTTGATCCTCGGCCGGAATGAATCCGGTCGGGGTCAGTTCGAAGAGCGCCGCAGTGAAGAGCAGCGTGAGCGCAAAAACGCCGAGCACGACCCAGCGGATGCGAAAATAGCGAGGCAGCTGCTTCCCGTACCATTCACGGAATCCGTTAAAGCGGCGGTTGAACCAGCCGAAGAACCCGCGGGTGGCGTCGGGCTTGTCGTAGAGAAGCATTGACGAAAGCACCGGCGCGAGCGTCAAGGCTGCAAAGAGCGAGATCGTGATCGACGCCGTGATGGTAAGCGCGAACTGCTTATAGAGCAATCCCGTGGTTCCCGGGAAAAACGCGACGGGCGTGAAGACGGAGAAGAGCACCAGCGACGAGGCAACGACGGCGCTTTGAATTTCGTTCATTGCCGCTTGGGCGCCCTCGACGCCGCCCATCTTGTGCTCTTTCATGTACCGCGCGATATTCTCGATGACGACGATAGCGTCGTCAACCACCAGCCCGGCGGCAAGCGTCAATCCGAAGAGCGTGATGGTGTTGATCGTAAAATCGAAGAGCTTCATCACAAAGAACGTGCCGATCAGCGAGATCGGAATCGTCGTCGCGGGAATCAGGGTCGAACGGCCGCTCTGCAGGAACAGATAGATCACGAGCACGACGAGCAGAATCGAGAGCAGCAGCGTGATAACGACTTCTTTGATCGATTCCTTGACAAAGAGCGTGGTGTCGAAGGCGACCTTGTAATGGACGTCGGGCGGGAAATTCTTCGAGAGCTGATCGAGGCGCGCGCGCACGCCTTGCGCGACTTGCAATGCGTTGGCGGACGGTAACTGCTGAATGCCAAGACCGACGACGTTCGGATTGCCGTCGAAGCGCAGGAAGCTGTTGTAATCTTCGGCGCCTAGTTCGACGCGGGCAACGTCGCCAAGGCGCGTAAAGCCGCCGTCGGGATTCGCGCGAATGATGATGTTGCGGAACTGGCTCGGATCGGTCAGGCGGCCGACGGCGTTGACCGTATACGTGTACGGCTGGTTCGCCGGCTCGGGGGCCGAGCCGATGCTGCCCGCGGCAACGTTGACGTTCTGTTCTTGTAGCGCGTTAATGACGTCGGTCGTGGCAAGGCGGCGCGCCTGCAGTTCGTGCGGGTTGAGCCAGATGCGCATCGCGTAACGCCGCTGGCCGAAGATCATCACGCTCGAAACGCCCGGTACGCGCTTGAGATCGTTGACGACGTTGAGTTCGGCATAGTTGCTCAAAAAGAGCGTGTCGTGCGCGCCGTTGTTCGATTCGAGCGCCAACGCCATGACGAAGGAGCCGTTGTTCTTGCTGACCGTGACGCCGGTCTGCTTGACTTCGTTCGGAAGCAGTCCGAGTGCCGACTGTACCGCGTTCTGCACGTCGGTCGCCGCAATGTCCAAGTTGGTGCCCAAATTAAACGTTGCGGTAATGGTCGAGATGCCTTGGCTACTCGTGGAGCTTATGTAGCGCAAGCCTTCGACGCCGTTCACCGCGTTTTCCAGCGGCGTCGTCACGGCGCTCTCGACGGTCTGCGGGCTCGCGCCGATGTACGCCGCGGTCACCGTCACCACGGGCGGCGTGATCTGCGGATACTGCGAGATCGGCAGCGTCGGAATGGCGACCAGCCCCATGATGATAATCACGACGGAGCATACGATGGCCATGATGGGCCGCTTCAGGAAAAACGACGTCATTTGTGCTCTAAAGGTTTATTTGGCGACCGAGGTTGCAGCCGGCTGCGGGAAGGCCTGTTCCGCGTGGTACGAGGAGCGTGAGAGCGGGCTGGAGACGACCTGGTGGAAGCCCTTGCTCTTCGCGAGCGCTCCCAGTTCGGCGAAGCGCGCGGGCGTCACGAACTCGACCACGGGCAGATGTTTTTTGGACGGTTGAAGGTACTGTCCCATGGTGAATATGTCGACGCCGACGGCGCGAGCGTCATCCATGGCGGCTTCGAGCTCGTCGTCGCGTTCGCCAAGGCCGAGCATCAGCGACGTCTTGGTGTAGCGCTCGGGCGCGCGCCGCTTGGCGTGGTCGAGAATGCGCAGCGACTGTTCGTACGTCGCGCGCTTGTCGCGCACGGACGGCGTCAGGCGACGAACGGTCTCCAGATTGTGCGCGAAAACGTCGGGCTTTGCGTCCATGACGATGTCGAGCGCATTGAGGTCGCCGCGGTAATCGCCGCTCAGGATTTCGACCTTCGAACCGGGGGCGCGCTCGTGGATCGCGCGAATCGTATTGGCGAAGATCAGCGCGCCGCCGTCGGCGAGGTCGTCGCGATCGACGGCGGTCAGAACGAGATACTTCCAGCCCAGATCGGCAACGGCGTCCGCAACCCGCACCGGCTCCATCCAGTCGACGACGCCCTTCGGATTGCCCGTCTTCACGTTGCAGAAACGGCAGCCGCGCGTGCACGTATCGCCCAAGATCATGATCGTGGCGGTTCCGGCACCCCAACACTCCGCAAGATTCGGGCACGCGGCCTCTTTACACACGGTGTTGAGGGCGAGCAGGTTGACCTTCGCCTTCACGCGCTCGTAATCGTCGCCGATCGGCAGCGATACGCGAAGCCAATCGGGCTTGCGCGCGTGGCGCGGCGATTCGGGGGTCTGCGAAATTAGGTCGATGTCAACTGCCATGATGATTCCTGGATGAACTGCACGTCGAAGGCGCGCTCGAGCGCCTCCCGTAGCAGCGGCTTTACTTCGCCGATCGAAACCTCGCGCCCGGTCTCGTGCGAGATCGACGTGATCCCCCGGTCGGTCAAGCCGCATGGATTGATCAGCCGGTCGTAATCCAGCTCGGTCGAGACGTTGAGCGCGATGCCGTGCAACGATACCATCTTTTGCACCGCCAGACCAATCGCACAAATCTGATTCGGCCCGACCCACACGCCGGCGTGCTCCTTCCAGCGCTCCGCGGCAATCCCGTAGGCGCCGACCGTCTCTATGACCGCCCCCTCCAGGGTTCGCACCAGCGGCACGATCTCACGGAAGCGCTCGAGCTTGCGAATGGGGTAGACGACGAGCTGCCCCGGACCGTGGTAGGTCACGTCGCCCCCGCGCTCGATCTGAACCAGATCGACCCCGCGAGCCGCGAGCAGCTGCTCGCTCAGCAGCACGTTTTCGCGCTTTGCCTGGCGCCCCAGCGTCACGACGGGCGTGTGCTCGACGAAGATCCACGTGTCGTGCTCGCGCCCCTCCGCGACCGCCTGATGCAGCGCGTGCTGAATCTCCCATACCTCGCGATACGGCCGCGTCCCCAAATCGAGCAATCTCGCCTGCGCGCAAGCCATTTAGTGTATTGAACCAGCGTAGAGAGGAGCGAAGTTGCTCGAGATCCGTTTGTCGGGCGGTTCCGTAGGGCGGCTCTGAACGAGCCCTGGAGCCAGGATGGCGCAAAGGGCGAGGAAGTGCAGCAGCCATTTTTGCACGGATGCAAAAATGGTGAGCGGCGCCCCAAGGAACCGCCCGCAAACGAACAACGAGGTTACTTCGCTCCGACCGGAGTCTTCGGTTTCGGATTGACGATATGGATGGCTTTGCCGTGGGCGGCTTCGGCGGCGTCCATGATGCCTTCGGTCAGCGTCGGATGCGGATGGATCGAGAGGCCGATGTCTTCGAGCGTCGCACCCATTTCGAGCGCGATCACGCCTTCGCCGATCAACGATTCGGCTTGCGGCGCGACGATGTGCATGCCGAGCAGCATGTCGGTCTTCGCGTCGCCGACGAGTTTGATCACGCCGTCCGTCTCGTTCATCGTGCGCGCGCGTCCGCTTGCGGCGAGCGGGAACTTGCCGATGCGGACTTCGTAGCCTTTGGCTTTCGCCTCTTCCTCGGAGAGTCCGACGGTCGCGACTTCGGGATCGGTGTAGACGCAGTTCGGAATGGCGACCGGATCGAATGCCGCCGACTTGTCGCCCGAAATTACTTCGGCCGCAACGACGCCTTGCTTCATCGCGCGGTGCGCGAGCAGCGGTTGCCCGGTGACGTCGCCGATCGCGAAGATGTTCGCGACCTTCGTGCGCATCTGCGCATCGGTGTGAACGAAGCCTTTGTCGTCGGTCGAAAGGCCTGCGGCGGCAAGGTTCAGCGTATCGGTCACCGGACGGCGGCCGACCGCAACGAGCACCATTTCGAACTCGCGCGTTTCGTCTTTACCGTTCGTGCCTTCGCCGTTGAACGTGGCCTTCACGCCGCTCTTGGTCTTCTGGAGCGATCCGACTTTCGTGTCGAGCATGATCTCGACGCCTTGCTTCTTCAAGATGCGTCCGAGCGTCTTGGATATTTCCGCGTCGGTGCCGGTAAGAATCTGCGGCATCGCTTCGATCACGAGCACCTTCGCGCCGACGCGCGTGTACACCGTGGCGAACTCGAGCCCGATGACGCCGCCGCCGATGACGAGCATCGTCTTCGGAATTTTTTTCATCTGCACGGCGTCGTCGGAGTTGATGATGAACTCGCCGTCGCGCGGCCATGCCTTTACGTCGATGGGCGCCGAACCGGTGGCAATGACGACATCTTTGGCGACGATCGTGTCTTCGCCGCCGTCTTTTTTCTTCAGAACGACGGTATTGGCGTCTTTGAAGCTTGCGTCGCCGTACATGAATTCGACGTTGTTGGCTTTGAAGAGCGTCTTGACGCCGCCGACGTTGGCATTGACGACGTCGGTCTTGAACTTGGCGACGCCTTCGCGGTCGACGTCGGCCTTGGGAACCTTCAGCCCGATCGCGGCCGCGTGATCGATATGACGGATCACCTCGCCGACGTGCAGCAGCGCCTTGGTCGGGATGCACCCCCAGTTGAGGCAGACACCGCCGACCTCGTCGCGGTCGACGCAGATGACTTTCTTGCCCAACTGGCCGAGGCGGATTGCGGCATGGTAACCACCCGGTCCGGCTCCGATGACGACCGCGTCGGCTTCAAATTTCGCCACTGTATACTCCTGGAATTACGGCTGAAGGTTTGGCTCGGCTACTATATCAGGTCTTCGCCACGTTTCGCTTCGACCTATTCCGACCAGGAGCGCCGCAAAATGGGCCGGAAGCGACGCCAGGTCCCAGCTGCCTCCTTGTAGCGCCGCATCCGCAAGCTGCCGCTCGTCTAGACATTCGCGCAGGCGCGCCTCGTCTTCGCGCCGCTCGGCTTCGAGGAAACCTTGGGCGGTGAGCCAGCGCTCCTTGCGCAACCGCCCCGAGGCGGCCAGCGCCTGCGCCGCTTCGTCGTGCTGCTCGACGGCGATCAGCAAGCGGGCGAGGCACTCACCCAGCCGTGCGATCCACTCCGGTTGCGGAGCACGGCGGAGAAGGTCGCAGGCAATATGGAGATGCTCCTTGGCCGCCGGGATGAACCCTTGGGCGAGCGCGATGCGCGCGAGCGTTTCATGCTGCCAGCCGATGTGCGCCAGGCTCGCGGCCGCTTCGAAACGCGCGATCGCGTCGCCGGCGAGTCCGGCGGCGCTGGCATACTCTTTGATCGTGTAGTCGATCTCCGCAAGGTTCCCCAGCGCGACGCCGATCAGTACGTCGGTGCCGTGCTCTTCGAGCGTTTCTAAGGCGCGCCGAAAATACGGACGCGCGCGCGCGGCGTCGCCGCGTCCTTCGAAGATCACGTTGCCTTGATTGATGAGTGCCGCCCCGACGCCGCGCTTGTGACCGATCTGGTCGTACACCTGCACGGCGGTTTCCGCGTAGTCGAACGCTTCGTCGAGCTGGCCGCGGTGAAATGCGGCCGCGGCGAGCGCATTGTATGCGCGCGCAAGGCCGAGACGGTCGCCCGCGATCGTAAAGGCGGAGACCGTGGCGCTCGCGCGGTCGAGCATGCGGCCGTACTCTGCCGCGGCGTGCGCGACGCAGATGCCGATGTAATACATCTTGCCGCGCATTGCGGGCTTGAGGCGATCGGCGACCGATTCCAAGCGGTCGGCCCAAATCAGCCCTTCGCTAAAACGTCCGCCTTCGGCCCACGCCGAGATCATCACCGACAACACGTCGGCCAAAAGCGGAATCCGGTCCGCCGGCTTTTTCAACGACCAGCCGAGCGCGTTGCAGAAATCCCCATAGCGCAGAAATACTCGGTACATCGCGGCACCTGCGTTTGCGCTCGTGATGTCCTGCCACAGCGAGCGCGCGACGTCGTTCATTCGCGCTGCAAACCGCTCTTCGATCGCGCGGCGGTTCTGCAGCGACGTAAACGAGCGCGCGGCCACGGCGCGGATCGGCGAAAGCATTCGGTAGCTGAATTCCGTCTTCATCAGCAGCGAAAGCGCCGCGGCTTCTTCGAGCGCGGCTTCCGCCAGCTTAGGATCGTCTTCCCCGACCGCCGCAATATCGTCGGCGTCGAAGCTGTCCGCGAAGAGCGACGCCAGCGCAAACGCGCGTTTCGCGTTGGGCGAAAGTTGCGAGTAACTCCACGCGATCACGTTGCCGATCGTGCGATGACGCGGGTCGAGTCCGCGCGTCGAACGCAGATGATACGGGCGCAGCGCTTGCAATTCGGCGGCCAGTTCGTCGAGCGAGAGCGAGGCGAGCCGAGCGGCCGCCAAATCGAGCGCGACGGGAAGGCCGTCGAGCGCGCGCGATATGGTCGCGATGATCTCTTCCGTGAGGGCATTGAGCGCTTTGCGATCGATATTCGCGCGCTCCGCAAAAAAATTGACGGCGTCGGGTTCGCTAAGCGGGTCGACGTCGAACACCTCTTCGCCCGAATAATCCAAGCGGCATTGGCTCGTCGCGAGGATCGTCAGCGACGCGATCTTCGAGAGCGATTCGATGAGCGAGCTGGTTTCGTCCGGCGCATGCTCGCAGTTGTCCAGTACGAGCACGGCCGTCGTTGCCGATAACGCTCGATCGAGCGTTTCGATCGGCGAACGTCCCGCCTCTTCGCGCAGGCTCAACGCGTGCATGACGGTGCCGACGACCGATTCAGGCGCCACGCCGGCGAGGGAGATAAATGCGGTACGGCATTTAGTCTCTCGCTCGTAACGCAGCACCGCTTCGTAAGCGAGGCGCGTTTTGCCGACGCCGCCGGGACCGACGAGCGTGAGGATGCCGCCTCGCTTCAAAAAAGCGAGTAAGCGAGCAATTTCCGAATCACGCCCCACGAACGGGACGCGGAGGTCGACGGTCCGCGAATCCAACACCGCATACAAGTCGTCGGCAAGCGTTGACGCGGGGTTTACCGAAAAATGGATGGCATGGTGGCCCCACATGGCTAAAATTGGATGGTCCGGTATCCTTCCGGAACTCGACCGGGAATCGATCGTCCCGCTCTACCGTCAGATCTACGAGCATCTCCGCGAAGCAATTCTCGCGGGGACGCTTCCGGAATCGACGCGCTTGCCTCCCGAGCGAAGCATGGCCGAGCGATTGGCCGTCAATCGGAGCACGATCGTCCATGCCTATCGGGAACTGGTGGCCGACGGTCTGATCGAACAGCGCGTCGGCTCGGGCTCGCGCGTCGTGCCGCAGCTTCGAGGCGGCCAGCCGGCGCGCGGCGCGGGCGTTCCGTGGTGGGTCACCTTGCCGCCCTGGCGGGTGGGAGAGTTTCCGAACATCCTCGGCGAGCTGGCGGCGAAACAAGAACCCGGACGTATCTCGTTCGTGCAGGGCGTCGCCCCCGACGAGCCCTCGCCGCTCGGAGAGCTCGCGCAATCGTTCGAACGTGTCGCGCGCGATCCGCGCTTCGTGCTCTCATACGGCGATTCCGAAGGCTACGAACCGCTGCGGCAAGCGATCGCAACGCGCATGAACGGGAACGGCGCGAGCTCGATCGCGCCAAAGAACGTCATCGTGCTCACGGGATCGACGCAAGGCATCATGATCGTCGCGCAATCGCTTGCCGAGCCGGGCGACGAGATCATCGTGGAATCGCCGTCGTATCCCGGCGCCTTGCAGATCTTTCAGATCAACGGTTTGCGCGCGATTCCCGTGCCCGTGGACGAGGACGGCATGCGCGTGGATCACGTCGAGGCGATTTTGCGCACGCGGCGGCCGCGCTTCATCTACACGATGCCTTCGCTGCACAACCCGACGAATGCGACGATGAACGCCGATCGCCGCGAACGCTTAGCGACGATCGCCAAGCGGTCGGGCGTTCCGATCATCGAAGACGACCCCTACGGCCCTCTCGCGCAACATGCGCTGCCGCCGCTGGTTTCGCTCGCACCGGACCACGTCGTATACCTTTCGACGTTTTCGAAGACGATCGCGCCGAGTTTGCGAGTCGGATGGCTCGCCGCGCCGCGCATGATTCTCGAACGGCTGCTGTTGCGAAAGCAAGCCTACGACATGGCGACGAGCCTGTACGTGCAAGCGGCGATCGTAGACTACTTGGAGCGGGGCTACGACGCGCACGTCGCGCAGCTTCGGGAAGAGCTGCTGCTGCGCCGCACGATCGCCGACGAAGCGATGGTAAAACATTGGCCTTCGTCGGTTCGCGCGATTAGCGCGCCGGGCGGATTTTACATCTGGGTACAGACGCCGCGCGAACTGCGTGCGCGCGCGTTGCTCGACGTTGCCGAGCGGCTTGGAGCCTCGTTTCTTTTCGGCGAGGCGTTCTTCGCCGATTCGGGCGGCGACCATCACTTCCGCATCGCGTTGACCGCCGTGTCTCGGGAAGAGATCGCCGAAGGCGTCCGGCGCATCGGCCAAGCCATTGCAACCCTCCGTTCCTAAGCTGCAGGCGCGACTGTTGGAGTGGTACGCGCGCTACGGCCGCGCGACGCTTCCGTGGCGCGCGATTCGCGATCCGTATCGTACGCTGGTGAGCGAGTTCATGCTTCAGCAAACGCAGGTAGATCGCGTCGTGCCGAAATTCGAAGCGTTCGTAGAGCGGTTCCCAGACGTCGAAGCGTTGGCGAACGCGCGCATCGCCGACGTTTTGCGCTTGTGGCAGGGTCTGGGGTATAACACTCGCGGCGTGCGCCTTGCCAACGTCGCCAAGGAGATCGTCTCGCGCTTCGGCGGCGTTATTCCGGCGAACGTCGAAGCACTGCAATCGCTTCCGGGTATCGGGCCCTATACGGCGCGCGCGATCGCCGCATTCGGCTTCGACGAACCGCTCGCGCCCGTGGATACGAACGTCCGTCGCATCGTCCACCGGGTGTTCTTCGGTATCGAACATCCGCCGAAGGCGGCGCCGGCGCAGCTGGACGAGCGCGCGCAAGAGCTCGTGCCGGCACGCGGCCACGACTGGAGTTCCGCGTTGATGGATCTCGGAGCGACGATATGCACCGCGCGCGCGCCGAAATGTATGCTGTGCCCGCTATACGACGAGTGCGCGAGCGCGCCGTTGGACGCGGCGGTCGTAGAGCGTCTGCGGCGAGAGCACGCCAAGGCGCCGTCGCCGCAAAACGCAATACCGTTTGAAACGACGGTACGGTACGCGCGCGGCCGCGTCGTCGATCGCCTGCGAGAACTGCCGCCCGGCGAAGCGATTTCGTTCCTCGATCTTCATCGAGAGCTGGCAACGCTCGAACGTTCGCGCGAGGAGTTGAGTGAGGTCGTTGCGGCGCTCGAGCGTGACGGACTCGTTACGAGCCGCCCCGAGGGACTCTCGCTTCGGGAGTAGTTTAAAGGTCGACGACGGTGTCGTAGAGGCCGGGAACGCGTCGAACCAAACCGGTTGCCTCGTCCACCACCTGATATTCGCGCAATTGCGGCGCGTAGACTTGCAGCGTGTAGGCATTTGCTTCGCCGCTGTTGCCGACGCGATGTAATTCGCGCCAGTTCAGCCGTTGATCGCGCGCGCCTTTGGAGAGGCGCTGTTCTTGGGCGGGCTGCAGACGCGCGACGTCGCCGCCTTCGTCCAGCCTCGCAAAGTTCGTGACGTCGATCGTGCCGTCCATCACGAGCACCCAACATCGCGAATCGGCGTGATCGTGGATCGGGCTCGTGCATCCGGGAGCCCAGAGCATCGCGACGAGTTCGTAATCGCGATTCTTTCGCAAGAGCGTCCGCGAGTAGCCGCCGGGAACGAGCGGCAGCATGCCTCGATAACGTTCAAAAGCGGAGGCGGCCTCTTGAAGTGCCGCTTCGACAAAAGACTCGAGATCGATCACCCTACATGCTCCTTGAGTTGCTCGCGTTGCGCGAGGAGTGTGCCCGCGATGGCGCCGGCGTGTCGCGCTATCTCCGGAACTGCGGTCGTTTCGTACCAAAGTCCTCGCAGGAGCGGTCCCATCGCAAAAAGATGCGGCGACTCCCCGCCTTCGCGATCAATCACGTGCAAACGTTCGTTTGCGTCAACGCCGAGCCGGAGGGCGTCGGGCCGAATCAGTCCGCGGCGTAATGCTGCACGCACCAAGCGGTCGTCGATGCCTTCGATGTCGCTCTCGGGACCCGTGCAGTTGACGATCTTCGTTACCGGCAGTGAGAAAGCGCCGTTCGCATGTTTCAGTTGCAAGTCCAGCAACGCGCCTTCGACCGTAGCGCCCACTATGCGCGCGCGATGGTTGAAGATGCGGCCGGCTTCGTTCAGCCGCACGAACGCGGCATGCGTCGCTGCGGGAACGCGATAGCGGTGAATCGCCCACATCGATTGCGCGTGGCGCAAAAAGCGGCGGCGTTCGCGGTCGTTCCAGCGCGTCCATATTGCCGGGCTTGTCGGCCGTAGCGACTCGATGATTTCACGCCAGTCCCCGTCGTGGCGCGCCGCAGCCCGGCGCAACGTTCGCAGCAGCGAATACGGGCTGGAATCGTCGAGCGCGAGCAGGGCCGGGTTCAGGCCGCGCGCGCGTGGATGTTCGATTTGCGGCAGCAGACCGTGCCGCGAGATCACATGAATGCGTCCGCGAAACGCCCGTTCGTCCAGGAGCGCGACGACGTCCATCGCGGTCAAGCGGCTGCCGATCAACGCAACGTCGCCGTCGTCGATCCGGGAGAAATCGGAACGCCACGGATCGCGCGCATATCCGGAGAATTCGCGCACCTCCGCCGGCAAGAACGTTTCACCCGGCGCGAAGTTCCCGAGCGCGAGCACGACGTTTCGCGCATGGAACGATCGGCCGTCCTCCAGCGCAACAGTGTAACCGCAGTCCGACTCTTCGAGATCGACGACTTCACCGCGAACGAAAGAAAAATCGCGGCGCGCTGCAAGCGTTGCCGACACCGTCGCGCGCATATAGGCGCCGTAGCGCGCGCGGCAGACCAGCGCATCTTCGTGTTCGTCTACCAGATACCGCGCGAAATGCGTTGCGTCCGGTACGGGAGACATCGCGCGCACCGAGCCGTTCATCAACAAACTGGGCGATTGCGGCGCGTAGGCGGTTCCCGGGCCGGGTTCGCTGCGGTCGAAAAGTGCAAGGCGGTAGCCCGCAGGCGCGGTGGACGCGAGCGCGATGGTGAGGGCCGAGCCGGCAACGCCGCCGCCTATGACGGCGACGTCGAGAGGCCGCGATGACATACCCTAGCTATCGGCAGTTTTGCGCCGGTCGAGCATGATTTCGATGGCGCGATAGATCCTCGGAATGTAGCGATGTTTGTACGGAAAGAGCTCGATTGGGTCGGTCGTGTGCACGAGCATGGCCGGGTCGGCTTCGAAGATGAGCAAGCGGCCGTCGCGGTCGATCGCCGCGTCGATGCCGAAATACTCCAAGCCGACGGCGTTGGCTACCGAGAGGAGCAGTTGAAAATTCGTCTCGGTAAACGCGCTGGTCAAGTCGGCAAGAAACGCAGCCTCTTCATCGCGCTTCCACGCGTCCTCCGACATGCCGGCGTTGTAGTAATGCACCATCCAGTTCTGCGAGATGGCCAGGTGTACCGGATAGGGGACGCCGTCGACGAAAACGATGCGGTATTTGCGATAATAGCCGTCCGCGCTCGTATAATCGACGAACGGGCTGACGTAGTACGTGTGCGCGCGATGCTCGTTCACGTAGGCGGCGCCCTCCGAGGGCTGCGTCAATCGCGCTAGCCCGCGTCCGGCGTGCGAACCCGCAGGACGCGCGATGACCGGAAACTCGAGCGGCACCTTACCGTTTGCAAGATCGGCGTCGCGCACTTCGACAACGTGGGGCACGTGCACGCCCGTTTCGCGCACGGTATCGGGAAGCCGCAAGCGCGACGTCGCCAACACGGCACGCGGGTCGTTCAACACGGGCATGGTTTGCGTCTCCATGACGCGTTCGGCAAAATCGAGATACCCGTGCCCGTCCGGCCACTCTGCGATCGCGTTCCACATCACGTCATAAGCGGGAAGACGGTCGCGCTGTATGTACCGGTCGTCCAGCAGATAGAGCTTGTGCACGGTTGTCGTTTGCGGGTCGACGAGAAAATCGACGGGAATGTTCGCTTGCCAATCGCCCGGCGCGAGCAAGAAGAGCACCGATCGCGCCTCGTTAGGCGCGCGGCGGCTGAAGAGGCGCTGTTCTTCGAGCGCGAGCCGTTGGTGCGCGAGCGCCATGACCGGATCGCCGGTCATCTGCAACAATTCGTAGAGCGCCAGGTGCGAGGCAACGTTGCGGTCGTTGAGCTTTAAAACGGCGCGGTGTTCGGCGATCGCGCCGGCGGTGTCGCCCGCCTCGTAGAGGGTCTGCGCCAGGTTTTGATGCAGCACCGGCGTTTGCGGAAACGCGGCTACCGCTTCCCGGAACGCATCGATTGCGCCGGCCAGGTCGCCGTTCGCGCGCAACGCGACGGCGGCGGCATTTGCGGCGGCGGGGCTGCTAAACCGGCTCACGCGGCATGGGTTCGGAGGCGGCAGTAAAAACACTCCCTCGATGCCGGCGATTCCGTTCCCGAAGAAGAAGGTGCCCCGCGAACGCGCCCTGCGCGAACTCGCGATTCTGGAGCAAACGTATCCCCATGCGGTCACGGCGCTCGAGTATCGGAATCCCTTCGAGCTGCTGATCGCGGTCATACTCTCCGCGCAGTGCACCGACGCGCGCGTGAATATGACCACGCCCGCGCTCTTTGCGAAATATCCCACGCCGCAGAAGCTTGCAAGCGCGAATCCCTCCGACGTGGAGCGCATCATCAAATCGTGCGGCTTCTTCCGCATGAAGACGAAGAACATTATCGCCGCGGCGAAGGGATTGGTCGAAAAACACGGCGGAGAGGTGCCGAAGGAGCGCGAGGAGCTGGAATCGCTTGCCGGCGTGGGGCGCAAAACGGCTAACGTCGTGATGTCGGTCGCCTTTTCCGAAGCGGCCTTCGCCGTCGACACGCACGTGTTTCGCGTGTCGCACCGGTTAGGGTTGACGCTGGGCACCACGCCGCGTCAGGTGGAAGAAGACGTTACCGCGCTCGTTCCCCAAGAGAAGTGGCGCTTCGCACACCACTGGCTGATCTTGCACGGACGAGAAATCTGCAAAGCGCCGACTCCTCTGTGCGCGCAGTGTCCGGTAAACGAACTCTGCCCGACGCCGGCGATTATCGCTAGAACTGCAAAGGCCCCCCGCCGTCCAAGTGCGGCGGGCGCGGGAGTTCGGCGTCCTGCGCGAGGAGCTTTAGCAAAGAAGAAGCGGTGAGCGCTTCCCCATAGTCCGCGTCGGTCGAAATTTTCGAAAGATTGATCATCGCCGGCACGGCCGCTCCGGTATCGAACTGATATTCGCCGTCCAGGCCGATGCCCGAGACGCGCACGAGCTGCTGTACGTCGTCCAGTTCGAGCGATAGGCGCTTGTCGCCGAAGCGAAGGCGGATGCGAAGCGGGCGTTCGAGCGTGATGAGTTTGACCGCCCCCGGGCCGAGGATCGCATTGAGGCGCTTCATACCGTCTTGAAGGCTGCGGCCCAGGCGGCGCAGCCACTCCTCGGCGTCCTCCGCCGGGGGCTGGCCTTCAGCGCCGGTTCCATCGATCACGCGGCCCAGTTCCCGGCGCGCGCGAATGCGGGAGGCGGCTTCGACGATCGGATTGGCTCCGGTGAATTCGGGTTCCATCGGGTCTGGCATCGTCTGTAGCGTAGCAAAAAAAAGCGGCGCAGCCATATGACTGCGCCGCGAGATATACCGGAATAAAGGGAACTACGGCTTCTTCGTCGCCTTCGGAGCCGGCTTCTTGGTCGACTTGGTGGACTTCATCGCGGGCTTCTTGGTCGACTTGGTCGACTTCATCGCGGGCTTCTTGGTCGTCTTCATCGTCGACTTCGTCGCCGTCTTCGGAGCCGGGCTCGACTTGGTCGCTGCCATGGCAACGCCGGTCGAGAGGAACGCGGCTGCGAGAATCGCTGCGAGCATCTTTTTCATTGGTTCACCCCCTTCGTGTAGCAACAATAGCTGCTCCAGGGGCAAAGCCCGCGGAGCGACCGCTACGGTCGTAAGAACGTAACGGAAGCTCCACGAGTTCGCCTTAGGAGGGGCCTGAACCTCGGTCGCCTACTTGCCCTTGCCGACGAGGGCGCGCGAGATCACGAGCCGCTGGATCTGCTGGGTACCTTCGTAGATCTGCGTGATTTTCGCGTCGCGCATCATGCGCTCGACCGGGTATTCCGACGAGTATCCGAATCCGCCGAGAACCTGCACCGCGTCGGTCGTTACCGACATGGCAACGTCGCCGCACTTGAGCTTCGCCATCGAGGCCCACAGGGAAACGTCGGGCGCGCTCTCGTCGCATTTGCGGGCGGCTTCGTAGAGCAGCATCCGCGCCGCTTCGACGTCGGTCTTCATATCCGCAAGCATAAAGCCGACGCCTTGATGCTGGCCGATCGGTTTTCCGAAGGCGATGCGTTCCTTCGCGTAGTTCGTCGCGTAGTCGAGTGCGCCGGCCGCAATGCCGAGCGCCTGCGCCGCGATTCCGGGGCGCGACTTGTCGAGCACCTTCATCGCGATCTTGAACCCTTCGCCTTCTTCGCCGAGGCGATTGGCGGCGGGCACTTGGCAATCGTCGAAGATCAACTCAACGGTCGGTGAACCGCGAATGCCCATCTTCTTTTCTTTTTTGCCGACGCTGAAGCCGGGCGTGCCCTTTTCGACGACGAACGCGCTGACGCCGCGCGAACCCGCCGACGGATCGGTGACGGCGAAGACGCAGACGACGTCGGCAACGCTGCCGTTCGTGATCCAAATCTTTTGGCCGTTGAGCACGTAGTTGTCGCCCTTGCGTTCGGCTCGCGTGCGCATCGACCCGAGCGCGTCGGAGCCGCTCGATGCTTCCGTCAGCGCGTAGGCCGCGATCTTTTTACCGGATGCAATATCGGGTAAGAAGCGCTTCTTTTGTTCGTCGCTGCCGCCGATCAAGATCGGCAGCATGCCGAGCTCTTGCACGGCGACGATCAGCGAGCTGGAAGCGCACGCCTTTGCGATCTCTTCGACGACCTTTACGTAGGTGAGGAAGGTGCCGCCGAGTCCGCCGTATTCCGTGGGAATCGGAATGCCGAGCAGATCGTTCTGCGCAAACAGCTCTTTGATATCGGTGGGGAATTGTTCGGTCTCGTCGATTTCGGCAGCGCGCGGTGCGACTTTTTCCGCAACCAGCTCGCGAACCATATCGAGGATCATCGACTCTTCGTCGGATTCATGTGCGCGGGGTGGGGCCATACTCATAGCCCGGAGAACTTCCACGGTGATGAACAAAGTCTTGGCTTCGTGCGCGGAGGCGGTCGCAGATATTCCGAGCGGCGCGTCCCTGGCCGTGGGGGGCTTCGGCCTCAACGGGATTCCGCATAATTTGATTCAGGCGCTGTTGGAGCAGGGCGCGACGGACCTGGTGACCGTCTCGAACAACTGCGGGGTCGACGGATGGGGGTTGGGCGTGCTGCTGGATCACAAGCGCGTGCGCCGCACGACCGGCTCGTACGTCGGCGAAAACAAAGAATTCGAACGCCAGTACCTCAGCGGCGAGCTGGAAGTCGAGCTCGTTCCGCAGGGGACGCTCGCGGAGCGTCTGCGCGCCGGCGGCTGCGGCATTCCGGCCTTTTTTACCCCGGCCGGCGTGGGCACGCTCGTTGCCGACGGCGGGCTGCCCTGGAAGCACAACCCCGACGGTTCGGTCGCGGTGCCTTCGCCCAAGAAGGAGACGCGTACGTTCGACGGACGCGAGTACGTCATGGAGCGCGGCATCGTCTGCGATTTTGCACTCGTGCGCGCATCGGTCGCCGACACGGCGGGGAATTTGATCTTCCACAAAGCGACGCGCAACTTCAATCCGCTCTGTGCGATGGCGGGGAAAATCACGATCGTCGAATGCGAAGAACTCGTCGACGCGGGTGAGATCGATCCGGAAGACGTGCATTTGCCCGGTATTTTCGTGCAGCGCATCGTCAAAGTCGGCCCGCACGGCAAACGCATCGAGCGCATTACCACAAGGACGCGATAATGGCTTTAACAAGAACCCAGTTGGCAGCGCGCGTCGCAGAAGAACTGCGCGACGGACAATATGTGAATCTCGGCATCGGCTTGCCGACGTTGATACCGAACTACGTCCCGCGCGGCGTGACCGTCACGCTGCAGAGCGAGAACGGGATCCTCGGCATGGGGCCGTATCCCTACGAAGGCCAAGAAGATGCCGACCTCATCAACGCCGGCAAAGAGACCGTCACGGTGCTCCCGGGCGCGTCGTTCTTCGATTCGTCGCTATCGTTCGGCATGATTCGCGGCGGACATATCGATCTTGCGGTGCTCGGCGCGATGCAGGTTTCGCAACACGGCGATCTCGCGAACTGGATGATTCCCGCTAAGATGGTCAAGGGCATGGGCGGCGCGATGGATTTGGTCCACGGGGCCAAACGCGTCATCGTGATGATGGAGCACGTCGCCAAAGGCAACGCGCACAAGATCGTCGAGACGTGCACGCTGCCGCTCACGGGTCGCGGCGTGGTTCAGAAGATCATTACCGATCTCGCCACGATCGACATCGAACCCGAAGGCCTCGTGCTTCGGGAACTCGCTCCGGGCGTGAGCGTGGAAGAAGTGCGAGCCGCAACGGGCGCGCCGCTGCACGTGCCGCAGCAGCCCGTGCACATGCGCATCCCCGAAGGCGTCGCTTAGCCGCTAACTGGCGCCGGCGGCGGCGTCTCTGAACTGCGTTCGGTAGAGCCGCGCGTAGGGACCGTTGCGCGCGAGCAGCACGGCGTGCGAACCGCTTTCGACGATGCGGCCTTCTTCGACGACGAAGATGACGTCGGCGTTGACGATCGTCGAGAGCCGGTGCGCGATGACCAGGCTCGTGCGGTTTTGCATCACGACCTCGAGCGCTTCTTGAATCGCCGCTTCGTTGTGTGAGTCGAGGGCGCTCGTCGCCTCGTCCAGGATCAGGATGCACGGATTCTTCAGCAGGACGCGGGCGATCGCTAGACGCTGGCGCTCGCCGCCCGAGAGCTTGTGTCCGCGTTCGCCTACCACCGTTTCGTATTTCTCGGGCAGCGTCTCGATGAAGGCGTGAATGTTTGCGGCTTTGCAGGCTGCGACCAATTCCTCCGCCGTCGCGTCGGGTTTTGCGTAACGCAGATTCGATGCGATGGTGTCGTGGAAGAGATAGGTCTCTTGCGTGACGATACCGATGTCGCGCCGAAGCGATTCGAGCGTGACGGTCCTTACGTCGTGGCCGTCGATCAAGACGCGTCCTGATTGTGGATCGTAGAAGCGCGGAACGAGTTGTGTGATCGTCGATTTGCCGGCGCCGGATGGACCGACGAAGGCGGCAATCTGCCCGTGCGCGATGCGGAACGACACGTCTTTGAGAATCTCGCGGTCGTCGCTGTAGCCGAAGGTGACGCGGTCGAACTCGACGTCACCTTGAATGCCCGCCAGCTCGACGGCGCTTTCGGGAACGTACTGCTCCGTCTTCATGTCGAGGTATTCGAAGATGCGTTCGAAGACCGCGAGCGCGCTGACGATCTGCACCTGCACCCCGACCAGCGCGGCTGCCGGACCGTAGAGCCTGCCTTGAATGTAGCCGACGAACGCAACGATGACGCCGACGTCGAGCATCGATTGCACGGCAAGCCATCCGCCGCCAAGCCATACGATCGCGGGCCCGACGATGACCATCGCCGTTACGGACGCGAGAAACCAGCGGCCGACCATCGCGAGCCGGATCTCGAGTCCCATCAGACGCGTGCCGACGTCGTAGAAGCGCGAGCGCTCGTAGGCTTCGCGTGCGAACGATTTTATCAGCGTAATGCCGGAGATCGAAAGCGTCTCTTGCGTGATGGACTCGATCGTGTCGCGCTGCTCGCGGGTCTTTTTTCGGATTTCGTACATGCGCCGGCCGACCGGGCCGAGCGGAAGGATCATGAAGGGCACGACGATCAGCGAGATGAGCGCGAGGCGCCAATTCCACACGAACATCGCGACGACGGTGGTGAGAATCATGACCACGTTGGTGATGATCGTGGTGAGGGTGCCGGTAACGACGTTGTCCACGTTGTCGACGTCGCTCGAGACGCGGTTCATGATCTCGCCGGTCTTGGTGCCGGTGAAGAACGAGAGCGGCATGCGGTGCAGATGCGCGACCAAGCTCGTGCGGATGTCGCGCATGATGCCTTCGCCGACGAGTGAGTTCAGGTAACCCTGCACGACTCCGAACGCCATCGACACGAGCGCCGTGACGAGAATGATCCCGACGTCGATGCCGATTTCGTGGAAGCTGCGGTGGGGAATAGCGCGGTCGATGATGTCGGCCGTCATCAAGCCCGGCACGAGTCCGAGCACCGATGCAATCAGAATACAGCCGAAAACGAGCGCTTGCTGACGCCAATAGGGCCTGAAGAGCGCGCCGATGCGCCTCCATTCAACTTTTTTGCGTACCTTCGGCTTGTCCGGCGAGTACATACTCGACCACATCAAGCCATGCCCAGACATCATTCTAAAGGCGCTCCGCTCTAAGCTCCGCGCCCCCCACGCTAAAGCGTGGGGCCCCCAAACCGTGGGCCGCGCCAGCCTGCGATGCCGGCCGTGATTCCCCTAGGGCGGCCCAAAATTCCATCATCTCGACATATAACCTGACAGCGGGACTTCGTGTTGCAGCTTAGAGCGGAGCGCCTTTAAAACGGGACTTCGTGTTGCGTGCGCGGCTGCTAGTGCGGGACGGTGATCTGATGCAAAGACACGCGGTTGCCTTCCGGATCGTCGAAAGACGTCACTTTGCAAACCGGTGTTTCGTAGATGTCTTCCACGCCGATACCGTTCGAGCGTAACTGCGCGGCCATTGCCTCTATATCGTCGACTTCAAATGCGACGCCGCTAGCAGATCCGGCGGGACGCCCAACCCAGTCGCTGATAATCAGGCTGAACCAGCCATTGCCCAGACGCGCTTCGTTATACTTTTCGACGCCGTCTTCTTCATAGGCGCCGGTGAACGTCAAGCCGAGCATCTTTTCGTACCATTCGCGCGTCGGTTTGACGTTGGTACAGGATAGGCGGAAAACGCGATCTCTTTGATCATCTCGAGGCTCCTACTTCTTGCCGTTGCGCATCGTGGCGAGTTCTTTAAAGAGTTTTTTCTCTTTGTCGGAAAGCGTCTGCGGGAGTTGGCCGATCAAACGAACGTATTGATCGCCCGCGGCGCCGCCTTTGAGCTTCGGCATGCCTTTGCCGGAGAGGCGCAGCAGACGATTGTTCTGCGTGCCTTCGGGGATCGTCATCGCCACTTGGCCGCCCATCGTCGGCACTTTTACTTCACCGCCCAAGACTAAGTCGTAGATCGGTACCGGAAGGTCCACGTAGAGATCGTCGCCCTTGCGCTTGTACGTCGAATCGTCGAGCAGTTTGACGATCAGATGAAGGTCGCCGCTCGGGCCGCCGTTGCTGCCAGCGCCGCCTTGCCCGGCTAAGCGAATGCGCTGTCCGTCGCCGATGCCTCGTGGAATCGTGACCTCGAACTTCTTCGTGACGATGACGTGCCCGGTACCGCCGCATTGCGTGCAGATATGCGCTCCGGCGGTTCCCGTTCCGTGGCACCGCGGGCACAGATCTTCGATCTGCAGCGACACTGCTTTTTTACCGCCGTCGTAGACGTCGCGCAGCGTGAGTTCGATCGTGGTCTCGAGATCTTGGCCGCGTTGCGCGAATCCGGTGCTCTGCGCGGTTTGCCGCCGGCCGATGCCCGAGAAGAACATGTCGAAGAAATCGGAAAAACCGGTCGGGCCTGCGCCCGCTCCGGCACCGGCGCCGGGGGTACCGAAATCAACATTCGAAAAATCTTGCGTGTAGCGCTGATTTCTATACCGGCGCTGCTGCTCGGCTTGTTGCGCCGCGCGCTGCCAATCCGATCCGAGAGCGTCGTACTTTTTGCGCTTCTCGGGATCTCCGAGGACCTCGTAGGCCTCGGAGATCTCCTTGAACTTTTCTTCGGCTTCTTTCGGGTTGTCCGGATTTGCATCCGGATGCCACTTCCGCGCGAGCTTGCGATACGCCGATTTTATGTCTTTCTCGGCGGCGTTCTTCGGTACGCCGAGAAGCGCGTAATAATCTTTGTAGTTCACGCGTTTTTAGCGACGAGCACCTTGGCCGGGCGCAGCAGCTCGTCACCCATCATGTAGCCCTTTTCGGCAACTTCAACGACCGTGTCGTCGGTGACGCCGTCGTTTGCGGGCAGCGTGCCGATCGCTTCTGCGAACCGGGGATCGAACGGCTTGCCCTTGACGTCGATTGCTTTGACGCCTTCGCTCTGCAGCACGCTCTCGAAACCTTTGAGCGTCTGCTCGATGCCGCCCCGCAACTTGTCGTCGCCCGACGCGTTGAACTGCAGCGCGCGTTCGAGGTTGTCGATCACGGGCAAGAAGCGCAGCAATACCGATTTGCGATGATCGCTCACGATCATCTGCACGCGCCGTTCCATCTGTTTTTTGTAGTTCTCGAAGTCGGCCATCGCGAGCAGGTATTTGTTCCAGTTCTCGTCGGCCTTCGCGCTCGCGGCGTCGAGTTGCGCGCGAATATCCCCGTTCGTCGCGACGGGATCGTCGATCGCGGCCTCGCCCGCTTCGGTAATCAAATCGTTGTCGTTCATGTATTCGTTTTAAACAACACTCGGGTGGGGCAACGGCGGCTCAAACGAGCCGCGAGGAATTAGTGAGACCTGCCGTTGCCCACCTGAAGCGTTATTTGGCTTCCTTGAACTCGGCGTCGATGACGTCTTCTTGGGCCGTCTCGCCGTTGGACTGCCCGTTGGAACCGGCGGCTGCGCCGTCGGTCGCCCCCGCTCCCGCGGCTTCCCCGTTGGGAGACGCGGCCTTGTAGAGCAGCTCCGCCATCTTGTAGCTGGCTTGTTGCAGCTTTTCGATCGCGGGCTTGATCTCGGCGATCGTCCCGTTTTCGCTAATGCGCTTGAGTTCTTCGAGTGCCGCCTCGACTTCGCCGCGTGCGCCGGCGTCGAGTTTGTCGCCGACTTCCTTGAGCGATTTCTCGGTCGAGTAGACCAGGCTCGATGCTTGATTGCGCACCTCGGCCTCCTCGCGCTTGGACTTGTCGGTTGCCGCTTGCGCTTCGGCCTCACGCACCATGCGGTCGACTTCGTCTTTGGAGAGATTGGTCGACGCGGTGATCGTGATCTGCTGCTCTTTGCCGGTGCCGAGGTCTTTGGCGTGCACGTTCACGATGCCGTTGGCGTCGATATTGAACGACACTTCGATCTGCGGCACGCCGCGCGGCGCCGGCGGAATGCCTTCGAGGCGGAACCGCCCCATCGTCTTGTTGTCGGGCGCCATCGGGCGTTCGCCTTGCAATACGTGGATGTCGACCGAGGTTTGGCCGTCCTCCGCGGTGGTGAAGACCTGCGACTTCTTCGTGGGGATCGTCGTGTTGCGCTCGATGAGCGTCGTCATCACGCCGCCGAGCGTTTCGAGTCCGAGCGAGAGCGGCGTGACGTCGAGCAGAACGACGTCGCGCACCTCACCGGCGAGCACGCCC
>DAIDHQ010000011.1 GCA_027459645.1 Vulcanimicrobiota bacterium
TATAGCAGCCCCCGCTCTCATGAGAGCGGGGGCTGCTATACGCTTGCAGTAGTCCCTGGCTGGCACAGCCTGCAAGCCGCGTGCAGTAGTCGCTTCCGTCGCGTTGTTGCTGCTCGCCCCCTGCAGTATCCGTGCTAAGGCTTCTGTATGGTTGCTGTACGCGGCATGCAGGCATCTGTCACGCTAGCGCGCGGCGTCGTGATCGCTGCCGCTCTCTCCTTCTTTACTGCAGGCCGCTTGCGTTAGCCGTCGTTTTTCATTGTGGGACTTGTGTTTTCGCGCGTTCTGCTGCTCGCCGCTTGCAGTATTCGCGTGCGCGTGCTATCCTGGAGGCAAGAAACCGCCGGCACGACCGCCGCGGGCGAACAAGGCAAGGAAGACGCTGTGCTCGATTTCATCCGACCCGGCGATCGGGTCACGATCCGTAACCGATTCAACCAGGAACGCACCGGCAAGGCCGTCATGCGCGGCACCTACGGGTGGGTCCTCAATATGGGCGGACGCTACGGCACGCCGGCGATCGCCGACGAACGCAATATCGTGCGCGTCACCACCGCGCGAGCGTAGCATGGCCGATCTCGACCGCTATCGCTGCCACTGCACCGAATGCGCGTGCGCCCGTCTCACCCTCGATCGCATCTGCGCCGACTGCAAGCGCGGACGGCACGACGACGATCCCTACGCCTACCGCGATCCCGGCGATTGGGAGCCGCACGATCGGAGCGGAGACCCGTGAGTGAACACCGCGCGATCGACGCGAGAATCGGCGCTGCGCGCGCCGCCGGCGCCGACGCCGCACGCCAGCATAAACCCCGTCTCCCGCAGCTCGACGACGATACCCTCGACCTGCTCGTCGGCGTTTCGCCCGAGCGCGGCGAAGCGATCATCGACGCCTGGCTCCACGCCTACGATCACGAGCTGCACCACGATCATAACAATAATACTGCAGCGCGCTTGCAGTAGCGCCACGAACCCTGCTATACTACTACCACGACGAGCAGCACGAGGATTTGCACCATAATGCCTGACCCGACCAACGATACATTTGGCGATGACCTGGAAACCGAGCCCGCTACGTTTCGCGATTCGTTCCACGACGTGCGCCGCTATGACCGCAAGACGGAGCGCGGCCTTCGTCCTGGTATGCTAGTTGGCGCCCGCCGCTGGACTCCGCAATATAGCTGGTTCGAGGGTCGCATCGAATCGATCGACGGCGACAATATAACGATCAAAGAAACGATCTATCGATGGGAAGATGGGCGAGGGCGAGAGCAGGAGACGGGTGGCAGAATTACGGTGCCACGTCACCTCGTTCGTCATGCTCGCGCTGCGGAGAAAGGGCGCAGTCGTGAAAGAGCCTAGCTGCACGGAAGCGACGTTTGGATCGTGAAAGACTGACCTACTGCACGCGGCTTGCGGCACTTTGCGGCAGTATGCTACACTTGAGTTAACAAAGCCCACCGACACGACCGCCGGCGGCGCGAACAAAGGGAGCGACGAATGTTCTTTTCAGAATCCGATCTTATTCACTCGTACACGCGCGCGCAAGCGCTCGCAGACGGCAACTTGATTGACGTGACCAAGACGGCCCGCGAAGCAGGCTTCACGTTCCCCGTTGCACTCACGCTCTCGGCCCACGCTGACTGCGTGCTTTGGAGCGAAGAGGACAACGAACGCAAGGGGGCCTGCCAAGATATGAGCGGCCGTCTTTGGGACGTGCTTTATATGGCGGCGATCGCTGCTCGCGCTGCAAAGCGTAAATCCGAACCTGCCGATCGGATCACGTTCTCGCTCTACCGCGTGCCGCGCGAAGGGCAAGCCATAAAACCCCGTCTCGTCACGCTGGAGGCCGTCTGCGGCCCCGGAGACGTGGGCGAGCCCGTCATCACCATCATGCAGCCTGGCGAGGACTAATGCGCATGGCACACGCGTCGATCGGCGCGCCGCACGTCGCATCCGCCAGCCGGGCCGTCGCCGGCGAGCGATCCTGCAGCGACCGCGTACTACTGTTTCTCCTTTGCGCACGTGCGCACGGCCACCAAGGCCAACACGCCGCCTTTTTGCCGTGGCTCCCGATCCCATTCGCGCGGTGGGGACGATAGATGGGAAAGACAACGATCGCGTGGACGCAACACACCTGGAACCCCGTAACAGGTTGCACGAAGATTCCCGGCCCGCACGGCGCGCCTTCCGGCTGCGATAACTGCTACGCTTACACCTTCGCAGAGCGGTGGCGCGGAACGGCCGGCCACTACTACGAAAATGGGTTCGACGTAACCCTGCGACCAGCAAAGCTCGAAGACCCGTTGCGTCGATCGACGCCAACGATGTACTTCTGCAACAGCATGAGCGATCTCTGGCACGACGAGATTCCCGACGCGTATATATCGGGCGTCTTCGACGTAATGCGGCGCGCGCCGCAGCATACGTTTCAAGTTCTCACGAAGCGCCCGGAGCGCATGCGCCGTTTTCTCTCGCGGTACTACACGCTCGATATTCCGCACGGCACGCCCGCGCCGCTTCCAAACGTGTGGCTTGGCGTTACGATCGCGACGGAAGCTGACGCATGGCGAGCAGCAGCGCTGCGCGACGCCGCGCCGATCGCAATCCGATTCCTCTCGCTCGAACCTTTGCTCGGCCCCGTGCCGGCGACCGTTCTCGATGGAATGGATTGGGCGATTCTCGGCGGCGAATCCGGCCGCGGCGCGCGCCCGATGCGCGAATCGTGGGTGCGCGATTTGGTGAGCGCTGCACGCGATCGCAACGTCGCACCATTCGTGAAGCAGCTCGGCAGCGTCTGGGCGAAATCCCACGGCCTCGCCGGCAAAGCCGAAGACCCGGCAGAGTGGCCGGCCGATCTTCGCGTTCGCGAACACCCGCCTAATGAGTGATCCTACGCCGCTCCCGCGCGTCTGCGAGTGCGGCTGGAAAGGCACGCCGGAGCTGTACGACATAGGATCGGGCCCGGAGTGGTCGAGCCCCGCGTGCGAGTGGTGCCACGGCGCACTAGGTCAGACCTTACGCCCGTTCGTGCCTCACGAGCTGGCTTCTCCGGCACGTCTCGAAGAGGGGAAATCCCGATGCCTAAGCTGACGATCACTTTTCACACTGATAGCCTCGACGACGGGTTCCGTTGGGCCGACGTAATCGACACGCTCGGCGCAATCCGACACTTCATGAAACGCGAATGCGTTGAAGAAGGCAGCGTCTATAAGCCAATCGATAAGGTTTGGACGAATGACATTTTTGTGCATAACGAAGCTGATCCCACGACACGTACTCCACACGCGCATTGGCGCGTCGGTCCTTTCTCTTCGGAGTAAATGGGTCGTGCTGCACGCGGCTTGCAGCGTCTAATGACTTCATGCTATACTTTTTGTGCAACTGCTCCGGCTCGACCGCCGCAGCACAATGACGAAGGAGAGTCTATGACAACCAACAGCACGCCGGCGGCTGCGCGGAAGACGGACGCCGAAGTGGCAGCGCTCAAAGCGAATTGGAAGGCCGATCCCTGTTGGGATATTGAGGACACCGAAGGCTTCGAGGCGCACTACGACGAGCTGCTTGCGTTCCGCAAAGCCTATGAGGCGGAGTGTGAACGACGGTTCACGGCGCAAATGGAAGACCTTGCGAAGCGCGAGCGGATAACCGTCGAGGAGGCGCGGGCGTTGCACCTCGCCGAACGCGGCGTCGAACGCGCGACCGGCGAGGCCGTTCGGTGCCTGCGGCACCTTTTCAATAACGCCGGGCTTTCGTATCCCGATCTCGACGCCGATCTCGGCGATTTCGTCGCGAAGGTCGTCGATGCGGCCGTCGCCAGCGCGACAGTCGAACGCATCCGCGCAGGAGCGGCGAAGTGAGAACCTATCGGTACGCATTGTCTCGACCGAAAGGTGCTTTGCATGCAGCCGAGGCTGGCGCGCTCGTCGCGCTTTGCGGTGAATCCGTTGGTTCATCTGCACCGGACCATCCGTCCCCACACCTTTGCGCTCGTTGCGAGAAGCGCGTGTCCGCGCTGTCGCCGATCCCTGACTCGCTGGCCTACTTCCGCGGCGCGATCGAGACGAAGCGCAAGTTCGCCACGAACGGCGCGACGCTGCCGCAAGCCTGATTGCCCGGACGGAGGTTATCCGACCGCCCGGTAAAACTCCCCCAACACGACTGCTCGCACGACCGCGAGCCGTCTGAAATGACAAGACGAGGTATGCCACCCAAATGGAACCCCGATTCTGCCCGCAATGCGGCCAGCAGGAGACGCTGCTGGATGACGCCGAGCACCCCCTTGCAACCGCGGAGCGTGGCTGCTACGACGGCACCACGTACTGCTTCGTCGGCCCACTCCCAACGCTGCGCTGTGGCGCCTGCGGCTTCCGCTTTGCGATCGACGTAGCCAAATCCGAAGAACATGCCACATGCAACTGCGAGGGTAATGCACTCTGCACGTGCGGACGCTATCGCAATGCGAAGGCGCTGCGCACGATCGTCGGCGATCCGCCGCTGCCTCCGAGCGACCCTTCATGATTATCGTATTACGCTAATTACGCAAACTTCGCGATATACAAAGGCACCTGGCCCGGAAAACCGGGCGGAGCTATCGCCCGCAGGGGGGACGATCGGCCGGGCTACCGGCGTATGATCGAACGGATGACCGTTCAGCAGCTCTCGCTCGTTTTGCGGCGCCTCGGGCCGGCGATCTTGATCGCTGGCCTTGCGCTGCTCGTTGTTGCGTATTTCATCCCGCCCCGCGGCTTCTAGTAGCGGAAGCTATCGAAGAAGCTGGATCGCCATAGCCGGCGTCGCACCGGCCGGACAATCTTCTCTTTCAACTTCGTCGTGCGCACGAGGAACGTGCCGAGGTTACCGCGCGACTCGAACAGCCCCCAATCGCGTAGCTCCGCGATCGCCGAGAATACGCTCGCGTCGTTCTTACCAATACGTCTCGCGATTTTGGTTGCGGATGGAATCTGATCGCCAACTTTGATTACGCCTTTTTCGATAAGTTCAAGCAGCCGCTTCGTCACGTAGTGCTTTGCTCCAAGAGCACGCTGCGGTCGAAAGTACCGCAGGATTGCATTCGGAGACTCATTAGAGGCAGGGCTTTTTGGCGTCAAATATGGCGCTTCTACGGCGCTCGCGTTCGACTTCATCGCATCACTCTCTCTTTAAACCCGGTAATTCGCGAAATACGCATATTACGTGCAACGCGGAACATACGTTCTACTTTTATTTCGGCAACTATTGCGCGAGGCTCCGCCCACTCGTACACTCGGAGTAGATCGCTGCGACGACACAAAGCGACTCGGACAAAGGAATAGAGTCCAGGCAAGATGACGGGCGCGCAAGCGCCCGTCTTTAGTTTCCCCCCTCGACCCTTCTTCCGAGCCTGCCTTGCATCCGTTTCCCGATTTGTGCTAGTGTACTAGAACATAAAAAGAGCCGCCCCGACCGGGGCTCTCAGACAAGCGAAGAGAGGTTATTCCGCATGAAGCCTTCGCCGAGGTCCGTAGGCCGCGTACGCGCGGCCACGGGCGCCTTGTGAATCCCCAAGCCTGCGTGAAGCAGGCCGAAGCGATCGTCACATTTGCGCGATCACAGCGCGTGATCCGTCGATCGACGACCCTCGTCTTCGCGCCCTGGGCGGGCCTAATCGACTATCGCTTCCTCCACCGCCTTCTCGGCGATCGCGCGCGCGCCGCGCTTCTCGTCTCCAGGATCGACGCTGCGGATGCAGCCGATCAACCGCGGTGCGGCTCATGATGATCGGCAAGAACGTCAAGCGCGGGAGACGCGCATCGAACTACCCAGCGCGTCGATACAAGTGGTGCTCACGCGCCTGGTGTCGCACGAAAGTCTCCGACTTCACAAAATGCGCGAAACACCGTAGGAGAGATCGCGACATTCAACGTCTTCGACGTATCGTGCTCGGACCCGGTACTTCACGGAAACGGAGAACACGCCGTGCAGCTTGAGCTTGACGATTCTCCACAACAGCAGCGCGAGCCGCTGCGTATCACCGACGCCCCGTGCCCATCTTCGTTCTATGCGTTCGGTGCCCCGTATCCCGATGGTTTCTGCCACGACGGCCACCTCGACGACGCGGATGACGATTGCTGCCGCGTAGACTACGACTACCGGCCGTGCCCATATTGCAAGCCAATCGACTATCAGGCGCAGCTTCGCGATAGAGGCTTCTTCATGCCGCCGTATGGTTACGATCATGTCGTACGCGGCGACTATTTTTCGTGCCTCACTCGAAACGGAAAGAAACTCGTTCGCCGCGACGCCGCACGTCGCGAGATCGAACGGCGCGCCAAGGCGCAGGCAGCATGACGAATGTTCCTGCTCCACTCATATTTGACTCACCCGATGAACAAGCGCCGGCGGCTCCGGCGTTCACCGGGCGCACCGACGAGGAGCGCGCGCGCGACGCCGCGCTCGATGCGTCGTACCAACAATCCCTCCTGCGGCGCCCTTGCGGCTTCTTCCTCGGCACCGGAGCGACGTGCCTACGCGCCACGTGTCGCGCGTCTTGGAGCGCGCACTACGGCGATCCGCCGGCGAACGCGCCGCGCACCACGGACAACGCTTCACGATCGCGCGCGGCGCACCGCGGCCGATCGTTCTGACGGGAAGGTCATCGATAGCTCCATGCTCACTACCGCGCATGCCTACGAAGTCGTCACGACGACGGACGCTGCTCGCGTTCCGGTCGGTCGAGTGATCGTCACCGATGCAAAGCTCGGCGACGGCGAGACGGAGTACGTGTGGCCCACGATCACCGAGCACGACGGTTTCGTGCGCCTTACACCTCTTTGCACGTGCCGGTATATCGGCCCGATTGCAAATCCGCGCGGCACGGCCGCGTAACCGATCCCAGGAGAACGCAACGATGACTGTTATGACGAGTTCCCTACCCAACGCCGGGGGCGCCGTGCCGCGCGATCTCTGGCAAGCAGCGCTTGACACGCTGGAAACGCGCTTCCCGCGCCCCACGTACGAACTATGGATCAAGCCGCTGCAAGCAATCTCTTTGGACGGTAACGAGCTGCTGCTCTCGGTCCCGCATAAGTTTGCGCGCGAATGGATCGAGAACCGCCTGAAGCCGACACTGAGCGACGGGATCGCCGACGCGTTCGGTGTTCCGCTCGATCTGCGTATTACCGTGGCGGACCTTCCGACAGCGCCTCCTTCGCCGGTACCGGTCAACGCGACGCAGTTCGCTCCCGCATCGGTTTCGGCCAGGATCGAGCCCACGCTGGCGAAGCCCGCGGTCTTGAATCCTCGTTACACGTTCCAGGAGTTCGTGACCGGCAACGGCAGCCGGTTTGCGCACGCAGCCGCAATCGCGGTCGCCTCCGCGCCGGCACGGGCCTATAACCCGCTCTTCCTGCATGGCGGCGTCGGCCTCGGGAAGACGCACCTGCTCCACGCGATCGGCAACAACGTGACGGCCGCGAATCCGAACGCTCGGGTGGAGTACGTCACCAGCGAGCAATTCACCAATGCGTTTCTGCGCGCAGTCGAGCGCAGCACTGTCGCCGCATTCCGCGAACGCTATCGCGGCACAGACGTGCTGCTGATCGACGACATTCAGTTTCTCGCCGGGCGAGAGAGCACGCAAGAAGAGTTCTACCACACCTTCAACGCTCTCCATGAATCCGGCGCTCAAATCGTCATGTCTTCGGATCGTCCGCCGAAAGAGATCGCCACGCTCGAAGCTCGCCTTCGCTCGCGGTTCGAGTGGGGGCTGCAGGCCGACGTGCAGCGACCCGATCTCGAAACGCGCGAGGCGATTCTTCGGCGGAAGGCGCAGCCCGAGGAGGTCGCGATCCCGGAGGACGTGTTCGCCTTCATTGCGCGGGTGATCGCGACGAACGTGCGAGAGCTTGAAGGCGCCCTTACACGCGTTATCGCCTACGCTTCTCTCACGAATGCTCCGATCACGCTCTCGCTTGCGACGGATACGCTAAAAGACTTGTGCAGTGCTGCGACGATGCAACGCGTCACGATTCCTAGGATCAAAGAGACGGTCGCCGCAGCGCACGGAATTACGGTGCGCGAAATGGATAATGGCCGGCGCGACCAGCGCCTCGCCGCTCCACGTCAAATAGCCATGTACCTGGCGACCGACCTTACGAATTACTCCCTACCACAGATTGCACGAGAGTTCGGCAAGAGGGACCACACCACGGTCATGTACGCGCGCGACAAAATCAAAGATTGCATGACGCGCGACGAATCATACCGCAACAAGATTCGGCAGCTCGTTGCCGTGTGCCAGAGCGGCGGGTAAACGAGCATGCACGCCTCACCGGATCATACCGTTCACGACCTAAAAGTATGGCCCGACTCGTTCGTCGCGATTGTTCGAGACGAGAAGACCTGCGAGGTCCGGCTCGACGATCGGCAGTACGCAGTGGGCGACATACTACGCCTGCGCGAGTACGATCCGAAGACGCAGACGTACTCGGGGCGTGAAACAGCGCGTCGCGTGACACACGTCCTCCGCGGCGGAGCTTTCGGGATCGACCCACGGTACGTCGTTTTGAGCCTTGGGCGCCTCACGGCCGCGGCGGCAGCGTGAGCGCATCGCCCAATCGGCCTGCGGCCGACACATGGTGGACCAGCGTCTACGAGCGTATTGCCTACTTGTCTGAGGCTGGCTTCCACCGAAAGAAGCGCATTCGTTTGCGCGATCTCACGTTCGCACAGATGATGAACCACCTCCACGGCGAGGCGTGCGAGCTGTACGACGATCTCAGTGAAGACAAGCCCGAAGCCCTTTACGAGCTTGCGGACGTGCTCTGTATCGCGTTGCACGTTGCCGTTCGTAAGGGGTGGTCACTCGGCACTCTCGCGAGCGCCATGATGGAAAAACTCGACGCACGCTTCGACGTAGTCGTGGACGAGCCCGGCTTATGACGCACTCGGCGACGAGCGCCTGGGAAGACTATCAAGCGACGATCGCCGCGGATCGGGAGCTGCGCGACTTCCCGCTCCCCGTCGTGCAGCTTCTTCGCTCGGTCGCACGCGCGCGCGGCCACGTCGAAGAGGACGTGGACGAGCACTCGCGTGCTTACCTCGTTCAGCTCATGCTTCACGCCGCGCGGTTGGCATTTGGCGAAGCTGTAACGGTGTCGCCGTTCCAGCTTCCGAAGGGTCGCGTTGACCTCGCGATCTTCACGCCGCAAGCGGCGATCGGCGTGATCGCTTACGCGAGAGACGATCAATACAGCCTGCGCCAACTCAAGAAAGCTCCCGCGGCCGGCGGCTTCGACTATCTCCTCTGCGTCAACGGCTCGAATCACCGTCCCTACGGCGATCCCGTTCCGGCAGCCGCCGTGTTCTCGACCGATTGGGAAGATGGTGAGCTGGTGCTACAACGCCGGCGCCTCGATGAAGCGCCTTCGGTGTCGGAACATTGGAAGTCGGAGCGCAGCGCCGACGAGCTTCTGTCGCTCTTGCTCGAACGCGAGCGGCCGCGGGCGGACTCGCGCGCGTGCCTCACGGCAGCGGACGCGCGTCTCCTGCTTATGCAGGCCGCTCGTGCTCGCGGCGACCTTCGCCCGGACACGTCGGTGCTCATGGGGCACGAACTCGCCTCTGCTCTTGCAGACCATCTGCGTGCGGAGACGCCATTCCCGCGCGCCGTCTTCACCGAAGCCTGGCTCGGTAACTACGCGACTGACGGCGTAGCCGATTGCGTTGTGACCACGCCCACAACGATAAGTGTCTTTGAAATCAAGGGCGACCGCGATTCGCCGACGCGCCTAGCTCGGCAGGTTAAGGCATACGATCGCGTTGGCAGCTTCTGCACGTTAGTCACGACGCGGCGACACCTCGCGAAGTATCGCGCGAAGGTGCCGACTCATTGGGGGTTGCTGGTCGCGTACCGCACCACAGACGGCGAGATAGCGTTCGTGCGCAGACGTACCGCGAAGCGCAATCCGTTTCAAGATGCCTTCGGCGTCACGGAGCTAATGCGAACCGAGTCGCTGCACGACGCCCTACGTTTTCTCGGCAGCAGCGTGCGACGCCGCGAAGTTTACACGATGCGTAAGTCGCTGAGCGAGGCCCTACCACTTCCCTTGGTCGTCGCGCTCGCCGCGCGCGCTTGGGGATTCCGTCAAGTCGGTTCACTTAACGCCCAAAACGACGCGTCGCCGTGGCCGACGCTGCAGGCGATTCTCGCGCCTTTTGCGCCGGTGCTGATCTCCGATCCGCTACCGCTTCCGCCGCTACCACTTCTCGAACTAGGAGCCTAGCATGCACGACAAACGCATGACCTACAAGCGCGTCCTTCTCTGGCTGATCGACCACGACGATCCGAGCGAGATCGATCCGGCCATGATCCGGTTGTCGAGCGCCGTGGCGCTCGCTGAAATGATCTACGGGTACACGCACAACATGCCCGATGCGATCGCTCGCGCGCGGCGCGAGAAGTACGATCGCGATCCCGCGTTTCGCTTTGCCGTCGATCGGCGCGCCAGCGCCAGCGTGCGCGCTCGCCGGGCGTCATGCAAGGCCCGAGCGGCGGGCCCGGCTGTGACGATCGCCGACGTGAAGCCTGGGCACCGCTACTCCGTGCGCGGCGACGTGGTGGACGTGATCGAGATCGTCGCCGGCGCGACACCTCGCGCGGCCCGCGTACGGTTCGTCTTACGCGAGAAGACGCGCCCGCGCGGCGCAATCGCGGTCGGCGATACCGGCGAGCTTGGAATCGTAAACTTCGTCTCGTGGGGCCGGCACCTCGGTAAGACACCGCCGGCGGCACGTCGTCACAAGGCCACCGCGATCGCGCAGCTCGTCGCAATCGGCATGCTCTTCTTCCCACACGTCGCCAGCGCTGCGACGTTGCCGAACGAACCGGGCGCTATCGCGACAACGGACACCGCGACGGTTGTGCAGCTCGGGCTACGCGTCGTAGCGTGCGCCCACGCGGCGAGGAGTGGTATGAAATCAAACGCGCGCTGTACGAGCGCGCCGGTCTTCCGCGCGGCCAGCGCTACGGCTACGTCGCCGATCATATCGTGCCGCTCGAACTTGGCGGCGCGCCCGCAGACTTGCGAAATCTCTGGCTGCAACCGTACAGCAAGTCACACGCGAAAGATCGCGTCGAAGACGAGCTGCATATTCTCGTGTGTGACGATCGCGAAAGCACCCCGACTTACTAGCCCCCGATAGAGGAGCCGCGTGCGATCGGGATTGATACGTTCGGTCATGGACAGCGACGCCGGCCGCGGCGTACCGGCTTGCGGCGGCTGCGGAAAGCGCGGCGTGTACGAGTGGCCCGTACCGGGCACGTCCAACGCCACGCTGGAGTTCGACATTCAGTGTCGGTACTGCCAACGCTCGATGACCGTCACCGGCGTCGGCACAACGGCGCGCGATCGCGCCGCAGCGCTTGCGAACGTCGAGCCGCCGACACGATAGCGGCCGGCACAAAGGCCGGCCGCACGGGGATCTATGTGGGCCAGCGTTCTGTCACCCCTGTGGAGTAAAGAACGACGGCTCCGCGATCGCGCGAGCCGCAACTAGTCCAGCAAAACGTTCGACCGCTTTGTAGAATCCTTCGGCAAGGTGATTGCTCTCGTGCTCGTGCGCAAGCTCGTGTACCAGCAGCGACACGACGCGCGCGAGCCCCGCTTCGGTTTGCCATATCTCGAACCAGCGCGGGCCGAGCGTCTTCGCTGCGAACGTCACTTGCCCGCGGCCGTAGCACGCGGTGCAGCCGTCCGACAATTCCTCGACCATCATGACGCGTATGTCGCGCCCAACGAGTAGCTTGCCGATTCGCTTCGCGAGTGCCGCGACTTCACGCATGCTGCGCGTCCACGCGCTCGGATCGATTACGACCGCCGGTTCGCCGCCCTCGTGGTACGGCGTCGGCGTCGGAAACACCACACCTGCAGCCGGCGCGACGCCGGCGGCGCGAATGTTCACCCACGCCTCTTTGCTGAATTGCCCACCGTGCAGCACGGCGTATCCGCTCGCGATTGCTTGCGAGTTGCTTTCGCGATCGGACGGATCGGCCGTCACGATCTTGTCACCGAAGCGCGTCTCCAGCACGCTCTTGACGGCTTCCGGCTTGGCCTCGGCGTCTTCGAGCGCGGCGGCGACCCAGGGCGCCGACGCTTTCTCCGCGTCGAGATCGTCGTGCAGCTCGTTCAAGAGCAGCGTTGCGAGTCGCCGATAGTACGCCGGCGTCACGTTGTCTCGATCTTGATTGAGCGGAACCTTCTGATTTACGGATACGCTGAACGGCAGGTCCGTCTCGACGACGGGAATCCCAAGCTCGTAGAGCCACGCCTGGCCTTCGGCCCGATGCACGTCGATCGTTGTGGCTCGCTGCGTCGATCGCAGGGCGCCTTCGGCGTCCGCGATGATCGTCGGCAAGGTCGCCGCGATCACACGCATCGGTTCCCGCGACGGCAACGCTTCACCGTTGAACGTCGTACGGATATTGCGCGGCGGCAGCAGCAGCCGCACGCGCTCTTGAACGTCGGCCAGCTCCGCGGCCGTCATTCGGATCACGGCGTCGAACTTCGAGCCGACCGCGGTGCGCTTGCGCACCGATCGGCGCGTGCCGTCCGCGGCGAATGCTACGCCGCCGGCGACGCTGTGGATCGTGGCCTCGTCGCAGAGCGCGAGGACCAGCTTCTCTCCAAGATTGAACCGCCCCCGTTTCGTCGCATCGGCCTTCTTCTTCGACTCCGCGAAGAGCGTGTACGCATGCCGGAGATCGGCGAAGCCCTCTGGCGCATCGTCGGTAACGACAAGCCGCGCTCGGCCGCGGCGCTCTTCCATCATCGTCAACGTCACCTCGACGTTGCTTGTCGATTCATCCCACGCGTTCTGCAGCAGCTCGAAGATTACGAAGGCTTTGCCTCGATGCTCGATGAGCTTTTGCAACCCTACTTTGTCTACAGCGAACCACGTATTCGTTGTGGTCATGTTCGTGTGTCACTCTCTTTCTTGCAGCGCGCGGTCGTGCGCGCCGTACCTCTCTATTATAATTTCGGAGTGACGAGAAACACGCAAAACGATGCGCTGGTGACGCGCAAACGCCCGTCCTGTCTAGCGGGAGTGTCAACTTGACTTACGATTTTATGCTGGCGCACGACGCATGTTCGCGCGGTCTTAAAACCTTCGTTGGTAAAATCCGTGCGGGAAAAATCTTTACAAAACTATACTTTGCGCTATTGCATGCAGATTGTCTTATGCGGACTCCAACAGTTCGATTAACTGCGACGTTCGCTGTACGTTGAACGCGTAGTGAACCTTGCCAACGTAGACCCGCACCGTGTTCTCCGCGATCCCAAGTTCTTGCGCGATCTCTTTGCGCGTTAAACGACGCTCCAATAGCCGGAGCACCTGGTGCTCACGCGCACCGAGTCGCCGACGCGCCATGCTTAGACGCGCGAGCAGTCGCGCAAACGGGCTCTCTCCATACGGCGCAAGTGCAGTTTGCGCGCGATCGCGCCACACCGGATCGCCCGTCAGGCGCAGCAGGTGGATCGCCATGCGCCCGGCGCGCCAGCCGTACCCGATCGGATCGAATCGGTCGTATGCTGCCGTCGCTTCGGCGACGGAAAGATCGCTGTCTGAATCGTATGCCAGGGCGATAGCTTCGCCCACGAAGGCGCGCATGCGCGTGCCGTGCGCGAGTAAGTAGCGAGGTTCAAGATTGCCAGAGTGCGCCTTCGCCATATCGGCGTAGACGCGCGCGCGCGCCGGGTCAATGTCGGCGCCGACCTGCGCCATGTATGGCAGAAGCGTTATCGTTTCGTCACGAACATTCGCCCAATCAATCGTCTTCACGAGTTGATCCGCGAGTTCAAATGTTGCTTTCGGGGTCGCCCGGTCGCCAGCGAAGAGCGCAATGGTCGCTTGATCGAGATACGCATACGACTGCAGCGACGGCGTTCTTGCGAGTGGAAGCGCCTTATACAAAAGCTGCATGGCGGGCTCGTAGAGGCTACGCAACGCTGATGCCCACGCCAACGATCGCAGAATATGAAAGTGCGCCGTTGCGAGGTCATCCGTCCACGCGATCTCGCGCTCGACCGTTTCCAGAAGTTCGGCTCCGCCGACGAGCGGCACTTCGCGGATGAGCGCTGCAAGCAGATACGCGGATGCGGACAGATACGGAATGTGATCGGGCGCCTCGCTGCGCAGCAGCTCGATCGAAGAACGCGTGAGTTGACCCTGCTCGATAAAATCTTCACGGGCGCTCGCGATGATACCGCGGAGATTTAGATAGAGCGCACGTAGCGCCGGGTCCGCCGGCGTGTGCGATCGCAGCCAATTATCGGCCACGCTATTTTGCCGTTGGTAGAACGCGAGCAGCGCGACGTAGTACACAACGTCGCCAAGCATGTCGCCGGCGTCTGCGAGCCGCGCCACGTCGAAGACTTCTTCTGCGCCGACACCGCGCAATTCAAGAACGCAGTCGCGCATGAGACGCGCGAGTGTACGCTGCCCCCCGGAGGCATCTTTGTGGACCGCGGCCTCACGTGCGTACGTCTCGCAAGCGGTGTAGTCGGCGACGTGAAGCGCAAGGCGGTACGCGAGGATGAGTTCAGCCGGAGATCGGGGCGCGCTCAGGGTTGTTCGCGCAGCAGAAATACGGCCGGCTCGATACTGCTCGACGGCCTGCGCGAGAACCGAATCCCTAGCGCCACCCATTTGTTCCATCGACCTGGTATGTTGGCAGCTAAGGACTCGGCCCCCCGCTAGTCGGTTTACGCCTAGTACCCTTTTTGCTGGCGCTTACGCCTAGTAAGTGGGGTCACTTGCCGGTCGTGGTGCCGGTGTCGGCGGCCGCCGTGCTGAGTTGGTTCTTCCCGGTGGTCGTGCCGGTATCCGCGGCCGTCATGAGCTGGCATTTGCCTGTGGTGGTGCCGGTGTCGCAAGCGGGCTGTGCCCCGGAAAAGGCTCCGAGTTGACTCGAAAGACCGAGGAACAGGGAGAGAAGCAAAGACAGCATTGGAAAGGGCTCCTTTCAAGAGCTGTGGAGGGGTCGGCGAACAGTGGCGCCTGAAAGGGTCCTACCCCGCCCCGTGCGCGGAAGCCTCGCGCGCTAGTCGCGGCGCGACTATGCGAACGTCGTACTGCCCGGGTGAACGGGACTAGTGAAGAAATAGTAGGGCTACACTCAAGACCGGCCCCGTACGATAGGGGCATGATGAACACGCTCTTGCTCACTCGGCCGATCGACGGCATCGGCGTACAGCGCACACGCCGCTACGCGCGGCTCATCGGCCTTCTCGCCTCGACGTGGGCTGGCCGTATGGCCCGCACGATGGGCCTCGCTGAGCACGAAGCCGACGAAGCGGCGCACGTGGGGCGAGCAATCGCGGCAAGGCACGCTCGCGGGGAAAGCGCGCCGGCGTGGAGCGAGCATTGCTCGACCACCGTCCACGCGATCGTCGCCGTCGCGGAACGGTTCGTCATGCTGATCGACCCGCTCGACGACGAGCCGCAGACGCCCAATGCGGCGCTTCGCGCGCTCGCCGAGGAACCCGCGCTTTACGATCGCACGGCAGTGGCCGCGCTCGCGGCGCAGTTCCGGCTCGGGCCGTCGCTCCTTCCCGGGCAAAAAGCGGCGTGACCCGACCGTCACGCACCCCCGGGGCGGTAGCAATAATACCGACCGAGCCACCAGGACACTTATGTTCTAGTGCAGTAGCACAAATGCTTAACGGACACTTTACTACGTCGCTCTTCGTAGCCGGCGTTTGCGCGAGGAGCCGCGCGCTTGGCCTGCTAAAATCGAGCGCAACGGCGGCGAAATCGAGTGGTGTCATACACGGCTTAACTCAAGCGCGCGTGTCACAACGCTCGCGCGTTGCCATATAGAAATAACAATGGTTCGCCGCTCAAAAAGGACGACTCACTTGCACGGTTTACGGACGATCCCCGATCCAACGTTGATCCTAACCGATCGCGATCACGCAGTGATCGACGCAGCTTACTCGGCCGTCGTCGAAGTGTTCCGCAAACACGGGCTTACGCCGCCATCGCGGAACGATTGGCGCAACGCCCGCCTACGAAACGGCCTCATCGATTACGTCCTGACCGTAGGCTAACCGAGGTAGAATCCGCCCGCGGCGGATCACTCCCACATGCGCCGTACTGCAGGACGCTTGCGTCTCGCAGGCCGCTTGCAGTATAGTAGAGGGGATTACACCGCCCAATGAGGTACTGCTGCGAATATGGCACCGAAAGCCAAGGCCAAGGCGACGAAAAAAACCACCATGGGAGCGTCACACAAAAAGCGTGCGACGCCGGCACGCGCCGCGGCGAAGACGCCGAAGAAGCCTGCGCCCCCCGCCAACGCCGCTCCTCCCGAGCCGATCGCATTCACGATCGCGCTCGGCACGAATGAGCGTGTAGCGTGGTTTAGCGAAACGAAGTCGGAGAACGAGCAACTGCGCGGCCTTAAATGCACCGAGGCGGAGCTGATTCGGAAGGCTGCACGAGCGTCGGGCATTGGACCCGAGCAGATTTTGCGCACCGGCATGCAAGCCTACGCGAAGCGACTCCTGGCGAACGCCGCAAACTCCGATCCCGCGGGAAGCAAGGGGATTGCCGGAGCGAACGATCCGGCGTTTCGAGACGCGTACACCGCCCTCAAGAAAGAAGGCGACGGCAAAGCCATCACGCCGTCGCGGATCGCGTACCGAGCTGCGGAACTCACGAAGAATCCAGCACTCGCGCGTGCCTATCGATCGGCGCAGCGCTGGTTGCGCATCCATCACCCGGAAGAACTTGCAAGGGTGACGGATGCGAATGCGAGCGGCAAGCCGCAACAATGAGCGCTGGCCTCGAACGGATCGACGCCTTTATCGTCGATTTGAAAGCGATCCCGACGAATGAGCCGCAGCGTATTTGGGGTCGCTGCCTTTCGGAGATCAAGCACCTTAAAACCGGATCGTGGGTTCCCGCCGGCGCAGTGGCGCCGCAACGTGGATATGCTCCGGCAACGGTGCGCAGCGTACTACGCGACTATCGTAACGCGATTCGCGCGCAGCTCGGCGAGTCGCATCCCGCGCTTCGCTACTTGAAACCTTCGGCTGCAACGCAGCAGCAGGTCAAAGATGAGCAAACGGAGCGCATCTATGCGATGCACCACAATCTTCGGCCGATCTCGTGTGAAGACTTGGTTGATACAGCCGATACGCTGATCTCCTCTCCGCGCTCGACCGCTCCGCTCGTCGTCGCAGCAGCTCTTCTTCTCCTCACGGGTCGTCGTCCGTGGGAGATTCTTGCTACCGGCGGATTTAAGCCGGCTGGCGACGATGCGCTGGTCTTCTCCGGCCAAGCGAAGACCCGCGGGGCAGAAAGCGCGCAGACGGAGCCGTACACGATTCCCGTCCTCACTGATCCCGATCGCATCGTCTTCGCTTTCAAGGCGCTGCGCGATCGGTACGATCTCAGCGGCCTTGATTACAAGAAGGCTCACAATCGCTATTCCAAGACGCTCGGGCAGTACGCGCGGCAATACTTCAAAGACGAGAACCACGGCAAGGTGCTCGCCGGCAGCGATCGCCAACACGACGGGGGAATCACTCCGAGTGATCTCCGCGCCGCATACGCGACGATCGCCTTCGAGTGGTTCGCCCCCGACGAGGTTTCCTTGAACGCATACTTCGCGTGCATCCTCGGCCACTCCGAATACGACTTCGTGACCTCACTCTCGTACTGCACCTTCTACCCGATCGGCGAGAAGCGTGACTTTGTTCGCGAGTTTCGTCGGGGCACGCGTGACGCGATCGACGGGCAACGACATTTGCTCGCGAGCGAGCAAGACGAGAAGCAACGCCACTATATCGCGCAGCGCATTTCTAACTTCCAGAAGGTTCTTGTGGAGTAACCACACTCGAAGATGAATAAGGAACAACGCTTTCGCCGCTTCTTGGCGATCCTCGCCGGTACGATCGTGATCGCGACGCTCTTCGTGCTCACGAAGGCGATCTTCTTCCACCAGGCGATCTCTCTATCGAATACGCTACGTTTCGTGATCGCCGGCGTCGTCATCGCCACGATCCTCTTCGAGTACAAGCGGATGCAGGTACAGGAGCTTCGCGACGCCGAGGTCCCGCCGCACGAGGACACCGGGGCAGACGCTGCGTCGTGATGCTGATCGTCGCATTCGTCTTTCTCGGCTGCACTATCATCGTCGAGCTATGCTGGCTTCATGTGCTCGACAGGCGCGCGATCCGGCTTGCCGATCGCTACGTGGAGCTGCATGCCGACGAGGCGGATTCAACCGAACTCGTGAAGGCGAACCGGATCGCACTGTTCGGTGGCGCGGCGTGCCTCTTGGCACTCGTTATCCTGGCGGCGCGACTTCCCGCCTCGCATGGCTGGTTCAGCGTAGCCGACCTGTTCATCGTTGTCGTGCTTATTCCGACCTCAACGTTTCTCTTTCGCGTAGCGCTCCGCTTAAAGGAGGTTGGCAACCGCCGCGGGCTGCGGTAAGCCTTCACTTATAACCGCGACCAAATACTTACTGCAGGGGGCTTGCGTACTGCAGGCCGCTTACATTATACTTTATTCAGATGGGCGGGGTCAGGACAAACCCGCACACGTAACAAACGAAAGGGAACTCACCATGAAACGGATTTTCGCGTGCGGAACGCTGGCGCTCATCCCCCTCCTTGCGGCTTGCGGCGGTGGTGGTGGCGGAAGTTCATCTGGTGGCGGGAGCGCAACGCTGCCGCCGACGCCGATCGCTACGCAGACACCGAGCGCGACGATCGCCGGGAAGGTTGTGCAGCTCGCCGGCCCGCTCGCGGCGAATGGCACACCGACCGCACAGTCCACTCCGGCAGCGGGTGTCGGCATCGGCGGCGCGACGGTGTACGTGACCGCAGCTACGACCGCCGCGCTTGCGGCGCCCACGGCGTCGCCGATCGCAACCGCGACGACCGCACCGGATGGCTCCTTCAGCGTTACGATCCCAAACGCGCAAGCCGCAGAGTACGGTATCGTAGCCGTGAACGGCACGCTCGGCTCCAGCGGCTTCACCTCTACTGGTTTCACGCTCGGTCGCGCGCTCGCGGCCGTCAATTCGACCGGAGCCGTTCTCTATGTCGATACGTTAACAACGAACGAGCAGAGCGGTTTCACGGCCTACAACGCGGCTCGTACGGGCGCCGGCATGTCGGCCATTACGGCAGATACTGCCGCGCAAATGGCAGCGCGTCTCGCCAATGCAAACAACGAGGCTACGGGAAACTGCTCCGGTGATCCGCGCGTTCTCGCAGAGTACACGGCGCTGGGCGGCGTGACGCTCGGCGGCACGACCGCCATCGGCACGCAGCCCACGACACCGTTCTACAACACGTGGGCGACGCAAATCGCCTTTGCTCAGCAGGCGAGCCTCGACTTTGCGGGCTTCGCTGGTCCGATCGTCGGTGGCCCATCGTGCCCGACTTCCGGTTCGAGCCTTCCGCAGAACTACTTTTCAGAACTTCTTATTACCAACTAACTGCAACGCGAGCCAGCGGAGAGAAGCTAAGACGCCGTGCAAAGTACATGCACGGCGTCTTAGCTTCGCCAGCGTCGGTCTGCCGCCTAGCACTCCTAGCAAGCCGTCTGTTCTTGAAACCCCTGGATTCCGTTCCAATAGTATGTCGGTCCACCCGTGGCGGTTAACGTCGTTGCTCCGCTTGCGTTAGACGGCGCCGTTACAGCGCTGCCATACAACTGCCCACTATACCCGCCAGGACTGTGCGATGCCGTAGTATCGCTGCTCAGGAAGCCGTAGACTTCGTACGATCCTGCACCACCTGATAGAATGAACGTTCCTTGCACGACCAGATCTCCAGAACCATTCGTCGTGTAGGGGAGCGCATAGGTTTTGTTGTGCGTCTGATCCCACAAACACACCCCGGTTCCGATCACCTGCACAGTACCCGAGGCTGCGTACGTCACGTTCAACGCGACGGCGTTCGATGCGTTGCTGAAGAAATAGCTACTCGTTCCTCCGTTCAGCGTATACGTCCATGCACCCGCGCAATCGACGTCGCCCTGCTGGTCGAATTGCATGCATGACTCGCTCTCGTTATCGACGGGCGCGGTTCCGCTCGTGGTCATTATCGACGGCGTTGCCGCTAACGATAGGGGGCGCGTCTGTCCGTTGTTATCCGCGATAGTCGCCGTACATGACTGCGTGCCTGCCGGCGCGCTCGTAACTTGGACCGCTGCAGCATTCAGCGTTCCGCTCATCGCGCTAGCATAGCCGCCCGGAGTCACGCTTGGCGAGAGGCTTGCGACGCTGCCGCACGACGACGTATTAGGCGTCACTCCGTTGCGATCATTCGCCTCCGACACCGTTGTGCTTGCGCTGCCGGGATGCGAACCGTCGTTTGGCGCATAGTACATAGAGAGAGAGCCGGTTCCAAGCGTCAATGCGCACGGGGAGCCGCTTGCTGTCACATAATTCGAACCACTCTTCACGCCAAGATACGTCGCTGAGCTGCTGCTCGCGCACGTGGGAGAGACGGGAATCGACGCTCCGATTGTGCTGATTGTTCTCGCGGTCCCGTACGCATCTCTAATTGTCATGGCACCGCAGGAATAGGATGACTGCAACGGGCTTCCGGTTACAGCGGCTGGCGAGGTTATGGTTACGGTTCCGCTGCCGGAGCCGCCGTTGCTTGCGCCACTCGAAAAACCGCCACACGTCCAGCCGGACGTTGTATAACTCGTTGCAGGCGCGTAGGCTTCGGAGAGCGTGATCGTGTTGCTCTGACTCGCATCAGTCGCATCAACTGTCGTTGTTGAGACGTATAGTGGCGACACGCGAACCTGCTGCGCTGGGGCACTAGCACTCGATATGCTGGTTAGCGTCGTATACCCGGCGGAGCCTCCGCCGTTGTAAACGATCGCAAGCGTCTGCCCTGGGGTCGTGATGGTCGCGCTTGTGCCAACACTGCTTCCGTTCACCGTCAAATGCGCGAGTCCTGAGCCGCCACTCTCCGCGAGCGACACATTGATCGGTGACGCATACGGCTGCGATCCCGTGATTATCTTTCCATCGGCGTCGTACGCGACAAAGGATACGGCGACGGTATGCGCGCTGCCGTCCGCCGGCACGCTCGCGAACGTCGGCGCCGATAGCGACGAAACAATACCATCCACGACGAAGGCCAACGAGTTCACCGCGTACGGCTGGATCGTTTGGTTTGTGAGCGATCCGGTTGATAGCGCGTGCGCGCTGCCAGGGATCGCTCCGCTCACTGGAGGCGCATCGTACAGCGTCATGCTGAAGTCATACGATCCCGGCTGCAGATAGAGTGCGAGCGTACAGGTGCGCGGGCCACTGCCAGTGCAGATATTCGATCCGCTCGAAACATCGTACGCTAGCGTCATGAGCGCAGTGCTGCTGCCGTGCGGATACACGACTACTTTCACGCCGAGCGTTGACGTGGACACGTACTGCGGTGTACGCACGCCTTGTGCAGCGATCGCCGCGCGGTGCGCCGCGATCGTACGCGCCGCCGTCTCCGCGGATTGCCCGATCTGCATCGCTATTGCGACATTAGGCTTGCTTTGCGGCGTCGGTTGCGGCTGCGTGGTTGCCGCCGGCGTCGGCGTTGTCGTCGGCATGACCGGCGCCATGACTGCATTCCCAACGCTGCCGGCGGCGCCGCCGCCGCATCCCGAGACGAGAATAAGAGCAGTAACGAGCGCGATTGCGCGAGGCATACGACCTCCTTTCACGTTTCGACTTCTCTCCATGATCTACGACACCGTTCCGCCCGTAACGGTAACGCCTGTTGCGCACGTGTAAGCGTTTCCGGCCGGATCGGAGATCGATACATTGGCGGTCCCTGCGCCAACCGAAGTAATCGTAACGGTCAAGCCGTTCACGCTCACCGTGACGACGCCCGTATTGCTACTGCTCGCCGTCAATGGCCCCGAAAAGCCTGGGTCGCTCATAGCTTGTGTAGCAACGACACCCGCTCCTGAGAACGAGAGCGTGGTTGCGCACGAACCCGAGATATTTGACCCCGTTACCGTCCCTGCGGTAATCGGCCCCGACATTGCATAGGAAACGGGAACCGTAACCGTCGTCCCGAGAATATCCGTCACGCTGACGCTACATGACGTGTTCGTTCCGCCAGGCACATTCACGGCAACGGTGGCAGTGGTGCTTGCGCCAGTCCCGGCGGTGCTACCATTGGTCGTGCTTGGACACCAGGAGTTTGGTGTCGCCGAATATGCGATGCTCGACGGAGCGCCCGTCTCGGTCACGCCGATATTCTGCGACTGCACCAGCTTTGTGTACGATAGCGCAGATGGCGCGACATACATGGGTGAAACCGTGAGGCTCAACGGCGCCGTGCTTCCAACCGACACCGTAGAGTGATACGTGCCGCTCCCCTTGCCGTCGTATTGAACGGCAAGTGAGTCGCTCGGTTTAGTGATATTTCCGCTGCTGCCAACATTAACACCGGCGACGACAAGGCTCATGTGGCCGGTGCCGCCCGATTCTGCGATCGAGACCGGGATTGGAGAAGCATATGGAGCCGGCCCGGTAATAACGTTTCCATCCGGGTCGGTAACGGTTAATCCAATCGATACCTGGTGAGGTGATCCGTCACCCGGTGTGCTAAAGAACGTTGCGGCACCAAGCCCGTTGGTTGCCGTAACTCCTGACACGATGCCGGAAAGCACGAACGAAAGCGAGTTTGTCGCGTCTTGCGCGATCGTCGCCGTGATCGTGGAAGTCGCGAGCTGCTTCGCACCACTCGGAACTTGACCGTTCACCGGCGCCTGATCGTAGGTCTGCAACGTGACCGAGTACGTTCCTGGATTGACGTAAATCGGAATCGTACATGTTCTTCCGCCGCCACCCGTCGCTACGCAGAGACTTGAACCGGAACTCAAGTCCGCTACTCCACTATAGGCAACGGTTTGACTACCTTGTGGCGTCGCACTCCAGACAGCCGTCACCGTCGATGGCGCAATATATAAAGGGCGTCGCCTGCCTTGCGATTCGCGCACAAGCACGGATGCCGTCGTCGTCGTCGTCGTCGTAGCTGGATAGACGACCACGATGTATCCTTTTGCGGAACCTTGCGTCGTCGGCGGCGGATTCGTCGCGGGCACACCGCCGCCGCCCGGTGAACCGGCGGCTCCGCCGCCTCCACCACCACACGCCGTAAGCACGAGCGCCATCGCGATCGCGGCGGCACCTTGCGAAAGTCGTTTCACGAAATTAACCTCCTGAAGTAGCACGATGCTTGCGTCCTTACGGAACCGTGACGCTGCACGGAGACGTATGAGCTATGTTGTCCGCCACGACGACCGTCGTGACGCCATTTGCCAATCCTTTGATTTGAAGAATGTTGCTCGCGACCGACGCGCTCGCCGTCCCGGGTGTCGAGTTAGACTGCACGGTAAACACGCCGGAATAACCCGGCTCACTTACGAGAATCGATGCCGTGCTGCCGATCGCAACATGAACCGTCGTCGCACAGCTTCCCGTCGCGCCAAATGGCGTACCGAATTGCGGAGGCGTACTTGGCGTCGGTGTCGGCGTTGGGATCGGGATCACGATTGGCGCACTACTCGACGGCGACGGTGCGGGACTACCCGTGGCCGTTGGTGCGCTGGTCGGTACGCTCGTCGGCGACGCCGTTGGTCCGCTGGTTGGTCCGCTGGTTGGTCCGCTGGTCGGTCCGCTCGTCGGCGTGCTCGTCGCACCTGACGTTGGCGAGCTTGTCGGCGTTGGCGCGCTCGAACCCGTCGGCGCGCTTGACGGTGACGGATTACTCGTCGTATTCGTCGTCGGCGTCACGCTGACGCCGACGGCGCCTGGTGAAAGCGCGGATAGGCCTCCGCCGCAGCCCGTAAGGACAAGAAACGCAAGCGCGATCGCGCGCGGCTTCACGATACCGTCCCTCCCGTCACCGTGACGTTGACGCTGCATGTGCTCTCGTTGTTGGTCGAATCGCTAACGGTGATCGTCGCGGCGCCCGAATTGATCGCGGTGATCGTCAGCGTTGCGTTCGTTATCGACGCGGTTGCGACGCTCGAATCGGAACTCGCCGCGGCAAAGGTGCCGCTATAACCCGATTCAGTTAGATTGGATACCGCCGTCTGCCCTAAGCCGTTGAACGCGATCCCGCTCGTGCAGTTACCACTCCCGCCAATCGGAAATGTCGGCGTGCCGATGATCGGCGCGTTATTGTTGCTCGTCGGCGTCGTCGGCACGGGGGCTCCCGCAGCGGCGGGGGCAATGGCCGAAAGGCCGCCACCTGAGCAGCTACTAAGGAGCGCAGCCGCGATAAAGATCGCGGCGCGCGGAATCTTTAGACGATTCACTCGTCTACGGAGCACTTGCTCGAAACGCATTTACGACTGCTGAAAGACCGAGGCCAAGATTCGTTAGATTTTGAACGCTCGGACACGCGCTTGCCGTCGTGCGATCGAGGATCAAGTCTTGGATGGCTTCGCCGGCGATGAACCCGATCGGCGATCGAATGAATCCGAACAACCCCCTCGACACGGCGCCATGTCGAATCGCCGTCGCTGTTACGAGGGCGTCTACGCCTTGCGCAACATACCGAAAGTTGCGACTCCATTTCGTCGAGTTGGTCAGCGGCGCCGGATTGGAACTACCGCCAGCGTACGCCGCAGCGCTATCGGCCGCGTTTTGACACGTCCGCTTACCGGGGTCAGGGACGAGCCGCGATGGGTTCACACTCCCACTCGATTGCAGCACAAGGTGATACCCGACGATGCTTCCGGTGGCATCGAGCACCGGAACGAAATCTTTGCGGCCACTCAGGTCTGCCGCACTCGTGTACGCAACCAGCGCGCCCGATGTGTCGTAAATCGGGAGCGGTCCTGGCGCGGCGGCTACCGTGCGCGGCGCCGACGGCGCCGGTGTCGGCGTGGTGAAGTTCGTTGCGACGGCCGCCGTGAACGTTGGCTGATCGCCGCCATGCTCGATACGCGACTCGCTGTTGCCCGGAACGACGATCGCGACCGTTGTGCTGCCCGCGAGTTTACTTGGCGGCGTATCCGCCATCGCTGGAACCTGTAGAGCAACAACAACCGCAAGCGCGCTTGCCGATACTAACCCTCGCTTACCCAACACCTCTTTACTCCTTCTCCATCCGAAAAAAGCCGGAAAGTCCAATCCGGGGGACTTTTATGCAAGCATGTATTTATGCCATTAGACCGGAATATACCTGTCCAATGGAACGAATCGACGGGGAGGCTCGTGTGCGCAATTACCTTCTAATGGCAGCCGGAGCGCTGGCCCTAGCGGGCTGCTCGAACGGTCTTGGACACGGGGTTGCCCTGGGGCCGAGCCAGGAGAAGATCGTGCGGCTAGCACCGCATTTCGCCCGTCGCCCCTACGAAGGGGCGATCACGGTGCGAACGCCCAACGCCACCCTTCACCTTACCGTCGCGGCCGACGCGCGATCACTCACACGCGGCCTCGGCGGCCGGCATAGCCTGGCGAGGCACACCGGCATGCTCTTCGTGGCGCCCTGGCCGGGCGATCATCTTCTCACCATGTGGATGAAAGACACGTACGTGCCGATCGACATGGTGTTCATCAACGCCGCCGACGAAGTGACGGGCGTCGCGCGCGACGTTCCGGCCGGCGCACGAAATGCGCCCGATTTTCGAATCGCGCGACGGTTCGGTCACGGTCACTACGTTATCGAGCTACCCGCCTTTGAAGCGATGCGCGACGGAATTACCACAGGTACGCACTTGTCGATTCCTCATGCGATCGCAACGCTCTAGGTGGGATGCGTCAGCGGAAATCCAGGTGATGATTTTCGACGATACGCTTGAAGTCGCGCCACGTTGCCGGAAGTGTGGTTCACAGAAGGCGCGGGGTGGACGACGTAAGCGTGTTTGGTACTGCCGTACTTGTAACCGCGAACATTGCCGGCGGCTGCGAACGGCAGCGCCGGGAGCGATTCCTATATCCGTTACCGGCGCGCGCGAACGACTTGCGCGAACGCTCGACGCGTTGCCGGATCACTATCTCTTCGAGCGTCTAGCCGCGTTGTTAGAACGTAACGCGAACTTCGGTGAAGCCTATCCCGAGCGTCGCCGATCGATAGGTGACGGCTGTGCCGTATAGTCTTCTCGCAGCGCCGCGGTGGTCGAGCCACCGCTCCGGCACGTCGCCGCGGCCTAGAGCGGACGATCTACTGAACTTTCCGCGATCGTGGTACGTCGTGCTCGACACTCGACCGCTTGATCCGAGGCGATCGAAATATCGATACGATACGCGGGTACTGATCGGCCGTATAAGCGCGGACGTGGCTGCAGCGCACGCTCGCAGCAGCCCGAGCTGCATCGTGATCCCGTGCAAATGGGATCGCCCGGCGCGACGCGCCGGCGCTAGAAAGCAACGAGAGCCCGCCGATTTGCAGCCGGCAGGCTCTCTCGGACGAGGAGGTCCCGCGGGAGGGTAAGCCGCGCGGGACAGGTGTTGGAGACGCGCATACCTGGGTGAAAGACCGGGCCGCGCCGCCCGGCACTTTCTTAGCCCCGGCCAGAGGCCGGTCCTGGCACTACTGCCAGGTTCCGGTAAAGCCCTCGTCCACTAAAGTCGGCTTCTTCTTCCGCTGCCTCGGCGATTTTGCCGTCGTCGGCATAGCGGCCCGTCGCAGGGGCGTGGTCGGCGCTGCGATGATCGTCGGCGCGGACACGAGCTGCACCATAGCGAGAACGTCTTGCTGAATCCGCGACCGCGCCGCGGAAGTAAAGTGGTGCGCGTCCGCGTATGCGCTCGCGCGCGCGGAGTAGGCTCCGTACGCGGCTTCGCGGACGTATTGCGAATTGTACGCAACGTTCATCCTGCGCATGTACTCCTGGGAACGCGTCAACGTGTTCGAGTTGTACTCGCTCGCCGTTGAATCCATGAGGATGAAGATCGGCGCTTGTGCTCCGTAGTGCGCGAGCGCGGTGTTCCATCCGCTCACGAGTATCTTTTCGCCCATCTGTAGGTCGGTGCAGGGATCGAACGCATCGGCCACCGTGTGCCCGAGTCCACTGAGATTGCCATCGTTCACCTGCGCGACGCCGAGATCGAGGACGTGTCCACGTGCGAGAAGGCTCGTCGCGAGTTCGATAGCGGCTTCTCGTGACTGAGGGTAGTACGACGTTCTCGTGGTGTCGTCGTCGATCGCGTTCGTATCCGGTGCGCCAAGCGTTGGATTCGTCGCTTCGATCGACACGATCGACGCGAAAAAGCGCGGGTCACTGTTCGGCGCACAAGCCGCGAGGTACGCACCGAGCGCTGCCGCGGGTAGGATCATCGCTTCTTCGTGCTCTTCTTCCGCGCTGCCGGCGTCGCTTTTGCGCCTGTAGCGTAGACGCGCGCCATCTGCTCCTCGAATGCGCGCTTCATATTCTTCGCAGGTACGCCGAGGCGACGCAGCTCCAGGAGCAGCGCCGCAAGTCGGCGTGCGGCGAATCCCGTCACGACCGCCTCTCTCACGTCGTTCGGCATTTCTTGAATGCGGGTGCCGCCCTTTTGCTGGCCGAGCGCAACGCCGATCGACTCCAGGTACTTGTTCGCCCGCACGATCGTGCCGTGCGAAACGCCAAGGTCTTCTTCAAGCTGCGCTACGGTTGGAAGGCGATCCCCCGAGCGAAGCGCGCCGAGCTGCCCGAGGGCAACGCGATCGAGAATCTGGTCGATAAGCTGCCGGAAGACATCCGGGCCGTCCGGGTCAACAACGAACTTAGGGCCTGGCTCTTTTTGTTCCATCCGATTATACTATATCGCAGTGCAGCGCAGTGGACTACCCAACCAGGCTAAATTGCTGGTTCGGCGTCGAGGGATTCAGAGGCAGCCCGTTCGGGTTTACCGGAGACTTCCCTCGAAGCATGCGCGGAGCGAGCCTCTTGGCGCACCGTAAATACCGTATTACGATATTTACGCAAAATACGCCTTTTACGCATTTTACACACATGCGCCGTAAATAACGCAAATAGCGTATTATGCGTGAATGGCGTAAGTAGCGTAAATACTACCTTGTATATAAGTCACTCTTTACTGTATAATGCGTATTACGCGAAATACGTGAAAGGAGGGTAATGCGCGCTTCACGCGTATAGCGCGAATTACAAGGAGGGCCCGCGAGGGCCAGGTCAGCGCTGTGGAAAGCCCTGCGGGGCAGCAGTGCAGGAGGGTAAACAGGGTTGGAACAGTCGCCTACGCACGGCGCAGCCGTGCCATACCGTGTCTTGCTCGTGGATGCCGATCCACAGCACGACCTCACCACGTGGATCGGGGACCCGAACGCGGCCGTCACGCTCGCCGACGTTCTGCTCGATCCCACATTGGTACGTTCTGCGATCGTCCCATCGCGCGCCGGCGGCGCGCACATTATCAACGGCTCGCGCGAAGTTGCGGCCGTGCAGAACGAACTAAAGGAGCGCCACAAGTCGCCGTACACGGTGCTCCGCAAGATCATCGAATCCGTCCGAAACGATTACGATTTCGTCTTCATTGACACGGCGCGAACGATGGACCTCTTGAGTGTTTCCGCGATCGCCGCGGCCACGGAGATTCTGTCACCGATCGATTGCGACCCAATGGCAGTGAAAGGTCTTGGGCTGATCCGTCAATCACTCTCGGAACTCGAAGAAGCCGAGTTACTTCGGACACGCCCCACGATTCGCGTGCTGCTCACGAAATATCCGGGTGGAAAAACGCAGCCAGCCGTCGTGCGAGATACCGTCGAATACGTGCGCGAACTCGACGTACCAGTATTCAAAACGGTCATTCGGTTCTCGGAACAGAGCCGCGGTGCGTTCCCGCAATCAGAAACCGTCTTCACGCTCTTCCCGCGATCGATTACGGCGGAGGACTACCGCACGCTTCGCGGCGAGCTGTTGAGCACGCTCGGCGAAGGCCCGCACATCGTTGTCGTCTCGATTGAAAAAGGCGGCGTCATGAAAACCTCGACGGTAGCGTCGCTCGGACACGCGCTCTCGACGCCGGTCGAAGCCGTCACCGGAGGTGCGGCGTGACGAACGAGGGCGGTGCGGCGCCGGCCAAAGCGAAGCGGAAAGTCGGTGTCGCTGCGGCGCTCGCCGGTGGCGGGCTCGGTAAACCGACGCCGCCCCCGGAGGTGAGTGAAGAAGAGAAGGGGCGTCTCGCGGCCGAGGAGCGTGAACGACGTGACCGTGAGGAGCGCGAGCGCCACGAACGCGAAGAGCGGGAGCGCCAGGAGCGTGACGAACGCGAGCGTCGCGATCGTGAGGAGCGCGAGCGGCTCGCTGCTGAACCGGCACCCCCCACGGAACAACGCCGCGGGCCGGGCCGGCCGAAGACGCTGGAGGGCGCGCGCCGTGGACGCTCGTTCCGGGCCTCTGATCCCGAATACCAAGCCGTGTATGACACCCTGGACGCCCTCTTCACGAAGGTGCCGCCGTCCGTTGCCCGGCGGATCGAGCCTTCGGCGATCGTTCGGGCCGCCTTGCGAATCGCAAAGCAGAACCCGGACCTCGTGCTGAAAGAGATACAGGAGCAGAACGACTTCACGTGAGGTCGTTGGAGCCGAGCCACGAAGAGGGGTTGCCAAGCGGCGCCCCTCTTTACGTTCCATTCGCGTAATAATCGTATTACGCGAATTACGCCGTTATAGGGGCTGCCGTGCTTGAAGAGCGCGATAGGCGAACTGCAGCGCAAGGCGGTACCGAAGCGTGCCGGGCTCCGCTCCGGTCCCATCGAGCCCCCGAAGCGCCGCCTCGTGGAGCCCCGCCAGCACCGCAGTCGGTAACTCACCGATCGCGGCAAACTCGCGGCGCAGCGCTTCGAGCCCTTGCCTCGCTGCGGCCGTATCGGCCAAGTGCTCGCGGCGGTGCGCGGGGCAAAACCACCGGACGGCCAGCGGCTTGCCAGGATCGTCCCAATCGGGGCATACGTGGCGATCGCCACAAAGCTCGCACCGGCCGGGTCTAAGCTTGCCGCGGCGCACGTACATGGCGACGTACGCGCGAGCACGGCGGATCGCCGCCTGCTCGTCGGAGAAGGTGCGGGCCGCTTCACGGCTGCGCACCTCATCTCGGTTCTCGTGCCGCCACCGGCGGGTCGCCGTCGTCGCGCACGCCCGACAATAGCGTGCGTAGAGCGTGCGCTCACGCGTGCAGCCGGGCCGGGCGCATTGCCGTTTCACGGATTAACACGTTCGGAGCGCAGAAAGAGCGCTCCTTGACGCTCCGTAGACCCTGCGTGGTACGATATGAATGGAACAAACCTATGACAGACACGACCCAAGGGAAGCTCGACGCTCTCCTCCGCGCCGTACGCGCGCGAGGCGGCGTTTTCACGGCGAGCGAAGCTGGCCGCTTCGGCCTCTCCCGGAGAACCCTGCGGCAGCTCGCGCGCGAGGGACAAGGGGTCGTGCATGCCTTCCGGGGAGTCTACCAGGCGATCGACACTCCGTACGACCTGGCGATCGCCGCGGCGTGGCGACGCGCTGGCGACGATGCCATCGCCTCGCACGAGACGGCGCTGCAGCTCTACGACCTCGGAGACATAGAGCCGCGCCGCTACGAGTTTACGGTTCCGCGCGCGGCACGCGCACGTCGGCCCGGATCGGCCTTCCGGCTCCACACGACGACCGCCATGCCGCCGTCGCGATCGATCCGCGGCGTGCCGGTCACGACACCGGCTAGAGCGATCGTCGATACGGCGCCCCTTGGCGACCTTACGGAGATCGCCGTCGCGCAGGCGCTCGGACGCGGGCTTGCGACGGAAGAAGAGCTGCGGCGTGAAGCTACCGGACGGCCGCGCGCCGTGCAAGACGCAATCGATCGCGCGCTGAGCGTGCGTGATCGCTACGCGGCTTACGTGTAGTGGCGCGGCGGTACGTCGATGCGCGCGCATTCGGTGCGGCGCTTGACGTTCGCTTGCGTGCCATCGCAAACGAACAGATCGTACCTATCGATCGTCTTCGACGCGAAGTCGCATACGAGCGTTTTCTCGCAAGGCTACAAGCAGAAGCCCCGGGCGAGTGGCTGCTGAAAGGCGGCGTCGCACTCGATCTCCGGTTCCCGATCGGCGCAGCACGCCGGACGAACGACGTTGACATAGAGACAACGGCGCACGTGAACGTGGAGCGCGCGCGAGCGCTCTTGCAGCGTGCCGCCGGCGCCGACCTTGGCGACTACTTCACGTTCCATGTCACGAATGAACCCGCTCGCGAACTGATCCAAGGAACCTTCGCGTATCGGTTCGGTATGGAAGCACGACTCGGCGGTCATGTGTACCATGCGTTCAAATGCGATGTAGCGATGGGAACAGCGCGCGACAAGATCGAGCGCATCCACGGCCGCTCGCTCTTGGAGTTTGCCGGCATTGAAGCCCCCACGCTCGACGCTGTTTCGATACCCACCCACGTCGCGGAAAAGCTCGCGGCGTATACACAGCTCTACAGTGACGGCGTTCCGAGTTCACGCGCCAAAGATTTAGTCGATCTCGCCCTACTCGTCGAGCACCGCGAGATCGGGCCCGCCGGCGACCTGCGTGCGGCGATCAAGCGAACGTTCGCCGAACGCGGACGATCCACGCCGGCATTCCTTCCCGATCCGCCGGCGGAGTGGAAGACCGCTTATCAGCGACTCGCGTCCGGGATAGACGTTCCTGCGAACGTCGCGGACGCGTATGCCTCGGTTCGCGCAATGGTGGACCCCATACTCGCCGGCGAAGCCGACGATCAAACGTCGTGGCGAGTCGGCCACGGGTGGAGCGATCGCGACGAACGATCACGCGACACCGAGCCGCAACGCGCGGCAGCAGAAGAACGGGGCGAAGACTTCGATCTAGGCTTGTAGTCGCGACGAGCGGTGCTGCTGCGCCACGAGTTCGACGATCTTCGCACGCACGAAGTTCTCGAACTGCGCCGGTAACTCGCGCAGAAACCCGTGCGTCGCTTCCACCGATCGAACCGCGTCATCGCGTAGTGCATCAAAGAGCGGCTGCGGCAGCTTTGCGAGCAACGTATCACGCTCCGATCCTGACAAAAGCGATCCACGAGTCGCGATGAGGGCGAGAACTGCTACGTCGTTAACCGCAGGCGTCGCCGGTGACTTCTCTTCGGGACGTTGTGACGCTTCAACCGGCGTCTCGCCTCGAAGCACGGTAATCTCTGCCTGTTTATTCACAGTCAGCGGCTGCTGCAGAATTGGAGCGTTCGGCCGACGAGCTGCGAGCTTCCGGCCAAAGTCCGAAAGGGAACGCGACTCCACGTCGTTCTCACGCTGCGGCTCCGCTTTCCATGTACCCGTGCGGAACTGCTCAATACGACGCCGACGTGCCCGAAGATTCGGACGCGTCTCAGCGATCGCGGCGCAGCGTTGCGCTGCAGCCGACTGCGCGAGCACGCGGCGATCCTCAACGCCTTTTACGTCCTCCGGCGGAGCTTCGGAGACACGAACAGGGGTTTCACCGACGAGGCCAAGGATCGTCGGAAGGCCACGTTTGCCTTGCGTCCCTCGATCGTGAATCACCACATAGCCTTTCTGAACGAGGCCCCGTACTGCACGGTGCGCCAGCTCAGCGTGAGAGAGCCCTGCGAAGGCTGCGATCTCCCGGTACGACACGCCGAAGCAATCCGGGGTGATCCCTTTCTTGCGCGCGTAGTCGTAGAGCATCGGAAGCACCTTGCGTTCGTTCTCCGTGAGAAGAAGCGTCGGTGAGAGTGCCTGCTGCGCAGGTGTGACATTATCTAGGGGCTCCGCCCCTCCCGGAGTGGATAATGTCACAGCCGCTGCTTCGGCTCGGTCACGAGCTGCGCGATCGGCGTTGACGGCGGCGTTCCATGCCGATGCGCCGCGGCGGTCCCAATCGAGGGGGTGACGGTCGTCCGCGTTCTTTCGGGAGGGTTGGCGAAGGGCGGGGCTTGAGTCCGTAATACGGTCGAGCCAGCCGCGGTAGACGTTGCACGCGACGGCATAACCTGACCCTTGTCCGCAATGGAAGCGGATAGCCTCAAAAGCGAGGCGGTTCATGAAGCGGTTGATCGCGGCCGTGTTGCCCACGATCGGACGTTCGGTACGCTTCGCGTTAGCGAACTCGTTGGGTAACTCGTACGCGAGTCCGTAGGTGAGGGCTTGCGCGACCCAGCCGCCGATCGGGGCGACCGGGATCGCGATCGGATCGACGGGGAAGCGCAGGCGCGTCGCTGGTTGCACGTGCGCGAGTGAACGCGGTTGACCGTCGAGATCGAAGAAAACGTCGCATCCGAGCGCGTGTCTATCGGCTTTACGATTGCGACCGCCGACGCGTAGTAGCCCGCCGGTTCCACCGAGTGGAAAGACCTCGACGGGCTTTACTTCAATTCCCCAGGTGGCGTCGAGGCGCGCGGCGTCAAGAATCTTTTTGCCGAGATTCCGTACGCGTCGCGCATCGTATGCGCGTTTGAAGAAGACGAGGACTTTCCCGCGCCCGGGATCGGAACCGCTCGTGACGATCGTTGCGTCTTCGAGCCGCCGTTCGTGCAGCTCGCGGGCGAGTAGCGGGAGTCGCTGCGCGAAGCGTTCGTCAATATCGAGCGCAAGGAGGTGCGTTTTTGGGAACACACGGTGCTGCGCGCGTCGCCGCGCACGTGGTTCCGGGTCCGTGACCGCGGCGATCGCGAAGGTGCGTTCGCCGGCGTAGTGCGCGCGCGCGTCGGCGTCGGTGAAATCCGACAGCGCGCCGGGATAGCTCCCAACGCCGTCGATTTGCCAAACGCCGCAAATGCGACCGCCGAGCAGTGCCCGTAGTGCTTGGGCCTGCTCGTCCGGGGTGTAGACCGGAGCGGTCGTGGAGAGCGCGCGGTGCAAGGCCACGAGGTCTGCCTTAGCCCTCGTCCCCTATGTCACGTAATTTGCGTAATACGTGAAAAGAGGTACTTGCAGGAAACCCGCGTTTGTGCTCTAATAGTGGTGTAGTCAGCAGGGCGATTCGCCCTCCCGACTTAGCAAAAATGTTCAGTTTAGCAATCTCTTTTCTGAACTCGACTATCTGAAAACGTCTCGGCTGCAACCGGGGCATTTTCGTCTTCAAGGGCCTGCGACGACCGTCGTGGGCCCTCTCTTTAATGGCCCTCTATACTCCGGCTGGTAGGAATCCCCTATCGCCAACCACTAGATATAGGCCGAACGTACGTTTGACTACCAGGCCTATTGTGCTAGTATGTAGGTACACAACAAGAGGGCCATGCGGCTGGTGAGACGGGGTTAGTGGCGGGTCCGAGGAAGGTGGACCTGGCGCTTCGCGAAGAAACAAGGCGACCAACGCCGCTCCTCGCGATCGAAACGTCTCGCGACCGGGCGGCGTCGGTTTTTGTGGAGGCCAGGGCTCGCTTGGCCGAAGGAAAACGGAAGAGTGCCGATCGACGACCCGACCGGCCGAGACAAGAGAAGAAGGGTGGAACCCACGATGATCTTTCTATCACTCCTGCTCATGCTGGTTCCGCTGGCGATCGCGGCGGTTCGCCGCATTATCGCGGATGCGGCCGTCTTTGCTCGCGCTCCGCGCGCGGTGTACGAAATGTTCACGCACGAACGATTCGGTGTAGCCGAGTCGGTGGTGCGGCTACGTTACGTGCTGCTTGCGCTCGTCGTTGCTGGCTTGGTTGAAGCGCATGCCGTCGAGCATGCGAATAAGGCGACGGTGGCTGCGTATCAGCACGATCTGACGATCGCGGCGATCACGATTTGGATCTTCTGGATGCTTCCGCTCATGCTGTATGTTGCTCGGGCAATTCGGTGGGGCGCCTTTGCTGCGGAACCGTTGAAGTTCGCTTCGGTTCCGGTTCGCGTATCGTGGGCGCTCGCGCCGGCGATCGTGGCGACGCTCGCGATCGAGCCGCTGCGCAAGTTCGCGCTGCATCGCGATCCGGTGCTGGCGGGTCACGCGCATTTCGCGCTGCTGCCGCCTGGCGTTGTAGGCGTGGCGGAGGTGGCGGTGCCGATCGCGATCGCGATCTTCGCGACGGCCGCGCTCGTGATTCGCGCGATCGAAGGCGTGACGTTGCGCTCGCTCGTGCAGCGCACACCGTACCGCAAAGGTTCCGTGGATCACCTTATGGATGATCTCATGCGCGACTTTCGCGATAAGTCGGTCGCGAAGCCGTAAGGTAACGAACCCGAGCCGTGGCACGAACGTCGCGGCTCTTTTTCTAAGCAAGGGAGCAAAGGTGGAATAGGGATGGGCGAGTGGGTGAAAAGTGTTGTGGGCGCGATCGTGACGCTATCGGTTCTTGCGGCGTGTGGACACGACGTTAAGCTCGACCAGCTAACGACGAAGAACCTCATACCGGAACAAGTCGCGATCGACGATTCGAGCCTACCCCGCGAGAATCGGGCGCTCTTTGATCGGTTCGTGCAACGCGTCAATATCGGCTCAATGAAGATCACGGATAAAGAAACGGTCGGTCAGGCAATCGCGTTAGAGCAGGCTGCAGAAGCCGCCGACGCGGCCAATGCGAAGGCCGAAGCGGATCGGATAGCTCAGCAGCAAGCGCAGGAAGCCGCTGCAGCCGCGCAAGCTGCTGAACAACAGCGGCAGGATCAAGCGAAGCTCGCAAGCGCGGTTCAGGCTGGACTCACACCGGATGGGAAGGGCGTCGAAATCCACAACGTGAGTGGGCAGCAAATTTACTGCTACGAAGGTTACGTTGACGTGAAGAACGCGGATGACAGTCGGGAGGCAAAAGCGTGGTTCATGTACCGCAGCGATGACGGGCTCGGCGTGAACAACGACGTGACGGTTCCGCTGAGTAGCGTGGACGGCGCGGACTTGTCGGGATACCCCGCCGAATCACTGAGTAAGGTGCTCGTCCCGGTGTCGGTCCGATTTACGCAGTACGGATCGGGAATTGAGGCACCGTCGCAATTCGGCCATTGCTGACAGAAAGACACCTAAACGAGAGAGCCCCGGGGCACGCCTTCGGGCTCTCTCGTTTAGGTGTCTTACGCCGCCGGCGTCTCCGGTTGTTTCACACGAGGTTTCAACCCCAAGGCTTTACGCGCGTCCTTGTCGTCGAGGTCGAATAGCTCTCGGTCGTCATCGGCGGAGAGCTTGCCGTCGAGCATTTCCATAATCGCGCGGTAGAGCTTTACGTCATCCTCGTCCTTCGAGTCGGCGAGTGCGAGAAGCGTCTTGCCGGTGATCTCCACGCGCCGTTTTTGCGCTGCGCGTTCGGCCTCTCGTTCTTTGCGTTCGATCTCTTTCAGCTCAGCTTGGAGCTTTTCGATCTCCGCGAGCTTTGCGCTTTTGCGTTCTGCAAGTTTCGTCCGTGCCATGATCCTCTCTGTTCCGCGTGCCTGGTATCCGGTCCACCGTCGGGGCCGACGTATCAACGTCGCCCCCCGGCGCGGACTTAGCTGTCGAGTCCGAAGAGTTCCCGGTCCCCGCGCTTTTCGAGAGCGCGGCCGAGGCCGTCGAGCACTGCGCCGAGTAGCGGATCGTCGGCGTGGTCGAGCACCCACTCTCCGATTAGAAACGCGCGCCGCTGCCGCTTGTGCTGCAGCCGCCGCGTTTCTTCCGCCGAGATCAGGTCGCGGGCCGCCTCTGCTTGGCTCAGGCGTCGCTTCGCGTCGCCGAGCCGGTCGCGCTCGTAGCGCAGCTCCGCGAGGATGCTCCCGGTCGTCCTCTTCCGTGTCATACCCTCAATTCACGTAATACGCGAAATGCGGTCATTTCGCTCCACGCGGGCCTTTCGTTCGGTTTGCCGCTTAGGCTCCCTGCGTGAAAGCACCTCTTTACGTGCAGGACTTAGCAATAGCGCGCTTATACATTAAGCCCACAAATGGCGGCGTATCGGCTGGCGGCTCAGGTGCTCTCCCGCTCGAAGGGGCAGAGCGCCGTGGCGGCGGCGGCGTACCGCGCCGGCGAACGGCTCTACGACGATCGGGTCGGCGAGGAATACGACTATACGGGGCGCGGCGGCGTCGAGCACCGGGAGATTCTACTGCCCGAGGGTGCGCCGGAGGCTTTCGCGGCTCGCGGCGTTCTGTGGAACGCCGTCGAGGCCGCGGAGCGGCGCAAGGACGCCCAGGTGGCGCGCGAGTTGCAGCTAAATGTTCCATTCGAGTTGAATAAAGGCGAACGCGTGACGCTGGTGCGGGCGTTTCTCGCGCGTCGCGTAAGCGAAGGGATGATAGCGGACTATGCGATCCACCAACCGTCTCGAAGCGGCGATCCGCGCAACAATCACTGTCACGTGTTACTCACGTTGCGCTCGTTGTCGAGCGACGGTTTCGGGCCGAAGGTTCGCGAGTGGAATCAGGTTGCGACGTTACAGCGGTGGCGCGAGGAATGGGCTCTCGACTGCAATCACGCGCTGGAGATCGCGGGGCTTTCGACGCGGGTCACGCACCTTTCGTACGCCGCCCGCGGGATCGATCGGGAGCCAGCTATCAAGGTGGGTCCGGTGGCGACGGAGCTTGAGCGCCGGGGTATTGCGACTTACGCGGGCGAGCAGCTCCGAGCGATATGGGAGCGTAACGCGGTGCGTGAGCTTCGGCGTGCCTGGGACGTGGCGCGCTCAAAGTTTGGCGTTGCAGCGCTCGTGCTCCCAGGTGAACTGCCACACGATCCCGGGATGGTACTCGCGGATGGCGCGCGTGCGCGGCGCTTCGCGTGCGATCGTCTGCTGCAGTCGAGTTACGGGGTCACGGGGGCGGAGATGGGCTTAAGCGAGGGATGGAAGGTGGCGAAGCGGTTACTCGGGGGCGTCGAGTTTAAGTCGGGCGATCGGCGCGTTACCGATCGCGGTGACAAGGTGTTCGGGAAGACGGGCGACGCGCAAGAGATCGCCGCGATGCTGGCGATCGCGGAGGCGCGCGGGTTCCGCAAGCTCTCGTTCGATGGTAGCGACGAGTTCAAGCTCCAGGCGTACACGGCGGCGATCGAACGCGGGTTTCGTATCGAGGCGTCGGGCCGGGACCGGCGGGTGTTGGAGCGCGCGGAGCGCGCTGCTCGGCGCACGCTTTCGGAGCGTAACCGCCCCGAAAGAATCGGCCCTGACGGGCCGAGCGCTGACGCGCAGGGTGCGCCGGCGGCGGAGCAGGCTTCGCCCGCTCCGCGCGAACCCGCGCTCGTGGTCGAGCGCGTGCTCGCGGAAATGACCCACGGCGAGGCGCGGTTTACGCAGCGCGATCTCGATCGCGCGCTATCGCGCTACGCGACGGATCATACGGAGGTCAACCTGGAGGAGCTGCTGCAAGCAGCTCGCGTTCACCCGTCGATCGTGCAAGTCGGCAGCCGGTACGGAACCGTCTTTTACACGACGGAGAACGTGCGCGAGCAGGAACGCGAAATGTTCGATGCGATCGGGGCGCTGGCGCAGGACAACGCGTATCCAACGGATCGCGCGTACATGGAGCACGTCGCCAAGGAAATGACGATCGGCGGCGGGCAGCTCGACGCGCTACGACGGATCACGGGGCCCGAGCGGGCGTCCGCGGTGATCGGCTTTGCCGGAACCGGCAAGTCGTACATGATGAAAGCAGCGCGCCTCGTGTGGGAGCGTGCTGGCTACGAGGTCGTGGGAGTTGCGCTCGCCGGCGTCGCTGCCCAAGGGTTGGAAGAAGGCTCCGGTATTCCGTCCTCAACGATCGCATCGTTTTTGCTGCGCCACGAAGCGGAGCCGGGACGCGAACCGCGCGAACCGCTCGGCGAGAATACGGTCATCGCGATCGATGAAGCAGGGATGGTCGGGTCGGATGATTACCGCCGTTTGGTTCGCATTGCCGAACAGTACGGGGCGAAGATCGTGTCGATCGGCGATTACGAGCAGCTTCAAGCGATCGAGCGCGGCGCGGCATTCCGCGGGATCGTGGAGCGGATCGGGTCTGCTGAGATCACCGAGATTCAGCGGCAGAAGAAGGGTGCAGCGTGGATGTGCGAGGCGACTCGTGAAATGTCCACGGGACGTACGAAGGAAGCGCTGAAACGGTACGACGAGGCGAGTTTGACGCACGAGCACGTGACGCTCGATGATGCGAAGAAGGCGCTCGTCGAGAAGTGGGTCGCCGATCACAAGGCGTTCCCGATGGAACGCAACGAGAAAGGCGATCTTGTCGGTACGCAGATTATTCTTGCGTTCACGAACAAGGACGTGCAATCGCTGAACGAGGTTGTGCGCGCGGAGCGGAAAGCTGCCGGCGAACTTGGCGAGGACGTAGACGTGACACTCGCGATTCCCCGGGGCGAGAAGAGTGTAGCCCATAAGACGAAGCTCGCGGTTGGGGACCGCGTGTACTTCCTCGCGAATAAAAAGGACCTCAACGGCGTCGCCGTTATGAACGGGTCGCTAGGCACGATCGAAGCGGTCGAGGGAGGCAAGGACCCGCAGCTCACCGTCGCTTTGGATAATCGGAAGACGGTCACGTTCAAGCTGTCGGAGTACGCGAGTCTGACGCACGGGTATGCGGCAACGGTGAACAAGGCGCAAGGCGTCACGGTCGATCGCGCGTACGCGCTCGCCACGTCGCATTGGAATCGTCACCTGACGCTTGTAGCTATGTCGCGCCACCGCTACGAAGCGAATATGTATTGGTCGAACGATGTGTTCCGCAATGTGGCGCAGCGCGATCGTGTGCTTGGACGCAAGGGCTTGAAAGAGAATGCGCTCGATAGCGAGATTGAGCGTGGGAGCGAGCACGCCCCGACGTACATTCGTACGCCGCGGCAGGTGCAGCGGGACTTTGACGACGTGCTCACGACGGCGAAGCACCTTGCGGCGGTTGCGCCGGATCAAGAGCGCGAGGCGGCCGTCGCCGCGCTAGCCGAAGTGCAGGCGTGGCACGGCGATATGTCGCGCGCGTTGGAACGGTTACGGGCAGGGGATGTGCCGACTATCGAGATCGATCGGCACGATCACACGAAGCTGGTCGAGCACGTCGAAGCGCTGCAGGCGGGTGTGGAACGTGAGGTCGATCGGACGATCGAGCGCGAACGTGCTGCGTTGGAACGAGTCGTGGAGGAAGGGCGAGCCGAAGAGATCGCGACCCCTGCGGCGGAGATTGAGCCGGCGGAAGACCGCGCTGCGGACGTTCCCGAAGCCGGGATGACGGAAGCGCCGCGGCGCGACGTGAATCTGCGAACGTTGCAACCGATCGACGCGGAGCGTGTGATTGCTCGCGCGTCTGAGCTGCTGTTGAGCGATAGCTACTTGCAGCGGACGGCCGCGATCGCGGCGCTCACGGGGCGCCGTCCGGTCGAGATACTGAAGTCGGGCGAGTTTCAGGTCGGGCTAGACGAGCATACGCTCGTGTTTTCCGGGCAGGCGAAGACGCGCGACGAGGAAGGGCGCGGTAAAGACGCCTACGAGATTCCAACGCTCGCGGAACGCGATCGCATCGTCGATGCTGTGGCACAGTTGCGGGCGGAGTTGTCGGTTCCGACGAAGCGCGCGGAGCGTCCGATAGCCGAGCTGGAGGCCTCGGAACTCAACGATCGCATTGGCAAGCCGTTGCGCCAAATCACGCAGCGCGAGTTTGGTATGACGCCGCAAGAGTTGCGCGCGGCGTACGCGACGATCGCGCGTGCGCGCTTTGCGCCGGAACGCGGCGCGTTCGGATATTTTGCAGAAGTGCTCGGTCATAATTGGCTCGACGAGAAAACGGGGCTGTCGTATGCGAAGTGCAGCATTCGCGGCGAAGAGCGCTCTTCGGTGCGCGCGCTTGAACGAGGGCGAGCCGAAGTGCTCGATGCGCTGCGACAGCAGCTCCTCGAACATGATGCTACCCACGATGTGCATGATCCGATGCGCGGATATTTACAGGAACGTATTGCGCGCATGGAAGCGGCGCGGTTCGTAGCGCCGGCCGCGCAAGTGGAGATCGCGCTTCAGCCTGTGAGCGAGGCGGCGGTGCTGGTGCGTGCGGAGCGTCTTTTGCGCAGCGATCGGTACGCGGACGTTGCCGCGGGGCTCGTTGTCCTCACGGGCAGGCCAATCACAGAGATACTGCGCGACGCGAGGTTCGAGGTCGATCCCTCGGATCGCAGTAGGATGCTGGTCCGAACGAGCCGGTCGGGTCCGGCGTCATCGGTCTACGCGCTCGCTCCGCCGCAGCGTCTTATCGACGCGCTCGCGAAGATTCGCGAGCAGCGTGACTTCGGCGGACTGAGCGATCGCGAACTGATCGCGCGTGTGCGCGAACAGATGCAGGGGGCGATCACGCGAGGGTATGGTGCGTCGATGACGACGCGCGACCTTCGGTCGGTCTACGCGTCGATCGCGTACGATCGCGAGCGCCCTGCTCACGGGTTTGTGCAGTACGCATCCCGGACGCTCGGCGTCGAAGCGGATCGCGTACCGGAGAGCTACATGCGCTACTACACCGGCTCTCAGGATCGCGCGGTAGAACGTGCGCGTCAGTCCGCCGCCGAAGCGCGTGCGGAGTTGGAGCGGCTGGCGCAACGTGAGCGCGACCCCGCGCTTCGTGAGCGGCTGTTGCAGCGCGCCGATCGGCTCGCTGAGCCGACGCTGCGCGTGGATGCTGCGCCGGCGCTTGAGCTGGACGCGCAAGAGCTGCGCGATGTTGTGCGGCGCGAACGCATGGAGGTTGAGCGTGAGCTTGCCGTCGAGCAGCAGCCGGAGAACAATGCCGAGACGCAAGCGCGTCGTCGGTTGCAGCAGCAGGCGTCGCAGCAAGACGAGATCGAGGTCGAGGACGCGGTTGCGCACGAGGTGCGTGCGGAGCACGCGCACGATCGCGACGCCGACCAGGTGCGGCGTATGACAGGTGGGCAGCGCCGTGCGGAGCTGCTTGGGCGCCGGGAAGAGCTGCTGGAACTCGAATCGGAACTTGAAGCCGCAGTGGAGCGTGCCCCAGCGGGCCGCGTAACTGCGCAAATTGGTCACGATAGCATGATTGATCTTGACGCAGTGCGCGGGGCGGTGCGTGGTATCGACGTGGAACTCGCGGCACCGGAGATTGCTTCTGGCGCCGAGTTGAGCCTGTAGGGAGGTGCGGTAAATGGCGCTCGTGGAGCAAAAGAGATCTGAGGCGACGGATTCGCTCAGTGACGTGCTTGGGACGGTGACGGAAAAGGAGGTCGCCGGCGGCGAGATCGCGGACGCCGGCGTGATCGAGGACGTGCGCGAGGACGAGTTGCGCAGGTTCGGCGTCACGGTCGAAGGGTTTGCTCTCGATGAGGTAACGGGGAATGATTCGACGGGTGACGCGGAGTGAGCGAAAAGTTCTTTCTGCGTACGACCGAGCGGCGCACAGGGATCGAGGACGCGCGACGGTTCGCGAGCGACCTGATTGAGTTTGCGCCGGATGGCGAAGCGCACGAGCGCGTAGCGCGCGCGCTGACGTACGTGCCGCCGGGTTTGTTGGGACTATTGAAGCGCGACGGGACGAAGATCAATATCGTCACGCTCGATCGACAAGTGCGTGACGTATCGCCGATTTACCCGTTTCTCGATCCGAAGACGCGCGATCATATCGATCGCGGCGTCGGTTTGCATATCGGTGTGGAGAAGCGCGTGTATCTCCGTGCGGAGGCTCTGGAACACCCCGCGGGGCTCGTTCACGAACTCGCGCACGCGATCGACGCCGCCGTGCTGCGCGATCGCGCCCGCCGCGAGCCCGATCGCTATCCCGATACGCGTACGCTGAGTGACGTTGGCGGTGAGATACTGAATCTGCCCGCGCATTCGGTCGGCTACCTATCGCATATGGGGGCGGAGCTGCCCGGGTACGACGGCGACGGCGACGCGCTCGAAAGCGCGTGGCGTAATTCGCAGTTCGTATCCAAGTACGCGGCAGAGAACCGCGAAGAAATGTTCGCGGAAGCGTTCCGCGGCTATTGCGGAACGGGCACCCCGGATAAAGGCCGCGATTTCCTTGGGCCCGGAACGACGAAGAACCTCGAACGAGTGGGTCCGTCGCTCGTCGGCGTGATCGAAGGGCTTGTCGGCGAGTATGAAGCCGAACGGCAGCGCGGGATCGAGGTCGCTGGCGCAACGCACGGCGTGCGCGCGAGTGACGAACCGAAGGAAGAGCGCGGCAAGCGCGACTTTCGGCAGGAGATCACCGAGAAAATCATCGCGCAGCTTGAAGCGGGGAAGATTCCGTGGGAGAAGCCGTGGGAGTTTACACTTCCGTTCAACGCGACGCGAGGTAATCAATATCACGGGATTAACCAGCTTATCCTAATGCTCACCGCGCAGGAGCGCGGCTGGAGCGATCCGCGGTGGATGACCTTCAAACAGGCGACCGACAAAGAATGGTCGGTTCGTAAAGGCGAGCGTTCGACGATGGTCGAGTATTGGAAGCCTCCCGAGAAGTTGACGGAGGCGGAGTTGCGCAAGCGCTTCGACGAGGCGAAGGCGCACGATCCGACACTCGACTTCGCCGCGTTCGCGAAAGAGCAGGCGCGCGCGAACCGCTGGCAAGTATTCTATGCGCGGGTATTCAACGCCGCGCAAATCGACGTGCCGACGCGTGACGCGAACGGCGAGGTAGTAAAAGAGCGCGTCGCGATCGACGGAAAGGAAGTCGAACGAGCCGTCGTGAGGCCGCTCACGCAGGCTGTGCCGTGGGCGAAGAGCGCCGTAGAGATTGAGCCGGTCGAGCGAATCGAGAAGCTGCTGGGCGCAACGGGCGCACACTTCGAGTACGGCGGCGGCCAGGCATACTACTCGCCGTCGCGCGACGTGATCGTGATTCCGCCGAAGACGACGTTCAAATCGCTTGAGGGCTACGAATCGACGCGCTTGCACGAGCTTGGTCATTGGACGGGCCATCCGTCACGGCTCGATCGTTCGGAGTTGCAGTCGCATCCGTTCGGGTCGCCCGGATATGCGAAGGAAGAGTTGCGCGCGGAGCTTGCAAGTGTGTTTCTGTCGGCAGAAACGGGAATACCGTACGACGTAACGCAGCATGCCGCCTACGTGCAGTCGTGGGTGAAAGCGCTGCGCGAAGATAAGAACGAAATCTTCCGAGCAGCCAAAGACGCGGAGAAGATTACCGACTACGTGCTCGCGTTCGAGGGCGAACGTGCGCGAGATCGCGCGAGCGATCGTAGCGAAGGGCGTGGTGCGGATGACCGTGGTTCCGGCATGGCGGTGGCGGGCGTCGATCTGCAAGCGCTGCCGCTGGCGGAAGTAAACGGCTCGGTACGCGCCGCGGAGGCGGTGGCGTATGATTTCACGGCTCGCGTGAGCGGCCGTGACGAGAGCGCCGAGCACGTGATCGCGGTGATCGGGGGGAAGGCGGTAGCGGTAGAGCGCGCCTCTTTCCGCTCGGTGCCTCGTGTCGGTGAGGTGGTGGAGGTACGGCGCGACGGTGACACGACGCGCGCGTTCACGGAGCGCGAAGCGGAGCTGGCGGCTCAGGAGGAGCCGTCGCTTGAGGCCGGGCGCGACGCGGAGTTCGAGGTCGCATAGACGTGCCTACGATCGATCATATCCTGCGTGAGCAACAGGGAAAGTATCGCAGCCAGCAGCCGGAGGGGATGTGGCCTGCGCTTTTCGGCATTCTACTCGGCGTCGTTCTTTCGTTGGCGTCGGTCGTCGTAACGCAGAATATGGTGGCGAGCGAGCTGCGGTTTGATCCGCAACTTGGGTCGCCGACCATCGGCCGAGTGTATCTGTCGCCGTTGACGACGCTCGCATGGCGGATTCGATGCTTCCGCTCGCGCGATCGATCATTCATCCATCCGATACCGGCGTGCGAAAGTGAACCGGCGCGGTCGGAAGTCATGCGCCGCTTCGGGGAGTACGATCGTGTGATCCTGATCGTGTCGATCGTGTCGTTGACGGGGAGCATTCTGCTCGGCGTCGTGATTCGCGAGCGTCGTCGTGCGAATGTATCGGTGCAGACGCACGGCGACGCGGCGTGGGCGGAGTTTGAAGATATTGCGACGCGCGGCTTGATTCTCTCGCGGCGGAAGCAAATCGCAAACGACAAAGGGAAGATCGGATTCCCGCTCGGCGTGCTGCGGCACGAAGGAAAGACGTATTACGTCTTTACGAATCCCGAGCAGGCTCTCGGTGTCATGTTGATCGGGCCACCCGGAACCGGAAAGACGGCCTGCTTTTACATGCCGCATTTGCTGACCGACCCCACCTCGAAGTTCATCTACGATCCTTCGCTCGAAATGTGGCGCAAGTCGGCGGGCTGGCGCAGCCGGCCGCGAAGCCAGGGCGGCGCTGGAAATATCTGCCTGCTCTTCGCGCCGACGCGGCCCGAGCTGTCAGTGTGTATCAATCCGGCCGACAGCGTGAAGTGGGAGACGCCGAACGAGACGCGGACGCTCCAGAATCTGTGGAAGCGACTGTTGGACTTCGCCGACAAGGCCTCTGAGGGAAGCGAAGCGCATTGGATCGCGACAGGTACGGTGCTCGGCGAATGCGCGCTCGCGCATTTGCACTACACCGATCCGGCGAACTGTAATTTTGAGGGTGTCTATAACTACCTCGCACAATTCGAGGACAGCAAGGACGGAAAGATTACGGGCGTCGATCTCGCGCTTCGCGAGATCATGAACTCGGATCATCGGCAGGGCCGCGAAGACCTTGACCATATCTTCCGGGATCACGAAGGCAATCAGTGGGACGTGCATCCGTACGTCGAGCGCAGCGCGAAAGAGACGTTGCAAAAGGCGCCAAATGAAAAATCAGGCGTGATCTCGACGATGCGGCGATTCTTGCACGTTTTCCGCGAGCGGAACGTTGCCGAAGTAACGCGCCGCTCGGATTTCTCGCTCGAAGACCTCATGCTGAACGACAAGCCGGTATCGCTGTACTTTGGCGTGCCACCGAGCGACGTGCAGCGCCTGCGGCCACTCGTGGGACTGCTCGTGAATCTGATTACGTTTACGCACATGGATGACGAAGCGCTCGACTTGGAAACGGGTGAGTTTCGGTACAAACACCCGCTCGATCTTGATCTCGACGAAGCGAAGCAGCTAGGGAAGCAAGAGCAAGCGTTCACGTCGTGGAGCATGGCGCGGAAATACGGAATCGCGCCGAATCTCGGCTATCAGGATATTTCGCAAGTGTGGTCGGCCGCCGGCGGCCAAAACGAAGAAGCCGTCACGTCCGTATCCAACGTGAAAGTCTTTTTGCGACCGAACAAGCCGGAGACGGCAAAGTGGATAAGCCACGAGCTGCTCGGGAAGACGACGGGCGAAGATTTCAACCGGAACTACTCAGGGAATCGGTTAGGGTATCTCGGACACGCGCAGACGCAACGTTCGTACGTGTCTACAGACCTTATGTCGCCGCAGCGCCTTATGAACATGGAGCCGCACGTCGCGATCGTCAAAGCAGGTGATCTCGCACCGTTTTTAGTCGAAACGTTGTACTACGAATCAGATCCTCAAATGCTCGAACGATCGCGGATTCCGCCGCCGAAGCGGTCGGCGGTGATCCCGATGGCGCGTCGCGCGTATCGGCCGCCTTGGTGGAAGGCGGACGGCGAGGAGGCGGTCGCCGAGGCGAGTGCGATCGTCGCCGATGCGCAAGGCGCGGCGCCGGCACTGCCGCCGACGACACCTACAGACGCGGGCTTGCAGCAGGAGCGCAATGCGGTCAAGGAGCTGGCAGGGGTAGGTGTGGCGCCCGCGGCGGTCGTGGCTCAAGCCGTAGCGAGTGAGATTGAAGTGCCGGCCGGCGCGCCGGTCATGGTTTCGACGGACGCCGTAGCCGATCGGGCGATCACGAGCGAGTCGTCTCAGGCGATCGAGGACGCTTTGGCGGGCATGTTCTTCGAGCCCGACACGGGTCCCGAGATTGGCGCAGCCGGCGACCCAATGAACGGCTAGAAGCGACCGTTGCCCTCGCCCTCCGGCGGGGGCTTTTTCGTGCGTGCCGGAAAAGGCGTGTATGCTAGTTGATTGGAATATAAACGGGGAGCGGCGACCGCTTCGCAGCGTCGCCAAAGAAGGGGGAGTCTCCGTGAATCAATCGGTACGCCGCAAAGGGCCGCGTGAGATTACGCTCGTCGGAACGTTAGAGCGCGATCCGCAATTTTATCCGAATCGCAGTGGCAATGGCGAACACGCGACGGTGCGCGTGCATGCTGTAACGCCAGGGTACACGTTCACGCGCGACGGCCGCGAAATGATCGTCAAAGATAAGCCGCAGTGGCTCTCGGCGACTGTCGTTGGAGCAGGAGTGGAAAAACTGCGTACGTTTCGCGCTGGAGATGAAATAGCACTGCGGAACGCAACCGTGGAGCCGTACAAAGACGAGGCGAAGCGCGCCGTGATCGGTATTCGCGCCTTCGATGTTTCCAGCGAGGTCCCGGACGGGTTACGCAAGGCGCCTAATCAGGTGCATCTTGCGGGGACTGTCGCCGAAGTGTCGTTTCGGGCGAACAAAGGGAACCAGCAGCTCGACTATATGGAGTATAAGGTCGTGCCATTCGGCAAGGATGCCGAGCCGGTTCTCGTCCGGGAGTACGGTGCGTCTACGCGCGAGTTGGAAGCGGCTCGTGCAAAAGGGGAAAAGCTCGAACTCGACGGGCGACTCGTGCACTCGTCATTTGCCGGGCGGAACGGGCGAATCGACACGTACTACATTTCGACGACAACAAAAGAAGTCGAGAACATGCGTGAGCGCGCCGCTGAGCGCTCGCAAGAGCGCGATCGCGAACGCGTGGGAGAGATCGATCGGGAGATCGCGTCACTGACGGCGGAACACGAGGCGTTACTAAGTGAAGATCGCACGCCTGGTGCGCCCGCCTACGAACGGATCGAGGCTATAGCGCAGCAGGAAACAATGCTCCTGCAAGAGCGTGAGTGGCTCGCGAAGACGCCAGCCGAGCGTGCGGCAATGTACGAACGGCAGGCCGCGGAGCGCGAAGCGTCGGCGCCAGAGCGTGCGGAAGTACCGCAGAGTGAACTCGACGCAGTGGCGGCGCTAAACGAGGAGCATCGTGAGGAGGAGCGCATCGATCTTGGCGCTCTCCCTGTGGTGTCGCCAGCTAGTACGCTGCGCGACGCCACAGAGATTCCACACGACTTCAACGCTCGTGTGCGTGGTCGCGATGAGAGCGGGGAGCGTGTGATCGCGACGCTCGGCGGAAAGCTGGTGTCGATCGATCGTTCCGCCTTCTCGGAACGGCCGGAGGTCGGTGAAGTCGTCGAAGTGAGCCGAGACGGCGCCGGCGTGCGTGCGATGACCGAACGGCAGGCGGAACTCGCGGCCGAACAAGAGATCGCCCGCGGCGAAGAAATCGAGGTCGGCTAGACGTGACTGCGACTGCCGAGCGTCCGCGGGCGCGTTCAGCTTTCGCCGAAAAGCGCGAGCGGCAGCGCACAGCGCTGGAGCGGACGATCGGCGGTGAGCTGCACGCGTGGTTCGATCGCGACGAGGTACGCGAGATCGACTTGAATGACGACGGCAGGGTCTTCGCCGAAGTCGCCGGCGAAGGGACGGTCGATACCGGGCTGCGCTACAGTGCCGAAGAGGCGGAATCGCTCGTCATGACGATCGCCTCGGAGATCGCGATCATCGACCCGTTAGCGAAGTTGACCGAGGATGAACAGTCGCTTGACGGCAAGCTCGACTTTCGACGCGGAACGTTTGCGCGCGTTACACTGACGGCGCCGCCGGGGGTCGAGCAGCACACAATGGAGCTGCGTAAACACTCGTCCATCGCGCTCGCGCTGGAGGCGCATCTGGAGCCGCGAGGCCCGATGAACCTTCCGCTGCTCACGAGGAATCAATACGACGGCGTGGTCACGCTGCTTGGTGAGAATGCAAACATTGCGGTTTGTGGGGAAATGTTTGCCGGGAAGACGACGCTTCTAAACTCGCTGTTCGCGAAGATCGCAGAGCTTGATCCTGAGCGACGCTACGCGTGTATCGAGCACGTGCGCGAGATCGTGAATCCGTTAAAGAACAAGAAAATGGTGCAGGCAACGAATGCCTGGCCGATACCGCGGTGGTTGCCGAAAATCGTGCGCTGGAACGTACGAAGCGCGACGATCGGCGAGCTGCGCGACGCCGAGGCGGTGAATCTTTTACTGAACGATATTTGGCTACAGATGACGGGTGGTTTAACGACGTTCCACGGCAAAAAGGCGAGGCGTATCCTCGCACGCATGGAAGCAATGCTGAAGACGATTGGCTTGACGCCGCAGCGCGAAGTCATCTGCTCGTCGCTGAATGGAATCGTGACAATGGAGCACTCGCACAAGGCTGGGCGGATCGTCACCGGCGTGTACCGTGTGGAGCCGGAACTTGACGCGAAGGGCGATTACGTCTTGACGGCTCTCGGCGAGGTACGAGAGCTGCCCGACGCGGCGTAAAGACAATCCGGGCAGGGGAAAACGGCAACAAGGGCGGCTAGAAGGGCCGCCTTTGTTGCTTTTATGCTTGAAGGTATTTATACCACTTGACCGGAATATACCGCTCCGTAAGGCGGGATAGGCCCGGCGTTTCTGAGCCCCCTGCCCTTCCGCGCAATTTGGAATTGGAGGATTACTCGTGCAACAGATTCTTGCAACGGCCTACGGTGCGCTCAGAGCAAATCGCCGTCGCATTTTCGACTACAGTCTGCTCGGAATGTTTGTCGCGCTTGCGCTGCCGCACCAGGCTTTGGCCGATTGGGGTAGTCTCGTCACTCAAGTGCAGAGCTTCAAGACCGCGATCGTGACGATCTCCGCATCGTTGATCGTCATCGGCCTTGTCGCCGCCGGCGTCGGTTGGATGACGCGTTCGCACGAAGGGCTCGGTCCCGTCTTTTGGGGCGGCGTAACGATGGTCGTGATTGGCGCGATCATCCTTATGGGCGACGCGTTCGTTTCGACACTGCAAGGCAGTTAGGGCTAACGCGGTCGTGAGCGTCCAGCAGCGCGAGCATCCGATCAATCGCGGCCTCTTCCAGAGATCGAAGATCGCTGGCATTGAGGCCGACGCGTTCGTGTTGTTGGTGCTTTTTACGATCGCATTTTTCGTGCCGGTGCTTTTGAACCCGCGGAAGATGTGGTGGTACGCCGTAGTCGGCGCCGCATTTTTCGCGGTGTCGTACTTTCTGCTGCGCTGGCTCTATAAAATCGATCCGCGGTTCTTCGTGAAGATTAGACACTTCTTCCGTTGGAACGCGTTTTATCGCGCTCGACCGTCGCTTATTGCGGAGCGGGCGCGCATCGTTAAGAGTAGTCAGAAGGGGTAGCGCAGGTGGGCGTTTGGGCGTTTCTCGCGGTGATCGTCATCGTCGCGATCTGCATCGTGGGCGACGAAGAGATTTACACGTTGCGTTGGCTTCGCACGCGTGGGAAACTCGGTGTGGATAAGGCCGTTGGCTACGACTATCGAGCGAAAGATGGGATCATAGCGTGGGTCGATAACCGTCTCCTCGTCGGGTGGGAAGTAAGCGGACCCGACTTCGACGGATCGACGTACGCTCAACAAGCAGCGCATGTCGCGGCCCATAACGAGGCTGTAAAGAAGCGCGACGAAGCGTGGGTGCTCGATTACTACGACTTCTCTGAGGGTGTGACCGGGTATCCCGCGGGGAATAAGGCGAGCGATCCAACGACGGCAACGATGGCGTGGGCGCGTATAAAGCGATACCTGCAACCGTTCCGGCAGTTCGCGCACGAGCAGTTCGTCGTTGCGACGTACACCCCACCGAGCGCAGTAATCGAGGCGCTTAATCGCCTCATGCTGGACGAGAGTGCCCAAGCGGTAGAGCTTGCGGACGAACAGCACCAGCGCGCGCTTGCGCAGTTCGAGCAGTATGTGGCTGAGTTGGAAGACGCGCTTTCGACCGTCTTCCGAATGAAGCGACTTGGCAAGCGGCGCATCACGATTGAGGGGCAGCGACGCACGGTGGACGATCTTGTGTCGCTGCTGTTCCGTATCGAGACGGGTCGTAATCTGCAGCTTATCTGCGAAGGCGACGGCGACGTACGCCGCATTCTCACCTCGTTCGACTTTTCCGGCGGCTTGTATCCGAAGGTGGACGGCGAGCACGTTGTTGTCGTAAGCGTCGAGGATACGCCGGATGCATCGGTACCGGGGATGCTCGATGCGCTTGTGTCGGTCAAAGTGCCGTATTGCCGAGCGACGAAAATGGTGTTTTTGGAACAAGAGCATGCGCGCAAGATTGCGCGTGGTTCGTTCTACCGTCATTCGGAGTCGTCGCAGAACATCGCCACTCGCGTGGCGTCAAACGGCGCCGATGGTGGCGTCGTCGATCCTGGCGCGTTGGAGAACGCGGCAGATGCGCAGAAGGCTCTCGGCGATATTACGCGCGGGCAAGTGAAGTACGTGCTGTGGAGCACGCGTGTCGTGCTGCGTGATAAAAATCTGTTCCGCGCGTTGCAGAATGCGTGGAAGATCAAGAGCGAGATCGGGAAGCGTGGCTTCACGGCACGAGTCGAATTGTTCAATAACTCCGAGGCGTACGTGGCCCATCTTGCTGGGGATAATGCGCATGATGTGTCGCCGCTCGCGCTCGATACGATCGCGGCATCGGACCTCACGCGTATCGCGAGTAACGATCTCGGCCAGCATGAGAATCCGAATCCGATGCTGCCGCCAGGATCGCCGCCGCTCTATCGCATGCTCACGTTTGGTGGACAGCCTTACGATCTTGTGCTCGCACAGGAGGACATTCAGCACACGTTCTTTGCGGGCCCGACGGGCGCGGGTAAATCGACCGTGCTGAACGTGCTGAGCGCCGCAATGCGGGCTCAGTATGGGCGGACACAGCTATTCACGTTCGACCAAGGCCGTTCGGCGGAGCGTTACTGCCTGGCCGCCGGCGGGGACTTCTACGAGCTTGATCCTACGAATAAGGAACCCGGCGCGATCGGCTTTGCGCCGTTGCAGCGCATCAACGAACCCGAGGAGTTCGAGTGGGCGCTTGAGTGGCTGCAAGAGTTCCTTCTGAAGCTGCAGCGCGTCGAGTTGACGCCGGAGCAGCAGCAGGCTCTTCGCAACGGCCTTATGGTGGTCGCGCGCGATCCTGATCCGTCGCAACGGACACTTTCGCGGCTACAGTATCAGATGGTCGCGCTTGATCGCACGATCGCGACGGCGTTAGAGCATTACACAATCTCGGGTGCCCTTGGACGGCTGCTCGATTCGAGCACCGACAGCCTCGGAAGCGCTAGCGTCCAGGTATTTGAAATGGGCGTCCTCATGAAGCGCAAGGATGCGCGCGTTATTGTGCCGGTGTTGGAGTATATCTTCCATCGAATCGACGAGCGTCTTGGTGCAATCGATCCAGACACGGGCTTCGCAATCCCGAGCGTGATTCTGCTCGATGAGTCGCCGGAATATCTGCGGCATGAGGCATTTGGCGCGAGAATCAATTATTGGCTCGATAAAGTCCGCAAGAAGAATTGCGGCATCTGGCTCGCGACGCTTCGTCTCGGCGACTTCATGAAGTTGCCGATCGCGGATGCGATCCTGGACTCGTGCGTCAATAAGGTCTTTTTGCCGAATCCCGAGGCGGACGACGCAATGCAGAAGCTCTATTTCGACGCTGGGTGCAGCGTAGAGGACACGTTGCGCATTGCCTCGGGGACGAAGAAACGTCACGTGTTCGTGAAGCAAGGCGATAGGTTTGCCTTTTGCAACACCGACTTCGATCCCGTCGAGCTGGAGTTCGCTGGTCGCTCGCAACCCGACGACGTGAAGCAAACAGCGCGCCTTTGGCGACAACACGGCCGCATGATGGGCGGCTATATATTACGGGAGGCCGGCCTACATGAAGCGGCTGACAAGTGGTTCGAGTTTGCTCGCAAAGCTGGGTGGGATCATGAAACGCAGCCTAAAGCAGCGACGGAAAAGGAGCTAATCAGTGCTTAAGTCTTCTTCAGGAAGAGCGAGTGAAAATGGCGGCGGCAATGGCACCGGCAGCGGCGGAAAGACGGGTGTTCGCGAGTTTGTAAGCCGTATTTCCGAAGAACGGAGAGACAAAGCCGCATGGCGGCGCTGGACGTTCATTTTGGCCGCCGGCTATCCGGTTCTTTTTGCGGTGATCGTGTATCTAGCGCAGCTCCCTCAAGTGCAACCGTTTCTCATCGCGCTTACCTCGACGGGAGCGTATATCCCGATCGGGCCCGCAAAGCCGTTCGATCCGCCCGACGTGCAATCTCGTGAGGCCGTAATCGGGCATTGGCTCGAAGACTGCTATACCGTGACCGACGAGCATTCGCAACTGAACGTACGCAAGCGGTGCTTCGGAATGGTGAAGTCGGGCTCGCAAGCGTACCAAGCCGTGAACGCATATTGGAGTGACCCAATGCGTGGGCCCGATGCAATGCGTGCGAACAAGCTCACCTACAGCATTACGGTCGAGAACGTCGATGCCACGGATAACGAGCACTTCATTGCGGACTATACGCTGCGCGTGTTCGACAATCAGAACGAACTGCGCGAAACGGACAACCGGCACGCGCAGATCACGGCCGAGTTTCACCCGGAGGTGAAAGACCCCAATCTTCTGTGGGTCGATCCGTCGCGAATCTATATCACCCAATTCATGGACGGGCCGGCTGGAAACGTCGCGCCGACGACCGGAGGTTAGGTGCGATGAATACCGAGGGTGACGGACAGCCGAATGAAGAGTACGAGCAGCCGGCGCAACACGCCGCGCCGGTCCTCGACGTGCTCGGCGATCAGGAGCGCGCGAGCGAGGAGGGCGGTCAGGCGCCGCCACCACCGACCGGCGAGAGTTTCGGAGTTGCGACGCCTGTGCGTCCACCCGGGCTGTCGAAGAAGACGCTTGCGTTCGTGTCGATCGGCGGACTCGCGTTCTTGTTTCTCTTGATCGTGGGTATTGCGTTCGGCATTTCGTCGAAGGCCGACGCGGCTCGTGGGATCAAGATCGGCGATACGCCGAGGAAACCGTTTATCGGGCAGGTCGGCGGTGGGCTTGCGCCGGCTCAGGCCTTCGGTACGCCGGTTCCAAACGGCACACCGAGGCCGTATTCACCGTTGCAGCCCGTGAACGGCCAGGCAACGGCAACCCCGTTCCCAAGTCTTAACGCGGGCGCTCGCTCGCCGGTGTGTCAGGTGCAACCGGGTTACGCCGGCCCTGCACAGCCGGGCTGCGCCACCGGACAACGCACGGCGCAAGGAACGCAGCAGTCGCCGTCGGGATCGGGCGGGGGGACGAGCATCCAATCGACGCCGACGCCGGCGGAGATCGCTGCGCAACACGAGCGTGACGAGGAAGTCGCCTACGTCGCCCATGAAGCGCAGGCGGCGGCGTTCGTAGGCGATCGGAGCGGCAACGACGGGTCGCAGATGGCGGTCGGAAACGCGTCATCCACCGTTGCTGTAAGCGGCCTGCGTAATGTCACGCAGCAGAATACCCCCGTGACAAATCCGCCAGGCGCTGGCTTCGGAGCGCCGGCGCCAACAGCGCCGCCGACGAACTACCTGAACGTCGGCGTGGGCACGTGGATTCCGATTACGACGAAGGGTAAGATGGACTGCAACTCAGGGGGCGTAACCGCGCAGGTGCGCGAGTACGTCCCGGATGTGAGTGGCACGTATCCGCTTATTCCGCCATACTCGACTGTTGTTGGACAAATCGTCCCGGTATCGAGCGGGCACTGTGACATTGTGTGGACGCTGCTGCGACTGCCGAATCAATACGAAACGTCGTTGCAAGCGTATCACACGCAGGATTCAGCCGGTAAAAGCGGCGTTGGTGGGCTCGTAGACGATCATCGATGGAGCATAGCTCGTACGGCTCTTTACGCCTCCGGCGTTGCCGCTGCAGCCGGTTACGTGCTCGCGCGTGTCACGCAGCCGCCCTCGTCATCGAACGTCGTGGTGGTGACGCAAACGAGCCCGTCGCAACAAGCGATCACCGCGGCGATCGGCCCGATTCAGAGCGGCGCCGACCGGCTGATAAACCTCGATGCGAATAAAGCTCCGAATGTGTACCTCGACGACGGTACGCACTTAAATATCTATGTTGACAGCCCCATCTATCTGCCCGTGTGGCAAGGAGTGACACCGTGAAGCGATTTTCTCTTCTCGCGTTCGTCTTCGCCGCGTGCGTTATCGCCGCGGCGCGCCCTGCGAGTGCGCAGATGATCGTTTCGGACCCGGAGACGGAGTTCGAGACGTACACGACTGCGTTCCAAACCGCGCAGCAATATGCGACGCAGGTGCAGCAGTTTTCGACGCAGATGCAGCAGTGGCAGCAGCAGCTCAAGGACGGGCAACTCATTAACGAGTCGAACTACTCGAACTACGTCGGCGATATGCAAAACCTCGTGAACGCGCTTAACACGTCGGGATCGAATCAGGTATCAGTGAACAATGGCGGCTTGTCGTCGAGCTACGCAACGACGTACGCCGGCTACACGCCGCAGAGCGGCGATCCGGGCGAGTCGGAGTTCTCCTCCATGATCGGCAATCAGCTCGCCGGCGTGCTCCAAGCATTACAGGCGAATCAGGCGACCTTCACGCGCGCGAATGCGAACGCGGGTGTGTCGCAGCAGCTCGCCTCGGAGAATAATTCGGACTCGGGGACCGATGCGTTGTTGCAGACGACCAATGCGATCCTGATTGGCATTCTCGAAGACATAGAGTACGAGCAAAGCGCGAACGCGGTTAACATGCAAGCGTTGCTCGCGAGCACCGCCGGCGACACCGAGGTGAGTGCGCAAGATCGTGCCGAGTTCTCGTCGTTCTTGCAAAACGAGGCGTCGCAGTACGCGAATCCGCCAGCGTCGGCGGGCTTCTAAGCGCCGGAGGAACCGGAGTAGGTGTTGGGGTCGGTAGGTAAGGAGGTTGCGATCGGACTCGGCCGCGCAATCGTGCGTCGCACGGTCGAGTTCGCTCGGGCCGAAGTTGCGTTGGTGCGCTGGATCGTCACGAGCTATCGTGACGCGTTCGCAGAAGCGCGCCGCAATCCGAAGCGACTGCTCGTTAAGAGCGCAATCGTGTTGCCGCTTGCGTTTGCATTTTACGTCATGTATCTGCATAGCCCAGCTGCGGCAGCAGGTTCGGGGCCATCCTGCCAAGCGTGGGCAACATCGGAGGCAAGTACGCCCGGGCCACTGTCGCAAGCGCTGAGCAACATGACGGGCGGAAGCACCGTGAGCACGTGGATGAACAACGCAGTCGTGTTCGTCGGCGTCATCTTTTGGGCGCTCATGGTCGTGCAGCTCACGCAAGACATTATCGACTATATGTTCCAGACCGCCGGCGCCGGAACGCTCGGCGGATTCTTCGGGCAATATGGCCGCGTGTTACTAATGAATCTGCTGATCGCAGGACTATTCGTGAATCTTCCGTCGATCACGTACGATTTCTTTTCGGGCGCGAGCCAGGCCGGGCAAGCTGTCACCGGCGTTGCGCCGGCGCCGTGGTACAGCAATATCTTCAACTTTGAGCCCGGCATTATTTCGGACGAGGGCGTCTGCGTTCAGGACGAGATGGATACCGCGTTCTACACGCTTGCAAATAAGAAAATGCAGTTGAGTTGGACGAATATCGGCCAATCGCTGCAGGCCGTGATGGAATATGTGACGGCGTGGTTTTCCGAGTTCGTCGGAGCGAGCGTAGTAAACATCGCGTATTTGATTATTGCGGTCGTCTTCACGTTCGTAGCTCTCGAAGTATTCTTCATCGCAGGGCTTGGGATGATAACCCTCGGCGGTATGTCGCATCGGGCGCTGTGGTTCATGCCGATGGGGTATCGCGCTGCGGCGTTCAGCCTATTTATGAAGATCGCAGCTCTCGGTGCGATCTCGGCGTTCGGTGTTCAAGAAGCCGACACGTGGGCGCAGATGATCGCGGGCGCGACGAGCTTGGAGCAGCTCGTGCCGATCTGCAAGGAGATCATGTACGGCGGGATCGGCTTTGCGTTGCTCGGCGGTTTTATGCCAGGGATCATCGGAAAGCATTTTGGCGGAGCGTACATGGGCCAACAAGCGACGATGGCGATCGGCCGCGTCGGGAGCACGACCTCGAACGTCGTGCAGCAGAACATGCGGCCCGGCAATACTCGGCCGTCATCGCCGCAGCAGCCCCAGAACGGCTCCTCGGGCGGCGGGGGCAACGGTTCGACGCAGCGCGCAAATCAGACGCCCACTATGTCGGGCACGCCGTAAGGAGGCAAGGATATGAACGGGAAGGTATTTTCGCGCCTCGCGGCAGGCTCGATCGTGACCGCCATGTTGAGCGTCGCGATCGGAAGCGCAGTGCCGCCGGCGAGTGGCAGTGCTGCGGAGTCATCGCCGCGGCCGTCGCCGACGTGCTATCAAGCAGCGAATGGGACGAAGGTGTGCGTAGCGGTTACGCCGCCGACGCCGGCGCCCACGCCTACGCCGCGAGTGGTGACGCGGATCGTGACCAAAGTAGTGACAATTCCGGTCAAGGTGCCCGTGCTTGAAACGCGCACGCTCGTGAGGACGCATACGATTGTGCGAAAGGTGCCGGTGGTGCGAATCGAGCGCGTCGCCGTCGCGCGGCATAGTACGCCGGCCAATGCGGCGTATCCGGCGGGCGGGCGAGTCCTCGCCAACGGCTTTCGCGAATACCCCGCAAATGGGCAAACATACGACGTAGGGTGTAACCCGCACGCGTTCTGTCTCTTCTTGTTCCCGAAGGGAGCGAAGATCACGTCGCGCGCCGTGCAAGATCAATCGCATTGGGCCGTTCCCTTTACGACGTACGGCCCCGACGATCGATCTCTGCTCGCGGTGAAAGTGACGAGCACCGAACCGTTCGCGTACCCGGGGCATGCTCCGCACGATATTCGCACGCAGCTCATCGTAACGACGGACAAGAGCAAGTGGCCGTATATTGTGTCGCTGCACACGTCGTCGTCGGCGCCGACCGCCGGTACGAAGGTTGCGTTCTACGACGCGTCGTCGTCGATCGCCGACGATCTCGTTCCGGGCAGCGTCAGGGGAAAGCCGGCGCCCACGCCGACGCCTGAGCCGACGTTGCCGCCGGTTGCAGCCCCGTGCTCGCTGGAAGGGCCGACGATGTACTTTTTACGCGGCACCGCAGACTTCTCGCCCACGAACGTCTTTGAAGACACCGTAGGGCATACGTGCATTGCGATTCCGAAGAACGCCGCGGACGCTCCCGTTGTGTTGAAGTCGGCGAACGACGGAGACGAAGTGCTGAACAGTTATCCTTGGAACGCGGGACTCTTCGTGATCGGCACACCCGATGTGCTGATCCTGCAAGACGGCAGCGGAAAAGGCTCACACCGCATCTATATCGTGAAGGATACCCGCCGCCACCCGTGAGGGAGCGTGAAGGGTATTTGTGCTAGTACACTAGAATATAACGAAGCATGGATGCCGTGATAGATAGGGAAGCTGTGCAGCGCAATTTCGAGCGTGTACCCGTATCGCTGGACCCGGCGATCGCCGGACAGTTGGAGCGAAATGTGTTCGATCATAAGGTGTCTCGCTCGGGGTTCGTCGAGGCCGCGCTCCAGGAGCTGATGAGAAAGTCGCCGAGCGAGATCGCGCGTACGTTGAAAAAATACAACGTCGGTCGTCGGCGTAAGGTCTAAGCGTTCTAATGGAATCCTGGGTGAAAGGCGAGGCCGCGCGGTTGCAGACGGGCGGAGTCGCGGAGGGGAAGCGGGGGTCCGGCGTAGTCGTGCAAACGATACGCCTGGCTCCCGCTCGTGTTTTTGATTGCCAGCGGAGAGGGATGCAATGAACGATCGGGAGCCTGTATTGGATGCCGCGCCGGCATGGCTACTACGGGTCGTGAGCGTAGTGCAATCACCCGCCGGGAGAGCGGGCGCAGCAATCGTGCGCGCCGCGGCGTCTGGATTCGCGTGGGGAAGCGCGTGTATATGGGTGGGACTTCTCGCTTTCTTTTCCACCGCTACCGCCGATAAGACGCCCGCAACTGTTGGCGCCTTGTCCCAGCAGATGCTTTCAATCGAGGGCCCGTGGATAGCGCTCTGCATTGGGTTCGCGGTTGCGCGTCTCGCAGTGAGTGACGTAGGACGCTGGCTAGGCGAGACGGTGGGTGCGCGAATCAAAGCGCGGCACGACGAGGCTTAAGACGTACAATGCGAGTGTGGATTGCAGAGAAACCGAGTGTTGGCCGCGCGATCGCGGGCCACTTGCCTGGCCCTCAAAAGGCGTCGCGATCGCATATTGAATGCGGCAGCGGCGACGTAGTGACGTGGTGCTTCGGTCATTTGTTGCATGACTTCAAGCCCGAGGAATATACCGAGGCCTGGTCCTGGAAGGGACTCGGGGAGGCGCATGCGGCCGGTACGCTTGACGGCGTGCTGCCCATGTGCCCGGATGAGTTCAAGCTGAAACCCGGCAAGGATGCGAAGGAACAGTTCGACGCGGTAAAGCGGCTCGTGAAGGCTGCAGGCTCTGTGGTTCATGCTGGTGATATTGACCGTGAAGGGCAGCTTATCGTAGACGAATTGCTACAGTTCGTTGGGAATCGCCGTCCCGTCATGCGACTTGATACGTCGTCGCTCGACGATGTAAATCTGTCGCGCTCCATGAAGAATCTTACTGACAACGCGAAGAACGCGGCGACGACGGAAGCGGGTCACGCTCGTCGCGAAGCCGATTGGCTCTTCGGAATGAACCTCACCGTAGCGGTAACGTTCGCTGCTCGCAAGAGCGGCTTCAGTGACGGCGTGCTTAACGTCGGACGCGTCAAGACGCCGACGATGCGACTCGTGGTCGAACGCGATCTTGATATAGAGAACTTTAAGCCGGTCGCGTACTTCGTCGTCGCTGCGTCGTTTAAGACGAGCGCTGGCGAAGTATTTACAGCGACGTGGAAGCCGAACCCCGAGCAGGTCGTGCTGGACGCCGAAAAGCGATTGCTGGATCGTGCGCCGGCCGCGGCGCTCGCGGAGATAATCGCAAATAAACCTGCTGTCGTGACCCGTTACAGCGACGAAGAGAAAAAGCAGGGGCCGAAGTTGCTGTATGCGCTTTCGGACCTGCAAGCCGATGCGTCGCGCATCTACGGACTACCCGTCGATCGAACGTTGCAGCTCGCGCAGAAGCTCTACGAAGCAAAGATCACGACGTATCCTCGTACCGATTGCAAGTATGTGCCCGAAGCGCAGCTCGTCGATGCGCCGGCGGTGCTCGCGAACGTCGCACAAATCTATCCCCAGGTCGCCGAGTTCTGCAAGCAGGCCGATTCGTCGCGAAAGAGCGTGGCCTGGAACGATAAGAAGGTTACAGCTCACCACGCGATCCTGCCAACGGCACAACGTGTAGACCTTTCGCAGCTTGACGATGAGCAACGCAAAATCTACGACCTCATCGTGCGGCGCTATCTCTCGCAGTTTTTGCCGGAGTACCGCTATCGGGCCGTCGCAGCGGAGATCGAGTGTGCTGGTGAGCGGTTTACTGCGACCGGACAGACGCCGGTAGCCGCCGGCTGGAAGGCGCTGTATGGCGCGAGCGTTGCCGACGAAGACGACGAGAAGCGCGATGATGACGAGGAGCAGTCAACGCAGGCGATTCCTCGCCTCACGAACGGCGAGCAGACGACGTGCCTTGGTGGCAAGGTGACGGCGAAGGATACGAAGCCACCGCGGCGGTTCACCGAAGGTACACTCGTCAAGGCGATGGCCGCAATTCACGAGTACGTGACCGATCCCGAGATTCGTAAACGATTGAAAGAGAACGACGGGATCGGGACGGAAGCGACGCGCGCGTCGATCATTGCGGAGCTGAAGAAGGGTGAGTTCTTCGTACTGCAGGGCAAGAATATCGTGTCGAGTCCGCGGTGCCGAGGCCTGATCGCAGCGCTCAAGAGCATTAGCGATCGGCTTACCGATTACGGAGTCACCGCACAAGTTGAACAGAATCTTGCGCGGATCGCGGACGGCACGCTCACCCGAGTGCAATTCCGCCAAGCGTTCATGCAGTTCGTCTCGGCTGCCTGCAAGGCTGCGCTTCGCGCCGTCGTCGCGATTCCTGCGACGATGCGCGGCCCGAGCAAGGGCGGCGCCAAGCGCACGTTCTCGAAAGCCGGAGCGGCAGCGAAGTCGGGCTTCGTTGCGCGCAAGACGGGCTTGACGAGGAAAGCGCCTGCGCGTGGATGACGCCGCGCGCGTGCGACGACGACGAGTGCGCGTCTACCGATAACACGGTAGCCCTGTTGTCCTCGCTGGCGCGCGAGATCGTTGATGTGCGCACGAAGTTGCTTGACCGTGAGGCGAATGTCGTGAGACGCACCACGATAACGATGAACCTAAACATGGCGATGGGCTTTGTGCTGCGAGCCCGGACAATCGTCGCACGGCAGCTCGCAAACGAACGCAGGAGGGTAAGTTAAAATGGCAGGTAGTTACAACCGCGTGATTCTAGTCGGCAATCTCACGCGTGATCCCGAGATTCGATACACGCAATCGCAGAAGGCAGTCGCAAAGTTCACGCTTGCCGTGAATAATCCGCGTAACAAAGAAGAGACGACGTTCGTCGATATTGTTGCATGGGATCGCCTTGGTGAGACGTGTAACACGTACTTAAAGAAGGGTGCAAATACGCTCGTCGAGGGTCGCCTTGTGATCCGCACCTACGATGACAAGGATGGCAACAAGCGCAAGGCGACTGAAGTCGTGATCGACAGCATGCAAATGCTGGGATCGCGGCCACGTGAAGGCGGAGCTGGCGCGGGGACGGGAGACGTCGGTAGTGGCGACGGTTTTAGCGGCTATGCCGGCGGCGGGTTCGAGGAAGAGGAGGACGAGCTTCCGTTCTGATGTTGTATCACAATGAAGGGCGAAAAACGCCAGAAAATGTGAAATCCGGCGCCGATTGTGAAAATGATCGGCCCGGCCTAAACGAACTGTCGTCCGCCCTTGATGCGATGCAGCGACAGGCGTCTGCAGCCGCTCAGCTATTCGATGCGCCGTCGCCAGAAGCGCGTGAGGCTCTACGCCAAGCGCAGCGTGATATGACGACCTATAGCGCCGCGTGCGCGGTGGTGGTCGGAATGACTAGGCTTTACGGGAAGTCGATCATCGAGCTAGACGGGGCCGATCTAGTGCGCTATTGCGCAGAAAGATAGCAAGCGAAGATGGCAAGTGAAATGCGGTACGACGAACTACCGCGTTCTGAGGGTGACCTGCAGGCGCTCTTGCTTCGTATTACAAGAGGCGAAGTAATACGCTTCTCCGCGATCGTGCGCTTGGAGCGTTACGATCATGATGCTGAGAGCGGCCCGCCTTCGTTCGAGCTGATAGAAACGCGCGAAGGCGATGGCGACGTTGCAGATGGCTTGTATCAGCTCTCGCTGTCGGGAGTCAGCGAGGCGATCGAAGACGTTAAGGACGTGTTGGCATTCGGTCCCGGTGACGGCGCCGTATTTACCGTGTCGAGTGGTGAGAAGCGGTGACCCCCGGCGAGCCGCTACCGCTGAGATCATGCCCTGATTGTGGTTGCACCGAAGCCGATGCCTGCGTCGTGAAAAGCTCGACGTACGGATACTCGGGCTGTTCGTGGGTTCCGCAGTCGCCGCGCTGCAGCGCGTGCGTCTTTCCCGAGACACGTATCCGCGGCCCACGCCTTACGAATGAATGCAAACACACGCAAAGGAGAGCCGTGAGTGAGTGAGGTGAGTACACGACAACATTGGGGCTCGATTGTTGTACGCAACAACCTCTGGCTGGTAATTGTGTTGGGCGCGGTCGTTACGTGGGTTGTCTTGCACTACGCACCCGGGCTCCCATCTAGGCTACCGTGGAAGTCGCGCGAAGCGCTGGCGCTTGCGCACGCAGTCGCCACGCTCCAAAAATACACAGTGCCGGCGTACCTAGTGATCGTAGCGATAGTGCTCGTGAGCAATGTAGTCGTCTGGAGTTGTAGCACGCTGCAAGTCGCCGGCGGAAACGTAAGCTGGCGAGTGGGGATCGTGTCGGAGACGCGCATCCCGCTTGGCGCGATCCAGGACCTGCAAATATCGCGTTCGTTCGCTGGGTTGCTGTTCGGATACGGGACGTTGACGATCCGAAGTGGGTTGGCTATGGAGCGCCTGCCGTTCGTCCCGAACGTGGCCGCGATCGCGAACGTCATTCAGCGTGGAGCGTGGTGAAGATGATCGACATTTGGGTGCCGGGCCTTGACCCGGCCGATGACCCGCTCCTCGCGGAGATCGCTGACGCATGTTCGCGGATTCGCGAGATACCTGCGCGAGTGCTCGGCTGGTCGATAGAAGACGTGGCGATGGGTAATGTCAAGGGCGCGCGCCGGCGTCTGCGCGGGTGGGCGAAAGAGGTCGGGATCACTTGCGATACGATGCGGAAGACTGACGCGCCTGTTCTATGGTCGTTGTACCAGGACGGGTGGCGGACGGTTGGCATGCCGGCGGATATGCCGTCGCTGCCGACAAGTGAGATCGTTGACGGGCGCGAGGCGTCGATCGCGCACTACGACGAGGATTTGTTCGTGGATTTCGGACGCAAATTGCACTATGGAACGAGTGCAGAGTCGTGGGCCGCGTTCCTTGCATTTGCCAAAGAGAACGACGGCAACGCGTTCGTGGTCGCCGACGTGATTCGACGAGCAAAGCATGACGAGCCATCTGACGACGAATGGCGAGCGGGAGAACCGTAACCGATGTTTGTTCACGAGGCGTCGTTCGAGAAGAGCGTAGCCGACCTGCTGTCGGCGAATCCTTGCACGAGAGCGGTCTTCGACGGCTACTCGTTCCAAAGCGGGCTAGCGGGGCAATACCCGATGGTGCGCGTTTTCGTTGAAGGCGTTGTGCATGAGGTACACACGAGCGCTCTGGACGACGACGCGGCGACGCGCGTCGCAGAGCGTGTGTGGGAACATAACGGACGTAGAGAGGTTGACGCGCACGAGTTTGTCACTCTCTCGAATGAGCTTGCACGTCTCGAACGAGCTGTTCAAGTCGTGAGGAATAGCGGAAGCAGCGACGTGCTGCTCACCATCGCGAATCGGTGCGACATAGCCATTGGCGCTCTACGCGTGACTATAGTCGCGCCGGCGCTTCGGCGCTTTCACGGGGGCTTTATCGGGATTGCGTTCCGCCCGCGGCACGCTGGTGACAACTTCGACTTCGCGACCGAGGATAGCGACACGCGGGCGCGTGTCGAGCTGGATCTCCTGTGGCCGGGACAAAGCGTCGAAATTACGCTTAGCCTCGAACCGTTACGCCGTGCCGACGGTGTGGTCGCTCAACAGCGCGAGTAAGGCGTGCCCCGGGTGGGAAGGTACGTTCGGATCAAGAGCCTCGTGGCGGGAAGCAACGCTGCGGGGCTCACGTATTTCTATAGAGGCGAGTTCGTGAAGAGCGCGAACACGCCGAGCTGAGATCGGTCACGACGACACGATGACCAAGCGACGAGGAGGGTGGTGAGAGCAGTATGCCCGCGGGGCGTGATAACGCAATCGTATCATTACGCGATGAGAATAATGCGGAAGTGTCAATTCGCGGCGAAAGGATCGCGCGGGCGTCGTCAAGAGCGGAAGCGGGAAAGTCTGCCTTACGCTGGTCTGAGATTGCGATCTATCGCGGTGACGCGGGAACGTACGTGGTGCAGGAGATCGGGCGTAGTGCGATTGCCGGCGAGATCGATCGCTGCCGCCTACACCGCGACTTGTCGCCGCACGGGGTCTATGCCGCACTGACTCGCGACGGCACGCGTGTGACGTTGCTCGCAGAGGAAGTGCTGACTCGTGCTGCCGAGCGCGACGCGGCGTTCGCGCGCGATCTCGGCGATCTACTCGATTTCGATTACGAAGACTTGCCGTCGCCGGCTGGTGCGCTGCAGGGCGGCTTGCAGCGCTTCGTCGTCGAGCGCGCAGGCGCTCGCGCACTGCGCTTCTTCGGCGTGCAGCTCGGGCGTGGAAGTTCATGGATACCGGAGGCTGAGCGCTGGTCAGAGTTCGCACTCTATCGCGTTGCCGATGGACGGCTACTTGCGTCGAAACAGCAGCTCGGCACGACCGGCGAAGCCCGCAAGGCGACAGTGGTGCTCGCCGGCGACGCCGCCGGCATCGTGCGTGGATTCTCGCGAGAGGGCGTAGGGTGGGTCGAAGGTGCGCTGATCGATGCGATCGCCGCCGGCGCCCAGCACGATCGGCGGATCGCTTCGGAAATAGGTGCACACGTGGCCGCGTGGGCCCACGAGATCGTCGGATCGACGAGCGTGCGGATCAACGACGCGCGCTATCGAGTTCTGGAGCGCATGGAGCGGGGCGCGGTGCTTGCGACAGAGGACGAGGGGACGAAGATTCGCGTGGTCGGTTGGAACGACGGAGCCGAGACGCCGCCAAAGCAAGTCTTCTTGGCGCTCTCGCGACAGCGGCTCATTCGGCGCGCCCCTTCTCCCGGCGCGGCCGGCACGTTCGCCTGGACGATCTCCCCCAAGGGGCGAGCGGTGCTGGCCGAGGCGCGCGATCGGGACCGCGCCAAGCCCCGAGAAAGCGGCCCGTAAGGCGCGCAGCGCCCCGTTCGACGCCCCAACCATCGGCCGAGGCCGTCGAAAGGGCTCAGCGGCCGCTTAAGGCGGGTTTCTACGCTCACTTTTCGAGAGGCAGCGGCGGCGTTAGGACGATGCCCCGTCGTAGGGCGCTCTCTACGCAGCCACGTTTTCGAGTGCGGCTGCTGCGGCCTTGCGCTGCGCCGCGCGTTGGGAGTTTTCTGCGCTCGTCTTCGCCTTATGGCAGTCTTCGCACAGAAGCTGCAAATTATCGAGGCGGAAGAAACGTAGCCGGTCTTCGTCATTCGCGCTTTCGATGAGTGGTTCGATGTGATCGAGGTGCAACCACTTCGCGCTACGCGTCTTGCCCTTCACGTGGCATTGTTCGCAGGCGTTACCGCGCGTACGCGCGAGAGCCTGCTTCGCCAAACCGTGACGCGTCATGAGCTTGTACTCTTGCCAGCAGTTCGGTTCGCCTTTTCGATAATGCCAAGCTCGCGGCTTTCCGTCTCTGCTCGGGGGGACCGCCTGTCGGCAAAGCCGGCATTCGCCGGGCACATCATGCAGAGGTGGAAGGCGGTGAGGCGCACGTCGGACGTACTCCCGATCGGAGCGCTTACTCCAATCGCGGCCACGTTTCGATCGCCGGTATTTACGCATTCGGGAGTCCTCCGTTCGTCTACGGCACGGGCGGTCGAGCCCGGCGCTGTAAGGGCAAGTGTAGCACGATTGCGGCGGTGACTGCAAGCAGCCTGCAGTAGGTAGAGGGTTCCGTGACAGATACAGCTAAGAAAAGGGTCATGGATACGACGGCCGCGGAGCGGAAAGCCCGGCACCGCGCGAAAGCGCGTGCCGAGGGTAATTGCGCCGTATGCTGCTGGCGCAAGCCCAAGCGTGGGATCGATAAACGCACGGGAAAGCCCTACAAGACGTGCGTGGAGTGCATTATGGACTGCGACCACCGCCTGCAGCGGAATCGAACCGAAGAGCAGCGTGGGCGCAAGAAGAAGCGGTCGAAGCGAAAGCCGACTAGATTCGCGCGCTACCTTGCGCTTCGAGAGTCTGCGCAAGCGTCTTTGCAAAGAATGCGCGGCGCTGCAAAGAAGACGCGTCGTCGCTATGCGCCCGGGTCCTCGCGCAGCTCGACACGGTAGTGAAAGCGCGCGCGCCGCGCTTCTTTCGCAAACGTGTTCGCACCGTACAGGTGCATGAGATTGGCGAGAAGATCGCCGAGCGCGTCCTCGTCACCGGCGCCGGTTGCGTCCTGGAAGACGCGGACGGCGTTCTTCGCCCACTCGGCACGAATCGCGTTGGTCACGAGAACGGGCGGCCGTACACTGTCTCGAACGCCGACACGGCGTCGCTGTACGAGTCGTCCTTGATCGTGATCTCGCCGAGCGACAAGTCTTGCGCGAGCGCGCTTTCGCAATCGTCGGTATGCGGTTCGTCTTCGGAACGGCCGCAGTATTCGCAGCAGCCTTCTCCGGTTTCGCTCTCGTCAATATCGCGTACGCTGATCTCGTTGCAGTTGAAATACACGGTGACGTAGCCGATCCGCTCGTCGTCGAAGCCGTCGATCTCGGCGTTTTCCGGGAGCGCGGCGCGAAGAACGTCGAGCGCAGCGGCTCCGGTATCGACGCCTCTGATCTCGGCGGAAAAACCGATAGGTCCGTCGTTCGAATCGCCGAGGTCGAAATGAAAGGTTCCCACTGTTACTGATACTCCTTGTGCGTTTGTAGTGGCGCGGCGCTGTCGTGCGCTCGCGGCATGAATACAGAGTAACGTCAAGGGGTGCCAGACGGTTGGCATTATTACTGCAAGCGGCAAACAGTAAAACGCGGGCGGTTCTTTAGTGTGCGGCTCCCTCTGCTTGCACGTGCTGCCGGGCCTCGGCGACGCTATCATGAACGGCCGCAAAGCAGCCGGAGAGGTCGTCGCGAAGGATCGTCGCTACGTGTTCGACGCTACAGGCGAAGCCATCAACCTCGAAGCCAAAGCGCTCGCCGTCGTGTGCCTGCGGAACCTCGCGGTGTACGAGAAGAGTGGCTGTAAGGCGACAACGTGTCGCATAGCAAACATGTTCCTCTGCGGAGGCCGGGATCGGTTGAACGTGAAACCGCGCCGCGGGCGCCGAGTGGTCGAGTTGAGTCGCCATCGAGGTTAGCACGACGAAATGAAGGCGCGAACGTTGCGATCGTTACCGGCGACGCGTTGCGTTTCGGCGTAGTCGTCGGCTAGACGAAGGCCCATAGTCCGCTCGGCGAAAGCCTGCGCATCGGCAACGGAGTGTAGTTCAGTAGTTCGTGAACGGGCGGAGTCGATCATTTCGGGAAGAGCAACGGCGGTAAATGAACCGTCATAGCAGCGGACAATGTAAGCAGCGGGTGGTCATCATGGCACCGTCTGCGATCCTCTCTTGTATGCCGTACGCTGTCGTGCCCGGCGGCGGTTGTTGTGGTGTGATTATAGCGTAGTTCGTGTGGCTACTGCAAGCGTCCTGCAGTACGGTCGTAGGCGTCGAGCCAGGCGGTGACGAGTGCTTCGCCGGTGTTGTCGTCGAAGGGTGCGCCGGCGAGGAGATCGAGGAGCGCGGGATCGAGTGCGGGGAGCCGTGCAGCAGCAGCTCGTGCGGCGGCGTTGCCGGCGTCGCGTGCGGCGTCGATTGCAAGCGTCGAGGCTCATGGGTCTTCGGTCCACTCGCAGCGGCAGCGATAACGATCGAGATCGTAGGTGCCGCGCATGACGGCCTTGCCGAGAGTATATCACGCACGCGTAAATACTGCAAGCGGCGAGCAGCACAACGACGAAAAGACAAGCCCTGTAATGCAAAACGGCACGCAGCGCAAGCGGCTTGCAGTAACGACACGGGTTAGGGCGGCGGAAGCGAAAAGCGAAGAAAGCGAGCGTGACAGATGCCTGTACGCAGCAAGCAGCAACAGCACGGAAGCTTTGCACGAATACTGCAGGAGGCAAGCAGCATAACAGCGACGGCGACAGAGACTACTGCACGCGGCCTGCAGGCCCCTTGCCAGCCAGG
>DAIDHQ010000012.1 GCA_027459645.1 Vulcanimicrobiota bacterium
GCGTGACCTCGCCCGCGACCTTTACGCACGAATACTATCCCGATGGAAAGCTCGAGCAACTCGACGTAGCGTCGTCGGGGCTAACGCAGCTTGGCTTGTTCCAGTACTCCTATCGCCCCGATGGGCGCGTGCAGACCAAGACGATCAACGATACCGGGAACGCGAAAGTTGGTGCTACGTCGGTGCATTACGCTTATACCGGCGCGGGCCGCATTACCGGTCGAACGGAAACCGGGACGGGCGCCAACTATAACGCCTCGTCGTGGAGCTACGATCAGTACGGCCGAACGAGCGGAATCACGTATCCCTCGGGTAGCCTTACAACGTTCACCTACGATCCGCAAGGCGCACTGCTTGCGTATTTGACGCAGCTCGAATACACGGCACGCGGTGAATTGGTCAACGACGGAAGTACGCCGACGAGTGTGGGTACGTACTCGAAGTCACTCTATGCAAACGGCGTACACGTGGGGCTGTCGTATTCGTACGGCGGGACGGGTTCGGCAAGTTGGGACGATCGGATGGGTGCAATGATCACCAACACGACCGATACGCCCGATCCCAGCGGAGTCAATCCCGATTCGATTTCCACCCAGGGCTTTCAATACGATGCGGCGGGGCGGATGATTTCGGAAGGTTCCTCCGGCAGCGGCACGCTCAAGAGTGGCGCGAATGCGTCGTGGAGTACGGTTCTGGGCCGCAGCTACGATGCCGAGAATCACACGATAAATACGACCGTCACCGGAACCCACACGACGGATACGCAAGGATACAGCACCTACATGGCTGCATCGGCAAGCTACGAGTGGGGCCTTGGCGGACATCCGATTCGGATCGGAACGGCATCCGTCACGAACTCGCGTACGCAAGTGAGCGCGCCGGCGGTTCCCGCATCGCAGTACGAAACGCTGCACTGGGACGGCAATCAACTCGTCTTTACAAGTAATTCCAGCGGCAACGTCGATGACATCAAAGTCGGGTCGGAAGGCGACATTACGCCGCTCGATCCGGGCTACACCGGGCTGACATTCTGGGATCGCGGACCGGGTGGCGGCATCATGGCATGCCACAATGCCACGGGCGCGTCGTCAAATCTACGCGCTTCGAATTCCACGCTCTTCGGAAATGCAAGCCCGTGCACGGTTACGGGGAGCTTCACACCGCCTACGAGTTTCGTGTGGTCATCCGGACCGAGAGGCGCTACGTATGGCGTAAGCATCACTGCTGGCGCCAACGTCGGCATCGGCCAGGGCGGATTGCTTGCAGATTATCGCCCCGACGGCTTCACGGATGGCTTCAACACGTTCCAAGGCGTGCGCACCTACGATCCGACTGCCGGCACGTGGACCACACCGGATGCGTATGCAGGCGACGTCAGCGATCCCGGATCGCAGAAGTCGTATATGTGGAACGGCAACAACGCGGTTTCATATAGCGATCCATCGGGATACTCGCCTCGCGATGGAACCGGCGGAATGAACGGCGGGCTGTGGGACGGAACGGACGCCGGGTCAACGATTCTGAACGATCAGACGGATGACGGCAGTTCAGCAAACCCGCCGGCTGCCTCAGGAAATAGCACACTGGTCGCACAGGAGGTCCCAGAAGAAGAGGCTCCGGAAACCGATGAGAGGGCTACGTCTCAGGATCTTGCCAACCGTAGTGAAGCCTGGGCCGGCGGAGCAAAAAACCAACAGCGACACTTTGAAGATCATGGAAGCGAATTCGATGCCGCAAACGCCGCCGACTACACCGACATGGCGCTCAACGATGTGGCCGGTGCGCGAAATTCTCTGAACAAATACAACAAGGACTATGTGGTCAAATTCCGGCCTGGGGCTGGGCCACAACAAGATCGGTGGATCATCATGCACAATGAGTCCGATGCTCAAGGGCGCCGCAGCATTTTGGTACTCGACACGCAGCAAAAGATTATTACTTATTATCGAGCCGCGGATTGGTATGAACGAATGTATGGTGCGAGAAACCCAGGCGTTTTTGTTCCAGTCCTGCCGCAGCCCTAAAGAAAGAGGCCCGCTGATGTATCAATGCCCGGTATGCGGCTACCTCGGTCTTACTGAGAAGCCGTATACACCGTCTCCCCTCAATGGTTATCCCTTGGGATCCGATGAAATTTGCCCGAGTTGTGGGTTCCAGTTTGGTTTTAACGAGCGGACAGAGGAGGCGCTTCTGCCTTCGTTGGCGCACGAGCGCTACCGCGCGGTGTGGGTGCAAAACGGCTGTCATTGGTGGTCGAAAAGCGATCCCAAGCCAATCGATTGGAACCCCGAAGCGCAGTTGGCGTCCCTCTTGCGAAATAAATCTGGCTAGAACGTGGCTTAGCCCCAAAATTTCATGCCCGCTATACCCAGAAATCTGGTTATCACCGCTCGCCTGCTGCCGGTCGACTGCCCTCGCTCGGCGAGACCCCTGCGAACCGCTTTCATCGCGATTGAATAAAAGGCGGTTCCGACCGCGCGACAAACTGCCAGTAAAGTCCCATGAAAGCAAAACCGTTCGGACCAACCGGCATAGATCTGCCCGTGATCGGGCAGGGTACGTGGGATATTCCCGAATGCGGAGCAGCGCGCGAGCAGGCTAAACGCGCGATTCGCCGCGGCATCGAACTCGGCATGACGCACCTCGATACGGCCGAGATGTACGGCGGGGGCGCTGTCGAGTCGATTCTGGGCGAAGCCATCGCGGGCGTGCCGCGCGAAGCGCTCTTTATCACGAGCAAAGTGCTTCCGAGCCACGCGAGCTACGACGACACGATCGCCGCGTGCGAGCGCAGCCTCAAACGCATGAAGCTCGACTACTTCGATCTCTACCTGTTGCATTGGCCGAGCGACGTGCCGCTTGCGGAAACGATGCGCGCGCTCGCGGACCTCGTCCGGAGCGGCAAGACGCGTTTCGTGGGGATCAGTAATTTCGACGTCGACGAGATGCTCGAATGCAAAGCACTCTTGGGCGACGTGCCGCTCGCCTGCAATCAAGTACTCTATCATCTGCGCGAGCGCGGGCCCGAGCACCGCTTGATCGAAGCCGCCGAAGCCGCAAACATTGCCGTCGTTGCGTATACGCCGTTCGGCCGTGGGCGCTTTCCGCGCGATGCGGCGGTCGACGGCGGCATCCTCGAGCGCGTCGGGCGCAAGTACGGCGCCACGCCGCGCCAAGTGATCCTCGCGTTTCTCAGCCGATTCGATAACGTCTTTACGATTCCGAAAGCCTCGAACGTCGAACACGTCGATGAAAACGCCGCCGCGGGCGATCTTAGGCTCGACGAAGAAGACGTGCGAGCGATCGATGAAGCCTTTCCACTTGGTCGAGAACATCCGCTCGCTACGCTCTGATCACAAGGCGCTCGTAATCGCGGCCGCATTCGAGCGCGGTGCGGCGGCCGTTCGCGTCGCGCCGGCGGTTCCCGACATGCGCTCGCGCGAACGCTTGAGTGCGTCGTTCGCCCGCGGCGATCTCGAAACGTGGTCCTACGACGAACGTTACGCCCAAAGCGCGACCGATCCGCGCGCGCTCTTGCCCGACGCGCGGTCCGTCATCTGCATTGCGGTACCCTATGCGTCGCCGCCGGTTGCACGCGAACGCCTGCAAGGCCGCGTGTCGAATTACGCGTGGTCGGAAGATTACCATCGCCGCATGCGTACAATGCTTGCCGAGCTTGCCGCGATTCTCAACGAGGCAGCAGGCGCCGACGTGTGCGCGATCGCGTGCGACACCAAGGCGATCGCCGAGCGCGCGTTCGCCGAACGGGCCGGCGTCGGGTGGGTCGGAAAGCATACGAATCTGATCGCGCCCAAACTCGGATCGTTCGTCTTCCTTGGGGAAATCGTCACCTCGCTCGAACTCGAGCCCGACGAACCGCTTCGAAAGTCGTGCGGAACGTGCACGCGGTGCATCGACGCGTGCCCCACGCGCGCATTGCGCGGAGACTACACGATCGACGCCCGGCGCTGCATCGCCGACTTGACGCAACGCACCGATCCGATTCCGCGCGAGATGCGTCCGTTGATCGGTGAGTGGATTTGGGGCTGCGATCTCTGCCAAGATGTTTGTCCGCCGACCGCGCGCGCCTCGCACGCGCACGAGTCGTTCCGGCCGCTCGATGCGCAGACGGGCGCCCCGCCGCTCGTGCATCTTCTAAGCCTGCGCAGTGGGGAATTCAAGCGACGCTACGCTCGCACCGCGATGGGCTGGCGTGGCGCGGCCGTCCTGCGCCGCAATGCGGCGATCGCGCTCGGCAATGCGCTCGACCGCAGCGCGGCTCCCGCGCTTGCCGTCGCCCTCGAAAACGATCCGCACCCGATGGTGCGTGGGGCCGCCGCGTGGGCGCTCGGCCGCATTGGCTCGCCGCAGGCACTTGCCGCGCTAGAAGCCGCTCATACCGCCGAAGCAGACGAGGGCGTGCGCGAGGAGATTACCGCTGCCTTGGAACCGTATGGGCCGCGGGTGGCGTTAGGCTGAGCATGAGAATCTTCCTGATTGCTGCGGCCCTCGCGGCATCGCTGCTGCCCGTCACGACGAGCGCGCAAGGCGATCTGCTTTCGCGCATGAGCGCTGTCAACGCGGGACTTCATTCGTACACGGCCACGCTGCATGCGCACGTGGTCATGCAGACCTTCCCGTTCTTGCAAACCGATCTGCAGGGCACGTACTACCACAAGGACCCGGACTTGAGCAAACTCGAGATCACCGGCGGCCTTCCGGGCATCGCGCAGCAGTTCGGAAAGCTCTATCCGCGCATCGAGCCGCCGTCGCGATGGAAGGACGTCTTTAACGTGACGACGCTCTCGGACGACGGCAAGACCGCGCATTTCAAGCTCGTGCCGAAGAAAGCCGGAAACGTTACCTCGATCGAGGCGACGGTCGACGACGCCGCGGCAACGGTCGCTTCAATGACGTGGCATTACTCCAACGGCGGAAGCGCGCAGATGAACGAGAGATATTCGATGGTCAAAGGGTATCGCGTCGTGACGGCGCAGAGCGGGAACGTGGACGAACCGTCGTACAAAGGCACCATCACCACGACCTTGACGAACTATACGATGAACCCGCCGCTTTCGGATTCGGTCTTCGCTCAATAATGAACGTCGTCGACCTGACGCGCCCGCAGCTTTCGGATGCCTTCTCGCGTCCGATTACCTACCTGCGCGTCTCGGTCACCGACAAATGCAATCTGCGCTGCGTCTACTGCATGCCCGAAGCGGGCCTGCCATGGCTGCGCCGTGAGGATTTGCTGAGCTACGAAGAGATCGCCGAACTCGTGCGCGCCGCGGCAAGCCTGGGCGTGCGTTCGATTCGCATTACGGGCGGCGAACCGCTCGTGCGGCGCGATCTGCACCGGCTCGTCGCGAGCATGGCCGCAATCGACGGCATCGACGACGTGGCGCTTTCGACCAATGCCGTCCTGCTCGAAGAACAGTTGCCGCAGCTCGTGCACGCCGGCTTGAACCGCGTGAACGTTTCGCTCGACACGCTGCGCGAGGATCGCTTTCTCGCAATTGCGCGCCGTCCCGGACTCGATCGCGTGCTCGCCGGCATCGACGCAGCCATCGCTGCCGGATTAGGCCCCGTAAAACTCAACTGCGTCGTGATGCGCGGGCAGAACGACGACGAACTGCAAGCGTTTGCCGAACTCACGCGCGATCGCGAAATCTTCGTTCGCTTCATCGAAGTGATGCCGGTCCACGAAAACCTCGATCTCCAGCGCGAGGCGTACGTGTCCTCCGACGAGATTCTCGAGCGCATCGGCCAGATCGGCGAACTGCAGCCGGTCGAAGGCCCCGGCGGCAACGGCCCGGCCCGCTACTTCGCGCTGCCCGGCGCCGAAGGCGCCGTCGGCGTCATCTCGCCGCTCTCCCATGACTATTGCGAGCGCTGTAACCGGGTCCGCCTCTCGGCCGACGGCAAGCTGCGGCTGTGCCTCTTCGGCGACCACCACATCGATCTGCGCAGCCCGCTACGGGCAGGCGCAACCCGCGACGAACTCGCCGCCATCCTCCGCGCCTCGATGACCATCAAGCCGGAGCGCCATCACCTCACCCTCGGCGATGCCTCATCCCGCATGCGAGCCTTCTCCGAAATCGGCGGCTGATAGCGGTAGCCTTCTCTTTTTTACATCCGGCCTCGGGACTGACGGCTACGGGCTTTTTCTGGGGACTCTGAGCGAGGCCCGGAGCCAGGATGGCGGGAGGGCCGAGGAAGGTAGCTGCGATTTTCGCACGATGCGAAAATCGTGGCGTCCCCAGGAAAAGTCTGTAGCGGTCAGTCACGAAGTCCAACCCCACGGCGTTGCGGGATAAAGGGGGGACAAATCGTGGAGGAGGTCTACCTCGCAGCCAGCTCGGCGGCCGGAGCACAAGTCCGGGTCGAGTCGCTCGTTCGGGAGTATCAGACGAAGTTGGCACGCTACGTGCGCCGCATGGTCGGCGATAGCGAAGTCGCGCTCGATCTGACGCAAGACGTGTTCTTCGCGGCGTATCGCACGTTGCAGGCCGATCCCGATCGCCCGCTCACCGCAGGCTGGTTGTATAAAACCGCGACGAACAGCGCGATCTCGTACCTGCGGCGCAAGAAGATCATTCGAATGCTGCCGCTGGACCGCGATCACGACGTGCGGTCGTGGCGCATCGACGAGCAGAGTGCGGCGTCGGTCGATTTGCAAGCGGCGCTTTCGCGTTTGCCCTCCGACCAAGCTGCAGCCGTGATGCTCACGAGCTACGCCGGCTACTCGTCGCAAGAGGCAGCTACTCTGCTGGGTACGACATCCGATGCCGTGCGCCAGCGCGTCTGTCGCGCAATGAAGACGCTACGGGCGATCATGACGGAGAAGTAAGTGAAACAGGACTGCGCGCGCGCAGAGATTCTCGCCGGTGCGATCGCACTAGGCGAGGCGAGCGACGCCGAACGCGACGACTATCGCCGCCACATAGCGGCGTGTTCGTCGTGCCTGGGCGACCTCGGCGGCGAACGCGAAATCGAGCGCGTGATGGCCACGGTCGCGCAGGCGCGCGACGCCGAAGTATGGGAACCGGCTCCGGTGCGCGCCGACGTGCGTCGGCAGCGGAAAGTGCGCTTCGCGTTCGCGGGCGCCTCGGCGATTGCCCTTGGCGTCGTCGTCTCGCTCGGCGTGCATGCATTCGTTGCCGCCAATCTCAAGCCGCTCCAGCTCGCACAGACGCAAGCGCCCGTTGCGACGGGTCCGGTCTATCGCGTGACGTTCGACAAACCTGCATCGGCCGCGTTGCCTGCGCCGAAGCATAAAGCTCCCGCGCGCCGGATCGTGGTGGTGCATAACGTCATCACGTTGGAACGCAATCAAAAGACCAAAATTCCCGTACGTTCGACCACGACGGTCGTCGCCGAAGCGCCCGCGCCGGCGGCTCCGGAGCGCGTGATGACGCAGGCGTCGAACGTTCCGGTGTGGCGCCGTAACCAGCCGATCGTTTCGAACGCGCGGCAACCGGTTGCGGTCGCGCAAGCAGCGCCGCCCGTCTTAGCGGGACGCGCCGAATCTATCGCCGTCGCCCCCAGCTACGTCGTTCGCGGCGCGATGCCGATCGGTGGAGAGAACGCGATCAATCCGCAGCCGCCGCCCATCGCCTACGCGCAGGGCGCGGAAGGCACGACGGCGTTTGAAGTTGCGATCGACGAGCGCGGTGCCGCGGTAAAATGCACGATCACGAAGTCGTCGGGGTATCTTTCGCTCGACGATGCGGTCTGCAAAGCGGCGATGAAAGCGCGCTATTCGCCGCGCACGATCAACGGCAGAGCCGTTGCCGGCATATATCGAGACGCGTTCACGTTCCGCGCGAGCAGTAACAGCGATTCGCAATTGTAACCCGCCCGAGCGGGGACGCCCAAGAACGCAGATCTAGTCCACGGATTTGCGGAAGAAGGCCAGCATCTTGTCGGCTTCTGGCATGATGCGGAATTCTTCGAAACCCCAGCTCTTCACCTGATTGATCGCGCGCGTGTTGCTCATGGACACCAGGAAGGTGAGCGTCTTCACGTTGCGCTTCGTTGCGAGGCGCTGCACTTCGCCGATGAGCTCCGCGCCGACTTCGGCGGGGCAGTTGGGGCGTACGCGAAGGCTTTCCATCATGGCGACGTCCATGCCGTTTGCCGCTTCGGGATCATCGTAGCCGGCGGGCAGCTTAAAGACCAGCTGCACCATGCCGAGCAATCCCGTTTCATCTTCGGCAACCAGAATTAAGCGGCGGCCGGCCTTTTGTTCGGCCAAGCACATCGTCATGCGTTGCTGCCACGTTTCGCGAGCGGATGGGGCGCCCGTCAACACACCGTCTTTCGTAAGGCGTTCGACGTCGCTCGCCTGACCGAACCGCAGGAAGATCTTTCGAGCCACGATCTCGGATGTTCCGCGGGTGGGGAGACGAGGACCTCTAACCCGAAAGCCGGGCGCCATGCTCAACCCGCGCGTCGTATCGCTGCTTGCTCTCGCCGCAGTAACGTTTGCCGGATGCTCGCACCCGCGCGGGGCCGCCGCGGCGCGAGCCACGCCGACGCTCGCGAGCGCGTCGCGCGGCGCGGCGCTTTTTTCCGAGAATTGTGCGGTTTGTCACGGTGCGAACGGCGCCGGCGGACGCATCGGGCCCGCGCTCGTGGGGCTGCGGAAACGCGAGCCGGCCGAGAAGATTCGCGCGCAGATCGAGCACCCGGATCCCCCGATGCCCAAGCTCTATCCGTCCAAGCTCACTATACAAGATCTTAACGATATCGCCGCCTATGTAGGATCGCTGTGAGCGCCCCGTTTTTGTTCCGGTTCACCCGCGATCTTCGCATCGACGATCATGCGGGACTGGCCGAAGCCGCAGCGCACGGCGAGGTGATTCCGGTGCTCGTCATCGATCGCGCGACCGAGACGCGCGTCGGTCGCTCGCCGCGCCGTGCCGCGTTTTTTTGCGCCGCCGTCGCCGCGTTGGATGCAACGCTGCGGGAACGCGGCTCGCGCCTTATCGTACGGCGCGGTGCGCCCGGCCCGGCGTTAAAGAGCATCGCTCGCGCGTGCGGGGCGTCGGGCGTTGCGTGGAGCGCGTCGTACGAAGCGGAAACGATGCGCGCCGACGTGCGCCTGCAGTCCGAACTGGAAGAGGCGGGGCTGCGCGCGTCGATCGTTCACGACGCCGCCGCGATCTCACCCGAGGAGATCGTGCAAGCGCGGCCGGAAAACGATCGCGGATATCGCGCCTTCGCACCGTATTTCGATTTGTGGCGAACGTTACCCGTGCACGCGTACGATCTGCCCGTGCTGCTGCGCTTTGCCGCAACGGAACTGCAGAGCGAAGGCTTGCCGATGCCCAACGAATTCGGCGCGCAGGAGCGGGCGGCGCACGATGGCGGGTCGGTGCACGCGCGCGAAAGGCTCGCGCGCTTTCTGGCGGAGCGCGCGGTGCAGTATGCCGTTGCGGTCAACGTCCCCGCGGACGACGCGACCTCGCACCTTTCCGCCGATCTCACCTTCGGAACGATCTCCGCGCGCGAAGTCGTGCGCGCGACGCGCCGGCGCCTGGACGACCCGTTTCTCTTGACCGAAGAGCGCGCGTCGCTGCGCTTGTATTTGCGCTCGATTGCGTTGCGCGATTTCTTCTTGCAGCTCGCGCACTTTCATCCGGAAACGGAAGACGCGCCGCTGCAGGAGCGCATGGCGGCGTTTGCCGCCGCGCGCAGTCACGCGGCGCTCGATGCTTGGCGCGGCGGAAAGACCGGCTATCCGCTGGTCGACGCGGGCATTCGGCAACTGCACGAAACGGGATGGATGCATCCGCACATTCGCGCGGTGGCGGCGTCGTTCTTATGCTTCGATCTCGGCGTAGACTGGCGCGTCGGACGCGACGAATGGGAACATTGGCTGATCGAAGACGATCGCGCGCTTTCGACCGGCAACTGGCAGTGGATTGCGGGCGTCGGCGCCGACATGGCGCAGTATCCGCGCATTTACAATCCGGAAAAACAACGCCGGCGGTTCGACCCCGCCGGCACCTACGTCAAACGCTGGATTCCTGAATTGCGTCACGCGCCGGTCGGCGCATTGCGCGCAAACGACGAACAACTCACGCTGCCGCTCTTTGCTTCAGACGGATACGCGCGCCCGGTCGTCGATCACGAGGCGGCCGCGCGCGCGTACTTGGAGCGATATCGCGCCTACGTTGGGCGCTAGGCGGCCGGGAGCCGCTCGTCGATCCAATCGGAGATCACGGGCACGTGCACGTCGTCGCCGTGCCATACCTTGATGCCGAAGAAGACGCTCGCGACCAAGAAGACCGGGATCAGGAACGGTAGGATGACCTCGGCCGAAAAGCCCATGATCGGGATGCGGCTGGCCAATTCCAGCAGACCTCCGAAGGCGGCAAATCCCACGTTGAATCCGAGCGCCTGCAGCGCTTGCTTCTTCAGATAGCGCGACTGTTTGCGGTCGAAGAGGCCCAGGAGCGCGAGCGGCCAGAGCGGATAGCCCAGGGCCACCAGCGCACGCGACTCGATTGGATCGTCCGCATCGCCGACGGTGGCCACGGTCGCGCGAGCCCGGCTCTGCGGCGGTCCGGTGGGCGGGGGCGGCGCCGAACTGCTGCGCGGAGGTACCTGGCCGCCCAGCGGCTGACGCGTGCCGACCGTTGCATCGATTTTCTGCGCAAGGCGGCAGCTGGGGCAGCTTCCCCGCTCGTCGCGGCACGTCGCGCAGATGGATTTTCCGCAGTCGACACAGGGCGCGACGGCCGGAACGTTCTCGTGAAAGTAGCAGTCCATGTCCTCTCTCCGTTCTTTCACCTACACGTACCGGAAAGCGCCGGGGAGGTTTCACGGTAAGGTTCCGAGGAGAGCGCGGTCGGCATGACGCGATCCGAAACCCTCCGCCGCCTTGCTGCGCAAGCGCGCCCGTACTATCCCCGCTTGATCGTTGCGATCGTGCTGGGAGCGCTCACGGGCGTGCTGATGGTGATTCCCCCCTACGCGCTCAATCGCATCATCACCGACGTTATAGAGCCGGCGAGCAAGCACGCCGGCATTCCGAACCTGACGATTCTCTACGATGCACTCGGCGCAACCTACGTCGCACTCGTTACGGCCAACTTTGCGACGTACGGCACGAACTACATCACCACGTGGTGCGGCCAGCGTTTTCTCGCGCATTTACGCCAGCAGTTGTACGAACGTTTGCTCCGCGCGCCGATTCAGGTGTTCGATCGCTGGCGCCCCGGCGAGTTGATCGCACGTTTTTCGAGCGATTTGCAGGTGATGAGCGACGCGGTGAGCGTCTCGGTTCCACAGCTCATCACCGCCATCATGACGTTCATCACCTCGTTCATCGTGATGGTGTATTTGGACTGGCTGCTGACGCTCTTGCTGCTGGTCCTTGCGCCGCTGATCTCGTTCGCCGTCTCCCGCTTTCAGGGACTCATATCGCACAGCATGCAGCGATCGCAGGTGCGCATCGCCGACATGTACGCATCTCTCTCAGAAATCTTCTCCGCCCAACGAATCGTCAAGGCGTTCGGCCGGGAAAGACACGAATCGGGCCGCTTCCTGAACCGCAACGAAGATTACTTCGGCGCGTACATGAAGCTCAACCAGTTCGTCTATATGCAGCCCGCAGTGATCTCGGCGATCATCTCGCTCGCCGTCGTCGTCATCATTTGGTTCTCGGCGCGTGAGGTTCTCGCGGGGCGGTTGACGAGCGGCTCGCTTCTGAACTATTGGCTCCTCGTCGTGAATCTGATCAATCCGATGAATCGCATGGCCGCGTTCGTCGGCGACATCAGCAAAGCGACCGTCGCAACGGGACGCGCCTACGAACTGCTCGATCTCCCGATGGAAGAAGAACGGACCGACGCGCAACCGCTGCCGCCGCTGGAAGGCGCGATCGACTTTCAGAACGTGACGTTTTGGTACAACCGCGACGAAGCTCCGGCCCTCGATCACGTCAACGTCCGGATCGGTGCGGGTGAAATCGTCGCGCTCGTCGGGCCCTCCGGCGCCGGCAAGACGACCTTCGTCAACATGATTCCGCGGTTCTATAACCCGCAAGAGGGCCGGATTCTCGTCGACGGTATCGACATCTCGCACGTCCGAATCGGCGACCTGCGCGCGCAGATCGCGATCGTGCCGCAAGACTCGCAGCTCTTCCGCGCCTCGATCGCCGACAACATCCGCTACGGCCGCCTGGATGCGACGCTGGATGAAGTCCGGCATGCCGCGATGGAAGCCAACGCCGACGAATTCGTCGCGCAACTGCCCGAGGGCTACGACACGGAGGTCGGCGAACGCGGCGCGCGGCTCTCCGGCGGCCAGCGTCAGCGCATCGCGATCGCCCGCGCGATCGTGCGCGATCCGCGGATTTTGATCCTCGACGAAGCGACGAGCGCACTCGACTCCTACTCCGAAGCGCTGATCGAACAGGCGCTCGATCGGCTCTTACCTGGCCGCACCACGCTGATCATCGCCCACCGGCTCTCCACGATCCGGCGGGCGCACCGCATCCTCTATATCGAAGCCGGACGGGTGCTCGAATTCGGAACCCACGACGAACTGATGGCGCAAAACGGGCACTACGCCCGCCTGCACGCGACCCAGTTCGCGGTGTGAGCTCGCGGCCGCGCGCATTTGCTTTAGCGGGTGCCTCAAACGATTGGCGGGATGGGCCGATAGCATAGAGGATGGCCGACATCAGTCCTATTTCGTTTGGGCAGACCACGGATCTGCTGGGCAACGCGATCAAGGGCGCGGATCTGGAAAACGACCAGATCGCGAACAACATCGCTAACGTCAATACGCCCAATTTCCGCCGTTCGACGACGAACTTCAAGGAAGCCCTCGCGGCGACCCTTGGAACGCCCGCCCCCGAAGGTGAGCTGACGCTCAAGACCAACGATCCGCGGCAGTTTGCGATCGACGCGGCGGTGCCCCCGGCGCCCTACGCGCCCAAGGTGATGGTCGACTCGACCGATCAGATGCGCGTCGACAAGAGCAACGTGGATATCGATCAAGAGACCGCGCAACTTTCGGAAAACGCCGGCTACGAACAGACGATGTCGCAACTGCTCTCCGAGCAGTACAAGTTTCTCCGCGAAGCGATTCAGGAGCAGCCGAACTAATGGGATTCTACGATTCCGTCGAAATCAGCGCTTCCGGCCTTTCGGCCGAGCGGCTGGCAATGGACGTCATCGCCAACAACATCGCCAACGCCAATACGACGCGGACGCCGCAGGGCGGCGCGTTCAAGCGCCAGTTGGTGATCTTCGCCCAGAAACCGGGCGCGCAGCATCAGAGCGCCGATCCATTCGATCCCTTTGCCGCGCAGCCCGCGAACGTCGAGGGCGTTCAGGCACTGGGCATCACGACCGACAACTCGCCGGACCGGCTGGTCTTCGACCCGGGCAATCCGGAAGCCGATGCGCGCGGCTACGTGCACTACCCCAACGTGCAGGTCGTCAAGGAGATGGTCGACATGATGGCCGCCTCCCGCGCCTATCAAGCCAACGTCGCGGCGATCCAAGAAACCCGCCAGATGGGCAACGCCGACATCCAACTGCTCCGCAGCTGATTCGAGAGATAAAAGAAGATGGATATCACGAACTACGGTGCGGCCATGAGCGGCGTAACGCCGGGAACTTTCGCCCCCGACATCGCGCCGAATGCGGCGCCCAAAGTCCAGCCGCTGCCGGGCGGCGAGAGCGATGCGGAAGGTGCCGCCTCGTTCAAGGACACCTTGAAGTCGATGATCGGCAACGTCAACAACGAGATGGTCAATGCTCAGCAGATGTCCACGGACCTCGCCCTGGGCAAGACCCACGACGAAGCCGGTACCGTGAAGGCTGTCGAAGAGGCGGCCCTCTCGATGCAGTTCACGATTGCCATCCGCAATAAGATCATGGACGCCTACACCGAAGTCGAGCGGATGCAGTTCTAGCTAAAATCCGTCGGCCCGCGCGCCGATGACCCAATGGTAAGCGGCTGGACTGCCTTTGCACGAGGGCGGGGGCCGCGGTGAAGCCCGACCGATTGACGGCTTCACGAACGTCCGGAGTCCCCGGACAACCCGTTCGTGCGGAGGTTTTTTCTTTTGGTACGTGGCTTGTACACGTCTGCGAGCGGGGCGCTCGTAGCACAGAGCCAAGTGGACGCGATCGCGAACAACCTCGCGAACGTGAATACGGGCGGTTTCCGGCAGACGCTTCTGCAAGTGCAGTCCGCGCCGACGCTTGGCATCTACCGCATTCAAACCGATCCCGGCAAGACCGCGACGAACCCGCTTCCGGGCGTCCCCGTCACGCAGTTCGTCGGTCAGCTTGGAACGGGCTCGCAAGTCTACGATACGCCGAACGATTTTCGTAGCGGCGCGCTGCAGACGACGGGCAATCCGCTCGATCTCGCGATCACCGGCAATCACGCCGCATTCTTTACGATTCAAACGCCCAACGGCATCCGCTACACGCGTAACGGCGAGTTCGTTCTCGACGGCGGCGGCGTGCTGCGTACGCAGGACGGCAATGCGGTGATGGGCACCAACGGCGCGCCGATTCAACTGCAGAGCGGCGATTTCGCCGTCGGCCACGATGGAACGATCACGCAGAACGGCATCTCCGTCGGGCAACTGCAGCTGACGCAGTTTTCGAACCTCGTCAATCTGCGTCCCGAAGGCGCGAACAACTTCGTGCCGAGCGGTAACGCCGGAGCGGGCCCGGCGACGAACGTAAGCGTCCAGCAAGGCTTTCTCGAGAAGAGCAACTCCAACGTCGTTCGCTCGATGGTCGATCTCATTACCGCCGAACGCTGGTTCGACGCCAACGAGAAATCGATCAAAGCACAAGACGACGCCACCCAATACGCGATCTCGCAAGTCGCGAAAACCCCATAGGTAGGAGCACGAAACCATCATGATGCGAGCCCTCTATAGCGCGGCAAGCGGGATGATCGCCCAGCAATACAACATGGACACGATCTCCAACAATTTGGCGAACGTGAACACCACGGGATTCAAGGGCAATCAAGCGCGCTTCCAAGACTTGGTGTACCAGCAAATCCAAGCGCCCGGCACGCCCGTCGGCGCGTCCGTCGTTCCGGTCGGCCAGCAGGTCGGCCTGGGCGTCAAGGTTGCGTCGTCCGAGAAAATCTTCTCGCAAGGCTCGCTGCAGCAGACGGGCAATCCGCTCGACGTTGCAATCGAAGGCGACGGGTTCTTCCAGGTCACGCTGCCGGACGGTACGACCGGCTATACGCGCGACGGCGGATTCAAAGAAGATAACAACGGCACGCTCGTGACCGCTAATGGCTACTTCTTGCAGCCGCAGATCACGATTCCGCAAAACGCGGTATCGGTCAGCATCGGCCAAGACGGCACGGTGAGCGCGCAAGTGCCGGGTACGAATCAGCCGCAGACGCTCGGCCAGATCACGCTCGCGCGTTTTGTGAATCCCGCCGGCCTCTCCCCGATCACCGGTGGAAACATCTACACCCAGACTGCAGCAAGCGGACCGCCGATCGTCGCGACGCCGGGACTCAACGGCGCCGGCAACCTGCAAGGCGGCTATCTCGAAGGTTCGAACGTCCAGGTCGTCAACGAGATCGTCAATATGATCGTAGCGCAGCGCGCGTACGAGGCGAACTCCAAAGCGATCGGCTCGGCCGACCAGATGCTGCAGACCGCCGTCAACCTGCCGCCGTTCCAATAAGCGTGAACTAAACCATGCGCACGATCGTCGCCGTCGCCGCCGCCGCCCTCGCATTCTCGCAATGCGTGGCTGCGGCGTGCGCCGGCCCGACGGTGCAGCATATTTCCGGCAAGCGTTTCGAAGCGCTCGCAAAGCCGGCGCTCGCCGGGTTGTCGTTCCACGGCGACGTGTCGCTGATTCCCGCGTTTCCGATTCCCGATCAGACGGTGCCCGCGGGCAGCCTCATGCTCGTTCGCGGCAGCGCGCTCGTGAATCCGTCCTACGTGAACGTCCCGATCGAAATCGACGTAAACGGCCACTTCGTGCGCGAAGTCTTCGTCGGTTATCGCGTGCAGAAGTACGTCTATACCGCCGTTGCCGCGCACGATCTCGTTCCGGGAACCGTTTTGAGCTCGAGCGACGTTAAGATGGCGCGCGTGCCCTTCGATGGCCAGCGCATCAACGGTACGCGAGCGCTGATCGGACGCCGCGTGCTGAGCGCGACCCGGGCCGGTCAGGCCATCCCCATCGAAAGCACGCAGGTCAACCAAATCGTCAAAGCGGGCAGCACGATCGTCATGATCGTGCAAGACGGCGGAGTCTCCGTCGTGGCCGACGTCGTCGCGAGAAGCAGCGGCGGCCTCGGTGACGAGATTTCGGTCTACAACCCGCAAACGCAGAAAACGCTCTCCGGCACCGTCGTCGGGCCGGACCGCGTCGAACTCGATCTCTCGGGAGCACAATGATGCGAAGAATCGTCGCTTTAACCGCATTGCTGGCGCTGGTGCCGCTGGCCGCTCCGGCCGATACGTTGTACCAGGCGGCACCGCCGCCCGCCGGTCCCGGACATCCGCTGCGTCTCGGACCGGATCATCGCGCGCAGCAGATCGGCGACCTGGTCTACGTGCAGTTCGATTTCAACGACGCCAATTCGCATACGAACAACTACAGCAGCCAGAAGCAATTCTCGCTCGGGCCGAGCGCCGCGATCGGCGGATCGTCGAATCCCCCGATTTTGATGCATCTGGCGGCAAACGACGCGGCGAGCACCTCGACGCAGCAATCGGCGACGGGTCAGGATTCCTTCACCTCGACGATGATGGCAACGGTAACCAACGTGCTGCCGAGCGGCGCGCTCGAGATCGCCGGAGACCAAGGCGTCGTCATCAACGGCCGCAAGCAGACGCTGCATATCACCGGAACGATTCGTCCGGAAGATATCTCGAGCGCCGATGCGATCCTTGCCTCGCGCGTTGCGAACGTCCACGCCGAATTCACCGGAAACAACATGAAGAACAAGGGACTGCTGGCCCGGATCCTGGGCTGGCTGTTCTAGAGTGATGCGATGATGAACCATATCAAAAGACTCGTGACCGCGCTCGTCAGCCTCGCGCTTGCCGTTTCTATGGCCGGCGCGCCCGCGTATGCGCAGATCAACGACAAGATGGTTCACGTCAAGGATATCGCTCACGTGCAGGGCGTTACGGGCAACCAGCTCGTGGGCTACGGCGTTGTCGTCGGCCTCCAAGGCACGGGCGACTCGACCTCGGTGATTTTCACCAGCCAAACGATCCAGAACATCCTGCAATCCTTTGGGCTCTCGGTCTCGCAGAACGCCGTGCGCACGCGCGACGTCGCGGCCGTCATTGTGACCGCGACCCTGCCGCCGTTCGCGCATTCGGGCGACAACATCGACGTGACGGTCTCCGAAATGGGCGACGCGACCAGCCTTCAGGGCGGAACGCTCGTCTTGACGGAGTTGCGCGCAGCAAACAATCTCGTGTATGCGACTGCCCAAGGGCCGGTCTCCGTCGGCGGATTCTTGGCCGGATCGAACGGATCGGGCGTCGCTCAGAACTTCACGGGCGCGGGACGCATTCCCAACGGCGGCATCGTCGCGCGCGACATGATCACGCCACTGGAAAACGGTCAGAACGGCTTCAACTACGTGTTGACCACGCCCGATTTTAAGACGGCGGCGAATCTCGCCTCCGTGCTCAATGGGCGTTTCGGTGCCGGAACCGCATTTGCGATGGATGCCGAAACGGTGCACGTGACGCTTCCCGCCGCGTACGCGAACAATCCGGTTCAGTTCCTGGCCGACGCCTCCGATCTGCGCTTCACGCAGGACGAGGTCGCCAAAGTCGTCATGAACGAGCGCACCGGAACCGTGGTTTTCGGCGGCGATATCAAGCTTGCGCCCTGCGCGATTGCGCACGGCGACCTGACGATCACGATCACCACGCAGAATCAAGTGGTCCAACCCAATCCGCTCGCGAACGGCCAGACGGCGCAGCAGAGCAACTCGCAGATCAACGCGACGCAGCACGGAAAACAGCTCTCGTTCATCGCCGGCGCAGCAACGCTCGCGTCGGTCGTACGAGCCCTCAATACGCTCGGCGTCTCGCCACGCGACCTGATCGCGATCGTGCAAGCGCTTCGCGCCGCGGGTTCGCTGCAGGCCGACCTGGAGATCCAATAATGAGCGGCATCGGAGATATCGGCAAGGCGGTTCAAGCCGCTGGGGCCGCGCAACAGACGCAGAAACTGACGCCCGAACAGCAGCAGGCGCTCAAGCGTTTGCACGAAGCGGCGACGCAACTCGAAGGCGTCTTTATGCAGATGGTGATGAACTCGATGCAAGAGACCGTTCCGAAGGATTCGATCTTCGGAAAGGAATCGGCTTCGGAAGAGACCTGGCAGTCGATGCTCTCCGACGAGCGCGCCCAAGCGATCGCAAAAAGCGGTTCGCTCGGTATCGCCAAAGTGCTCGAAGAGCAGCTCAAATCGCAGGTGCTCGCCGATGCGAGCAAAGAGTCCAAAGTGCAAGTCGACGGGAGGATCGATCCGTGAGCGATTCCTGGGAAGCGTTCGCGAATGCCCTTCAGGTTGAATCGGCGCTGCTTTCGCGCGTTGCCGACGCTTCGACGCGTCTGACGCAGGCGCTGGTCGAAAACGAAGTCGAGAAGATCGCCACGATCGAACGCGAGCTGGATACGGCGCGCAAAGCCTATCAGTCGGCCTCCGGGACGCGCCGGGGCATGCAGGTCCGCGGATTCGGCGCCTTGACCTTGCGTCAAGTCTGCGGCTATGCGCCGCGCGCGATGTGGCCGGTACTCAACCAGCGGCTCGTGGAGCTTACGACGACCTCGATCGCGCTTGGCATTACGACCAACAACAACAAGGCGTTGATCCTCAGCGGCATGGACCGCCTGATGAAGGTAACCTCGGCGTTGCAGAAAGCCCACAACGACGGCCCCGGTACGTACAAGCGGCGCGGTTACGTTCCGCCTCCCTCCAATAGCGTCTTGGTGAGCAGCAAAGCATGAGTTCGTTCTTCCCGCAAAGCACGTTCTTCGGCATCGACATGATGGGCAACGCGCTCAACATGTTCTCCGTCGCCGAAAATCAGACGAGCGATAACATTTCGAACGTCAATACACCCGGTGCGTCGCGCCAGCAGGTCGATTTCACCGAGCAGACGCCGCTCGTCGGTTCGCCGTTCATGGCGACGCACGTACCCGGCACCGCCGGTCAAGGCGTGACGATTTCGCAGATCGAGCGCATCCACTCCGATACGTACGACGCGATGTTCCGCGGTGCGTCGTCGTCGCAGAATTTTTACCAGACGCAGCAGCAGATGCTTCAAGGCGTGCAGTCGCAACTCGGCGATCCGAACGCCGGCGTAGGGACGCAGTACGCGGCGTTTCAAACCGCAATCTCGCAATTGGTCTCACAGGCCGGCAGCGGAAATCCCGGCGCGTCGCGGGCCAACGTCCTTAATGCCGCACAGACGCTGGCGAGCGCGCTCAACAACTCGTCGAGCGCCATCTCCAATGCCGAAGCCCAGGTCATGCAGCAGGGCGATCAGCTGGTGACGAAGGTCAACGGGATCCTCGATCAGATCGCGGCGCTCAACGGGCAGATCCGCGCTTCGACCGCCGTGGGCGACAACCCCAACACGTTCAAAGATCAGCGCGATTATCTGATCGACCAGCTTTCGCAATATCTCTCGACGAACACGTCGATTCAGGCGGACGGTTCGACGCTGGTCACGGTCAACGGGCAGGCGCTCGTGAACGACACGGTGACATATCACCTCAACAATCCGATCATCGGGCAGGCGACGAACGGCACGCCCACGTTCCAAATCAATTTCGCCAATCCGGCTCCGACGTCGACGACGCCGGGGATTCCGCTCGGCTCGGGTCAGTTGGGCGCGCTGCAAGACCTCTACAACAACAAGCTTGCCGCCTACGGGACGCAGCTCGATCAGTTCGCGGGCGCGCTTTCGAACGAAGTCAATCGCATCACGCAGGCCGGGTTCGATCAAAACGGCCAGCCCGGAACCGCGCTCTTCCAGCCCCTCGTCGCGGGTCAGCCCATTACGGCGGGCAATATCCAGTGCGCGATCACCGATCCGACCCAGTTGCCCGTCTCGCTGGCGAACACCAGCGCCGGCAACCTCGTCGTTCCGCTCAACTCGTCGAATAACACCGTCGACACCTCGCAGCAGCTGACCAACAACGGCAATCTCGCAAACCCGCCGGCGGCGCCGCTGATCGGTACGCTCACGGTCAGCGTGGACGGCGTGACGAGCACGTTCAACTACAATACGACGGCCGGCCAGAACTCCGACACGATCAACGACTTCGTCTCGAACTTCAACGCCGCGCACACCGGCGTCACGGCGTCGTTCGATCCGAACTCGCAGCGCATCGTCTTTGCGCGCGATCCCCAGAACGAAGATCTGGTGCTGCGCGGCAAGCAGCAAGGCAACGCCGAAACGCCGCAGTTCACGATCACGGACAGCAACTTTGTCGCCGGTACGCCGGCGGTTTCGCTGGTCGGCGTACTCGGCGCTTCGAACATCAACGGCGTCGTGCAAGGCGCGAACAATGCCTTCGCGGCAAGCGACAACGGCGGCGCCAACGCGCTGGTGAAAATGTTCCAAGCCAACGTCGGCATTCCGGCGCTGGAAACGATCAGCACGACGGCGGCCGTCGCGGGAACGGCGATGACGGTCGCACTCCCGTCCGGCGTTACCAACGTTCAGGTCGGCCAGGTGCTGACGATCGACGCGCAGCCCGGCGGCGCCGCGCCGCAAGAGAACGTCACCGTGACCGGCATCACGATCAATCCCGCGACGGGGATCGAATCGGTCACGTTCACTCCGGCGCAAAATCATGCGGCCAATTTTAGCGTCACCAGCGCACAAGTGCAGACCCTGCAGCAGTTCTACGGACAGACGATCACGCAGGTCGGCATCGACACACAAACGGCGATTACGGGTAATCAGACCCAGACGTCGCTCGCAAACAACATCAACCAGACGCGCCAGAGCATTTCGGGGATCAACCTGGATGAAGAGACCCAAAATCTGATCAAGTACCAGAACGCCTATGCGGCTGCCGCCAAGACGATCGCGGCCTTGAATCAGATGCTCAACACGGTCATTACCGGACTCGGCGTCGGGTAGGGAAAGGGAGTTCTAACCGATGCGTATTGCAACTTCGACGATCTACGACGCACAGACGGCCTCGATCGACAATCTCACCGCCACATATCAGAACCAAGGGCAGCAACTGTCGACGGGCAAATCGCTCAACGCACCCTCCGACGATCCCACGGTTATCGCGCAAGATCTTACGGTGCGCGCCGACAATGCGGTGCAGACGCAGCTCGGGAAGAACCTGAGCGATCTGAACTCGCAGCTAACCGCGGTCGACGGCGCGCTTTCGAGCTTGACGAACGTCATGCAGAGCGCCCGCAACCTGGCCGTCGAGGGTGCGAGCGACACCGTCAATGCGTCGCAGCGTCAAGACATCGCGAAGCAAATCGATCAGTTGCTGCAAGAAGCCGTCGGCATTGCGAACACCCAGTACGACGGCAAGTACGTCTTCGCCGGTACGAACGTACCGTCGTCGGTTCCGCTCGTGCAGACCCAGGGCAGCCCGATTTCGAGCGTCACCTCGCAAGGAAACGTCGTCCAGCAAACGCAGGAATTGCCCAACGGAACCAGCGTTCCCACGGGCGTCACCCTGCAGCAGGCGTTCAATTTCGGTGCGACAGACGGTTCGCCCGACGTGTTTCAAACCTTGATCGCCCTGCGCGATTCGTTGCAGAATAGCTCCGTCGTCGACGAGAGCCAGACGCGCGTGAACCTTCCCGCGACGAGCGTGGCCACCACGACGACGCTGACCCAGTTGAGCACCGGCTCGGTGCCGCAGATACTCGCTACGCCGTTGAAACCGGATTCGACCGGTGACGTCACGATCAATATCGCCGACGGGACGAGCACGAGCGGCGTGAACGTGACGTTCTTGCCGACCGACACGATGGCGAATATCGTGACGAAGATCAACGCGGCGGCAAACGCCATCGGCGTTACGGCTTCGTTCAATTATCAAACGCAGCGTCTCAGCCTCACCAGCAGCTCGAATCCGCCCGTGCCGTTCCAGATCCAGGACGTGCCGAGTACCGGTGCGACCAATTCCGGGAATTTCGTGGAAGCCTTCGGCTTGGTCGGACAGGCGAGCACCACGTCGTTCGTCTCGACGCAATTGGGAGACTTCGACAACGCCATCAACCAGACGCTGAGCGCCCGCGCGACGATCGGAGCCACCCTTCAAAACGTCTCCGACCTGACCCAGACGGCGAGTTCACAGGTCCTTAACGACACGACCGTGCAGTCGAATCTGGAAGATGCCGATATTGCTAAGGTAACGTCGGATTTCTCGAAGACGCAAACGGTGTTACAAGCCGCCTACGCGACCACGTCGCGCCTAGAGGCCAAGACGCTCTTCGACTACCTATAGATTAGCGAGAGGAAATACCGGCGTTGAGCATTATGGAAACCGGCATGGAAACGAGCCAAACGCAGACGATCGAATTTCCGCGATTCGGTGCATGCACGTTCTCCGCGAGCGACGTGATCGAATTCCCGTGGGGCATCCCGGGTTTCCCGAACTTGCGCCGCTGGCTCGCCCTCACGCTCGAATCTCACGCAAGTTTCGTGTGGCTCCAGAGCATCGACGACCCGAAGGTCGCGCTGCCGACCACCGATCCGTACTACATCTTCGAAGACTACAACCCGAAGCTGCCGCCCTACGTGGTCGCGGCGCTCGAAATCGCCGATCCCTCGGATTTCACGATGCTTTGCGTCGTGGTGGTCACCGAAAACGCCGAAGAGATGACGATCAACCTGCTCGCCCCGATCGTGGTCAATCTGCGCAGCCGCAAGGCGCGCCAGATCATGCTTGAAAGCTCGGGTTACTCGACCCGCCACCCGATCCCCCGGAAGCAGGCCACCGCGGAAGGCCAGCCCGCAAGCTAGTTAGAAGCTCCCCGAGCATCGCCACGGAGGGCCTGACATGCTCGTTCTCAGCCGGAAGATCAACGAATCCATCATGATCGGGGATTCGATTCGCGTCGTCATCGTCGCGGTCGATCGCGATCAGGTCAAGCTGGGGATCGAAGCGCCCCGTGAGGTGCCCGTTCACCGCTCCGAGATTTACGAGGAGATCCAGCGCGCGAACCGCGCGGCCGCCCAGGCCGCCAGCGGCGCGCCCTCCGAGCCGGCTGCCACCCACGCGACCCTGGGTGCCTCCAAGGCCAAGCTCCAGCCTCGTAAAAAGTCGCCAAATCCACACCCCGGCCACTAAAGTCTCGCTGCGGCGCTCCGATACCATCGGTAGAGGGGACAGGATGCTCCCCTCCAGGACATGTCTAGTAACGCGCGTTTGATCGATCTTCGCGCACATCATGGAGGAAAAAATGGGTCAAGGTCTGAGCATTGCCAACAATCTGTTGGCAAACAACGTCCAGTTAAACCTCAATCGCAATCAAGAGTCGCTTCAAAACGTCGTAACCCAACTGTCGTCCGGCCTGCGCATCAACACCGCAGCGGATGATCCCTCTGGGCTTGCGATCTCGACGAACCTGCAAACGCAGGTCGATGCGTTCAATCAAGCTTCTTCGAACGTTCAGAACGCCAACAATGCGGCGCAAGTCGCGCTCGGCGCGTTAACGACGACGACCAACATTCTTCAGCGTATTCGCAATCTCGCTGTCGAAGCTGCGTCCGACATCAACAGCAACAACGACCGCACGAACCTTCAAACCGAAGTTTCGCAGCTGTTGCTCGAAGTCAATCGTATCGCGCAAAACACCAACTTCAACGGTCAGGCATTGCTCGACGGAAGCCACTCCGGCTTCCAGCCGCAGCAGGCCGCGTATGTGAACGTCACGGCGAACGCCGCGCTTGCCAGCAACGGCAACATCGCGACGGTCAACGGCGTGAACTATGGCTTCCTGGCCGCGTCGGTCAGCGCGAACGCGACCGGCAACTTCGCGACCACCATCGGCTCGGCAAGCGCCTACGCCGCCACCGCCGGTGGTACGTACGCGACGGTCGACGGCACGATCGAACTCCAGGTTATTAACACCGGCGTTTCGATCGCCGTTCAAGAAACGTTCATCAACTCGGCGACCGGTGCGATCTCGGTTGACTCGACGCTCTTCGCGGCCCAGTCGGTTTCGGCGGACTTCGAGAACGTCTCGATCACGATCGGCTCGTTCGCAACGGCCGACGTCGGTACGACGTCGTTCATCAAGATCAGCCAGAACGTCGCAGCCCTGACGAACCCGAACAACCCCGCATTCAACTTCCAATCGGGCGCCGACGAAGGCGACGTCATCCAGCTCGGCATTCAAGCAACGAACACGCAGACACTTCGCATCTCGAACGTCAACGTGGCGGTCTCGTCCTCGAACAGCCCGTCGCTCGGCGCAGAAGATGCCATCGGTCAGATCGACCAAGCACTGCAAACGCTGCTCAACCAGCAGGCGCAAATCGGTGCCGTCGTGGTCCGGCTCAACATCGACAAGGACAACGACAACGTTGCAGCCACCAACTTGCAGGCGGCGGAATCCAACATCCGCGACCTCAACGTCGGCCAAGCAACGACCGAGTTCACGAAGCTGCAGATCCTGGTGCAAGTCGGCACCTCGGTCTTGGCACAATCGAACGCAAACGCGCAATCGGTACTGGGTCTGTTCCGATAACCTTCGGAACGCTCGCAGTAAGAGGGGTGTCGCTTCGGCGACGCCCCTCTTTTCATTTTGCCTGATGTGCCGGCGTATAATAGCGACGACCAGGCGCCACATAGCCACTCGTGCGCCGCTCCTCGCAATTCCATCCGTGGAATTGCTCCTGCTGCCTGCGGATTCGGCCGAAGGCCGAAACGCCACAGGTTCCGCGAAGCGGAACCCTGCAGAGCCGCACTAGCGCCTATGTGGCGCCTGCTCGTCGCCTCTAACGCAAAGGGCGCGCAAAACCGAAGAAAAGAACGATGCCCCTTCGTGTGAACGTCAAGCGACAAGCGAAAGCGTCTGCGTCGCCGCCCGCGCCCGCGGAAGCGAGCGGGCAGCCGTTTGGATTGGCTGCGGTGCCGGCCGGCCGCGTGCAATTGCCTCCAGGCATGAGCTTGTGCATGATCGTCAAGAACGAAGAGCGGTTCTTGGCGCAGTGCCTTTCGAGCGTTGCGGACGTCGTCGACGAGATCATCGTCTGCGACACGGGCAGCACGGATCGAACGGTTGAGATCGCCGAGTCGTTCGGCGCGACCGTCATCCATCGCGAGTGGCGCAACGACTTCGCGTGGGCGCGCAACCAATCGATCGAAGGGGCGCGCTTTCGCTGGATCATGTTCCTGGATGCGGACGAGGAGCTGACCCCGGCTTCAAAGCCGGCTCTGCTTCAGGTCAAGCACGCCGAGGCGTACCACGAGGCCATCTGGGTGCGCTGCTTCAACGAATCGGACGACTACCGCGGCACGGGCGCGATGTCGCACGCTCTCATTCGCATCTTTCCGAACTGCCCCGAAATTCGCTTCCGCGGCCTGATTCACGAATTCCCTTCGGTGAACAACAGCGCCGACGGGCTGCAGGGGCGCATGGCGCCGATTTCGATCATCCATCACGGCTATCTCAAAGACGTGGTCGCGCAACGCAATAAGGGCGCGCGCAATCTGGAGATCGTTCGCGCCGCCGCCGAGCGCGAGCCCGACGATCCGTTCCACTGGTTCAATTTGGGATCCACGGCGTTTCTGGTCGACGATTTCGAACAGGCGCGCGACGCGCTCGAAAAGATGCGCGAAATCAACGCGGGGCGCATGCGCGGCTTTATCCCGAACGGGCTCTCGCTGCTCTCGGAAGTCTACGGCGATAAGCTGGGCGATGCGAAAAAAAGCGAAGAGATCGCCCGTGAATGTCTGGCAATCGCTCCGCACTATGCAAACGCACATTTTCAATTGGGCAAGGCGCTGGTCTCTCAGCGGCGCTACGAAGAGGCGCGCGAAGCCTACTTGGCGGCGATCGAAGACGGGAAATACGCGCACCTGCAATTCGTGCTCGACGACCAGGTCTACATCTGGAAGGCGTATTCCGAAATCGGTGCGAGTTACGTAGCGCAAGGCGACGAAAAGAGCGGCAGCGAGTGGTTCCAGAAGGGCCTCGATAATGCTCCTAACGTCGAACCGCTCATGGTCAATCTCGCCCGGTGTCTGGATCGACAACAGCGTTTTGACGAAGCCGAGGGCGTGTTTCGCCGGGCGTTCGAAACGCATCACAGCGACATGACGGCGATCGACTACGTGAATTTTCTCTTGCGTCATCGCCGCGGGATGGATGCGCTTGCGGCGATCGAAACGGTTCATCGAGATCTGAGCGACGAGGGCGCTGCGGCGTTGCTTTCTGCAGCCGCGCAAATCGCGGAAAAGCACGGCATGCCGTCGCTCCGATATTACGAACTCGCCGCCGAGCGCTCGCCGGGAAGCGCCGAGGTCGTAAACCCGCTCGAAACGTTCTACCGGGCCAACAACCGGATGGCGGATCTGGAACGCCTGCTCGCGCGCGAGCGTGAAACCGAGCCGAAGCTGCCGCCCGATTTCGTCCGCCGCTCGTACCAAGCGATTCAGGAGAAAGACTGGGAGCGAGCGCGGCAGTTCGCCGAAGCGGGGCTGCGACTGCAAGAAGAGCCGCATCTTCGGTATAACGCTGCCGTTGCGGCGCATCAACTCGGGGACATCGAAGGTGCGCTCGCGCATCTCGATCACGTGCATACGGAAGCCGAGGACGTGTTCGCAAACGCGCAACTCTTCCGTGCGACGCTGCATCGCGACGCGTCGCGCGTGGATGACGCGATGCTCGCGATCGGGCACTTACTTGCCGAAATGCCGAACGACGTCCAAGCGCTCGTGATGCGCGGGGAGCTCTTCGAAGCGCGCGGCGACGTGCAGGCTGCCGAGGAAAGCTATATGCGCGCCGCAGAGGCCGACCGTCAGCGAGGAAGCGTTGCGCTCGCCGGATTCTATTTGCGCCAGCAACGCTTTGCCGACGCGGCGCGCGTCGCCGACGTGGCTTTGCACTAGACCCCGTCGTGCTCGACTACTCGATCGTCATCCCCGTTTTTAACAAGGCGGCCTTCACGAAGCGCTGCCTCGAAACGCTGCCTCCGACGCTTGCCAACGCGGGCGACGGTGAGGTGATCGTGGTCGATAATGCATCGACCGACGAAACGCCGGAGGTACTCGCTGCATTTCCGTGGATTCGCGTGGTTCGCAACGAAACGAACCTTGGTTTCGCCGGTGCAAACAATCAAGGCGCGCGTCTGGCGCAAGGGCGGTTTCTCGTCCTTCTCAACAATGACACCCAGGCGCATCCCGGCTGGCTCGCACGACTGCTAAAGACCGCTGCCGAACCGGGCGTCGGCGCCGTCGGAGCGCGGCTGCTCTTTCCCAACGAGACCGTCCAGCATGCCGGCGTCGCAATCAGTCCCGTCTTTCTTTCGCGGCTGAATTTCGTCGCGCTGCACGTGGACTATAAGTTGCCTGCGAACGATCCGCGAGTCGTCGTGACGCGCGATATGGCGGCCGTAACCGGCGCCTGTCTCGTGACACCACGCGATCTCTACCTTGGTCTGGGCGGCCTCGACGAGGCGTTTTGGAATGGTTACGAAGACGTCGATTACTGCCTGAAGGTGCGGGCCGAAGGTTTGCGCGTGGTCTACGACGGGCGCGCGTCGCTCTATCATTTCGAATCGCAATCGGGCGCACAGCGCTTCCGCAAAACGATTTGGAACGCGGAGATGCTTCGCGAACGCCACCCCGAGGGCGTGGAATTCGACGTCGTGGCGCAACGCGTGCGCCAAGGCGCGGTGCGTCACATGCAGCGCACGACGCGTGGGGGAATCGATCTCCAGACGTGGCCCATTCCGCCCGTGACGCTGGTCGTGCACTCCGCAGCGGCAAGCGACCGGGGCGAGCGCTTTATCGATGCGACATCCGTGCCGGTGGAACGCGTGATAACGGTCGGCACCACCGCGCAGCTCGATCCGGTGAACGACGCGCTACGCGTGCGAGGATTTCGGTACGCCGCATTCGTGCATGCCGAAACGGCGGTGCGCGACGGTTGGCTCGAAGAATTGATCCGCCAAGTCGAAAACTCGTCTACGTGTGCCGCCGCTACGACCTCCGAGCGATTGCCGTTGGGAGAGAATGTTCGCGCGTTGGCACCCGACGCCCGATGCACGCTGCTTTCGTTGGAAAAGTTCCCGGCGCATCTCGAACTGCAGCCGTTCGATACGTGGGATGCCGCCGTTGCAGACCTCGCCATGCGCGCGTTGCCGCTCCAGGTCGGGACGCGCGGCGCAGGAAGCGCGATTGCCGATCTGCCGCCCGTTGGGCAAGATGCGGGATTTGCGCGCGAGCACGGCTTGCGTTTGGACGAATTGCACCGGGACGAACTCGTCGAGGAGCGGTCGGGGCTGCCCGAATTGCAGCGAGGTCTCGTCTCGATCGTCACGCTGAGTTGGAACGCGCCCGCATTTACCAAACTCGCGCTCGATTCGATCCGCGAACGCACATCCGAGCCGTATGAAGTGATCGTCGTCGACAACGGCTCGGGGCCGGAAACCCTCGAGATGTTGCGGGCGATCGACGATCCGCACGTGCGAGTCGTCTATAATCCCGTAAACCGCGGCTTCGCCGGCGGTAACAACGACGGCCTCGCCGTCGCTCGCGGCGAGCACGTCATCCTCTTGAACAACGACGTGATCGTGAGCGACGGGTGGATCGAAGGCCTGCTTCGGCCGTTCGCGCAGGTTGCGGGCGTCGGGGTAACCGCTCCCCGCAGCAATCGCGTGGTCGGCCACCAGATGATCTACGATGCGATCTACGAAGGCGACGCCGGCCTCCACGCCTACGCGCGGGAGCGTGCTAAGCGTTATCGTGGGCGAGGATACGTCACCGATCGCGCGATCGGCTTTTGCTTGTGCATCAGCCGTACCGTGCTGGAGCACGTCGGCGGCCTAGACGAAAGTTTCGGCGCCGGAAACTTCGAAGACGACGATTATTGCTTGCGCGTGCGCGGCGCCGGTTACAAGATCTACGTGTGCGACGACGTGTTCATCCATCATTTCGGCAGCCAGAGCTTTGCGGCGAACAACGTCGATTACGCCGCGTCGATGCACGGAAACTGGAGCGTCTTTTCCAAGAAGTGGGGCTATCCCGCAACGTATCCCGTCAACGGTTATCAGCCCTCCGAAGCGATCCGTCGCGGCTTCGATCCTGCGCGTCATTTCGTTCCGTTCGTACAGCGTATGGAGACGTCCGACGCGATGCCGCTGGTGCTTTGGGGACGCGTCGAAACCGACGTCGAGTGGGAGCGGATGGCGCCGTTCGTACGCCGGTACATGCGCGCGTTTACCGCTGCCGATCGCGTGGAACTTCACCTGACGGTCGGAGCCGGTGCCGATCCGGACGTGATCGCTCGCCGCATCGAGCGCGCGGCATCGAAGCTCGGCATGGCTCCCGAAAGCATGCCGGAGATCGTGGTGACCGATGAAGAGCCGCAGACGCCGGTGCGCCGGGCCGTGGCGGAAATCGAAGATTCGAGTCCGAGCGCGCTGCGACGCATGCTGGGGACGGCTGCATCGTGAGATACGATTTTAAAACCGACCGGCTTTGCTTCACGCGGGATCGCGAGCGGCAGAAAGCGTTCGTTCGTGCGGATCGGCTTGCGTACGCGCGCTTCGAAACGGCGCTCGCGCAAAAGTTCTTTGCTATCGTCGACTTGGTCTTTGCGGAAGGCGACGAAATCGCGGTACTTCCCTTTATTGTCGTGGACGGCACGATGTTGCTGGAGCGAGAGCTCAGCCCGTTCATCTGGCCGGCGCATTTGAAAGATCTCGACGACGGCGTCGTCGAGGCGATCGAAGCGCGGATCGAGCCCTGGCTGCGCTCCTTGATCGTCGCGCGCAATGAAAACGGGTTCGGCGAGCGTCTTTTTTCCGAAGACGTAACGTTCAAGCAGCGCTTGGAACGTGCGAAGCAACGCGGGTGGCTGGGAACCGCTCCCGCTCGCGAGGTGCTGCTGGATATCGCACCGCACGCCTACGCCGTGCGTTTCGCGTTTTCCGGAGACGTCGTCGTGCGCGGACGCGGCGCGCTCAACGGTGCCGCGTACTTGAGCGTCGGCAACGGGCGCACGCTGGCCGTTGCTGCGAATGAAGAAGAAGCGGTGGACGCCCGCGCGTGGTTCGGTCTCGACAAGGTCGAAGTCGACGCGCCCGGCCGATGCGACCTCTACGTCGGCCCTCGCGTGAACGCTCCCGATTGCGGCACGGCGATTTTCTTGGAATCGCAGGCCGAGCCGGGAGAACGCCGCGTTTCGGTCGCGGCGCCGCTGCCGATCGAAGTGCTGCTCTCGTACGACCTCGACGACGCTGGCGAGGCGTCGTCATTCGCGGTGCGCGCACGGCCGCGCTCGGCGCGGGCGTCGCACGTGACGGTGCCGGCTGCGACCGGAGGCTCCGCGGGCCGGGTCGCGCTCGTCGCGCGCGAGGACCTCTTGCGCGTGCGCGATGCCGATACGGACGCCGTCACGATGCTGCAGACCATGCTTACGGCGGAAGGCTTCTCGGCGGAGATCGTCGCTCCGTCGCATTTCCGCGTCGATGGCTTCGATCTAATCCACGTCTTCGGATTCCGCTATGCGCCGGCCATTGCAGCGCAGATCCACGCCGCGCGCGACGCCGGCACTCCGGTCGTACTCACGGCCTATGCCGACGATCCGCAGAACGATTATCCCATCGGGACGGGTACGTTCCGCCGGCTGCTCCAGAACACCGACGACGAGATCGTTCGCGGCGAATATCTGCACGCGCTTTCGTTACGGCGTTTGCGCGACGACGAACTGGTCGACGCGCTCGACGTTGCCTCGGTGAAGCTGCTCTGCTCGACGGCGCGCGTCGCCTACGTAACCTGCGCGCGTGAAGAGCAGCGCCTTCGCGCCGATTTCGGCTTCGACGGAACGAGCATCCACGTGCCCGCGATTGCCTTTAACACCAACGGCGACGGCGACCCCACGTGGGCGACGGGTTACGACGACTTCGCGTTGGTGTTCGGGCCGGTCGGCACGGAATCCAACGCCTATCTGATCGCGCGGGCGGCTTCACGGCTGGGGATACCGCTGATCGTCTGCGGCGACGTGGTCGATGCCGCCTATTATCCCGAGCTGCGCACCGTTCTCGGCCGTCAGGGGATCTGGCTGCCCGCCCGCGAGCTTTCCGAGGGCGAGCGTCGCTCGCTCTTGGCCCGGGCCCGCGTCGTTCTCGACGTCTCTTGGAGCGGGCAGGGCCTGCACCGGCTGGCGAGCGCGGCCTGCGCCGGCGTACCCATCGTGGGCTCCTCAACAGGCTATGCGGGCGACGTGTGGGGCGATTTGGCGTTCGTCGCGGACCCCGCGAGCGAGGAGTCGATCGCGGTTGCCCTGGGGCGCGCGTGGCTCGTGGGAGAGGAGCACCGGAGGGGGCTCGTGATGCGGACCGCTCCCCTGGCCGATCCGCTGTCGGTGCTGGTCAATACGGTCCAGGGCTACCAAGAGGCTGCTCGGTCCTTTACGCGACTCTGACCCGATTACTCTAAAAAATACGGCCAACCAGTCCGAATACTCTCTCTAGAGAGTACTCAGAGGAGCGTGGTCACATGGATGTTTCCGCCATTACCTCGGCTGCCGGCACGCCGGCACCCGCGGTGTCGGATCAAGCAGCCGCAACGACGCCGGTAGCCGGCGCTGATTCGTCATCACAAAACCAGTCGTCACCGAACGGGTCCTCAGCGCTCACCCCTGCCATCGCAAAGCTCTTCGGCAGCAGCGGTTCACCGCAGCCCGTCGAGTTGCACGTATCGTATCGCGTCGACGGCCAGGATATCGTCACGATCTTCACCGACCCGAAAACCGGAAAAGAAGTCGCCCAATTCCCACCCGAATTGCTGCTCGGGCTTGCGAAGTTTTTCGATCATACCGGCGGTGTGACATTGGATAAAACCGCTTAGAGCCAAGGAGGGCTTATGTCCAGCAGTCAGGTTCCCGGTACAAACGTACCACCGATATCGTTCCCCGGCATTTCGTCGGGCATCGATTACAATTCGATCATCACGAAGCTGACCTCGCTCACGCTCGCGCCGACGGTCGGTTTGAATCAGCAGATCGCCACGCTCAATGCAGCGAACGCGGAGCTGATTACCATCAACTCGCTCTTTACCTCCGTGCAGAACGCGCTTGGAGCGCTCTCGGATCCCACGCTCTTCACGTCCTATTCGGCTACGTCGAGCAACTCGGCGTTTGCAACGGCACAAGAGATTTCCGGGCAAACCGCCGCGCCCGGCACGTACGCGATCAAGAGCGAAACCATCGCCACATCGACGACCGTAACGAGCAACGCTTCCGTTGGCCACTCGATTCGCGATCTGATCACCCAAGGGCCGTATAGCGGTCTGGCTTCGGACACGGTGCCGCTGGTCGACTCTTATGCTGCCGTCACGCCGACCAATGGCGCCGGCGCGAGCGGGACGATCACGGTCGACGGCGTTGCGGTCTCGTACAACGTCAATACCGATTCGCTTCAAACGATCCTCAACCGCATCCAGACCGCCGTACAGGCGAACTATGATTCGTCGTTCACGATCGGCTACAACGGTACTACCGACACGATCGTGGTGAATGGAAACAAGCCGATCACGTTAGGAAGCGCGAACGATCAGGGCAACCTGCTCCAGGTGCTTAAGCTCGATCAAGCGCAGATCAACGATTCGGGTCCGGGGCCGTACACGGTCACCGGAACGTCCGGCGTCGGCGGACTCAACCTCGCCGCCGCCTTGAACAGCTATACCTATGCTGGCTTCCAAGGCACGGGCGTTACGTCCGGAGTCTTTACGATCAACGGCGTCGCCATCACCGTCTCCAGCACGGGAGACAATCTCGCCTCGATCATCGGCAAGATCAATGCGAGTTCCGCGGGCGTCGTTGCATCGTACAACAGCGCGACCAATCAGATCACGCTCGTCAGTAAAACGACCGGTACGCAGAGCATCGTCCTTGGGGCGAGCGGCGACACGAGCAACTTCTTGGCGGAAGCGGGGCTGACGACGGCGAGCGGTGCGTCGACGACTCTGGGAACGCAGGCCAGCATCGTGCTCCAGACCCCGAGCGGCGGCACGACGACAGTTTACAGTAATAGCAATCAAGTCACCAACGCGATACCGGGCATTCAGATCAATCTGCTATCGAACTCGACGTCGCAGTTCACGATCAACGTCGCGCAAGACACCACCGGGTTGGTCAACGCGGTCAATACGTTCGTCTCCGCCTATAACGCGGCGATCACGGAGATCAATAACGCGACGCAGCCGCCTGTCGTCACGGCATCGGCTCCCGGAACTTCGGGCGTGCAGTCGACGGCGATCGGCGGCGGCGTGCTGTGGGGCAATTCGGACGTCGCCAATCTCAAGAGCGTGCTCGTCGGTCTCGTGAGCGGCTTCTTCGGAAGCGGCAACCAGTATAACTCGCTCGCGTCACTGGGTTTGCAACTCAGCAGTTCGTTTACGCAGCTGACCTCCAACAACAACACGGGGCAGAACGGGAACAACACCCAGCCGATTCAATCGACGACATACCAGGGAACCGACGGGACGTTCCAGCCGCTGGATGCGACGAAATTCCAGGCCGCCTTTGCCGCTAACGCGAGTGCCGTCGAGCAGATATTCCAAGGTGCGAACGGCCTCACGACGCAGCTCGGCACCTACTTGACGGGCGTGACGGGTTTCCCGACGCTGCTGAACAGCGGCCCGGTCGGGAACATTCCCACCGTTGCGATCATCCAGAGTTTCGAAAACACGAACTCATCGCAAATCACGACGATTCAGCAGCAGGTCCAACAAATCACCGACAACGCGAATCAGCAGGCAAATCTACTGCGCCAAGAGTTCGTCGCCACCGAAACGCAGCTCGCAGGCTACCAAGCTCTGCAAAGTCAGCTTGCCGGCTTCTTTAAGCAGTCGGGTGGGTAGAGCGATGAAGAATTCGTCGGCTCAGCAGAAATATCTCGAAACGTCGATCTCGACGGCGTCGAAAGAAGATCTGATCATCAAGATCTTCGACGTGCTCGTGCTTGCGTCGCAGCAGGCGCACGAGAAGCTTACGCGCACGCCGGGCGACATCGAGGGCATTCACAAGGCGCTACTGCGCGCGCAACGCGCGTGTGCCTTATTGATGGGCTCGCTCGACATGGAGATCGGCGGCGAACTTTCGAAGAATCTGTTCCGCGTGTACGAGTTCTGGCATCACGAACTGGTCATGGCGAACATGCAAAAGGATCCCACGCGGGTGGAACGCATCCTGGGCTTCGCGCAAGACTACCGCACGACGTGGATGCAAGCCGTCGCGCAATTCAAAGCGCAGAAAGGCGCAGCAGCCGCCGCGTCTTCGGCGGCCCGGGGCGCGGCGTTCTCGGGAGAGTCGAGCACCTTTGCCGCCGTCAGCTGACGAGCAGCTCCACGCGATCGGTCAAACGGTCGGCGGCCTGGAGCAACTCTGCAACGAACTGGAAGTTGCGTTACGCGCGCGCGACTGGCCGCGTATGGGCGTCGCGATCGCCGATTCCCGCCGCGTCATGCACGAACTCGAAAATGCCATGGCCGACACGACGGGACTGCGTACGGCCGAATTCGATCGCACCATCTATGCGCGCTTGCAGCGCGTCTTCTCCGTGCGAGACGAGCAGATGAAGCGCCTCTCGCAGCTTCACGACGAGGTTGCGGAGAATCTGCGCTCGCTCTCGCGATGGAAGGGCTATGCGCGCTCGATCGGCGGAAGCGATCAAACGCGGCCGCCCCGCATCCTCAACGATCTGCGGTAGACGCCGCTTCCTCAGCGCGGCGTGACGTACTCGACGAGCGCTCGTCGATGTATTTCGCCTTGCGCCGGAATGTGCTCGTAGGGCACGAGCAAGTGTTCTTCGCCGCGTCGTACGGCGATGCGCCGTTGGTTGGTCACGTCGGGCGGCTCCCAGACGTCCGGCATGACGCGGCCGCGCCCGCGATCGTAATGTCCGCAGCGCGCCCCGGCGTCGAGAATGACCTTCCAGCCCCGCTTGCGCAGCCGATCGCAGAAAAGATAGTCTTCGTCGCACACGCGTACGCGCGCCGCTGCCGGTTCCAAAAAGACGTGCGCGGGAAAATACGGCGGTTCGAATTCCCCGAGCGCGGACATGCGAACCGCAACGCAACCGAATCCGACGCCGTCGACCTCAACCGGATCGTTTGCAAAAGCCGGCACCGTTGCGCTCGTCGTATCGTCGGGATTCCAGTCCGCCACGGCCATCGGACGAAAGCCGTCTCGCGAGTAATAGAGCGCACCTGCGAGTCCGCAACGCGGCTCCGCCTCGAGCACGTGCAGCAAGCGCATGAATACATCGTGCGGCATCACGATATCGTCGTCGCACATGAAGAGTACGTCGGCTTGCAATGCGAGCGCGCGTTCGGCGATCAAATCGCGTTGCGCGGGCACGAAGTTGCCGGTCACGACGTAGCTTTCAAAACTCGTTCCCGAAGGCAGCCGCGCTTGTTCCAAGGCTTGCATGAACGGCGCCGCCGGCGAGCCGGCCGTCGGTATGCCGAGGAGAATCCTCACCGTTCGATGATCGAAGCGAAGGCGGCAAGTACCGCGCGGGCGGCGGCATCGAGCGCGGGCTCGCTCGCGAAGAGCAACCCGGTCGTGCGATCGATGCGGATGCGAACGAACAATTTCTGCAGCGTGGTCATCGATAGCTGCGCGTAGCCGCGAAGCGCGTTTTCAAGCGATGCTCCCAACGCGTCGTCGTCGACGATCGCGCGTTGTGCCTGCAACGCGAGCGTGAGCTGACGCGCCTTGATGAAATCCCAGCGCTCGCGCTCTTCGAAGATCTTTTTGACGACCGCGAGCGTCGGGGGCGAAAGTTCGGTTGCGAGCAGCGCCGTTCCGGCCGTTCGGTTCGGTGGCGGCGTCACCGGTGCAGGATCGATCGTGTCGAGTTCCGCCAGCAGCGCGCCGGCGTATTCCACGATGGGTTCCTTTTTGCCGAGTTTTTCATGCAGAGCGATGCGGTGTAGTACCTGCGACTGCGCGTCCAGATGGCGCTTGAGTGCGGCGGAGTCATTTCCCGAGGTATCGGTCGTGCATGCAAGCGCGCTTGCGAAGATGCAATGTTGAAGCAGCGTCGGCGTCTTTGACCCGTTGAAGGAGCGTTCGAAGAAGACGAGCGTCGTACGATCGAAGCGGCCGTACAGCATCACCGCTTCCCGCACCGCCACGGGTTGTGGTTCAGGTTCGGGCTCCGCCACGGGTTTCGGCTCGACGCGCGGCTCCGCCGCGACCGGCGGCTGCTCGATCTCAACCGGCGGCTGCTCGATCTCCGCCGGAGGCGGGGCTGGGGCTGCGGCGTCGGATAACGCGGCATCCGCCGCCTCATAGACGAGCGTCTCTTCAACGTCGAGTTCGTAGATCGGCAGATCGTCTTCCGGCAGTTCGTCGGCGGGTATCTCGACCGGAATGAGCGGCTTGGCTTCCAAATAGACCGATTCGGCACGAGAGACCTCGGCCGAGAAGCTGCCCTCGCGCTGGTTGCGTCGCGTGACCCGCAGCGCCCGTGCGCCGGCGATTGCCGCGTTCGCGGAGCGGACCGACGGCAACAGGACGAGCGGACCGATCCCCAAGCGTACGCCGACCTTCCACAAGGCGGTCGCGCGACCACCCGCCGGAATCTCGGGCAGCTCCAGCCCGTCACCAAAAAAGCGCTGGACGGCGTCTTCGGGAACCGCCCGCCCGTCCACAAGCAACGACCCGCTCCGGTAGGTGGCGTCTGCGGGCAGCGGAACGGCCGCCACGACGCCGCGCGCCCCCTTTGCGCCCTCGTTTGCGATGCTGAGCGAGAACGTCACTACGGTGCCCGCAATGACGCCCGAAGGCGGATTGGCGGCGGCTTCAACGACGAGAACGGCGCTCTCGCCGACGAACGGTACCTCATCGTCGGTGACGCCGGCGGCGGCGTCGCTTCCGTAGCGCGATTCCCAACGGGTCGGCGGCGGCGGTGCAAGGCCGAGGGCGCTGCGCTGCAGTTCCAGCAAACGCATGTCGGCGCTGGCCTCGAAATCGGGCTCGCGGTTCATCCGGTGCTGCGGCGGGCGAATAGCCGCGAAAAGAATCCGCGTGGCGCCGGTGCGTGATCGTGCGCGCCGTTCGCGACGACGGGCACCGGCTCCGGAACCGTCTCCACGATGGCGCGCTGCGGGATCGGAATGCCGCGAATGCGCATGGACGTGTGGACGTGGTCTTCGTTGACGAGGGTGCTTGCGCGGTCGGCGGCCTCTTGCATTGCCAGATGCGCGAGCATCGTCAGGCGGCGCGGAAGGCCGCCGGCGGCCGCGATCAGCAACGCGCGCGCCTCGGGAGTAAAGACCGTTTGGCCCGGGGCTGCTCCGGCACGCGTCAGGCGAAAATCGAGCATCGCCGACGACATTGCATCGTCCAAGCGTTCCAAGCGGATCCAGGAGTCGACGCGGTCCTCCAGGTTGCCCTTGTTGTGAATGCGCTGTTCCAGCTCGCTCTGTCCGAAGAGCAGAATATTGAGCAGCTTGCGTTGCGGAACGTGATAATTCAGCAGCAAACGCAGCGCTTCCAGCGCATCGTCGCTGAGGCTTTGCGCTTCGTCGACGGTGAGCACGAGCAGGCGTTTCTCTAAAACGGCCGTTTCGAAGAAGAAGTTCTTCAGCGCGTTTTTCAGCGCTGCGCTCGATCGTGGCGGCAACGCAAGCCCGAAGACCCGCCCGATCGCGATCAAGAACTCCACCTCCGTGGCGAAGGTGGGGTCGAGGATCTTTCCGAGGACGATGCGCTCGTCGTTGAGCAGCTCTTGCTCGAGCGCTCCGCTCAAGCTCGTCTTACCCGTCCCGGGCTCGCCGATAATGACCGTGAGGCCGCGGGAGGCGTCCACCGATGCTGCAAGGCGTTCCTTTGCTTTACGCAAAGCGCCGAACTCGCAATAAAAATGCGGGTCCGCGGTATCGAGGAACGGGTCTCGCTCGAGTCCGAAGAAGCGATAATACGTCGACATGCTGGCTAAGCACGTTTTTGACCCGGACCGATAAACTCATTGTGTCGCAGACCCCAAAGACGTCGTTGTATGCGGGGAAGCGTGCCGTCGTGCTCGGCGCCTCGGGATTTCTCGGCCGGGTCCTGAGCGCGCGCCTTTGCGCATGCTCCGCGACCGTCGCGGCGGTCTCGCGAGGTACGGCGACGCCCGCGATCTCCGAACTTCGCGGCACGCAGATCCTTCCCGGGGACGTCACGTCGCGCCCCGATATGGAGCGCGTCTTGGAGGGCGCCGACGTCGTCTTCGTGATGGCCGGCGTCAGCGGCGCCGCTGCGAGCTGGAGCGAACCGCAACGCAGCCTGGACGTCAACGTGGGCGGTTTGACCAACGTGCTCGACGTGCTTTGCGAACGGGCGCCCCACGCGCGCGTCGTCTTTCCGAGTTCCCGTTTGGTGTACGGACGGCCGGATGCACTTCCGGTGCGCGAGGACGCGCCCTTGCGTCCCGATTCACCCTACGCGTTGCACAAAATGTTTTGCGAACGGTTGCTGGCACTCTACAACGAGCGATACGGTCTGTCGTATGCCGTCGCCCGGTTGACGAACCCGTACGGGATGACCCGCGAGCTGCCGGTGCAACCCTACAACGTCATGAGCGCGATGATCGCGCGAGCGCGCGCCGGTGAAGAACTCGTGGTCTTCGGCGACGGCTCGCAACTGCGCGACTACATCTACGTCGACGATGCGATCGATGCGCTGATCGAACTCGGCATGCTGCGCGACGACGTCGTCGTCAACGTCGGGCACGGCGAGGGAACGCGGTTCGTCGACGTGGTCAAAGCGATCGTCGAAGTCGCGGGGTCCGGCGTGGTGACGTTTCGCGAGTGGCCCGCGGCATATGCTGCGGTGGAGTCGGGCGACTTCGTTGCGGATACCACGTACGCGCGTTCGCTTGGACTGATCGAGCCGCGAGGCATCGCCGAGGGCTTGCGCCAATCGCTCGCGCAATGACCCTTGCGACGCATCCGCGTTTTGCCGGATATCTGCCGCCCGTTGCGGCATCGTTAACGCAGCCGCGGCTGGTCTCGGTCAAAGTGGAACCGGCACCGGCGCCGATGCCTGCCGCGACGTTGCTCGACGTCTTGATCGCCGACGGCGAACGCCTGCACGCGCTGCCGTTCATCGAGCGGCGCGACGGCCGCACGATCGTTCCGCAAGCCTATGCGCCGATCGAAGCCGTCATTGCCGCAATCGAACCGCAATTGCGCACGCTCGACGAGCGCTTCAACGTGAGCCGGGAAGCGTCGCTCGATCTCTTTTCTACCGATCCCGACATCGTGTCGTGGGCGCCGTTGCAGTCGCCGGAGGCGTTGCTCGTGCCCGGCTTGGCCGCATACGGGCTGCTCTTCGATTTGATCGATCGCTACCGGTTTGCGTCGATCTTCTGCTCCGGACGCCATGTCGTCGATCTTCGGCCGGGATGTGGTTTCGGCGGCATCGTTCTCGGTTCGCGTCCGGCGTCGTATGCGGCCGTAAGCACGAGTGAAGCCGATGCACGGGCGCTCGCGCGCTTTTGCTTTGCGTCCCAAGAGCCGGCGCACGCGGCCGAGGTCGTGCTCGCGTTTGCGACGGAGCCGGCAAACCTGGAGAGCACCATCGCGCGCGCACGCGAGCGCGTGAAGCGCGACGGACGGATCGTCGTGAGCGCGCTCGGCGAGCCCGGGCGTGAAGCGTTCCGCGCGCTCGGTTTGGAGCCGCGGCCGTTAACGCGCCCGGGGTTGGATCCCGTGCCTCACCCCGATTTCGTCGCGGTCTTGGAACCCGAGCGCGTCTTCAGCGGCGCGCACGTTCCGTCGCCCGCTTCCAGGGTCGAAGTTGCGGCGCGACCGCTCTCGGTGCTCTTCGTGCTTCGCCCGTCCGCCGCGGTCGCTTTCGGCGGTGACGTCGTGCAGGTTCGCGAAACCGCGAACGCGCTGCGCGAACGCGGGCATCGCGTCGAGATGACGCTCGATCAGGTGCCGCAGATTCCCGAAGGCATCGACGTCGTTCACCTCACGAACCTCACCTGTCCGGACGAGACGCTCCCGCAGGCGCAAGCCGTTGCATCGTTCGAGGGCCCGGTGGTGATGATGCCGATCTTCATCGATCACGCCGACGAAGCGATATGGGGAATGCAGGCGGCCTTCGACGCCGTGCGCTATGCGGCGACGACCGAGGACTTGGAAACGCATCAACGGGCCGTTGCGGAGCGCCGGATGACGATCCGGCGTCACGACGGCGCCGAACTGCTGCCGCCGCCTGCGCGCACCGATCTCGGGTTCAACTACACCCTCAACCAAATGCGCATCCTGGAAAATGTCGATTTCCTGATCGGGAACGCCTATTCCGAAGTATATGCGATTCATCGCCACCTGACGACGCAGATTCCCTTCGCGATCGCGCCGAGCTGCTGCAATCCGTCGATCTATGCCCCCGAGCGAGCATCGGAATTCATGGAGCGTTACAACCTGCGCGATTTCATTCTTTCGACCGGGCGGATCGAAGCGCGCAAGCAGCAATTGACGTTGATGCAGATCGCACGCCGCTGGCCGGAGCGCCGGTTGGTCTTGATCGGAAAGAATGCCGACGTCGGTTTCGGTGCGATGCTGCGCATCTGCTGGTCCGAGAACGTCACGCTGATCCCGCACATGAGCGAAGAAGAGCTTGCCGGCGCGTACGCGGCAGCGCGCGTGGTCGCGATGCCGTCGTGGGACGAGGTCGTGAGCTTGACTTCGCTCAACGCCGCGGCGAGCGGCGCGGCGCTGGTGCTCACGCGTAACGGATTCGAACACGAATACATGCGCGACGACGCCATCTATTGCGACCCCGGCGACATCGAAAATATTGCCGCCGCGATCGATCGGGCATGGAATCTTCACGAGGCGCGAAGCGAGCGCCGCTCGGCTTTAAGCGAGCGCGTGCGGCGCGAGTACACCTGGGCGCAGTCCGCCAAGGCGACGGAAGAAGCGTATTATCGCGTGTTGAGCGACAACCCGCGAGGCCGCACGCGCGCTTCTCGTCAGGTCGCGCAAACGCTCTAGACGCCGCGAATCGGCACCGGCCCCCGTTCGATCATCGCTTCGTAGGCGTCGTAGAGCAGGTCGCCGGCGCGATGCCATCCATACTCGTCGTGCACGCGCTGCGCGAGCGCACGACGCCGTCGTTTCGTCGCGGCGTCTTCGGCGACGGCCGCAGCGATCGCTTCGCGCATGGCATCGGGGTCGCAGGGATCGACGTAATAGCCGAGATCGCCAAAGAGCTCCACGTGATAGCCGGCGTGGCCCATCACGACGGGAACGGCGCATGCCGCGGCATCTAACACGTTGAGGCTGAAGACCTCGGCCCAACTCGGAACCATGACCGCGGCCGCGTTTGCGAAGAGCGATCCGAACCAGGGATGGGACTGAAGCGGAACGCTTGGAAGCGGAATGAGATTTTCGGTCGCGCCGGACATGATGATGCCGGCGAAACGGTACGAATCGACGTCGATGCGCCCGAGCACGACGACGTCGATATCGTTCATGCGCCGCGCGGCATCGAAGAGGCCTTGCAGGTTCTTCTGGCCGTCGATGCGCGTCGCCATGAGCACGTATGGGCGCTTCGTCGGCAGCATCGGCACGCGGGGCACGTCCGGACGCATGACCGCGGTATCCACGCCGTTCGGAATGAACGTCGTAGGGCGATAGACGCCGAGGCGCACCGCAATTTCCCGCGCTTCGCCGTAGGCGCAGATGAAGAGATTGTCCGCGAGGGCGTAGCCCTGCCGCATCGTCGAGAGATTTCGAAAGTCGGTTGCATTCGGCGCCGGCTGCAACTTATCGACCGAGAGCACGCGTTTGCGCATGGCGTCGACGATGCGGTCTTGTTCGCTGCTGCGCGGGTCCGCGTGTGCGGAAAGCGACGCGCCGACGAACCATTGGAAACCGTCGTAGGTCGCAAAGACGGGTGTCAGCGCGAACGGAACGCCGGCGGCGCGAACCGCCTGTCCTTGCGCGATAACGTTGTCCGCCAGACCGCCGATGACGTGCGCGACGTCGTAACCGCGGGCGTCGGGTGTCAGCGTCTCTTGCACGTCGACCGTCGCGCCACGCGCTTCCATGGCGCCGGTCACCTGTTGTATCAGCGTCTCTACCCCGCCGATGGGGTACTGTTTCCGATCGGGGCGCGCAACGATCAGCAAGCGAAGCGGTTTTCGCAGCGTCGTGCGTGCCGGTTCTTCGGTTACGCCGGCGCTCGAGCCGGCCGAATGGACGACGATGACGTTCAGACCGTCGAGAACGCGTTCCGGAAAGAATCCATAATCCGGCGCTCTCTGCATGACGCCAAACCGTTCGACGTCGCTATATGCGTTGCGGAGTTGCGCCTCGGCGGCGTCCGCCTCGTCACGGGGGCCGATCCACACGAGCGGCGCCCCGCGCAGATCCAGCTGCGGTACGGCACCTCCGAATACCACTGCAGCATTGCCCGCGCCATATGCATCGCGGGGAACCGGTTCGAAGCTGGAGCGCACCCGATGCGCGGTCTCGCTTCGGGGTTGATAGCCGGCGATCTCCGCACCGCACAGGCGCGCAGTCCACGGATAGCCCGGCGCATTGAATTCGTAGACGTGGCGGCCTTCGAGGAGGCTGCGAACGCTTCGTAACGCGGTCGCAAGCGCAAACTCCGCTTCGATCTCGCCGATGCCCGGCAGCAAGCCGCCCTCGCTCGCGTACTGCTGGTAGAGCTCGCTTCCGGGGAACCAGTGAATCTTCGGGCCGGCGTTGAGCAGCGCGTTCACATCCCGCGCGCCCAGCTCGCGAAGGACGGCTTCGTGCACCGACGGCTCGATCAACTCGGGCTCGTGCAACGCGTTTTCGACGACGATGAAAGGACCGGTCACGCCCGCGTTTGGCCCGGTCGTTAAGACGTCGAGCGCCGGAAGGGCGGCGCGATTCGTTCGAATTCCGAGCGCGCGAATCGCCGCAATGCGGCCTACGGCTTTGGGCTGCGGGCGATAGAACTGGAAGTAGCGGTGTGCCAACGGTTATAAAGGTTTCGAATCGGCCTGTCGAAAGTCATGCCCGTGCGAGTACTGATCACCGGCGCCGGCGGCTTCATCGGAAGCCACGTCACGGAAGCGGCGGTCCGCGGCGGCTTGGAGGTTCGCGCGATCGCGAACTACAATTCGCGCGGCGACGTCGGCTTCTTAGCAGAACTTCCCGCCGACGTCAAAGCGTCGTGCGATATCCGCCAGCTCGACATTCGCGACGATTATGGCGTCGACGCGCTGGCGACGGGATGCGACGCGATCTTTCATCTGGCGGCGCTCATCGGCATTCCCTATTCGTATCTCGCGCCTTCGTCGTACGTGGACGTAAACGTGCGCGGCACGCTGAACTTGCTCAATGCCGCTCGCCGCCGGTCGATTGCACGTTTCGTGCATACCTCCACGAGCGAGGTCTATGGATCGGCGCAATATGTGCCGATCGACGAGAAGCATCCGCTCGTCGGGCAGTCCCCATATTCGGCGACGAAGATCGGTGCCGACCAGCTCGCAGAGAGCTACGCGCGTTCGTTCGATCTTCCGGTCACGATCATCCGGCCGTTTAATACTTACGGGCCGCGCCAGTCGCCCCGCGCCGTGATTCCGACGCTGGCGGCGCAACTGCTCGATGCTTCGATCGACACCGTGCGCGCGGGGACGCTCGGCACCGTTCGGGATTTTACGTTCGTGACGGACACGGCCCGTGCGTACCTGTGCGCGCTCGAACATCCGGAGATCGCGTCGGGGACGGTCGTGAATCTGGGAACCGGCGAAGGCCACACCATCGCGACGATCTACGAACGCTTGATGGATATCACCGGCGTGCGCAAACCCGTCGAGGCCGAAGCGGACCGGGTGCGCCCGGAGCGATCGGAAGTGCTGCAATTGATATCGAACAACGCGCGTGCCAAATCGATGCTGGGATGGTCGCCACGCGTCTCGATGGACGACGGCTTGCGCGCGGTCGTTGCGTACCTGCGCGAACATCCGGTTGCGGAAGCCGGGGCGTACCGCGTCTGATGCAGGCGGTCATTCTCGCCGGCGGCCTGGGAACGCGGTTGGCGCCGTATACGACGGTCTTACCGAAGCCGCTGATGCCGATCGGTCAGATGCCGGTGTTGGAGATTATCATCCGGCAGTTGAAGCGTGCCGGATTTACGCGCATCGAACTTGCGACCGGCTATCTGTCGACGCTCTTGGAGGCATACTTCGGCGACGGTTCGCGCTGGGGCGTGGAGATTCGCTATCATTTGGAGCGCGAGCGCGCGGGAACGGCCGGCCCGGTCGCACTTTTGGAAGACGCGCTCGACGAAACGTTTCTCGTCATGAACGGCGACGTCGTGACCGACTTGAAGTTTCGCGAGTTCTACGACGCGCACCGCTCGAGCGGCGCCGTTTTAACGGCAGCTACCTGCGAGCGCAGCGTCACCTTGCCCCTCGGCGCGATCGTGCACGATGCGAGCGGCAACGTCAGCGATTACATCGAAAAGCCGACCTATCGTTTCGAATGTTCGGCGGGCATTTACATCATGAATAAAGCGGTTGTGCGCTTTATCGAACGTGGGCGTCCCTACGACTTGCCGGATCTCGTGCGCCGGTTGATTGCCGAACACCAGCCGATTCGGACGCATCCGATTACCGGATTCTGGCTCGACATCGGCACGCCGGCGGACTTTCAAAAAGCGACCGAAGAGTTCGACGCGCTCTTCCCCGATCTCACGGTTTCGTGAGAGTAGCGGTTACGGGCGCCGGCGGCCAGATCGGCCGTGCTCTCGTTTCATGGTTGCAGCGGCACGAGTACGACGTGTCTCCCGCGCCGCCGAAAGACCGCATGGATCTGATTCTCGACGTTCCGTCGGTACGCACGTGGATCGAAGATGCTAGGCCCGATGCCGTGATTCACCTCGCCGGAACGAAGCCTCCGGCCCCCGGCTATATGATGCTCGCCAATAATGCCGGCGGCACGCACAACATTCTCGAAGCGGTGCGCGCTTTGCGTCCGGACGCAAAGGTGCTCGTCGTTTCCTCGGCGGCGGTCCTCGGCGACCCGCCGACGTCCTACGGCGTCTCGAAACAAATAACCGAGGTGTTGGCGCAACATGCGCGCGAGAGCGGGGTTGCGGCGACGGTGCTCCGCATCGCCAACGTCGTCGGCGTAGGAGGCGATACGACGAGCCTCGTGCCTCAGCTCTTGGAGCGGATCGAGCCGGCGGAGCCGGGGAGCACACTCGAGATCCGCGATGCCGACTGCACGCGCGACTTCATTCTGCTCGACGACGTGCTCGAGGCGTTCGACGTGCTTTTGAATCGGCCCGGACTCCCCGCGCTCGTCGAACTCGGAAGCGGAGAGGAGACGGCCGTATACGACGTCGCCTTAAAAATCGGCGCGGCCGTGAATCCGTCGGTCGAATTCGTGCCGCTTGCGTGGACGGGAAGCGGCGTACGCCGGTCGGTAAGCGATATCGCCGCGTTGCGATCGCTTGGGTGGAATCCGCGCTACACGGCAAGCAACGCTTTAGACATCGCTATAGAGCGGCTACGGAAGGAGCGTCACCCGTGAGCGCCGCGCCACGAGGAAGCCGCCGTAAACGCGTTAGCCGTTTAGCAAATTCCATGGCGGCCATGCGAGCTCGCCTCCGATGCCGATCGTCGTGTCCGTTTTAAAGCCGGAGTCGCCGGTTAGTAGTCGTTCCAAGACCGCCGACCTGGTATGAGCGACTGTGGATAGACTATCGACTGGATACATCGCATAGATGGTTTTGAACGCTTCGACGGTTCTGTCTTTCCACATGGTCGAAATTTGCGCGGCGCCGGCGTTTCGGATCGTGTAACAGGACGTGATGCTTTCGATGTGGATAAAGTCGTGCTTCGACGCGAGACGCAACCAAAGCGCGTAATCGCGACAATACGGTACTCGTTCGTCGAGTATGTATCCCTCCGTCAGTACCTTCCGTCGAAAAAGGACGCTTGTCGTCCCCAAATGGTTGTTGGCAAGAAGGTTCTGATATTCTACGGAGCGGTGCATTTGGTAGTCATATCCGTAGCAAAGCCACGCTTCGTCATCGCCGCGTAAGTAAGCAGTCAGCACGTTGCCGTGCGCGACATTCGCATGCGCTCGTTCGAGCGCCGTGACGAGTGAGGCTACATGATGCGGGAAAAGGATGTCGTCATCGCAGAGGATTCCGACGTATTCTCCCTTCGCGGCTTTGAAAGCGGTGTTTGCGGAAACGGGCGGATTGTTTTCCGCCATCGTGATTAGCCGGCTTCGAGGATATTGCGCCACGAGTTCGTCGATCGGAGGGCCTCCGTCGTTGACGACGATGCCTTCGATATTTGCATACGTCTGGCGTTCGATGCTCTCGAGAGCGTCGCGCAGTTTTGCAGGTCGATCGAACGTCGGCACGATGATGCTCACGAGTGGCCCATCGTTCAAGAGTTCGATCGAGGGAGGCGTCAATATGGCTGAAGTCTCCGCCGTAGGGGCAGCAACCGCCGAGCCGAGTGCCGCGTATACCGCCTCTGCAAGCGATGCTGGTATCTGCCTGCTATAGCACCGAACGTGGTCGATCGCTTCGGTTGCTCCACTCTCGGCATCGGCCACGAGGGCTGCGTTCCATTGCGTGAGTGCGCGCGCCGTGTCGGCGCCATAAGCGCAAGTATCAACGATAACGCGGGCGCGCAGTAGAGCCTCGGACGCACGATCTGGAGGCACCCATGTTGCGCCGGTGGCAAGCGACGGGGGCGTCGAGGAAACGAGCAGTTTCTCCGCGTGAATGTCGCCCATGAGAAGCGCGAACGCCGCCGCCTGGTTTCCCGGCATACTCGGAGCCCAAATTAAGACGCACGACTGCGTTCCGCTTATGCCCGGGGGAGGCACCGGCACGAAGGGGTCGCAGCGAAGCACCACCCGAGCGGGGGGCTGTGTGCGCAAGATATGTTGTATGCGTCGTCGCTCCGCTTCACTTGATGCGATGGCCGCATCGCTGAGGTCGACGATCGTACGTGCGGCGATGCGGAGCTGATCCCCATACACGCGCATGTTGCGCAGCGGCGTCTTATTGACTTCGAGGGTGCCGAGCCACGCCATTTCGACTGCACGGCGTTGGTCGGCGGGCGACGACATCATCGGCAAAACTTGCTCGAGCACGGAATCGACGACGATCGACTCCTCGTTCGGCAGTATCGGTCGGGTATAAAAGTGTTCGCCACGCGCGCGTCGGCCCAGCGCATCTGCAAAAGCTGGCGCGATACCCGTGATGTCGAACACGATCACAGGCTCAGCCGCGTCGAGCGTCGCTGCGGCGTTAGAAGCTAAAGTGCCATACGCGGCTCGTCCTTTAACCACGTTGTTGTAGCAGCAGCCAAGCGAGAATAGCCCCAACCTTCGCTGCATCGAGGGCGGCGCCGCGGGGCTCGATGCGTTCCTCGCGATTCCGTTCGGCAAACAAACGGGAGCGGCCGAAATAGCGCTCGGCTACGGCACGATTCCCCTCTGCGTAGCGCGCCATCAAAGCCACTGCGGTCCTGCTATCGATAGATGGACCTTCGTCAAAGAATCCGCGCCCGGCGGTGGTCGCCGTAAGTTCGATCAACTGATGATGAAATGCGCGTTTCTCTTGGACCGTTAAGGGCAACTGGTTGAAGGCCCGCTGAAATTCGAGAAGATCGCGGTTCAGACCAGTGTTGACTCGCTCTCGCGAGATGACGAATGAAGACCCATCGATGCCTACCGTGCAGAAAAAATCTTCAAGGAGAGAGCCACCGACGAGTTCTTCTTCCTCGTATGATCGGGCTACGATCGCGTCGCGTCCAAAGACTTCTTCCCAGCGTTGCAGGTTCCGATGATAATCCCAGAGTTCGAAGTACCTTTCGATGCAAGCTTCGGGGGTGTGCGTCGCCCCTTGGGCCTTAATCGTTTGGTTGTACCAGGATTCGTGGGCGTCGTCTTGTCGACGCAGATAGACGACGATTCGTGGACTGCGCCCGTTCAAGACACCCGTCTCGTGCAGCAACGCACGAAGGCCTTCTGGATTGGGGCACAGGTAGAAATCCTCGGAACTCAGGACGACCGAGCCACTGTGGGCTGCGCATGCGGCGGCAAGATCCAGCGCCAGCTCTGAAAGCGTACGCGCCTGCGGCGTCGCCCAATCCGGGTAGCCCCCCGCGACGAGAAACGCGAGGTCATGATGGCCGTAGCCGCGGAGGCTAACGTCCGGATAAAGCATGCCATGCGCACGCATCGTTTCGCGGTTTTCAAAAAGCACCCGTTGAATGAGCGTGCTGCCCGTCTTGGGTGCCCCGATATGAACCACGCACGTTTTCGAGGCTACCATACTCCTGCTTTCATCGGCTAAAGCATGCGGCAAAACCTACCGAATCGCGAAGAACGAGGCGGTTTAGCCGCGAAGGAACTACTGGGATGAAGCGCGCCGTTGAAGAGCTGGCAATTTTCGGAGGGACCCCCCTTTTCGATTCGATCAAACCGGTCGGCCAGTTGGCTGTGCCGCCCCTCGACGCGTATCTCGAGCGCTTGCGTCCCATCTTTCACGAGCACCGGCTGAGCGGTAACGGCCCCGTGGTTGCGGAGCTGGAACGGCGTTTAGCCGAGTATCACGGCGTCTCGCACTGCATAGCGGTGGCCAATGCGTGCGTCGGCCTCGTAATGGTGTTGCGTCAGCTCGTCGGTGGGAAACGTGGGAATGCCATCGTCCCGGCCTTTTCCTATAGCGGCATTCCGCACATCGTGCAGTGGGCGGGCCAAATGCCGAAGTTCTGCGATGTCGAGCGGCGCCGCCACGGCCTCGATCCGGTCGCTGTCGACCGAGCGATAGACGAAGATACGACCGTCATACTAGCTGTCGCCAACGTTCATGGCACCTGCGAGATCGATGCGTTACAGGAGATCGCTTCGCGTCGCAAAGTCCCGATCGTATTCGATTCGGTTAGCGCGCTCGGCGCGTCGTTTGGCGGGAAGATGCTCGGGTCGTTCGGGCGAGCTGAAGTCTTTAGCCTTCATGCAACAAAGATGTTGAATGGATTCGAGGGTGGTTATATCACGACAAACGACGACGCCCTTGCGCAGGTCCTGCGCGATCAGCGTAACTCGGGTGTGGTAAACGCTCGGCTGAACGAAATGCACGCCGCGCTAGCTTTGCTGTGCGTGGATCAGCTTGATGACGTCATCGGACGGAACGAAGCACGGTATCGTGCCTACGAGCGGGAATTAGCGTCAGTAGAGGGCCTTGAGCTCCTTCGGTACGTTGACGAAGCGCGCGAACACTATACCTATCAGATGGCTTTCGTCGCCGTAACCGATCGCTGGCCGCTGACACGCGAAGATACGGTGAAGGTTCTGCGGGCGGAGCGCGCATTTGCTATGCCGTACTATTCCCCCGCGCTCCATCATTCGAGTCATTGCCCAATCGGTGTCGCCGTTCCGGAGTTACCGGTAGCGGAAGAGCTCGCGAGACTCTTCATGTATCTTCCGGGTGGCGAACACACGACGATCGATGACGTGGCGTCGTGTGGCGAGTTGCTGCGATTCGTCCACGAACATGGCGACGAGATTCGCCGGCGCCTTTCCGAGAACGCAGCATGAAACGTCTGCGGCTTGGACAGCATTACGTACCGTCTTGGAATGTCGTCGAAGATGGGGTGCGTGGGATCTTCGAGCGCGCCTACTTTGCAAATAACGGTCCGCTCGTACAGGATCTCGATCGCGTCGCGGCAGAGGCCACCGGCGTCCCCTATGCGGTCGCAGTTACGAACGACATGATGGCGATGATGCTTGCCGCAAAGTCGCTATTTCGGCAAGGGGGCGTGGTAATTGCGCCGCCTTTTTTGAGCCCGCAACTGCGCGAAGCTCTCGTGTGGGGCGGCTATCGCGTGCGGATGCTCGACGTAGACCAGATAACGAGGCAACTCGATCCGGATACCGTGGAACGTTCAGTAGATGGCGAGACGGCGGGTATAGTCGCCGTGCACGTGTTGGGAAATGTTGGTAATGCCGCGGAGCTCGAGGCGCGCGCCGCGGCATTGAATGTGCCGCTAATCTTTGATGCTTCCGATGCATTTGGTGCGGCAACCTCCGGTCGTTTAGCGGGAAGCTTTGGTGATGCATCGCTTGTGTCGTTCGGCGAAGCGGACCTGCTGAACGCCGGGGAAGGGGCGTGCGTCACGACTCGTTCCTTGGAGGTCTCAAATCGCGTGCGGACATTACGAAATTTCCACCCTGGGCAAACCTTTGCGCAGATGCCGCTACGCATGAACGGTAAGATGGCGGAAGCCCCCGCCATGCTCGCACTGGCCGCGTTCGCGGACGTGACCGAGCGGATAGCTATGAATAGCCGGCGCTTTGATACCTATCGTCGCGCTCTAGAGGCGGTAGAATCGCTGACGCTTCTAGAGCCCGTTGACGAACAAGCGAACTATCAACGCCTCGTTGTCGAGCTGGCGCCAAGCGTCGGCACCGCCTCCCATGTTGCTCGCTGCTTGGATCCTTACGGTATTGAGGCCCGACCTGCAGTTGCGGCGACCGATGCAAAACTTTACCCGGTTGCCGGGGCGATGTTCGAACGGCTCTTGGAGCTCCCGAACGGTGCGGATATTCGTGATGAGGACGTGTTCGAAATCGCCGGACGGTTAAAGAAAATAGCAGCCATATGATCCTTGGGATCATGCAACCGTATTTTTTCCCGTATATCGGATACTTCGACCTTATCAATCGAACTGACCGCTGGATCGTCTTCGATGTGGTGAAGTATCACCCGAAGTCATGGATGAACCGAAACCGGGTCTTGCACCCCACGGGCGGTTGGCAATATGTGAGCGTTCCTGTAGACAAGCACGCGGGCGATGGGCTGATAAAGGATGCGCGCATCCTAAACACCGAGATGGCTAAAGCGAGAATCTTGGGCCAATTAACCCATTACCGAGCGGGCCGCGCGCCGCATTATCAGGCCGTGGTCACATTGGTAGAGCGCGCGTTCGAGGCGGCGGAAACCGATCGGCTACGCGACCTCAACGTCGCAAGCTTAGCCGTAACCTGCGAATATCTCGGGATATCCTTCAAGCCGGAAAATCTCTCGGAGATGCCGCTGGATCTTTCAGGCGTTCACCATGCAGGCGGCTGGGCCGTCGAGATCGCACGCGCTCTGGGCGCAAGCGAATATATAAATCCTCCCGGAGGGCGCGAGATATTCAACGAGCGCGAATTCGAGCTCGCAGGCATTCGCTTGCGCTTTACGGAGGCAGCAGATTTTCGCTACCCAACGGGAAGGTACGAGTTTCAAGAACGCATGTCGATCCTCGACGTGTTAATGTGGAACGATTCGGCTTCCGTTCGCGAGTATTTAGAAAACCTGGCAACGTCGGTACGGCTCAAACACTTATGAATGATCGTGAGCGCGAACTCAGTCGCGATCTTTGGAACGCTCATGCGAGCCGGCACGCCGGAGATCTTTACGCGCAAGTCAGGCGCACGGTCAATGGACGGCCCGTCGACGACGAACAAATCGATATGATTGTGTCGGCGGTTGTAGCAGGTCTGGATCTGCAATCGGACGACGTGCTGCTGGACCTGTGTTGTGGTAACGGCTTTCTTTCGGATCGCTTTTTCGCAAGGTGTGCTGGTGGCGTCGGGGTCGACTTCTCGGAAGTCCTAATTGCAACGGCAAAGGAACATTTCGAATTATCGCCGGGGAGCACTTTCGTCTGTTCGGACGTTCTCTCGTTCGTCTCAAACGTTGAGAGACCGCAGCAGTTCTCGAAGATCGTTTCTTATGGGTCTCTACAATACATCGCGGATGCCGAAGTCGCGGAACTTCTAACGGTCGTTCATGAGCGCTTTACGGCCGCTAGCCGATTCATGGTAGGCAACCATCTCGATCGTGAGAAAGCTCGGGAGTTTTTTTACGAGAGCAGTTACGTCCCAGGAATAGAAGAAGACACACTTACCGCGCTCGGGCGATGGCGATCGAAGGAAGAATTCTCGGCTTTGGCTCGATCGGCGGGTTGGCGCGTTAGGTACCATCACATGCCGTCGACGTTTTACGGAGCAGCGTATCGCTTCGATGCGGTGCTTGAACGGGCTTAGCCTTGAAGTGCCGTCCCAAGCTCTTCGATTACACGGTTCACGTCCTGTTCGCGCATATCGTGAAAGAACGGCAGGCCGAAAACGCGGTCCGCGAGATATTCGGTCACCCGCAGCGGGTCTCGGCCAAATCGGCTGTATGCTTCCTGCCGGTGCACGCCTTTTTGCCACCAGCGGCGCGTGTCGATGCCTGCGCTAGCCAATTTCGCGATGGACGCCGTTGCGTCGCCGGCGGTACGAATATTGCAATAACACGATACCCAGCCGTTGCCGTATCCAGGCACCATGCCGATCCCGTCGATGATTGAGAGTCGCGACTTATATTCGTTCGTTAGCGCTTCGAGCGCATGCCGGCGTTTCGGCCATCCGGCGACGGCCGCGAGTCCAACGGCGGAGTGATACTCGCTTTGCTTTCCGTTGTATCCAAGAATCTGCCCCGGCGCGTGCCAGACGCCGAAATTGCAGATTTGATTGAAACGTTCCATGACGCGCTCGTCCGTGGAAATAACCAGCCCGCCCTCGCCACTGCCGAGTGCTTTCGTGGCATGCAAACTGATCATGATCGGCGAGCGGCCGGGTTTTGCTTTCTCCACCGACGCCACCGCATCAAAGGCGGCGGCGCAATCGATGATCACGGGGATACCGGTATCGTCCGAAAACGCGTCCCAAGCGGCGGTATCTACGGGAGCACCGAACGGCGACACGGCCATCACGGCTGCAACGTCATCGAGATCGTTCCTGCGCCGGAGAGCATCGGGATCGAGCATCCACGTCGCTTCGTCCACATCTACAAAATAGGGCCGGAGATTGGCCGCCCATGCGGCGGCCGCGGAGGCGACGAAGGTCCACGACGGAACGAGGCAACGCGAACCCGGCTTAGCGCCAACCGCGAGCAATGCGGCCGAAAGCGCGACCGTGCCATTCGCGACGACGGAGACGTTGGAAGCCGGCACGCCGTAGAACTCCGCCAGACGCTCTTCCAATTCGCGCAGCAGCGCGCCGTGATTGGAGTAGTAGCGCGCTTCGTCGATGCGGCGAAGGTATGGCAGCAGTTCGTCGGCGGTCGGCAACTGCGGACGCATCACCGGGATGCGCTCGGTCATGCGTGAGTCCCGGCCGCCCGTTCGTTTTCGCGCGCACTTGCGACCAGTTCAGCGGCGCGGAATAAGGATTCGAATTGTCCGGCGTCGGTCCACCAGCCGTCTAGGATGTCGTAGTAGAGATCGCCTTCTTTGATGTATGCGTTGTTGACGTCGGTGATTTCGAGTTCGCCGCGGGCGGAGGGCTTGAGGCGCTTGCAAAAATCGAAGACGCGCCGGTCGTACATGTATATTCCCGTTACGGCGTAGCGGCTGGCCGGCTTCGCCGGTTTCTCTTCGATTCGCACGATGCGGCTACCGTCGAGTTCGGGGCAGCCGAAACGCTCCGGGTCGTCCACCTCTTTGAGAAGAATGCGCGCGCCCGAGTCTTGTTCTTCGAACTTGCGGACGTACGGCGAGATATCGTCTTCGACGATGTTGTCGCCCAGGATCACGATGATACGCTGGCCTTCGGCGAAGTGTTCGCACAGCTTGAGCGCATCGGCGATGCCGCCTTCGCCTTCCTGATAGGTGTAGTAGATATCTTTGAGACCGAACTCGCTACCGTTGCCGAGCAAGCGCAAGAAATCTCCCGCGCTATTCCCGCCGGTAACGATCATGATGTCTTTGATGCCCGCCCGGCAAAGCGTTTCGATTGGGTAATAGATCATCGGCTTGTCGTAGATCGGCAAGAGGTGTTTGTTCGTCACCTTCGTGAGGGGACGCAACCGCGAACCGAGACCGCCAGCGAGAATGACGCCTTTCATGTCAGCGCCGTCCTTCGTCGGCGCCCGGCGTAACTCCGTCGGCTTCCGTTTTTGGTCCGTAAAATCGGGGGGAATCGGTCGCGCTTGTCTCAAAGCCGCGCAGTTCATGACATCGGGCTTCGACGATCTGGACGAGCTGGAATCGCGAACGATTTTCATTCTGCGTGAGGCGTTCGCGTCGCTCGCCCCGCTCGCGATGCTGTGGTCGATCGGGAAGGACTCGACGGCGCTTCTGTGGATGGTGCGCAAGGCGTTTCTTGGGGAGGTCCCGTTCCCGGTCGTGCTGCTCGATACGGGCATGGAGTTTCCCGAGGTCTATGCCTTTCGCGATCGGCTCGTCGATGAGTGGAAACTGCCGGTACACAACGAGCCGTGTCCGCCTGAGAGCGAGGTCGATCCGACCCTGCCGCCTGCCGGACGGCACGCGGCGCGTAAGACCGCGGGGCTGCGCAATCTGCTTGCCCGCGAGAAGTATCGCGGGATCATTCTCGGCATCCGCCGCGACGAACAAGCGATCCGTGCCAAAGAGCGGATCTTCAGCCCCCGTAACGTCGACGGCTCGTGGGACCCGCGCTCGCAGCCTCCCGAACTGTGGGATTACTTTTCGTACGACGTTCCCGACGGCGCACACGTGCGGATCCATCCGTTGCTGCATTGGACCGAACTGGACATCTGGCGCTACACGCAGCGCGAAGGGATTCCATACGTTCCGCTCTACCTCGCGAAGGACGGGAAGCGCTTCCGGTCGCTGGGCGAGAGCAATATCACCTTCCCGATAGCTAGCGACGCCGATTCGCTCGAGAAGATCATTGCGGAACTCGAACAGACCCGCGAACCGGAACGCGCCGGCCGCTCGATGGACAACGAAACCGAAGATGCCTTCGAACGCCTTCGCGCTACGGGGTACATGTGAAGCAACTCCGCATCGTCATGGTGGGTGACGTCGACGCCGGTAAGTCGACGATTCTCGGGCGGCTGCTCGTCGATCTCGGGCAAGTGACGCCCGCGAAACTCGCCGAACTGGAATCGACGAGCGCGAAACGCGGTGTCGCGATTGAGTACTCGTTTCTGCTCGACGCGTTTCAACTCGAACGCGATCAAGCGATCACGCTCGATCTCTCGCGCATTTGGGTCCGCTTGCCCCAGCGCGATCTGGTGTTCGTCGATGCGCCCGGCCACCGCGAGCTCATCCGCAATCTCTTGAGCGGTGCATCGGAAGTCGATGCGGCGATCATGGTCGTGGCCGCCGATGAAGGCATCACGGCGCAAACGCGCAAGCAGGCGTTGTTTCTGCACTGGTTTGGCTTTAGCGAGATCACCGTTGCGATCAATAAGCTCGACCTCGCGAGCGATCCGAAACGCGCCTACGAAACGCGCCGCGCCGAAGTCGAAGCGTTTCTCGCCGAACTCGGAATCCAGGCGCGCGCGATCGTACCCGTCGCCGCGCGCAGCGGGGACGGCATCGTCAAGGCCGGCCCGCTCACGGCGTGGTGGAATGGTCCGGCACTGCTCGACGCGCTCACGGGGATCCCGTCGCGCGTTCCCGATCCTACCGCAGAACTGCGCTTCGTCGTTCAAGACGTCTACCGTCGCGACGGTAAACGATTTATCGCAGGCCGTTTGGATTCAGGCACGATGCACGTCGGGCAGCGCATCGTGTTTTGGCCGCTGCAGACATCCGCCGAAGTCACGTCGATCGTGAATTGGCCGGCGCAGCTCGACGCAGCGCGCGCGGGGCAATCGGTTGCGATCGAATTGAACTCGCGAATCTTCGTCGATCGCGGAGCGGTTGCGAGCGCGGTCGGACACGGTCCCGAACTCGGACGCGCGCTGCAGGCAACGGTCGTGTGGCTGGGTGCCACGCCCGCAAGCGAAGGCGATTCGTTACGCCTGCGTCTCGGCACGCGAGAAATTCCCGTGACGCTGCAGAAGATCGAACACGTCGTCGATCACGAAACGCTCGAGCCGCGTCCCGCGGAAACGATCGGCGCGGGTGAAGTGGGCGTCGTCGCATTCGTCGCCCGGGAATCGATCGCGGCCGACGCCGGCTTTGAGGCATCCAGCCTCGGGCGCTTCGTGCTCATGCGCGACGGCGCCGTTGTGGCGGGCGGCCGCGTCGATGCGGTCATCGGTCGCGCAAAAGGCGAGGGCGCCACGAACGTTATCGCGATGCATTCCTCCGTTACGGCGGAGGAACGCGCTCGGCGTAACGGACACCGCGGCGGCGTGTTTTGGCTGACCGGATTGCCGAGCGCCGGAAAATCGACGATCGCCATGGCCGTCCAGCGCATGCTCTTCGAACGCGGACGGCACGTTTACGTTCTCGACGGCGATACATTGCGCACCGGACTCAATATCGATCTTGGCTTTTCCGAAGAAGACCGGGCCGAAAACGTCCGCCGTACCGCTGCGGTGGCCGGCGTCTTTGCCGATGCGGGTTTTGCGGTGATTACGGCATTGATTTCACCGAACGCGCAGGACCGCGAAGCGGCACGCGCCGCATATCCCGACGGGTTTTTCGAGATTTACATCTCATGCGATTTATCGACGGCCGAGCGGCGCGACGTCAAAGGCCATTACAAGCGCGCGCGCGCCGGCGAAATGGTCAACTTCACGGGCGTGAGCGCACCCTACGACATTCCCGAGAATCCCGAACTCGTGGTTGACACGGTGACGCACGACATCGCCGAATCGGCCGCCGCCCTGCTGGCGTTCATCGAAGAGCGAATCCTCGTTTAGGATCCGCTCCCAGCCGGACGATCAGCGTGTTCATGATTCGGTCGAAAGGGAGCGGACGAGTTCGACGAGGTCGCCGACGTTAGCGAGTCCGCTTGCGGCCTCGAACGGCAGTTCTATCCCAAACTCCGCCTCGACGTTCATGATGAGAAACGTGTACGCGAGCGAATCCCAGCCCGGCACGTCTACGCTCGTCGTCTCTTGCGTTACCTCGATCGAGCGCGCGGTTGGAAACGTCTTTCCGATGACCGATACGACGCGCTGTGCTACCGCGTCATCCGTAGCAAAGCTCATGGCGCCGTGCTCCTTGCTTCAAACCGTCCTTGCAGGTAGAGCTCGTGATTGTGCTTGCGGCTAATCTTTCCGCTCGTGGTCTTGACCAATTCTCCCGGCCGAAGCAAGACGACGGAATGAACGGCGAGACTCAGCCGGTCGAAGATCGCCCCGGCGATGGCGCGCGCGGGAGAATTGTCGGTGAGCGCGTCATCGCATTCGGCCAGCACGACGACCGCTAGCGTTCCGGTCCCTTCCCCCTCTACACCTACGGCGACCGTGCGGCCGGGAATCACATGCTCGACGCCGCACGCGATCTCTTCGATCTCGTGGGCGTAGAAATTTCTTCCGGCGACGATCAGCATATCGTCGAGCCTCCCGAGGACGTACACCTCGCCGTCTGCGATGAATCCGACGTCGCCCGAACGATACCACCCGTCGCGCAATCGTTCGGCCGTTTTTTCGGGCAGCTTGTCGTATCCGTCGAAGAGATAGGCGCCGCCGATCTGGATTTCTCCGCTGCTGCCGTCGGAGAGTTCGACGTTCGAAGATGGCTCGCAGATCCTTACGGCGACGCCGTCGATCGGTGCCCCGCACGAAAGCGCTGCGCCGCCGTCCGGACGGCTGGAGCGTTTTACCGGTTTCCCAAGTCGTGTTTGCGTTACCGCAAAGACGTTTTCGGCCATGGCGTAACAGATTTGCAATCGGTCGGCCGTAACGCCGGAGTCGGCGAAACGCTCGAGAAAGCGATCGAAGGCGGCAGGCTTGCACGGCTCGGAACAGTTGATGAAGGCTCGCATGGAACGCAGATCCCACTGACCGGAACGCGTTGCGTTCGCGATGTGCATGAACGCAAAGTTCGGAAGCCAGCACAGCGTAGCGCGCTCGCGCTCGATCGCATCCAGCAAGATACGCGGGCGCATGGACCACTCGAAGGGGTCGAGCGCTACCAGAGGGCAACGCGTAACGACCGCGGTCATGAAGCATGCGATAAATCCCATGTCGTGATAGAGCGGAAGCCAAGATGCGATGCGGTCGTCAGGCGAAAGACCGATGGAACGCGCGTATGCCTCTATCTGCCCAACGATCGCCGCATGCGTGAGACGCACGGCTTTTTTAAGGCCAGTCGTTCCCGAACTGTGCTGCAGGCATGCCACATCGCTTGCCGCGGCGCGAAGGCCCGGTACTTGGCTCGCGACGGGATGATCGAGCTGCGCTTCGCCCATGACGAGCGTCGGAATATCGAGCGCGATTGCGTTGTCGGCTTGTGCGAGAATTGTTTGCGAGGACGCAAGCAGTCGTGGCTTTATGCGGGCGAAAAGCGTGCGATGTTCCTGCCAAAAAAGCTGCGGTTTTTGCTTGGGTGACGGAAACGGCATGAACGACGGCACGCAACCGGCGAGCAGGACACCGAGGAACGCGTAGAACAAATGCGGCGAGTGCTCGTGCATGACGATGACGAGATCGCCCGGATTGCAGCCGGTTTCTACAAACGCCGAAGCATAGCGAGCGCTACGTTCGTAGAGCTCGCCGTAGCTTATCGTTTCGCGGTGTGGGCCGGCCGTAAAGGTGCAAAAGGGATCGTCCGGATGGGCTTCGGCGTTCTCGTAAAATATTCGGCTAACGGTGCGCATACTGGCGCTTGTAATAGTCGAGAAACTCGCCTGATTTGAGCGGCCGCCACCACGGCTCGTTCTCGCGATACCACGCGACCGTATCGCGCAAGCCTTGCTCGAAATCGACGCGGGGCGTCCAGCCGATTGCGCGGGCCTTCGCGGTGTCGACCGCGTAGCGACGGTCGTGGCCCGGCCGGTCGACGACGTGCTTGACGTGCGTCTCCATCGAGCGCCCGCAATCGTTGACGAGAATGCGCGTGATCTCGATGTTCGTACGCGGATTGCCGCCGCCGATGTTATAGACGTTGCCGAGTTCGCCGCGTTCCAGCACGTGCATGATGCCGCGGGCGTGATCTTCCACGTGCAGCCAATCGCGAATCTGCATGCCGTCGCCATACACGGGCACCTGTTGATCGTCGAGCAGATTCGTAACGAAGAGCGGGATCAATTTCTCCGGATACTGGTACGGCCCGTAGGTGTTGCTTCCGCGCGTGATCAGCACCGGCGTTTTGAACGTCGTCCAATACGCGAGCACTTGCAGATCGCCGCCCGCCTTGCTCGCCGAATAGGGGCTGCGCGGACGGATCGGATCGCTCTCCGACGATTCCCCTTCGCTCACGTCGCCGTAGACTTCGTCGGTCGAAACCTGCAGAAACCGCGGAATCTCTCGCTCGCGAACCGCTTCGAGCAGCACGTGCGTGCCAAGAATGTCGGTGCGCAAAAAGGCCTCGGGATCCAAGATCGAGCGGTCGACGTGCGTTTCCGCCGCGAAATTGACGATCGCATCCACTCCCTCGCCGATGGCGCGCGCCACCGCTGCAGGATCGCAGATGTCGCCGTGCACGAACGCATAGCGCGAATCACCTTCGACGTCGCGAAGATTGGCCGGGTTGCCGGCATACGTCATCGCATCGAGATTGACGATCTGCAGGTCGGGCCGTTCGCGTAGAACCAGACGAATGAAGTTGGACCCGATAAAGCCGAGTCCGCCGGTGACGAGCCAACGCATCATAAGAGTGTTCGGCTCGCGCGCTGCGTCACCATTTGCCCGAACGCGTGCACGATGCGTTCGATCGGTTCCCGTCGATAGGCGAAGTGCTCGCCTTCGGGAGGGGCGGGTACGACCATCGTGGCGTTGGCCTCAAACACGACGAGCTCGCCGCTCGGCCCGAGCGTGAAATCGGCGCCGGCATAGTCGAGTCCAAGAAGGTGCTGTACGCGTTGCAAGGCTCGGTAGGCGCTATCGCCGAGGACGCCGTGCGCATCCTGAAGATAGCGCACCTCCTCGGCGCGATAGGCTTCGCTCGATTCCATCTCAGAGCTGAAATAGTGGACTTTCCAGTCGTGCGAGACGGCGAGGTGCAACGGGTAGATCGCTGCGCCGACGAACATCGCGCGATACTTCCTATAGCCTCCAGCCGAGTCGCGCGTGTCGATGAACTCGATCGCGAGAAGGTCGTCGCCCGGCAGTGTCGCGACCGTTGCCGCAAGATCCTCGGCGCGTTCGACGCGAGCAAAATGATCGCCGCTGTGAAAGCCGAGCGAGCGCAACAGCACGGGAAACGCGAATCCGTGCGCTTCTAGCGTTGCCGGAACCAGCCGATCGCGTGGAAACGATTGAACCTTCGCTGCGCGCACGCCCTCGAGCGAGCGCAGGCGTTGGGCGTTCTCGCGGCGTCCGGTCGGCGCGATCCGATCGGGCCGATTGAGCACCGGCGCCGAAGCCGAGGTCAAAAGTGCGGCGACGCGCGCGAGCGCTTCCGGAGCGTCGTCGGGATCGGCGATCGCATTGAAGATCACGTCGTGCGGGGGCACGTCGACCGTGTCGCCGCACTGTTCGATGACGAGCTTGGTGACCGCAAAGAGCCGGTCGTCCAGCAGCCGGTCCGTGCGCACGTTGCCGGCGCGCAGCGACACGGGCACCAACACGCGTACCGGCGTTCCGTTTCCGCGATAGGGCAGCGTGACGACGGGGTTGGCCGGCGCAGCCGCCGCCATGGTTTCCCCGAGTTGAGCCAGCGCGGCAGCCAGGCCGCGGGCCGCCTCCTGGTTGTTCGGATCGAGCTCCACCGCTCGCTCGTAGCGCTCGCGCGCCCCCCGAAGGTCGCCGCCTTTGAGCAGCATGAACCCGAGGTTTGCCTGCGCGACGGCGTTATCGGGATGCTGCAGAGCCGCGTCGCGGTAGCGTTCGAAGGCTTCGACCGGCGACCCCGACCTATAGAGGAGCAGCGCCAGGTTCGTTAGGGCCGTCCAGTTCTTTGGATCCCGGCCCAGGACGTCCTCATAGCCCTTTCGAGCCTCTGCGGTGCGTCCGAGCGCCTCCAGAAGACGGGCTCGCTCGAGCCGAAGCGGCAGCGACCCGGGCATCCGCAGAATCTTGGCATTGAGTTCGCGCAGCGCGTGCTCGGGATTGGGCTTTTTAGCCATTCCGCTAGGTGTTCGGCGCGCCCGTCCTGGGTCTTAATGCGGTCACAGGCAGGCAATATGGGCGTAACGAACGTGCGTCATCCTCATGCGCATGGAAAGCGAAATTTTTGCGGCGGTCATGAGCCTCAAGGAAGCGACCGAGATGGGCTTTGCCCGGATAGACGGCCGCCTGGATCGGCTCGAAGGCCGGTCGGACCGGATCGAGGGCCGGCTGAATCGGGTCGAAGGCAGGGTCGATGCGCTGGAGGTGCGGGTGACCGGACTCGAATCCGAGATGCGTGCGGGCTTCGCACGTATGGACGCTCAGTTCGCGAAGATCGACAGCCAGTTCGCGAAGATCGACGCCCGCTTCGATCAGGTCGATGCCCGCCTCTTGAAACTGGAACCGGGGAGACGCCGCCGCCCCTCGTAGACCCGCCCTTGAACCCCGTGCTATACTCGTCGTCGCTGTCCGCAAGGGCAGCGTCTTTTTCACTCTGTGCCGCATGGAGGCGGCCCATGAATGGCTCCTGACACGACCGCACGCCATGAGGGAACGCGGATCGGGGCCAGAAGGGAGAACCTTTGTGTCTGTTGTGACTATGCGCGAGCTCCTCGAGGCCGGCGTCCATTTCGGTCATCAAACCCGGCGCTGGAACCCGAAGATGAAACCGTACATCTTCCAGGAGCGCAACGGCATCTACATCATCGATCTCGCGCTCACCGTGCAGAAGCTGCGCGAGACCTACGACGCCGTCAAGCAGATGGCGCGTGAAAAGAAAGTCATTCTCTTCGTCGGTACCAAGAAGCAAGCGCAAGACGTCGTGCGTGAAGAAGCCGAACGCGCGGGCACGTTCTTCATCAACCAGCGCTGGCTCGGCGGAACGCTGACGAACTTCTCGACGATTCAAAAGCGCATCGCGCGCCTGCGCGAACTCGAAGGCATGAAGCTTCAGGGCGATTTCGACCGTCTTCCGAAGAAAGAAGTCGCGAAGCTCTCCGACGAGATGAACAAGCTCGAGCGCTTCCTGGGCGGCATCAAAGACATGCACCGCTTGCCGGATGCGGTCTTTATCGTGGATCCGAAGAAAGAGCGCATCGCGGTTCTCGAAGCGCAAAAGCTCAATATTCCGATCATCGCCGTGATCGATACGAACTGCGATCCCGACGAGATCGACTATCCGATTCCCGGTAACGACGACGCGATTCGCGCGGTGAAGCTGATGGTCAGCAAAATCGCCGACGCGATCATCGAAGGTAAGACCGAGGGCGAAAGCTCGTACGACGTCGAGACGGCGTACGCCGAAGCGGACGACGCCGACGCGGACGAAGCCCCGATGACCCTTGCCGAAGCCGAAGCCGCACTCTAAGGAGCACCCGTGTCCACCACTGCGTATTCACCCAAAGCCGAAGAAGTCAAAGCGCTGCGCGAAGAGACGAGCGCCCCGATGATGGATTGCCGCAAGGCGCTCATCGAAGCGGGCGGCGACATCTCCAAAGCCAAGGCGCTCTTACTGGAACGCGGCGCCGCGCAAGCCGAGAAGAAGGCCGAGCGCTCGGCGAACGAAGGCTTGGTCGGCAGCTACATCCATTCCGGCGGCAAGATCGGCGTGCTGGTCGAGGTCAACTGCGAGACCGACTTCGTCGCTCGCAATCCGAAGTTCGCCGAACTCACGCGCGATATCGCGATGCACGTCGCGGCCATGTCGCCCGAGTACCTCGACCGGGCGAGCGTCCCCGAGGACGTCGTCGCCAAGGCCAAGGACGAGTTCCGCGGGGCCGTCCCGGCCGGCAAGCCGCCCGAGGTGGCCGACAAGATCGTCGAGGGCAAGCTGAACAAGTGGTACGAGGAGCACGTGCTGCTCGACCAGCCCTTCGTGAAGGATGACTCGCTCTCCGTGAACGATTTGATCAACGCGGCGGTGGGCTCGCTCGGCGAGAACATCAAAGTCCGCCGCTTTGCGAAGTTTGCTCTCGGAGAAGGCTAATTCGGTACAAACGGGTCCTCCTGAAAATCTCCGGCGAAGCGTTCGCCGGAACGGATAGCGGCGTCGACGTCAATACGACGCGCGCGATGGCCGAACAGATCGCGGACGTGAGCCGCGCCGGAGTCTCCGTTGCCGTCGTCGTCGGCGGCGGCAACATCTGGCGCGGCAAAGTCCACGAAGAGGCCGGCATGGATCGCGCGACGGCCGATTACATGGGCATGCTCGCGACCGTGATTAACGCGCTTGCCCTGCAAGACGCGCTCGAACGCATGGGCGTTCCCTCGCGCGTGCAGACCGCGATCGCGATGCACCAAATCGCCGAACCGTACATCCGGCGCCGAGCGATGCGTCATCTGGAAAAAGGACGCGTCGTGATTTTTGCGGCGGGAACCGGCAATCCGTACTTCACGACCGATACGACGGCTGCGTTACGCGCGGTCGAAATCGGCGCCGAAGCGATTCTGAAGGCCACCAAGGTCGACGGCATTTACACGGCCGATCCGATGAAAGATCCCACCGCCACCCGGTTCGAAGCTCTCGACTATATGGACGTGCTCCAGCGCGGCCTCGAAGTCATGGATTCGACCGCGATGGCGCTATGCATGGATAACAAACTGCCGATCGTCGTATTCGACATGGCCGTTCCGGGCAACATTCGCCGCGTGATCGAAGGCGAAACGATCGGAACGATCGTCGGCGCGCAGATGACAACCGGAGGAGTTCGCTAAAGTGGCGGATTTTTTCAAAGACGTCGAATCGAAGATGAACAAGTGCATCGAGGCGACGCGTAACGATTTTGCATCGATTCGGACGGGACGAGCGACGCCGGCGCTGCTCGACCGTCTGCACGTCGAGGCATACGGTAACTCCGTTCCGCTCAAACAAGTCGCAGGCGTCTCGACGCCCGACGCGCGCACGCTCTTAATAACCGCGTGGGACAAGGGCGTCGTCGGCGACATTCGCAAGGCGATCGAAAAGAGCGACCTCGGATTGACGCCCAATATCGATGGGACCGCCATCCGGCTGATGATTCCGCCGCTCAACGAAGAGCGTCGCAAAGACCTCGTCAAGGTGATGAAAAAGAAGGCCGAAGACGGCAAGGTCGCGGTGCGTAACGTGCGCCACAAAGCGCACGACGATCTCAAGACGCAGTTGAAGAATCACGAGATCACCGAAGACGACAACAAGCGCATGCAGGATCAGCTCCAGAAGCTGACCGACAAGTTCGTAAGAGAGATCGACGGACTGGTCGCGGCAAAAGAAAAAGACATCATGGAGGTCTGATGTCCGGCGAGGCTGCCGACGTGACCCTGATGACGGAAGTGCAAGCACGGGCGGCTCTCGCGGGCCGCCGTTTGCGCGTTTCGGTGCTCGCACCGGTCGGCGATTGGCTTGGATATGGAAGCCTGCGCGTGCTGCGCGCGTCGGAGCAGGCGGGAACGATGGAATTGGTATGCGGTTATGAGTCTTACCGTCGACCTTAGCGTCCCGCGCCACGTCGCGATCATCATGGACGGCAACCGCCGCTGGGCCAAGCGGCGCGGACTCCCCGGCATCGAAGGCCATCGTCGCGGCATCCTGGCGCTGCGTGAGGTGACGCGAGCGGCGAGCGATTTGGGCGTCGAGATCGTGACCGTCTACGGATTTTCGACGGAGAATTGGCGGCGCGACGCCTCGGAAATCAACTTTCTCTTCGAGTTGTGCGTCTACTTTGCGCGCACGGAGATCGCGGAGCTCAATCGCAACAACGTGCGCGTGCGCGTCATCGGCGATTGGGAAGCGCTCCCGAACGGCGCGCGCAACGCCCTCTGCGAACTGCAAGACCGCACTGCGAGCAACGACGGGCTGGTGCTCAATCTTGCGGTCAACTATAGCTCGCGCAGCGAGCTCGAGCGCGCGGTGCGCGGCATCGCACGCGACGTGGCGGAAGGCCGGCTCGACGTCGAAGCGATCGACGACGAACTGATCGCCTCGCGATTATTCACCGCGGGCATCCCCGATCCGGATCTGTTGATCCGCCCCGGCGGCGAACAACGGCTCTCGAATTTCTTGCTCTATCAGGCGGCCTACACGGAACTCGTCATGACCGACATCTTTTGGCCGGATTTCTCTCGCGCACATTTCGAAGCGGCGGTTCGCGAATTTTCCGGACGTCAACGCCGCTTCGGCGGAGCGTGAGCGTGCCGGTGGCGAGCGTGACGGGAAATCCGATCACGCTGCGCCGGGTCGTGGTCGGCGTCATCGTGGCGATCATCGGGCTCTCCACGGTCGTGTTTCCGTGGGCGTTCTATTTGTTGCTGCTCGTCGTCGGCCTCACGATGCTCTACGAACTCAACGCGCTCTGCGAAATCAAGGGACAGCCGCTCGTCTATCCCGTCGCCGTCTTCGGCGTGGCCGCGTATATCGTGCTCGCCGCGCTCGGCTTGATGCATACGTGGGAAGGCGTGCTGCTCGCCGTCGTGACGATCGCCAGTTTCTCGATCGGCATGTACGGCGAACATTCCGGCTATTTCGCGCGCACGGCCTACACGCTGCTCGCCGTGCTCTACATCGGCAAACTTCTGACGTATTTCGTCTTTCTGCGCCAGGTGCCTCACGTGGGCATGGTGCTGACGTTTTACGCGGTCGTCTTGGTTGCGTTGACCGATATCTTCGGGATGCTCGTCGGCACGGCCGTCGGCCGGCATCAATTGACGCGCATCTCCCCGCGAAAGACCGTCGAAGGTTCCCTCGGCGCGCTCGTGCTGGTGAGCGCGGTTGCGGCGGCGGCCGCGTTGCGGCCCGAACTGGGGCTGACGTGGTGGCAAGGCGCGGCGCTCGGTTTCTGCACCTGCGTCGCCGCGCAAGCAGGCGATCTCGCGGAATCCGCGCTCAAACGCGACGTCGGCGTGAAAGATACGGGCACCGTGATTCAAGGGCACGGCGGCGTGCTCGATCGCTTCGATTCCTATCTCTTCGGAGGCATGGCATTTTTTGCCACGCTTCACGTGCTCGGCGTGTTGGCGGTACCGCAGTGAGAAACGTCGCGATTCTCGGCTCCACGGGGTCGATCGGAACGCAAGCGCTCGACGTGATCGCGCGCTTTCCGGAGCGCTTCCGCGTCGTCGCACTCGCGGCGGGGAAGAACGTCGCGCTCTTGGAGCGCCAAGTCGAAGCGCTGCGTTCGACGCAAGGCGATGCGCCGGCGGTCGTTTCGAGCGCTGCCGACGGCCCGGGCGGCCTCATGCGCGCGGCGACGGAGAGCGGTGCCGATATCGTCCTCGCCGCCACGGATGGAGCGGTTGCGTTCGACGCGGTCTTTGAAGCGGTGCGGCGCGGCATCGACCTCGCGGTTGCAAATAAGGAACTGATCGTCGCCGCGGGCGAGCTGCTCGTGGCCGCGGCGCGCGAGAGCGGATCGCAGATTCTGCCCGTCGACAGCGAACACAGCGCGATCTTTCAGTGCCTGGTGGGGGAAGATCCCGAAACGGTCTCCGCCATCGTCCTGACGGCCTCCGGAGGGCCGTTTCGAGGGTACTCCGCCGAGCAGCTCGCGACGGTCACCCTGGCCGAAGCCTTGGCGCATCCCACGTGGCGGATGGGCACGAAGAACACGATCGATTCGGCCACGATGATGAACAAGGGGCTGGAGATCATCGAAGCGAGCCATCTCTTCGGCATCGACGCCGCCCGCTTGCACATTCTCGTGCACCCCCAATCGATCGCACACGGATTCGTCGCGTTCACCGACGGCAGCGTGAAGGGGCAGCTCTGCGCGCCCGATATGCGGGTACCCATCGGGTATGCCTTGGCGTACCCCCGCCGGTTGGTTTGGCACCCGGAACGGAGCGCCGAACCTGGCGGCACGATGGACGACGATGCGCTGCACATGCTTGGGGCGCGTCCTCAGGAAGCGCTGCTACGCTTGGACTTCGAACGTCCCGATCCGCAGCGGTTCCCGTGTATCGCTTTGGCGTACCGGGCGCTCGAACGGGGCGGCATAGCTCCGGCGGTGCTCTCGGCGGCCAACGAATTGGCGGTTGCCGCCTTTGCCGGCGGCGCCATCCGTTTCGTCGATATCCCGGGGGTGATCGAGGCGGCGCTTGAAGAGATACCGCAACGTCCGCCGTCCCTCGACGGTATCAGGGAAGCAGACCGCGAGGCCCGGCAGGCCGCGCAGCGCACGATCGAAGACAGGAAACACCGGTGCTCAGTCTCTTAGCCATCATCAGCTTCGCCTCGGTCGACAAGATCGTCACGTTCCTCGTGATGCTCTCGGTCCTGGTCGTGCTCCACGAATACGGACATTTCATCGTCGCTCGCCGCAACGGCGTCAAGGTGAACGAGTTCGCGGTCGGGATGGGCCCGAAGATCGCCGGCTGGCGCAGCCCGCGCACGGGCACGCTGTATTCGGTTCGCGCGTTGCCGATCGGCGGATACTGCGCGATGGAAGGCGAGGACAATAAAACTTCGGAGGCCGAGCAGCAGCGCGAATTTGCCGAGAGTTTGAGCGCCGGCGGTTCGACTGCGGCCGGCAACTTTCAATCGAAGTCACCGTGGCGCCGCCTTGCGATCGTGGTCGCAGGCCCAATCGCTAATTTCGTGCTCGCCTATCTGATTCTGCTCGTCGGCGCGTTTGCGTTCGGCGTACCCAGTTCGCGCATCGACCGCGCCATCGTGACGCAACTCGTGCCGAACATGCCGGCGGCCCAGCACGGGCTGCAGCCGGGCGACCGCATCGTCGGCGTGCGCGTTCACGGCCGCGACGTCACCGACGCATCGAAGCTCATCGATTCGATTCACGGTTCCCTCGGAACGCCGATCGACGTTACCTACGCGCGCGACGGCATGCAGAGCACGATTCACGTGACGCCGGTCGCATGTCCGCAGGACAAGAAACAAGGCTGCATCGGGTTCGTGCCGCAACTGCAATACGAACGCGCGAACGTTGCAAACGCAATCGCGTACGCGAACGAGATGTACGTCGCCTCCGCGGACCAGGTCTTTATGTCGATCGCGCTGCTGGTGACGCACTTTACGAAGTACGCAGGGCAAGTCTCCGGCGTCGTCGGCATGGGACAGGCGGCGGGAATCGTGCAAGATTTTGGCTGGGGCCCCTACTTTGCGCTCGCGGCGACGATCTCGTTTGCGCTCGGTGCGTTCAACTTGCTGCCCTTACCCGCGCTCGACGGCGGACGCGCCGCATTTATTATCGCGGAGCTTCTGCGCGGTAAGCCCGTCGATCCGGAAAAGGAAGCGCTCGTACATATCGCCGGTTTCGCCGCGCTGATGGCGCTCATGGTGTTGATCGCTTTCCACGACATCGCCCGCATCGTTTCGGGCAAGGGAGTTCTTTAGTCTTGGCCCTCCGTTTGCGCCGTAAAACCAACGCCATCTTCTTGCAGAACAAGACCGGCAAATCCGACGCGAAGAGCGTGTGGATCGGCGGCGATCATCCCGTCGTCGTGCAATCGATGACCACCACCGATACCGCCGACGCCGACAAGACGCTCGAACAGATCTACGCTCTCGCGATGGAAGGCTGCGAAGTCGTTCGCGTCACGGTCAAAGATCCGCCCGACGCAGCGGGGCTTCCGGCCATCGTGCACCGCTCTCCAGTGCCGATCGTTGCCGACATCCATTTCGATCATCGCATGGCGCTCGCCGCGATCGAAGCCGGCGTCGCAAAGCTGCGCTTGAATCCGGGCAACATCCGCGACCCAAAGAAGGTCGTCGAAGTCGTGACCGCCGCCAAGGAACGGGGCATTCCGATTCGCGTGGGCGTCAACATGGGCTCGCTCGCGCCCGATTTGGAAAAGACGCTCGGCCACACGGCCGAGGCGATGGTCGAATCGGCGATGCGGCATATCGAGATTTTGGAAGAGCACGGACATACCGCTCTCGCCGTCTCGCTCAAGGCGCACGACGTGATCACGACCGTTGCGGCGTATCGGTTGATGGACAAACGCCTGCGCGAACGCAACACGCCGTATCCGTTTCATTTGGGCATCACCGAAGCCGGCCTGCTGCGCGACGGCACGATCAAATCGTCGATCGGCCTGGGCATCCTTCTTTTCGAAGGCATCGGCGACACGATTCGCGTCTCGCTTGCAGCCGATCCGGTCGAAGAGGTTCCGGTCTGCTGGTCGATCTTGAAATCGCTGGGCCTGCGCGAAAAAGGCTTCGAGATTACCGCATGTCCGTCGTGCGGCCGCGCGGAGATCTCCGTGCTCGAACTCGGACGCGCGGTCGAAGCGATCGCGAAAGAATACACGGCGCCGGTGAAGGTTGCGGTGATGGGCTGCGTCGTCAACGGCCCGGGTGAATCGAAGATGGCCGACGTTGGCGTCGCCGGAGGCAAGGGCAAGGGCGCGATTTATCGCGCGGGTGAACTGGTCGGAACCTATCCGGAAGATGAGCTGCTGGGAATGCTGCGTCTGGAAATCGAGAAAGTCATCGCCGAGAAGTATCCAGAGCACGCATGACCTATCGCTGGCCGCGGCCGCAGACGCTCGTCATTACGGTCGTCCTGGCGACGCTTTCCGCGGCGCTCCTGACGTTCTCGCGTCCCGTGGAAATGCTCGTCGACGGCCAGCGCGTCGTGAGCGACGTGCCGCCGGTTACGACCGTGAGCGATAAGGTCTACGTGCCGCTGCGGTCGATGGCCGAAGCGCTCGGTGCGCGCACGGTCGTGCAAGGAAACACCATCGAGGTGCTGCGTGGAAAACAATCGCTGCGCGTCAAGGTCGGCGATAGGCACGCGACGATCGACGGGGAGCCGTTTACCATGGCGCACGCGCCGTTTCGCGTTCGCGGACGCGTGATGATCGGATTGAAGCCCATCTCCGATGCGTTTGGCGTGCGGACGAATTACAACCCGCACACGGGCCGCATCAACGTCATTACGCAGTAAGCGCCGCTACTCGAACGCTTCCTGAAGCGCTTCGGGTTCTTCGACCGGCTCGACTTTGTCGGGATCCGATTTGCGGAAGCCATAGCTGAAGAAGAAGATCAATCCGACGACGAGCGCGCCGCCGAACCATTCCCACGTGGTGCGCGAGAGGCCGAAGATCGCAAGGAAGAGCGAGCCCACGATGCCGAGGATCGGAAAGACCGGAACGAACGGCACGCGGAACGTGCGCGGAATCTCCGGGCGCCGTTTGCGCAGATACAGCACGCCTGCGCAGACCACCGTAAACGCGATGAGCGTTCCGATGTTCACGAGATTGAGCAATTCGTTGAGCGGCACGATCAGGGTGAGAAGGGCGACCGCGACGCCGGTGATCATCGTCGTGCGCATGGGCGTCTTAAAGCGTGGATTGACGTAGGCGACCGCGTCGGGAAGCATCTTGTCGCGCGCCATCACGTAGAAGATGCGCGTCTGACCGAGCAGCGAGCTGAGCGCGACGCTCGTCGTACCCGCGAGAACGCCGATCGTGATGATCCAGTTCAACCACGGTTGATGCAGCGGAGCCAGCGCGGCGACCAGCGGATCCTTGATCGGCACCTTGTTCCACGGAATCGCGCCGATGAGGATGATTGCCGTCGCGCAGTAGATCACCGTGCCGACGGCAAGCGCGCCGAGGACGCCGAAAGGTACGTCGTGTTGAGGATTCTTGCATTCTTCGGACGTTGTCGTCGCCGTGTCAAAGCCGATGTAGCTGAAGAAGACGTATGCCGAAATCGCGACGATTCCGTACGGCTGCGCTGACGAATTATAGTCCGCCATGCCGCCGAACGGCTTGAGAGCACCCCATCCGTAGGGCGCGAACTGCGCGAAATGCCCCGGATGGAACAGAAAGAGACCGGCGCCGATAAAGACGATCAGCGCGCCGATCTTGAGCACCACGAAGATGTTGTTGGTCGTGGCCGACTCTCGAATTCCCACCGAGAGAATCGCCGAAAGAAGGATGACGAAGATCGCGCCGACGAGATCGTATTGCGAATGCAGCAGATCCCAGTTCCACACTTGCCACCACGCGCCGTGGATTACCAGGTTTGATTGCTGCGCCCACGCGGGGATCGCAATGCCGATGGTCTTGAGTACGTCCTGGAACGACGCCGAGAACTGTTGCGCGACGGGCGCGGCGCTGATGCCGTACTCGAAGATCAACGCGAAGCCGATGATCCAGGCAAAGAGCTTGCCCATCGTCGCGTAGGCATACGTGTAGGCGCTTCCTGCAACCGGCACCATCGCGCCGAGTTCGGCGTAACACAAGGCGGCGAAGAACGACGTCGCCCCGGCCAGCAGGTAGGAGATGATGACCGCGGGGCCCGCGCCTTTGACGCCCGTTCCGATGGTAGTGAAAATACCACCGCCGATCATCGTGCCGATGCCGATCGCCACCAAATCTCTTGCGCTCAGGGCGCGTTTGAGGATTTTCTGCCGGCTGAGCGCGCGAAGTTTATCGACGTTTGTCGTCGCGAAGAGCTGGGAAACGAAGGACATTCCGCGCAGGTTCGCAAGGAGGGGCGCGCCGTCCCCCCGGAAAGGCGCCTCGATGAACGATCCGTATCGGCGTCTTTCCAAACGCGAGATCTATCGCAATCCGTGGGTCTGGGTGGAGGCGCACGTGATCGTGCATCCCAACGGGACGCCGGGCGAACACGTGCTGATATGTACGCCGGCGGCGTCGGGCGTGTTGGTGGTGGACGGCAGCGACTTCATTCTCGCACGACAGCCGCGTTTCGGCGCGCGCGGCGCGTGCGTGGAGATCGTCAAGGGCGGCGCGGAGCCCGGCGAGCCGGCGCTTGCGTGCGCGCAGCGAGAGCTTCGCGAAGAGCTCGGCATCGAGGCCTCAGATTGGCACGCGCTCGGACCCGTATGGGAAATACCGTCGCTCGTCGATCATCCCGTCGAACTCTTTGTCGCCTCCGCGATCTCACCGGCACGCGAGGACCAGGAGGATGTCGAACAAGTCTCGAGCGTGCGCATGCCGATCGAGGAGTGTTATCGCGCGGCGCGCGACGGGCGCATCGACGACGCCGTTACGCTGGCGGCGCTGTTGCGCTATTCCACAGATGTTCCGGTTCGTTCAACGCCGCGTTGATCCAACGCGACCACACGAAGAGCGCGTCCGAAAGCCGGTTGACGTAGCGAAGCGGCTCGGCTGAAATATCTTCGTCGACGTCGCGCAGGGAAACCAGCAAGCGCTCAGCGCGACGGCAGATCGTGCGCGCCAGATGCAAGAATCCGCCCGGCATCGATCCGCCCGGATGAATGAAGTTGTCGAGTGCCGGAAGATCTTTCTGCGCTTCGTCGATCGCGCGTTCGAGCGCATCGATGTCGCTCTGCGTGATGAGCGGCATGCCCTCCCAGCGGTCTTTCTTGAGGGTCGCGAGGTCGCTGCCGAGATTAAAGAGCGCGTCTTGCGTCCAGGCCAGCCACGCGTCGAGCCTGGCCGCGCGAGCAATTGAGTCGAGCGACGGCCGCAGCGCGCTGCGAGCGAGGCCGATCGCGCACGACGTTTCGTCGACCGTGCCGTAGCACTCGATTCGCAACTCGTTCTTCTTTACGCGCTGACCGCCGACGAGGCCGGTCATGCCCTGGTCGCCGGTGCGCGTGTATATACGGGTGAGTTTGGGCATGGGGAGCGCGCAATTCGGGACCGCTCGCAGGCTCTCCCGCGAAACGGGCCGAAGCGGGGCCGGTCATGTCCGACGCCCTCGTCCAGCCTGTCGTAAAAGAGATTCCCCCTAAAGCCGCCGATCTTTCGGCGTGGTATACCGCAGTCTGCCTCAAAGCAGAACTTGTGTCATACTCGCCGGTGCGCGGATGCGTCGTCTTGCGCCCGTACGGTTACGGCCTATGGGAGAATCTGCAAAAACACCTCGACGTCGCCTTTAAAGCCACGGGGCACGAGAACGCGTATTTCCCGCTGCTGATTCCCGAAGGGCTGCTGCTCAAAGAAGCCGAGCACGTCGAAGGCTTTGCACCGGAAGTTGCGTGGGTCACCCACGGCGGCCAGGAAGAGCTGACGGAGCGTCTGGCGATTCGGCCGACCTCTGAAGTGATCATCGGCGTCATGTACGCGCAGTGGGTCGAATCCTATCGCGATCTTCCGATCCTCATCAACCAATGGGCGAACGTGCTGCGTTGGGAGAAGGCGACGCGTCCGTTCCTGCGCACGATGGAGTTCTTGTGGCAAGAGGGGCACACCGCGCACGCCCACGCGCAAGAAGCGCGCGAAGAGACGCTGCGCATGCTCGAGGTCTATGAGGAATTCGCGCGCGACGTCGCCGCCGTGCCGGTCTACGCCGGCATCAAGAGTGCGAGCGAACGGTTCCCGGGTGCGGTGGAGACCTATTCGATCGAAGCGCTGATGCCCGACGGAAAAGCGCTGCAATCGGCGACCTCGCACGATTTGGGCCAGAATTTTGCCAAAGCGTACGACATCAAGTTCGTGGATGCGGACCAGCAAATCAAACACGCCTACACGACGTCGTGGGGCATGTCGTGGCGCATGCTCGGCGCGATGATCATGGTACACGGCGACGATCGCGGACTTCGGATTCCGCCGAAGATGGCGCCGCTCCACGCGGTATTCGTGCCGATCGTGCGATCGAACGACGACCGCGCCGTCGCGGCGTCGCACGAAGCTGCCGCGTCGCTGCGTAAGGCGGGGTATCGCGTGAAGGTCGACGATCGCGACCAGCAGCCGGGCTGGAAGTACGCCGAGTGGGATCTGCGCGGCGTACCCGTGCGCATAGAGATGGGTCCGCGCGACGTCGATGCCGGGAACGTCGTACTCGTGCGCCGCGATCGCGCCAAGGGGGATCCGGATCAGAAAGCGATCGTGCCGCTGGATCAGCTCGCCCAGCGGCTGCAAGCGTTGCTCGACGAAATTCAAGCGTCGCTCTACGCGCAAGCAAAAGCCTTTCTCGAGAGCCACACGTTCGCCGTTAGCGATCGCGACGAGTTCTACGCGAAGTGTAAATCGCGCGCGGGCATGGTCGACATTCCGTGGTGCGGACGAGAGGCGTGCGAGGCGCACGTGAAGGCGGAGACGAGCGCAACCACGCGTAACACGCATCCGCTCGACGTCGTTGGCGCGCGCTGCGTAGCCTGCGGCGAACCTGCCACCGTACGAGCGTACTTTGCGCAGTCGTATTAAGCCGCGCGCTCTGTTCGCTTTGCTTCCGCTTATGATGCTCGTAGCTTCCACGCCGCCGGCGCTCGCCGCCAAACCGAGCATGGCACACGTGGACGCGGCGGCCCGCGCCGAGGGCAACCGCAAGGACCTAGCGATCGCCGTGGGCGACCGGCTCTTTTTGACGGAATGGCCCGCGCAGGTGCTCAACGTCGAAGCGAACCAAAGCGGACCGCACGTCGTGGTTGGATTGCGCGTCAGCGGCGTGCACTTCCATCAACCGATGAACCGTCAAGAGTTCGATGCCGAGATCGCGTCGCTGGTCGGGCAGGTCTTCGCAGCCGCCCCTTCGGCCGAAGAGGTCGACGTCTGGACGGTGATTCCGCTGAAGGTTCCCAAGCACGAGGTCGTGGCCGGCGATCTTGCGATGCCCACGTGGCGGACGGTTTTTACGATCAGCGTACGCCGCGGCGAGACCGCCCCGGAGCTTGCTGCACGCCTGCGCCAAGGTAAAGAGGTCTTCGTGGACGAGGATTGGACCCGCAGTGCTTTCAAAAGAGGCACCTAGTGTATAAGAAGACGACCCTCCCGAGCGGCCTGCGCGTGCTCACGGAGACCATGCCTGCGGTTCGCTCGGCCACCATCGGCGTATGGGCCGACGTCGGCTCGTCGCTCGAACCGCGGGAAGAACGCGGCATTTCGCACTTGGTCGAGCACATGCTCTTCAAAGGAACGCAGCGGCGCAGCGCGCGCGAGATCGCCGAGACGATGGATGGGGTTGGCGGCAACCTCAACGCGTTTACCGATAAAGAGTCCACCTGTTATTACGCCAAGGTGATCGATCGTCACGTACCGCTTGCACTCGACGTGCTGGCGGACATGTTCTTGCACTCCACGTTCGATCCGGTCGAGCTCTCCAAAGAGCAAAAGGTTGTGCTCGAAGAGATCAAGATGTACGAGGATTCGCCCGACGAGCTGATCCACGATCTCTTCCTGCAGACCATGTGGAGCGGTTCGAATCTTGGCGATCCCACGATCGGCTTCGCCGACACCGTGACCGCTATCGTTCCCGACGATCTGCGCGCGCACATGGCAAAGCATTACGCTCCGAACTCGGTCATCGTAGCGGCCGCCGGCAACGTGGAGCACGATGCGTTCGTCGAGCTCGTCGCCGAATGTTTTAGCAATTTTCAGGGGACGAGCGAAGCCTTTACGCCCGACGCGCCTTCGACGACGCCGAGCACTTTGGTGCGCCAAAAGGATAGCGAACAGGCATACGTCGTTCTCGGCTCGCGCGGGCTCTCGGCGCGCAGCGAGCGGCGCTACGCGCTTTCGGTGCTCGATACGATCCTCGGCGGGGGCATGTCGAGCCGCCTATTCCAAGAGATTCGCGAAAAGCGCGGACTCGTCTACACCGTCTATTCGTTTCAAGCCGCGTACCGGGCTGCCGGATTGTTCGGCATTTATGCCGGCACGTCGCCCGAGAACGTGCAGCCGTGCATCGACGTCATCGCCGAACAGCTCTCGGCGCTGCGCCGCGTGCGCGTTTCGGATGCCGAACTGCATCTGGCGAAGGAGCACATCAAGGGCAACCTGACGCTCGCGCTCGAATCGACGTCTAGCCGCATGATGCGTTTGGGTCGCAACGAGTTTATCTTCGGCTATCAACAGACGCCCGAGGAAATCGAAGCGCGCATCGACGCGGTGACCGCCCCCGAGCTCACGGAACTCGCGAACGACCTGTTTTCCGAGGATCAGCTCGGCTTGTGCATCCTGGGCCCCGTCGACGCATCGACCATCGAATTGAATCGTGACGCCGCTTAACGGCGACCACTATATCACGATCCAACACACCGTGAAGCAGGTGGTGGACGTAACGCCCCACCTCTGGTCCGGGCGTTTGATCGGTGCGATGATCATCACATTCGTCACGCAGGGCGTGACGATCGGCGCGTATGCCGCGCGGCTCGCGGGCGTGCAGACCAAACGCATCGCCACCTCGATATCGCTCTACAACCTCTTTATGACGGTCGGGCGCCTTGCGCAGCTGCTCTCGGTCTTTTTCATTGCGCCGCTCGGCGACGCGGCCGGTAACGCCGTCAAAGAGCTGCAGACCAAGCCGATCGACCTGGCGGCCTGGCAGCACGTCTACGAGATCCAGCTACGCTGGATCGTCGTCGGCGGCACCCTCGGCATGATCGTCTTTGCGCTGCTGCTGCCGATGTTCACCTACGCGTTCCGTCGCGGCGTGAAGTCTTTTGAAGCGCGCGGGTCCGTGCCGCATGCGGTGGCGCAGCTGCTCAAACCGAGAAACCTCGTCGATCTCCTTCGCGCCGAGCATCTGCCGTCGTTTGCCGAACTGCGCTCGTTCGATTGGCGGCGCGTGCCGATGCGCTTGTTGATCTCGAACATTCTGGTGACGGGGGTCTATTCGATCGGCGTCCAGGCGGCGTTCCTCGCCTCGGTGCTCGATCCGAACGTGGCTCGAACCGCGGCCACCCTTTCGGGCGTCGTCAACGGCATTGGGACCATTCTGTTCACGCTCTTCGTCGATCCTACGTCGTCGATGATCACGGATGAAGCGACTCACGGCATCCGCACCGTCGAGGAGGTTCGAACGATGGTGTTCTATTTGAGCTTGACGGCCATCGCCGGATCGCTCCTGTCGCAGCTGATCTTTATCCCGGCCGCTTTGGTGATTGAGTATGTCGCACGCTTCGCAAACGTCGTCCACTTTTAGGCTCGCTGCCGCAGCGCTCGCGGTCGCGCTGCTTTCGGGCTGCGCCGGCTCCATCGAGCGGTGGATCGTGAATTCACGCGTCCACCAGGGGCAGGTTTCGCTCGAGCGCGGGAACGTCCGGGATGCCGTGCTCTCATATCGCTTGGCGCTCAAAGTCGATCCCAAGAACCCCAAGGCGCGGGCCGGATTCGTCACGGCCTCGGCCGATTTGGCGCAGGCGCTCTACGCAAACGGCGACTTCGAAGACGCGCTCGGCCAAATCGAGCAAGGACTGCATTACGATCCTTCGAGCGTGCGGCTGAGCGGCTTGCGATCGACGATCGAAGACGCGAAGCTCAAACGCGAGATCGTGATCTCGAACTACCCGACGTATAAAGAAGCGGGCGTCGCGCTGCAAAAATCGTACGAAGCGCTCACGACCTCGGACAAGGCGATTCTTGCAAGCCTCAAGCGCTTTTCCTACACCTACGACACGGGCGATTTGACGACCGCGATCAAACGCAGCTACGCGCTCCAGCTCGACGTCGTGCGCAATACCAACCGCTTGATTTACTACCGGCAACTCGTGAGTTCCGGTATCCCTGAGGCATCGCAGACGACGACGTCGTCGGGTGCTGCCTCGCTGCTGCCGCTGCCGTGAGCACGTTCGTCCGTTCGTTCGAGGCGCTGCCGCTCTTGGCCGGCGCCATCATCATCGTCGCGGGGTTTGCCATCGCCGCGGTGTTGCTCGCCCGTCTGTCGCAGCGGGTGTTTCACACCGAGACGCTGATCGAGCACAACGATCTGACGGGGTTCATCTTCGCCGTCGTCGGCGTCATTTACGCGGTGATCCTGGGCTTTATCGCAATTAGCGTGTGGGAACGCTATGCCGGCGCCGAAAGCGCGGCGTATGTCGAAGCCGGCGATCTAACCACGGTCTATCGCGATGCGGCGACCTTCAGCGGCGGTGCGCCGTTACAGCGCGAGCTACGCGTCTACGTGACGGACATCATCAACAAAGAGTGGCCCGCGATGCAAGCCGGCAGATCGAGCCAAGGTACCGAAGCCGCCGCGGAGAGCGTTGCGCGCGACGTCAATATGCTGGCGCCGCGAACCCTTCGTGAATCGAACCTGCAGGCGCAGATGATCGAATCGACGGCGGAGGCCTTGGCCTCCCGGAACCGTCGTTTGGCGGAAAACGCGACCGGCCTCAACGGCGTCATGTGGGCGGTCGTTATTTTCGGGGGCTTTCTCACGGTCGCGTACTCGTTTCTCTTTGGATTCAAAGCCACGCACATGCAGACGGCGATGGTCGGCGCACTGGCCGTCATCATCGGGCTCGTGATCTTTCTAACGATGAGTCTGGACTATCCCTATCAGGGGAACGTGCGCGTGACGCCCGATGCCTTCGAGCGTGCCGTCGGAACCTTCGCTTCGATCGACCGCACGACGCACACGTGATGCGCGTCGAGAAATTGGCGACCGTGGCCGGCGCGTTCCGCGATGCGGAAGGCGCGCCAGAATCGCCGGCTTCCCGGGAGTTCTAACGCCGGATCGGTGTGATACACCGGCCACGTGACGTTCGATGCGAGCAACGGGAAGCGTTGCATCCACGCGCAAAGTTCAAGATTTCGGCGCAGCCGGTCGTCCTCCGCGGCGATAAAATAGCGAGCCCCTTTTCGAATCGCGCTCTCTTCGTCGAAGGGCGTCCAGAGATAGGGATCCTCTTCCCAGCCGTAGCGGTTCATGTAGTAGAGAATGTCCGGGCCGTAGTGGCCGAGCACGACGAGCGCTTTCGGCGGCAGCACGCGGTTCAACGTGGTCGCGTTGCGATAAGCCGTGATACTGTAGGCATAATAAGGGCGAACCGCTGCATGGCCTTGCGCCGCGCACGCAAGCGCAAAGAGCGGCACGAGCGCCGCGATCGCGTAGCGAACCGGCGTGGAGGCATCGGCGCTAAAGACCCACGCGATGAACCGTGCGAGCGCGCCTCCGAGCGCGAGCGCGCAGAGCGGCAGCAGCAGATACATGTAGTAGTCCACCCGCTCGACCGTGACGACCGCGTAAGTATAGAGCAAGCCGCCGACGAGCCAACCCCAGATCATCCAGCGGCTTCGCATCGGTATCCATGGAAGCGCCACGAACGAAACGATGCTCGCAAGAAAGGCGAGGGTGCCGAGCATCGTCAAGCGCAGCATGTTGATGACTTTGACGAAGTTGAGCGCCTTGAGCGCAAATGCCGACGGGCTCGTGAGCGCGCCGATCAATCCCGGAATGACGTGCAGCTTGGTGATGCCGCTCGCCCAATGCCATTCGGCATGCTGCGACACCTTGACGTCGTAGAGGTAGAGAATGACCAGCGGCACGGCGAGCATGACGAGCATCGCGGTCGGCCGCATCGTGCGTCCGGAACGCACGCGTTCCCACAGCGCCGCGGCGACGGCGATGATTCCCGCAACCGAGACCGGCTTCGCAAGATACGCTAGCGTCAGCAGCGCGGTGGAACGCGCAAGGGAACGCTGGTTGAAGACTTCGTCTTCGACGATCAACCTCGTCGTCACATAGAGCGCGGCCGTCAGAAAAAAGACCATAGCGGTGTCGGGTGTGAACGTGCGGCCGTAATAGACGCTGCCGGGAAACGTCGCGTAAAAGAAGGCGGCGATCAACCCGGCGACGGCACTCGAGAAGAGCCAGCGCGCGAAAAACGCGACCACCGCGACGGTGCCCACGGAAAATGCGAGCGTAATCAGCCTGCCGATGATCGCGTGGACGCCGAAGATCTTGTACAACGACGCGGCGATGAACGGCACGATCTGCAACTCGAGCTCGACGTAGTTCGGCGGGGGCCCGTCGTAGTTCGTCTGCGGGTACAAAATGTTGTAGTTAAGCGTCGCAAAATTCCGCGCGATGCTGGCGGTGTCACCCTGCCGCCAATTCGGATGATCGAGGATCGGGTTTTGAATGTGCTGCAACCTCAGCCCGACGGCGATGAGCAGTATCGCCAGAAGGCCGAGGGTGAACCACGGAATGCTCGCCATCGGGCGCGCACCGCCGTTTAGTTGGTGTGTTTGAACGTCCAATATTTGTTTAGGAAGAAGTTGACGAAGATACCGCATACCGTCGCTGCAAACCAGGTCATGGTGAAGTGATGGAAGCGGTAGAGATCGGCGACCATAAATACGCCTTTGCCGATGAGGAGCGCAATGCCCGACACGACGAGGAACTGCAAGCCTTCGATAAGGGGATTACGCTGGGAGCGGAACGTCCAAATGCGGTTTAGTGCATAGTTCGACACGCCGCCGGTCATAAAACCGATGGCGAAGTCGGAAAATCCCGATAGGTCCGTGGTTCTTTGAAGCACGTGCGCGATGATGAAATTGACGATGAGTCCCGAAGCGCCGACGATGCCGAATTTGACGAATTGACGAACGCCGCGGCGGGCGGTGATGCCGTTCATTGAATCAAGCAACCCAATACCAATCTGCGAAGAGGACGGTGAAAAGGCCCAGAAGCGGGAGCGAGAGTGCGACGATCACGTTGTTAACCCACGGCCGGTCGCCCCAGCGTGCAAGGATCGCGAACATCGGGAAGAGCACGAGTGCAAACCGCGGCATGCTCATCAAGCTCGAGGTGGACATCGGCACGAGAATCGAGAGCCCCATGTAGGCGATATACGAGGGGCGCAGCCGTTTCCAGCCGCCGATCAAGACCGCGAGCATCAACGCGGTAAAGACGAGTTCGTTGAGTTGGTTCGCGACGGTTTGCGCCGTCACGGCGTGCGCGATCTTGCCGAAAGCATTGATGATGCTCACCCACGGCATCGCAAAATGGCGGTTCCAGTTGACTTGCACGTGCGAGAAGTAGAGCGGGTCGCCGCGCAGCACCCAGAGATAGGCCATGTAGATCGACAGTCCGGCCGGGATGAGCGCTCCCGCGGCCAGATTCAATAAACCGGTGCGCGAGCGGATCCCGTCGATGCCGTGCTGCGAATACCACTCGATCAAAAACGGCACCGCGAGGAGCACCCCTTCGACGCGGGTCATCGCGGCGAGCAGTCCGATCAACCCCGCCAGCCACCAGCGATGCGAACGCATGTAATAGAACGACGCGACCGTCAAAAAGAAGAAGAGCGACTCGGTGTAGACCGTCGAGAAAAAGACCGCCGACGGGAAGATCGAGATGTAGAAGATTGCGCGACGCGCGACGGGCCGGTCGTATTCGTGCTCGAGCAGCTTGTAGAGAAAGAGCAGGCCGAAGAAAAACGCGGAATTGGCGATCACGATGCCGGCGACGAGATGGTTGCCGAGGATCGATCCCAGCAAGCGGATCAACAGCGGAAAGAGCGGGAAGAACGCCATGTCCGTCCCTTGATAGCCCTGCGTCGCGATGGTGAGATAGTGGACGGCATCCCAGCGGCCCCACACGTTGAGCAGCGGGATCGATGACTCTTGGACGTGCACGCCGGCGCGTTGCCCGATGATGGCAACCGCCAGCTCCGCGATAATAATGACGGCGGCGCGGGTCGCAACGAAATCGACGAGCACCTCGCGCACGGTTTGATTGAAGCGCCCGGCGATCAGCACTTTGGCGATGCAGAAGAGCGCGCCGGCAAGCGCGAAGATGCGCGACCCGCCGTGCGTGAGCGCGGGCGGAAGCACGAACGCGAGCCACATCAACAGGAACGGCGCCCACGAGATCGCGTCGTATTTAAGCGAACGCGCGTACGTAACGCCGGTGCGGCGCGAAAAATACCGGCCGTAGAACGTCCAGAGTCCGATGGTAATGAGGGCCGTTCCGGCCGGAAGCGCGAGCAGCCCGAAGTTCGAAAGCACCGCATCGCGTTGCGGCACGACCGCTACCAGCCACGCGAAAAAGCCGAGCGTAATGCCGGCAAGCGCAACGACGGCGACGGCAAGAGGACCGGCGCCGCCGAGTTCGCTCATGATCGTCGACCGGACGTTGGTTCGCGCGCTGTGGACGTGGCTCGACACGGCCCACCCTTTTCCGGGGCGCGCGCCGCGGTCCCTTGGGAAGCGAGACCTCGAACGGCGCATTTTGCGCCCGAGCGCCCGCCTTAGGGACTCACGGGAACTTGAATCGACGCGGCCGTGCCGTCGGCGCGATAGGCGTTGAGCTGCAACATCGTCGTTTGTTGCGCGCTGCTAAGGATCAGCCGGCTTCCGGGAAACGACGCGCTCCATTTGCCATTGCCGAGGTCGGAGAGCTGCACGGCATGACCGGGCGTGCCGATCGTAACCGAGTTCACGTTCGTCGAGGTAACCACGTGCATTGAAACGATTGTCGTGGGTGTAATGACCGTTGGTTCGAGGCGAGCGTAATAGATCTGCGGCGGATCTTGC
>DAIDHQ010000013.1 GCA_027459645.1 Vulcanimicrobiota bacterium
CGACGCCGCCACCGACGCCGGTCCCGATGCCCACGCCCTCGGGTTTCGCCGCAACCAACGTCTTCGAATTTGGCACGGCGCCGCAAAACAACTTCGCCAATCCGCAAGATCCGCCGCAGATCTACTACGCTCGCCTCGAACCGACCGTGATTACACCCACGACGATCGTTTCAATGCACGTGGTTACCTCGACGAACGTGAACTCGGTTACGATCGGCACGCCCGGTCATGCCGTGCAGCTCTCAAATCTCGGCAACGGCAAATGGAGCGCGTCGTTTCCTGGAAGCCGCCTGATCCTTAGCACCGCGCAACAGACGACGATGCTGCAGCTCAACGCCTATCGCACCGACGGCACGGCGGCATCGATTCAAGTTCCAGTCAGTCCTTAGTACAACATGAAATCGTCGCGCGCGGCCGCGTATGCGAGCAGGCCGCCGCGCAGATGACGGACTCGCGTGAAGCCGGCTTCACGCAGACGACGAACCGCCCAAAGCGATTTACTGCCGACCCGGCACGCGACGACGTAATGCCGCGCGCTGTCGAGTTCGTGCAAGCGTGCTTCCAATTGCGATGCCGGTATTGCAAGCGCCCCATCGATCTGCGCCACAATGATTTCGTGCGGCTCGCGCACGTCGAGCAGCAGCGCTCCGTCCAACGCTTCATCGAGCTCGTCGGGCCCGATCTCGTCGTCATCGTGCTCTTCTTCTTCCTCGATCAAGCGCGCATCGTGGATGGTCCGCTCGTCGCCACAGATCGGACACTGCGGATCGCGTTCGAAGCGCACCTCGCGCGTGCGCGCGCCGAGGCTTTCAACAAGCAACAAGCGCCCGACGAGCGGTTCACCGATGCCGAGCAGCATCTTGATCGCTTCGTTCGCCTGCCACGCGCCGACGAGCCCCGCCAGTACGCCCAGCACGCCGCCTTCCGCGCACGTCGGTACGGTGCCGGCCGGCGGTGCATCGGGATACAGGCAGCGATAACACGGGCCGCCGGGTGCGCCGAAGACGCTGACCTGGCCGTCGAATCGAAAGATCGACGCGTAGACGTCGGGCTTCCGTTCGAGCACGCAGGCGTCGTTGATCAGATAGCGCGTGGGAAAGCGATCCGTACAATCGACGACCAGATCGTACAAGCGCACGAGCTCGCGCGCGTTCTCCGGCGTAAATCGTGTCGCGATCGTATCGACGTTGACGAGCGGATTGAGCTCGCGCACGTAATCGGCGGCAACTTCGGCCTTTGAACGTCCGATGTCGCGCGTCGCGAAGATCGTCTGCCGCTGAAGGTTCGTTTCATCGACGACGTCGTCGTCGCAGATGCCAAGCCGCCCCACGCCGGCGGCGGCGAGATACTGCAGCACGGGCGATCCTAGGCCGCCGGCGCCCACAACGAGGACGCGCGCGGATGCAAGCCGCTCTTGCCCCGCAAGCCCGACTTCGGGAATGAGCAGATGACGGCTGTAACGGCGCAATTCACGCCGCCCGGCAAGGCTTATTTTCGGGGATGCCGATCGTTGAGCCATTGAAGTATCTCGGTGCGCGCATGTTCGGCGGCATACGTGTGATCGCTTTCGACGATCGCGAACGATTTCGGCTCCGGCGCGCGCTCGTACAATTCGCGAACGCTTGCGGGTGTGACCATCGCGTCGCGGCTTGCCGCGATATACAGCGCCGGCCGTCCCGCGAGCTTCGGCAGGTCGCGAGCGTACCATGCGTCGACGTCGGCCACGAGCGCGGAAAGATCGACGCCGTCCACATACGACGAACGGAAATCGGTTGCACCCGCCGCGCGCAGCGCCGAAAGCGCACTCGGCCGTCCGTAGCCCGTTGCAATCGCGATGACGCCCGAGATCGAGGGATCCTCGGCGGCCGTGAAGATGGCCGTCATCGCGCCCATACTATGCCCCATAACGTACGTTTTTTGATCGTCGACGGTTCGCGCCAGATCGACCACGGCCGTCATGGCATCCACGCAATCGTCGATCCCGCGCAGCTTTCCACCGCTTGCGCCAAGCTTGTGTCCCGGAAAATCCAGGCTGAACACGCTGAAGCCTTGACTGGAAAGAAACGAGCAGAGCGGATCGAGGTTGTGCTTGCTCGATGAGTAGCCGTGCCCGGCGACGATCGTCACGCCACGCGGCCGGCGGGGCGCGTAACGCAACACCGCGACCTCGTTATTGCGACCGCTCGTGCGTAGCAGATCAACAGGCATTCGCGATCCATTGCGACGAGCCGTCGATATAACGCTCTTTTTTCCAGATCGGCGCGCGCTTTTTCACTTCGTCGATCGCGTATTCGCACGCGTCGAACGCATCGGCCCGATGCGGCGCGGCCGCGCATATCACGACGGCGATCTCGCCGACCAGCAGCGCGCCGAGACGGTGCACGATGCCGAGGCGCACCCGCGGCCAGCGCAACGCCACCTCGGATTCGATCGTATCGAATTCGGCGAGCGCCATCGTTTCGTGCGCTTCGTATTCCAGGCCGTCCACACAGCGCCCGTCGTTCGCGCGTTCGCGCACCACGCCGAGAAACGTGACGATGCCGCCGGATGCATCGGTGCGGACGTCCGCTTCAACCATGCGGGGATCGATGCGTTCGCGAACGATGGCGTTCACGCGTTACCCTCCGCCGACCGGCGGCAAGAGCGCGATTTCGTCGCCGTCGGCGACCGCTTCGCCCAAGAGCGCGACAACGCGGCCGTTGCGCGCGATGCGCGTGCTCGATGCGAGTGCGTCGATCTTGCGGTTGCGTTCGCGTAAGGCTTCCCACACGTCAACGAGCGTGGAACCGGCCGGAAGTTCTAACGTGAACTCCGGCGCCTCGAGCAATTCGCGCAAGCGCGCAAACGCGCGCACCCGTATCGTAAGCGTGACCTTAGTATCCGCCAATGTCGGTCGAATACCCCTGGTCCGACAACCACTTTCGCGAGGACTCGTGCTTCGCGAGCATATCGATGCGGTTGCAGATCAGCTTGTGCATCATCACTTCCCAGAAGTGCTGATCCTTCTCGTAGACGTCGTCGGGAATTTGATTCTCGCTGCGCGCGAATTCGCGTAACGCCTCCCAATCCTCGTGCTGGAGTGCGTCTCGCAAGCGGGCCTCGTAGTCGGGGCTCGGTGCCGAATTCATGCGCTCTTTTGCTCCTCCTCCAGCGGCCGCAGCACGAAACGTTCGATCGCACGCGCCACGCCGTCGTCGTCGTTCGTCGCCGTGACGTGTTTGACCGCGTCCCGCACTTCGGGCAGCGCGTTGGCCATCGCAACGCCGACTTCGGCCCAGCGCAACATCGGAACGTCGTTGCGCGAATCACCCACGGCCATGACGTGCTTGGGGCGGATCTTCAGATCCGCGCAGAGCCGAGCCAACGCGTTTTTCTTGGTCGCCTCAAGACTGGTGACGGCGAGTTCCTCGAAGTCGCCCCACGTCTCGTATTTGAAATGCAGCGGAAAATCGTCGAAGGCTGCACGCACCGCCCGTGCCGATTCGCTTCCGAAGAAGCGTAGAAACGTCGGGGCCGAGGTGAGCACGTGCGCGAGACGTTCGACTTCGACCCAATGCGGGCCGGTCATGTCGTTCATGTACGGCGGCATGTCGGCCACCCGATGAAACTTTTCGTCCACGTACACGGCTGCATCCAGGCGATTCGCTTCCGCAAATTCGATCATGGGCTTCGCGTATTGCAACGGCACGGGAATATGTCCCAGGATCTTCCCCGAGAGAATATCCTTGGTGAGGGCGCCGTGCGCGCAGATGATCGGCAAGTTCAATTGCAACTCGCGGGCGACGTCGCTTGCGGCATCGGCGCCGCGGCCGGTGGCAATAACGACGCGTACGCCTGCCTCAAGGGCGGCGGCAATGGCCTCGCGGTTTGCGGAAGAAACGCGGTCGCTCGAATTCAGGAGCGTTCCATCGAGATCGAGCGCGATGAGATCGATACGGGACACCACCCCAAGCATACCCCGTCTCGTCAATTCTGTGCTCGAAACGGTTGCGGGTGGGACGTTTGTCGGAAGCGAAGCGTTATCGAACAGAAATGAAATCCTCGTCTTTGGTTCTTGCAGCATTCCTCGCCGCGGTGCCGATCGCGGCCGGTGCACAAGAGCATTGTTCCCGCGAAACGCTCACGGTGCGCGGGACTCCCGTCACCATCGGCTACTGCCTTACGGCCCCAGCGCAACAGAGCGGTCCGGAACTGCTCCTGGCGGTCGACGGCACCTACTCCTCGGGCGATAAGTCGTTTTCGAAGAAGGCCACGCTGCGCTTCGTGACCGGCGAGGGGCCGGCCGAGATGCTCCAAAACGTCGATCTGGCCCCGCTCGGGCTGACCGGGACGCTCCACCTCACGCTCGAGTACTCAGGCGGCCAGGTAACCATCGCCGCCGCCATGTTGACCCCAGGCGCCATCATCATAAAATAGGCTAGGCCCGGGTCGACCGCCCCCTCGGCCGGTGCAACCGTCGCCCGAAGTGGGGACTTTATAGAAAAGATTATGCGACGTCGATACATCGCGTTCAGCAGTGCCAAAATCCCCGACGGCTGTTGTCGTCGCTGCGAGGAGTAGTATCCCCATGCCCTGTACGGCAACCGTGCCGAATCTCACGGCTCGTGAGCAAGCGCAATTCATCCACGACAGCCTGCCCGCCGGACTCTTCAAGATCGAAGACGAGACGGAACGGATCCCGTGGCGCGTCAGCCCCGAGCCGTTTGCATTGTCCCCCAAAACCGTCACCGCCCTGGAAACCGTCGGACGCGACCTGCTCGCGTTCTACCGCGGACTCAACAGTCTCTACAACCGCAGCGCACGCGGCACCGCACCGGCCTTTATCGCCGAGTATCTGGACCGCGGAAAGCCCGAACACATCGTGCGCCTGGCGCGGCAAAATCGCTTCAAGCAAGACATTCCGAGTGTCATCCGGCCGGATCTGCTGCTGACCGACGACGGCTTTACCGCATCCGAACTCGACAGCGTTCCGGGCGGCATGGGCTTCGTGGGAGCGCTGACCGAGGCGTACTGTAAAGCGGGCATCGAGTCGATCGGTGGCGCGCAGGGGATGGCCAAGGGCTTCGCGGCGATGCTGGCGCACGTCAGCGGCGTCGAACGGCCCGTCGTGGCAATCGTCGTCTCCGAAGAGTCGGGTGACTACCGCGCCGAGCTGCAATGGCTTTCGAACGCCGTCAACGACATGGGCACCGCCCGCACGATCGTCACGTCGCCGCAGGATGTCATCTTCACCGAAGACGCGCTCTTCGTTCGTGAAGCGGACGGCCGCGAGACGAAGCTCGATGCGATCTATCGCAACTTCGAGCTCTTCGATCTGCTCAACGTCCCCAAACAAGAACTGATGCTCTACGCCGCGCGGCACAATCGCGTAAAGATGACGCCGCCGCCGAAGGCGACGATGGAAGAGAAATCGTCCTTCGCGCTCTTTCACCACCCGGCGCTCGCGGCGCTGTGGCGAGCGGAGCTCGGCAAAGATACCTACGAACGCCTGCGCGCGATTTTCCCGATGACGTGGATATTGGATCCGCGGGAACTTCCGCCGCAAGCGATCGTTCACGATCTTCTGGCGAACGGCGTGCCCGTTCAGTCCTTCCAGCAACTCGTCGACTTGGGAAAGAGCGAACGCGACTACGTGGTCAAGCCCTCGGGCTTCTCGGAACTGGCCTGGGGATCGCGCGGCGTCAAGATCGCGAACGACCTCACGCGTGAAGAATGGCAAGCGGCACTCGACGAAGGCTTAGCATCGTTCGAACGCACGCCGTACATCCTTCAGCGGTTCCACAAAGGCAAACGCATCCGTATGCCATACTTGAACCGCACCGACGGCGAGATCAAGATGTTCGACGGACGCGTTCGTCTGTGTCCCTACTACTTCGTCACGGGCGAAAGCGACGTGACGCTGGGCGGAATCCTCGCGACCATCGCGCCGGCCGACAAGCGCCTCATCCACGGGATGAGCGACGCGGTCATGACGTCGTCGATGATCAAAGAGAACGGTTACTAGCCTTTCCGTACCAGCGTTCCAAATCGCGGTGGTAGACATCCAGCGCCGCTTGATTCAGATAGATCATGTGGCCGGACTGATAGAATCCGTAGCTGATGTTTCGCTGTAACGCCGGCGAGAGGTTCATGTGCTCGAGCGTGTACTTCGTCGCGAGCCACGGCGTCGCGAAGTCGTAGTATCCGTTCGCCGAAAAGACCAGCATGTTCGGATTGTCCGACATGGTCTGCGCCAGATCCGGCGCAACGTTGATGTCGTTCTCTCCGTCCTGCCACGAATACCGCCCGCTCTTGGCGATCAGCGCGTAGGTGTCGGGCTTGTAGGGAATCGGCGGATTGTACTTGAGCGTCTGGCGCAAATACTGATTGACTGCCGACGTATAGGGCGCATCCATTGCGTCATCGCTTGCATCGCCGAGCGGATATTCGCTGCCCGGATCGAGCGTGTGCACCGAGAAGCGGCCGTCGTAACGCCCCAGCGTTTCCGATTTATCGCGGAGCAGGCCGGCCAGAAAGCGTCCGTACGGCACCATCAGATGCGAGTTGACGAGATACTGCACCGGCATCCCGATGTAGCGGTGCATCTGCTCTGCCATCGAGCGCGTCTGTTCGGCGCTGAGCGTATCGCCGGCCACGAGAGCGTCGTGGTACGGGCCGAGCGCAAAATTCGCGGCGCGTTGAATGAACGCCGTTTCGCTACCGACGTGCGGCACCATGTTGTGGTACCACGCCGTCGCGGCTTCGGTCGGGAAATAAAAGACGTAACCGAGCGTTCCGTCACCTCCGACCGCCGACTGCACGTACGACGCGTCCTGCGACCAGTCGAGTTGGAAGTCGAGAATCGACGACTGCGAAACGATGCCGTTGAGCGCGACGCCGTCGTTGAAGAGCTGGGCCGCTAGCGCCGCAGAGCGCGGCGTTCCGTAGCTTTCGCCGAAGAGAAACTTCGGTGAGTTCCACCGCCCGAACTGCGTGCAATAGCGCTGGATGAACTGCGCGAACGCCTGCGCGTCGTGCTGCAGACCGAAGAAATCCTTCGGTTTGCCGACGCCCATGATGCGGCCGAAGCCCGTGTTCGGCATGTCGATAAAGACGAGATCGGTCTTGTTCAGAATCGAGTCGTGATTTTCGACCCAGCGGTAGGGCGGCGCACCGGCGAGACTATTTCCCGCCGTAACGACGTGGACGGGCCCGACCGAGCCCATCAACAGCCACATCGTGGAACTTCCCGGTCCGCCGTTATAGAGAAACGTCACCGGGCGATGGGGATCGTTCCCGACGGTGTAGGCGACGTAGGACATGCGCGCCGTCGGCTGATCCGCGTCGTTGCGAAGCGTGATCGTACCGGCGCGGGCCGTATAGCCGATCGTCTTTCCGTCGATCGTGACCGAGTGATGCGTCACGGCGTCGGGCGTGTAGGGCATCGCCACCTGCGCCGGCTTGGCTTTCGGCTTGGCCGGCGCCGCCGATGCGACGAGCGGCAGCACGAGCGCCGCGCAGGCCGCCATCGCCGTCAAGGTGTGCGCGATCGTGAAACGTTGATTGCTCATTATGAATGCAGCGCCTCGTCGTACCAGTGCTCGAGATCGCGGTGATACGCATCGAGCGCGGATTGGTTCAAATAGATCATGTGGCCGGACGGGTAGAAGCCGAAGCTGACGTTCTTCTGCAGATTCGGCGGCAGGTTGAGATGCTGCAGCGCGTAGTGCGTCGCAAGCCACGGCGTCGCGAAGTCGTAGTAGCCGTTGGCCGAAAAGACCAGCATCTGCGGATTCGAAGCCATCGTCTGCGCGAGCGCCGGAACGACGTTGATATCGCCTTCGCCGCCCTTCCACGAACGCAGGCCACCCTGATAAATCAAGCGGTAGGTATCATAGTTGTACGGCAACGCCGGGTTGTATTTGAGCACGTCACGCAGATAGGCGTTGACGGCCGTCGTATACGGCGCCGTCATGGCGTCGTTGCTCGCATCACCGCGCGGGTTCGTCGCTTCCGGATCGAGCGTGGTGACGGCGAAACGCGAATCGTACCGCCCGAGCGTCTGGCCCTGATTGCGCATGAGCTCGGCCAGGAAGCGAGCGTAGGGCACCATCAAATGCTCCCGCACCAGATACTGCACCGGCAGACCGATGTAACCGTGCATCTGTTGCGCCATCGAACGCATCGCGCCGGCGCTCAATGTGTCGCCCTTCATCAAGGCATGCAGATACGACGTCATTGCAAAATGCGCCGCATCGTTGACGAACGCTTCTTCCGTTCCACGGTGCGGCACCATGTTGTGATACCACGCGGTGGCGGCCATCGTCGGAAAGTAGAGCGCGTATCCCATGTCGCCGCCGCCGATCGCCGAGTAAAGGTAGGGATAGTTCTGCGACCAGTCGAGGTGGAAATCGAGCACGCTCGATTGCGACACGATGCCGTTGAGTGAGATGCCCTGATTGAAGAGCACCTGCGAGAGCTCGGCCGAGCGCGGCGTACCGTAGCTCTCGCCGAAGAGAAACTTCGGCGAATTCCAGCGGTGGAATTTCGTGATGTAGTTCGTGATGAATTGCGCGAATGCGTTCGCATCGTGGCGCAGGCCGAAGAAATCCTTCGGCTTTCCGACGCCCATGATGCGGCCGAATCCGGTGTTCGGCATGTCGACGAAGACCAGATCGGTTTTGTCGAGGATCGAATCGTGATTGGCAATCCAATGATAGGGCGGCGAGCCCGCAAGCCGGTCACCCGGCGTCTCGACGTGAACCGGCCCGACTGATCCCATCAGCAGCCACATCGTCGAACTTCCCGGGCCGCCGTTGTACAAGAACGTTACCGGCCGGCGCGGATCGTTGCCGACCGTGTACGCGACGTAGGACATCTTTGCCGTCGGCTGATTCTTGGCGTTGCGCAGCGTGATCGTCCCGACGCGCGCCGTGTACGCGATCGTCTTTCCGTCGATCGCAATCGTGTGTTGCGTGACGGCATCGGGTGGAAATTCGGCCGCGAGCGATACGGCCGGAGGCGCGGGCGGCGCCTTTTTTGAGGCGGCCGGATTGGGCTTAGCGGCCGCGGTAAACGGCACGGCGGCAAACGCGCATGCCATCGCCGTTGCGAGGAAGCGTTTCAACGTTCGATCTCTCCTGGTATTGCAGGAGATTGTCTCTGTGCTTCCCGCGCGCCATCTCCTGCCGCTAGACGCGCGTAACGGTCAGATTCTGCGACGGAATCGAAATCAAATCTGGAACCAGGGTCGCCGGATTGTACCAAATCGTGAAGGGCGCTTGCGGATTGGAAAACGCGACCGCAACGTCTCCGGCCGGGCCGCCCGTTGCGGCTGCGGTTTGCGGCGCAAGCTGCAACGATTGCCCCATCGACGGCAACACGGCGCACACCGGAGCATCTTTCCAAGCCTCCATCTGTTCGGGCAAAGCGACGAAGCCCGCGATCGTGCCGAGATCGACGAAAACGAAATGCGCGACGCCTGCGGGGAGCGCCACGTTGCGCGCTTGTCCCTGCGCGGTGGTGACGTTCGCGACACCGTTGGCCACCGTTGCGGCATCGGTCATCGCGTGGCCGCCCATCGTGCCGCTGGCCCGATAACTTGCCGGGCTGAGGTCGGGATTGAGCGTCAGCGTTGCGTTTGCATTGCCGCTCGTGCCGAGGTACGTTCCCTGAACGTGCTCGGTGATCGACGTTCCGCCGTTTTGCACCTGAACGGTCGACGTTCCCAAATCGGCACCGTTGTAGGTCGTCTTATAGGTATAGGTTCCGTTGGCGAGCGCTGCGGCTAAAACCAATCCGATCATACTGCTTTTCTTACCTCTGCGAGCAAGCGATCGATGTCACTTTCATCGTTGTACCCGTGGGGCGCGACGCGGATGCCGCTTGCGCGCCAAGTCGTGATGATCCCCTCGCGCTGGATCGTCTTCCCAAGCTCGACGCTGTCGCGCCCCGGAATGGAGAACGTTACGATGCCCGACGAGATTCCCGGCCCGCGTAAAGAATGAATCGTGGCTCCCAGGCCGCGCAGCCCTTCACACAAGCGATCGGTCAGCGCCACGACGTGCGCGCCAATCCGTGCCGTTCCGGCTTCTTCGATCGCATCGATCGACCGCTCCAGCGAGAGCGCGCCGAGAAAATTCGGCGTACCGCCTTCGAATCGGGAGGCATCGTTTATGTAGGGCTGATCGTAGTTGAAGAAATCCCACATGTCGGCCATCGATCGCCAGCCCGGCACCCCGAGCTGCAAGCGCTCGAGCAACGAAGAGCGTATGTAGAGAAAGCCGACGCCTTGCAGCGCGAGCATCCATTTCGCGCCGCTGCCGTAGAGCGCATCGATGCCGAGTTCGCGCACGTCGAGCGGAAACGCACCCAGCCCTTGGATCGCGTCGACGCAAAACAAGGCATCGCCCGCGTGCGCGATTTCGGCCAAGGCGCCAAGATCGTGGCGATAGCCGTCGGCGAAGGAAACCCAGGAGACGGAAACCAGACGCGTGTGCGGCGTCATCTCGCGCCGCAAGCGGTCGGGCGTGATGCGTTCGTTCGCGGTGGGCAGCAGGCGTACGTTGACGCCGCGCGCGCGCAGCGCAAGCCAGGGAATCGCGTTCGAGGGAAACTCGTTGTCGCCCAGGAGTATCTCGTCGCCGTCGCGCCAATCGATGCCGAGCGCGATCGCGTTTGCGCCGTCGCCGGTGTTGCGCAAGACCGCGATTTCCGAACCGCTCGCGCCGATGAAACGGCCGATGCGCTCGCGGAACGCCGGCATCTGCGCTTCGATCGGCCACACGCCCATCACGCCGCGTTCGGCGTGTCCCGCCACGAATGCATCGACCGCCTCACGCGTACGCTTCGGCAGCACGCCGACCGCAGCGTGATTCAAATACGTGAGGTTCTCGGTAACGGCAAATTCGGAACGTGCTAAAGGCGTCTGCATTCCCAGGGTTGATGCGGTCCTTCGACTGCGGCGTCCTGCGGACGCCTCCGCTCAGGATGACACGCTTCTCGAGTTTTGCGATGCTGTTTAGGAGCGGAAAGGTGACGTGGTCAAAGACGACCACGAGCCTTTCCGCGACGACAACAGCGCGCAAAAGACTACGTGGTACCGATCATGTCCTTTGTGTGCCAGGCAATATTCCCCGCCCGGTCTCCGCACCGTTCGAGCGATGCGAGGACGAACAGAAAGCGCGTGCCGGCGCGAACGAGTTCCGGATCTTCCTGCATCTCTTCTTGCAGCAGCTTGATGCTGCGCTTGTAGAGCTTGTCGACTTCGTCGTCGCGCTCGATGACTTGGCTCGCGAGATTCGCGTCGCGTTCGGTGTAAGCGCGCATCGCATCGAGCAGCATGCCGTGGGCGACGCTTGCGATACGATCGATCTCGACCTTCTGCGGGCGCAACGGGTGATCGGCAAGCTTGATCGCGTTTTTGGCGATATCGACGGCATAGTCGCCGATTCGTTCGAGATCGGTCGCGATTTCCAGCATCGCCGCGATTTCGCGCAGCTCACCGGCGACCGGCTGTTGGCGCCAGATCAGCTCGATGCAGTGCGATTCGATGCGGCGGCGGAGGTCGTCGATGGCGTCGTCGCCTGCCACGACGCGGCCACCGGCCGTCGCATCGCGACGATCGAGCGCCTCGACGGCAACGCGAATCGCGTCGCCGCAGAGCGCGCCGAGCCGCACGACGTCGAGTCGAGTGGATTCCAGCGCTTCGTGATAGGCGGTACGCACCGGTAGGAGTTCCTCCCGTAGAATTGAGCTTCAGAGGTGAGTCTACCGCACGGTAGAGAAAGCCCCTGCGCCCTTTATCAAACCATAAGAGTCCCGAGGAGTGAAGGTTTTGTCAGAGATCAAAACGGTCGGCGTCTGTGGTGCCGGACTGATGGGTAACGGCATCGCTCAGACCTGCGCCACCGCAGGCTTCGACGTCGTGCTCATGGAGGTGGCCGACGAGCCGCTCAAGCGCGGCCTTGCCGCTATTGCCAAATCGCTCGATAAATTCGTCGAAAAAGGCAAGATGCCGGCGGCGGATCGCGATGCCGCGGTTGGTCGCATTCGCGGTACGACGAAGGTCGAAGACCTCAAAAACTGCGACCTCGTGATCGAGGCGATCGTCGAAAACGTCGAGATCAAGACGAAGCTGTTCCAGCAACTCGACGATTTGCTCGCCCCCCATGCAATCATTGCCAGTAATACCTCGAGCCTGTGCGTCATCGAGCTGGCCGCCAAGACCAAGCGCCCGAATCGCGTCGCCGGGCTGCATTTCTTCAATCCCGTGCCCATCATGAAGCTCGTCGAGGTCGTGAAGACCATCGCGACGACGCAAGACGTCGTCGACGCGCTCTTCGCATTCGCGACGAAGCTCGGCAAAGAGCCGATCCTGGCGCAAGACACGCCGGGCTTCGTCGTCAACCGGCTGCTGATCCCATACCTGCTCTACGCGATTCGCTGCTACGAGCAGGGTCTTGCGAGCAAAGAAGACATCGACAAAGGCATGAAGCTCGGTTGCGGTTATCCGATGGGGCCGTTCGAACTACTCGATTTCGTCGGGTTGGATACGACGTATTACATCGCCGAGATCATGTTCGATGAATTCAAAGACCCGATGATGGCCGCGCCGCCGCTGCTCAAGCGCATGGTGCTGGCCGGACGCTACGGCCGCAAGAGCGGAAAGGGCTTCTATGACTACGCTTGATCGCGGGTTCGAAACGATCGTCGTCGAGCACGACGGTCCCGTGGGCATCGTCACGCTCAATCGTCCGAGCGTCCTCAACGCGCTCAACGCGCAGCTTCTCGACGAAGTCTCGCGCGCGCTCGCGGAACTCGAAGGCGACGACGCGGTTCGCGCGATCATTGTCACCGGCGCGGGCGAAAAAGCCTTTGCCGCAGGCGCGGACATAGGCGAACTCAACGCGCTCAAAAATGCCGTTGAAGGCGCCGGAAAAGCGCGTACGGGTCAAATGCTTACGCTGCAGATCGAGCGGATGAACACGCCGGTCATCATGGCGGTCAACGGCTTTGCGCTCGGCGGCGGATGCGAACTTGCGATGGCGGGCGATATCCGTATTGCAAGCGACAAGGCGAAGTTCGGCCAGCCGGAAGTAAATCTGGGGCTCATTCCCGGCTACGGCGGTTCGCAGCGTACCACGCGTTTGGTCGGCAAAGGCATGGCGATGTACCTCTGCTTGAGCGGCGAGATCATCGACGCGCAACTCGCACTGCAGATCGGCCTCGTCGATCGCGTCGTCCCTCACGCCGAACTGATGGAAGCGGCGAAAAAGCTCGCGACCACGATCGCGCAGAAAGCGCCGCTCGCAATCGCGGCGTGCAAGCGCGTCATCAACGGCGGCGCACACCTTCCGATGCAGGAGGCGCTCGAACTCGAGGCTCTGGCGTTCGGTACGCTGGTCGACACCGAAGACTTCCGCGAAGGCACGGGCGCGTTCTTGGAAAAGCGCAAGCCCGACTGGAAAAACCGCTAAGCCGCAAAAGCGGCCGGGCGGTCACGATGGGCGCGCAACACGCGTCATGTTTGGTACATGGGCAATTCACGCATCCGTAACATTGCCTGGCTCATAGCGGCGCTGGCTGTGGGGTTCCCTCACGTGACGGTGGCCGGCGACGCGGGGCCAGGCAAGGAGGTCGGAGCGCTCCGCCACGACGCGGCAATCGTGATAGGCGACCGGCTGGGAACGACCGCGATCTCGATCGACGAGGTTCACATTGCCGGCCGCAACGCACGCGTGACGTGGCATACCGCAAGCGCCGGCGGTACCGACGAATTCGAACGCCTGCTGGGCGTCTGGGTCGATAGCAAGCGCGCTTCGGATACGGTGCACGCGCTCGTCGGCGTACGCTTTTCGCCGTCGGTTCCACCGTTTACGATCGAAGCGCGGCTGCCGACCGAAGCCGAGAGCTGGCGCAATCAGGTGCTGCACGGCGGCGGTAATGCCTACGCGTTTTTCACGCTGCGCTTCAGCAACGAGCAGCCCGTGGCGTTCCCCGGCGGCAGCGTGGAGGTGTGGCTGCCGTACTATCCGCCGCAGGACGTGAAGTACGAACTGACCCTCGCCCACGCGGCGCAGCCGCTCGAGCCGGTCTACGGGACGCTCGACGGCAGCGTTACGACCTTTCGAATGCCCGGCTTTACCCTTCCGGCCCATGCTAAGTTAATCGGGGAGCTGGACGGGAACTAGCTATGCATGGAATCGGTGGGCAAGTCGGTTGCGCCGGAGCAAGCGCAGGATCCAGGCGGTAAGCGGCGGCTCTCCGACTGGCTTTCCATCCTTGGGCCGGGGCTGATCACAGGGGCGTCCGACGACGACCCCTCAGGCATATCGACCTATTCCGTAGCCGGTGCAACGACCGGCTTTTCAATGCTCTGGCTGCTGCTTCTCACGACCCCGATGATGGCGGTGGTGCAGGGCATGTGCGCGCGGATCGGCATGGTCTCCGGCGTCGGGCTTGCGAGAAACATGCGCAAGTATCTGCCAGCGTGGCTGCTCTATCCGCTGATGCTATCGGTCTTTGCCGCGAACATCATCAACGCCGGCGCCGACTTGGAAGGCATGGCCGCATCGTCGCGCATGGTCTTCGGATTACCGCAATGGCCGTGGATTCTGGCCTACGGCTTTGCACTCGCATTCTTTCAAGTGTTCGTTTCCTATAGAAAGATCGCATCGGTCGTAAAGTGGCTGACGCTCACACTCTTTGCCTACGTCATCACGGCATTCGTCGTGCACGCGAACTGGCTGACCGTCGCGCAGCACCTCGTCGTTCCGCACGTCGAGCTAAGCGCGACGTGGCTGACGACCGCGATGGCGTTGCTCGGCACGACGATTACGCCCTATCTCTTCTTCTGGCAAGCGTGTTTGGAAGTCGAGGAAGAAAAAGCGCTCGGGCGCACGACGATCATGAAGCGTCGCGGTGCGACCGAACGCGAGATTTCCGATGCCCACATCGACATCAATTTCGGCATGATTTTTTCGAACGTGGTCGCGCTATTTATTATCGTGACGACCGCCGTGACGTTGAACGCCCACGGCACCACGCACATCGCAACCGCGCAGGACGCTGCCAAAGCGCTCGAGCCGCTTGCCGGAAAGTTCGCCTATCTGCTCTTTACGCTGGGCATGGTCGGAACCGGTTTGCTTGCGATTCCGGCGCTCGTCGGATCGTCGGCGTATGTCGCGGCCGAAACGTTCGACTGGAAGCGCGGCCTCGCGCTTCCGTGGCTAAAAGCGCCGGGTTTCTACGGCACGCTCGTCGTCGGCATGCTCATTGCAATGCTGATGGGCTTCTTCAACATCGATCCGATCGCGGCGCTGTTCTGGTCCGCCGTCCTCAACGGCATCGTCGCCGTTCCGCTGCTCGCCGTCATCGTCCACTTCGCGAGCGACAAGAAACTGATGCACAAATGGCGCGCATCGCTCGCAGCCCGCATCTGGGGTTGGGCGACCGTCGCGGTCATGGGCATCGCCGCCATCTCGATTTTCGTCTTCTGGGGCAAAAGCTAGCTTCTCATCCTGAGCCAAGACGAAGGATCGCGACGGGACAACGCTTGTCATTCTGAGCGGAGCGAAGCGGAGACGAAGGACCGCGACGGGACAACGCACGTAGCGGTCCTTCGTCTCCGGCGCTACGCGCCTGCGCTCAGGATGACATTACTTTAGCGTTCGTTGCGCGTTTTGCATGGCGAGGCCGATGGCGGGATTGAAGCCCGACCACGAGCCGCGGATGCGCCCTTGCGGATCGATGACGACGACCGTCGGAAAGCCGGTCACCTGAAAATACCCTTGCGATACGGAGTGCGGATCGAGCACGACGTTTTGCATGTGGTGTTTCTTTGCGAACGGCAACACCAGCGCGCGCGGTTCGCCGACGTCGACGGATACGACTTCGGCATCGGGATGCTGACGCGCATAGGCTTCGATGAGCGGCGTTTCCAACCGGCACGGTTCGCACCACGTGGCAAAGAAATCGAGAAAGAGCACTTTGCCGCGCGCATCGGTAACGTTGAAGTTTCCGCCGGTAAGGCGCTGGTACGTCACGTGCGGCGCGGGTTGGGCGTTCGCGTCGCTCTTCAAGACGCGTGGCGCGATGAAGATCTTCCACACGACGAAGCCGATGACGAGAATCGCGATGATATCGAGGAGGCGGCCCCAGTTGAACCAAGGCCGCCTCGGTTGATCGATCATTTATTCCGCTGCGAGTACGGCCGCGATACCTTGACCGCCGCCGATGCACGCCGACGCGACGCCGTAGCCGCCGCCCAGATGGCGCAGATCGTTCAATACCGTCACGGCCAGCCGCGCGCCCGATGCGCCGAGCGGATGCCCGAGCGAGATCGCGCCACCGTGCGGATTCAAACGAACGCCGTTGCTGCCCATGTCTTTCATGCACGCGAGCACCTGCGGCGCGAACGCTTCGTTGATCTCCATCACGGCGAGATCGCTTTCGCGCAGACCCGCCTTCTGCATCGCCTTGGGAATGGCGACGGCAGGTCCGATGCCCATGATCTGCGGATCGACGCCCACGACGCTTCCGGAGATCAGGCGCCCGATCCACTTCAGGCCGTCGGCGCGCGCTTGTTTCACGGTGGTGAGCACGACCGCAGCAGCGCCGTCGGTGATGCCGCTGGCATTACCGGGCGTCACCACGCCGTCTTTGACGAAGCGGGCCGGAAGTTTGCCGAGTTTCTCCATCGACAGCCCGGCGCGCGGGCCTTCGTCCTTGTCGACCACGGTTTGCGTGCCTTTCGGGCCGGGCACCGTGACGGGCGCGATCTCCTCGGCAAAATAGCCGCTGGTCTGCGATTCGACCGCGTTGTTTTGACTGGCGAGCGCGAACTCGTCGCAGGCTTCGCGCGAGATACCGTACTTCTTGGCGAGGTTCTCTGCAGTCACGGCCATCGGCGTGTTGCAGTACGAATCGGTGAGCGCGGTCCAGAGCGAGTCTTCGAACTGCGTGTTCGCGCCCAGGTGAAAGCCCTTGCGGGCGCCACGGACGACGTGCGGAGCCTGGCTCATGTTCTCGCTGCCGCCGGCCAGAGCGTAGGTCGATTCGCCGAGCCGCAGCGACTGCGCCGCAGTCAGAATGGCTTGCAGACCGGAGCCGCACAAGCGGTTGAGGGTCAAGGCGGGAACGCCGATCGGCAGACCGGCGCGCAGGCCGATGTGGCGGGCAAGGTAGATGGCATCGGCACTGGTCTGTATGACGTTGCCGAACACCACGTCGTCGATCTTTTCTTTGGGGACGCCGCTACGGGCAATGGCCGCCTCGGCGGCGGCGACGCCAAGGTCGGTCGCGGTCAGATCCGCGAGCGCCCCGCTGAAGTTGCCGAACGGCGTGCGGGCGCCGGCGAGAATGACGACGTCATTATCGTTGGGTGTACTGGTCATAGGGGCTCTAGTATTCCGCGCCCCCGGCCCCCGCTCCGTCCAAAGGAAGCCCCGCCGACCATCCATAATCAACGCGGGTCATGCCAATAAATCGCCCTGCCGCCATCACGCTCGATGCCCGGTCGCTCCCGGCTGCGAGCAAGACCGAACAGATTCTCGAAAACTTCGACAAGCTTCAGGTGGGCGGGGCCCTCGAAATCAACGAGGAGAGCGATCCGCGCGCGCTTCGCAACGAGATGACGCAGCTGCGTCCAGGCAAGTTTTCGTGGGACGCGCGCAATCTGGGCGGCAGCCGCTGGACGATCCGCCTGGAACGCATCGACGAACACGCCGACGGCGAAATCTTCTTGCAACACGTCTCGCAATTCACGCAGGCGAAGGCGACGACGGTCAAAGAGCTCGGCGCCCAGATGAGCGAGCGCAGCTATAAATCCGGCGACACGATCTTCGACGAAGGCGAACAGTGGCCGTATCTTGGCATCGTCAAGAGCGGCAAGGTGATTTACACGCTGCTCTCGCCCGACGGCAAGACGCACACGATCGGCGAACGCCTCACGCACGACACGCTCAACGAAAGCGGCGTCTTCGACGGCGGCGGCGCAACCACGCGCGCCGAGGCCCTCACCGATGCAACGATCGTTACGCTTCCGAGTGAAGCGGTGATGCACGCGATTCGCAACGATGCCGAACTCGCGCTCGGATTTCTAATCGCAAGCTCCCAGGCGCGCCGCCGGTCGATCGACACGATCGCCGATCTCGCGTTCGCGCACGTCCTGCAGCGCGTTGCGAAGTTCTTGTTGGGCTATGCGCGCACGTCCGTCGGCATGACGCGCGGCCTGCCCGGCGTCGAAAATCTCTCGCAAGCGCAGATCGCCGCGGCCGCGGGTACCGTCCGCGATATGGCCGCTCGCGCGTTGCTGCGCTTGAAGAATGCCAATGCGGTCGAACTCGATCGCGGGCGCGTCAAGGCGATCGATCGCGCGCGCCTCGAAGCGTTCGCGCACAACGTTCAAGCGCCGCCGGTTTAGAACCGGGCTAAACGGCTCGCTCGACGACGCAGAGGAGTTGTTGATGCGCTTCCGGCCCGATTCGTGATCGAAAAACTTTCGGCCGCCCACTATCGGCGCCAGCGCTGGAAAAACGACGGCGGCGAAACGCTCGAAATCGCGGCGGACGCTGAAGCGACGCCGCCGGCGTGGCGCATCTCCGTCGCGACGATCGAACGCAGCGGCGCTTTTTCGGATTTCAGCGGCTACGATCGCACGATCGTCGCGCTCGACGGCGGAGCCGTCGCGCTTTCGGTGGACGGCATCGCGGTCGCACTCGAGCGGCACGAACCGTTCGCGTTTCGCGGAGAATCAAAAGTCGAGGCGACGCTGGATGGACCGCCGGCGCGCGATTTAAACGTCATGACGCGGCGCGTGAGCTTCTCGCACGACGTAGAGATCGTCTCGATACCGACGGTCTTTTTGCTGGACGACGACGAACTGGTCTTCGTCTATGTCCTTGAAGGCCGCGCCACCGTCGGCAACGTGACATGTGAAGCCGGAGAGACGCTCTATTTAGACGGCGAGGAACGCATCGACGTGCGCCCGGATGCGGATGCCGCCTTGTGCGTCACGCGCATCACGCCGCGATAAGCGCTAGTGCACGACGTACACGTCGGCAGTCTGGCCGGGAACGACCAGCGCGCTGCTGACGTGTTTGCCGATGCAGCGCTCGCCCTTCGACGAGATCTCCATGCGCAAGCGTCCGACGACGCCGTGATAGAGCTTGGAGATCTCACAAGCGGTGCGTACGCCGTTCGCGTTCGCGACGACGAGATAGCGCCCGGGGGTGAGTGAAATGTCCGCAAAAAAGCCGCGGTCGTTCGCTACCAGCGTCGCAATCGGATTCACGACGGTTTGTAGCGGCAGGTGATAGATTTCGACCTGCGCTCCGCGCAACGGTTTGCCGTTGTCGAGATCGACGACGGTACCGGCGAGGCCGGTCGGTTGAGCCGCCGCGACGGGCGCGGCGGCCGCAAGAGCCAGGAGGATTAGAGCGAGCGCTTTCACTTTTGGATTGTCCCGCCGATGAGGCGCCCGCTAAACGTCAGGCTTCGATCGACTCCAGCGCAGCCGTCTCATCGACGGTCTGCAAGTCGAAGGCCGCCCGCTTGCTCTTGGCGGCGGCATCGGCCAAGGGCTGGGCAGCCGCAGCCTTCCGGGGCGCACCGCTGAGCGCTTCGCGGCCCTTCTGCACGCTGCCGAGCGCTGCCGAGAGACGTCCTTCCATCTCGGCCAGCACCTGCGCGGCGTACTGATCGGCGCCCTCGCGAATCTTGCGGGCGCGCTCCTCGGCTTCGCGCAGCACCATTTCGGCCGTCGTGCGAGCGCGCTGCACGATTTCGTTCTGGTCGACGAGTTCTTCGTGCGTGCTCGAGGCCTGCTGCACGATGGCTTCGGCCTTTTCCTGAGCGGCGCGAATCACCCGATCGTGATCGCGGGCGATGACTTTTGCGCGTCCGACTTCCTCGGGAAGCGACGCGCGGATCTTCTCGACGAACTCGACCACGCGCTCTTCGGAAACGATCCGAAATCCGGCGGGCAGCCACGTGCTGTCGTGCACGTACTCTTCGAGTTTATCCAACACGCGATAGACCGACATACGAACGACCTCCGTTAACGTTTCAGAGCTGAGCGTTTGCGCGACATGACGTCGAGCACGACGGACGGCACGAATGCCGATACGTCCCCGCCCAAGAAGAAGACTTCCTTCACCAAACTCGAGCTGACGAACGAATATTTTGCGTCGCTCATCAGGAACATGGTGTCGACGTTCGACAGCGACCTGTTCATAAGTGCTGTGGACATCTCGCTTTCGAAGTCGGAGACGACGCGAAGACCCTTCACGATCACGTCGGCTTCTTGCGCCCGCACGTAGTCCGCGAGCAAGCCGCGGAAGTGCTCCACGCGCACGTTGGGAACGTGCGTGAGGCATTCTTTGAGCATCTTCTCCCGATCTTCGAGCGTGAACATCGGATTGCGCTTCTGGGGATTGACGACGATAGCGACGATCAATTCGTTGAAGGCGCCGGCGGCACGTTCGATGACGTCGAGGTGACCGTTCGTGAGGGGATCGAACGATCCGGGATAGATAGCCCGCGTCGCGCGCGGTAGGCGACCGTTTGTCATCCCGAGCTTGTCGAAGGACAATCAGCCGTCCGCGCGTGCAAAAAATGCAAGGGCGACATCGCCGTACACTTCTTCGCGCGTGGACCGATACCCCGGTATGTCGGGAAGAATTCGTTTCGCCGCGTGCTCGTAGATCACGACGGCGTCCGGCGCGAGCAGCGATCGTTCGAGGAGCAAGCGGAAGACTTGCAGCGGGACCTCGTTGGCATACGGCGGGTCCATGTACACGATGTCGAACGGGCCTTCGACGCGGTAGAGCGCGCGCTCGACCGGCGCCCCTACCACCGTCAGGCGATCGTCGACGCCGAGCTGCGCTGCGGCTTCTTCGATCTGTTGCGCCGTTTCACGGTGTGCTTCCACGGAGACCACGCGAGCTGCACCGCGCGACGCGGCTTCGAATCCGATCGCGCCGGTACCGGCGTAGAGATCCAGCACGGCCGCGCCCTCGATGCGATGCATCAAGATCGAAAACAGCGACTCTTTTACGCGACCGGGCGTGGGCCGCACGGTCATTCCCTTCGGCGACTTCAACTTTCGGCTCCCGAGCGAACCGCCCGTAATCTTCGGGCTCATCGCAGCGCGACCGCGCCGATGAGAACCGGCAGTTCGCGCAGCGATCGAATGATGTGCGAGGGGGCCGGAAGATCGGGCGGATACGTTTTTCCCTCGTTATCGAGCCACACGGCCTGAAATCCCGCCGACAAGGCGCCCACGACGTCCGCGCGAGGATCGTCGCCCACGTAGAAACACGATTGCGGCTGCATCTCCAGACCCTCGGCAAGGGCCAGGAACGCGCGCGGATCGGGCTTTTGCACGCCGAGGTCGCCGCTGGCAAGCACCTTGCCGGTAAAGCCGGCTCGGCGCGCTTTGAGCTCTTGCAGCGGGCTCCAGCCGTTGCTGAGCACGCCGAGCGTCACGCCGCCGGCTGCCAGGACGTCGATCATCGGCTTCGCCTCGGGATCGGGCACGACGAAGGTCTCGCCCATGGCGAGCGCCATGCGCTTAAAACCCTCGACATAGTCCTCGTGCGGCCGCACCCCGCGCTCGCGCACGAAGCGGTTCACCGCCTCCTCAATGGTGCACGCCCCGCCGCGTTGATACGCGAGCAGGGCGTCGATGTTGTTCGATTCTTCGGCCAGCGTGCCGAGCGCTTTCCCGCCCGATTCGATCACGCGCTCGAGCAGGTGCAGGAAGGCAACCCGCTCGAGCTTGTTGTCGATCGCGAGGGTGTGGTCGATGTCAAAGCCGACGGCGACGCTGGACATGCACCGCTACTTCGGAGCCGGCCCCGTGACCACCCGGACGAAGTCGGTCGGACGAACGTACTTCGCGAAGGCGGCTTGGACTTGAGCGGCCGAGGTCCCGAGGTAGTGTTGCGCGTCGATCTGGTACTGATCGAGCGGCAGCCCCACGCCGGCGTAGGACAAGAACAGCGCCGCCACACCACCGTAGCTCGACTGCTGGATCGGCACGTCGCCGAGCAGCATGGCCTTCGAGCGATCGAGGGCGTTTTGCGAGAGCGGGACCGTTTGCAGGCGCTGCAGATCGCCGACCACGGCGTTCTGCGCCGGCACGATGTTCTGCGGATCGCAGGCGTAGGTCACCGTGAACGTCGAGCGCGACTTGCCGACGTTGAAGCGGCTGCCGACCGCATACGCATATCCGTGCACTTCGCGCAGATCGTGGTAGAGGATCGACGAGTAAAACCCGCCGCTGAGCGCCGCGTTGGCGAGTTGCAGCGCGGCCCAATCCGGATCCGAACGGCGCAGCGAGTTCAACTCGACGAGTTGCACGCTCGACTGCACGCGGCCGGTTGCGGGAACGTCGATGGCGCCAGGCTTATTCGCGCTGACCGCGGGCGGATAGACGTCGGGCGTCGGTCCGACGTTCTGCCACGAACCGAAGTACTTCGCAACGACGGCTTGCGCTTGCGCGGGCGTCACGTCGCCGATCACGACGATCGTCGTGAGGTCCGGGCGATAGGCCTTTGCATAGAACGACTTGACGTCGGCAAGCGTGATGCTGCTCACCGTCTTGACGTTCGCGAAGTTTTGGTACGGGTCTCCGGCGGGGTAGAGCGCCTTGTTGAGCGCGATCTCGGTCAGATAATCGGGAGAATTCACCGTTCCCGCCATCGCGCCGACCTGCTGCCGGCTGACGATCGCGAAATCGCTTGCATTAAATGCCGGATGTAACTCGTCGTCCGCGAGCAGTTGCATGCCGCGGTCGAAGTTTTTCGAGAGCACCTGCAGGCTGAAGTCCGCTCCCGCATTGACCGTCGCAGCGATCTTATCGAGCTGCGCTTGATACGCGATGCGGCTGTAGGTGGTCGTGCCGTACGGGAACAGCGCGCTCGTGAGATCGTTGATGCCGCGTAGATTCGCCGGTTCTTCAACGAACGGATTGAGCAGGATGCGTCCGCTGACTTCGACGGTCTTGCTGATCTTCTCGGGTTGAACGATCAGGTGCAAACCGTTAGGCAGCGTCGTTTCCGTCGGTGCGAGCGTCTTCGCGGGAACCTTCAGATTCTTCAGAATGTTCTGCGCGAACGCCGGCAGCGGTTCGTGGTGCTTGGGCGGCACCATGTTGTTCTCTTTGGCCTGCGGTCCGCCGCCCATGTTGACCTTGCCGTTGTTCTTCGGCACGGCATATGCGGCGACGACGTTCGAGTTGTTGACGTACTTGCGCAGCACGCGATTGACGTCGGCCGTGGTGACGTGCTCGTAGGCTTGCACCATGTCGTCGGGTGACGAGAGATGCTGCACCGCGACCGCCTGGCTCCACTGGAACGCAAGATTTTCGATCGAGTTTGCGTTGAATTGCAGCTGCGCGATCTCACGCTGCTTCGCCGCTTCCACGAGATCGGCGGGAACGCCCGTCTTGCGATAGCCGTCGATGACCGTTCGAATCTCGCGATCGATCGTTTGCGGCTTCACCGACACCGGCACGACGCCGATCGCCAAGCCGAGCGCCGTCTTCTGGAACGACTGCATTTGGAAGCCGGTCTGCAACGCCTTGCCTTCCGCAGCAAGGGCGAAGAGGTTGCCGCGCGGGCTGCTCAACACGTCGCTGAGAATCTGCGCCGCCGCGTAGTCGTGGCTGAAATAACCCGGCATGCGATAGCCGAGGAAGATCAGCGTGAACGGCAGATCCGACGTGTCGTGATAGACCTTGCCGGTAATGGGCTTGAGCACGACCTTCGGCTGCGCCGGCAGCTTCGCGGGCTTCCAATTGCCGAAGAGCTGCTTCACCTTCGCAACCGTGGCCGGTCCGTCGACGTCGCCCACGATCACGTAGACGGCGTTGTTCGGATGGTACCAGGTGCCGTAAAACTTGCGCAGCAGCGGCGTGTTGACCTTATGCGCGAAATCGTAGACGGTACCTAGACCGTTTTTCGCATAGGGCGTGCCTGCGAGCATGCGATCCGAGACCTTCTTGAAGAGGCGCGTGATCGCGTTACTGTTATCCTGCGTCACTTCTTGGGTGATCGCGCCGCGCTCTTGCGCCCACTGGTCGGGAGCCAAGCTCAATCCCGTCGCGCGCGAGCGCTCCAGGTTTAGCGCCACGTCCAGATACTGCGAGGGCATCGTGAAGTAGTATTGCGTGACCGCATCCTGCGTGTCGGCGTCGAAATCACCGCCGGTCAGGCTGAGCGAATCCATCAATTGCGACGACGAGACCGTCGCACTGCCGCGGAACATCATGTGCTCCAGGGCATGGGCTTCGCCGGCGACCGTCTGCTGGTCGGATCCGGCTTCGTAGTTCAACATCGCGGTGACGACCGGGGCGAGCGGATCGTGCACGACGACCACGCGCAATCCATTTGAAAGCGTCGCACGCGTGACGCTGATCGACGAAGGTGCCGCAGCGCTGGCCGTAGCCACGGTTGCGGCAATAGAAAGCAGCACTGCTACTAACAGGCGAAAATGACGCATTTACTACTCCTGACGAGGGATGTGAGCAGTTTTGGCGCCGGACGCCGGAGCCCTCTCGTTTGAAGCGCTTTTAGGAGGAAAGAACGAGCGCGCGCGTCGACGGCTGGCGCTCAAGAAGCGCCCGCAGACCGGCATGCTCCGGGGCGGTGAGCCGCGGGTCGCGCGCGAGCAGTTCTTCCGCCACCGTCCGCGCCTGCGCGTACACGTCGATGTCGCGAACGAGATCCGCGATCCACAAATCGGCCGCGCCCGACTGCGCCGTTCCGGCGAACTCGCCGGCGCCGCGCAGCCGCAAATCTTCTTCCGCAATGCGAAAGCCATCGGTCGATTCGGTGAGAATCCCGAGCCGCTCGCTTTCTACGTTGTCGTCGGGATAGACGAGGATGCAGAACGACTTCGCGGCGCCGCGGCCCACGCGTCCGCGCAGTTGGTGCAGCTGTGCGAGACCGTAGCGCTGCGAATCGAGGATCACCATCACGCTCGCGTTGGGAACGTCGACGCCGACTTCGACGACCGTCGTCGCGAGCAAGACGTCGATCTCGCCCCGCGCGAAGCGGCCCATCACGTCGTCTTTTTCGCGCGGCGTCATGCGGCCGTGTAAGAGCCCGAGCTGCAGGTCCGGAAAGACGTCGCCTTTCAATCGCTCCGCTTCGGCGACCACGCTCGTGAGTTCACTCTCTTCGTCGATCGCAGGCGCAACGATGTACGCTTGATTGCCGCGGTCGACGTTCGCACGAACGAACGCGTACACGTCGTCCAAGCGGCTGGTTCGCACCGCGTAGGTTTCGATCGGCGTGCGCCCGGGCGGCAATTCGTCGATGACCGAAACGTCGAGATCGGCATAGACCGACTGCGCGAGCGTGCGCGGAATCGGCGTCGCCGTCATGTGCAACGTATGCGGAGCGGCGCCTTTTGCGCGCAGCCGGGCGCGCTGCTCCACGCCGAAGCGATGCTGTTCGTCGATCACCACCAATCCGAGCCGCGCAAAATCGACGCCTTCGGTCAAGAGCGCGTGGGTGCCGACGGCGACCGCGGCTTCGCCGCTGCCAATGCGAGAGACCGCCGCATTGCGCGCCTTCGCACCCTGACTGCCGAAGACGGCTTCGAGCGGGATCCCGAAGGGCAGCAGCAACGGTGCGAGCTTGGCGGCGTGCTGCGATGCGAGAATTTCGGTCGGAGCCATTAGCGCCGACTGCACGCCGTTGCGTGCGGCGAGCACGATTGCCGCGGCAGCCACGAGCGTCTTTCCGCTGCCGACGTCGCCTTGCAGCAGCCGGTTCATCGGAACGTCGCGCGTCATGTCGCGCCAAATCTCGTCGATCGACCGGCGCTGAGCGCCGGTTAGCGGGAAGGGCAGCGCCGCTTGGAATTCGCCCATCAGCTCGGAGGGAATCTTGAGCGCATCGGCATCGTGTTCGCGTTCGCGCCCCATGCGGCGCAGTTTGGCAGACGCCGCGAGCACGAGAAATTCCGAGAAGATGAACCGCTCGCGCGCGCGTTGCGCCTCTTCCGGCGACGCCGGCGCGTGCACCATGCGATACGCGTCGCGCAACGAGCCGTATCCCCGGGCTTGCGAAATATCCGGCGGCAACGGATCTTCTTCCGTCAGCGACAACAGTTGCGGGAGATTCTTCGCGACGACGCTCGCGATCTTGCGCGTGGTGAGTTCTTTGCTGCCGCGATAGATCGGCACCATCTCGCCGTGGTAGCTCTCCCCGTCGCGCAGTTGCGCGTAATGCGTGACGTTCACGATCGCGCCGGCAATCGTTCGCTCGACGCGCCCGCGCACGAAGAGCCGCATCCCTTCGCTGAAGCGGCCTATCACGTAACGGTTGCGCCCGATCCACTTCGCGATAAATTCGCCCGCGTCGTCGTGCAGGCCGACTTCGACGATCTCGAGCCCGCGCACGCGCCGTTCCTTGACGCGCGTGACGATGCCGACCGCGTTTTCTTCGCTGGCGCCGGTCGTCCCGAGCAGTCCCGAGGGCGTCGGAAAACGAAGATCGTCGTACCGAAACGGCAGGTAGTCGAGCAAATCGCGCGCGGTTTCGATGCCGAGTTCGCGAAAGAGCGGCGCGGATTTCGCGCCCACACCGCTGAGCGTTCCGATGCCGGCCTCCGGCGTCATGCCATAGCGCTCTCGCGCAGGCGCGCATACGCGCCGCGCAAGCGCGGCACCTCGACGTTCACGCGTTCGGCGAGTTCGATGACCGCGCCCACGATGGGATCGAGCTCCAACGGACGTCCGGCTTCGAGATCTTGAAGCATCGACGTCCGCACGTCGCTCAAACGCGCGGCAAGCTGCAGGCGAGCCTCCAGATCGACCTCACCTACGAGACCGAGCGCGCGGCCGACCGCCGCCGCTTCTTCCATCAACGCGCGCACTTCGCTTCGGACGTCGGGACGCGAAAGCATCTGATGGATCGTCATGCGGTGCAGCGCGCTGACCGGATTCAAGCCGCAGTTGTTGACGAGTTTGAGCCACACGGTCGCGCGAATGTTCGGATCGATTTCGGGCGTTAATTCCGCGGCGCGCATCGCGGCCGCCAATGCTTCCACGCGTGTGCTGGTGCCGCCGTTCGGCGCGCCGAGAACGTAACGCATGCCGCCGCTTTGATGAATCTTTCCAGGTTCGGCGATATGCCCCGAGACGTGCACGACCGTGGCCACGATTCGCTCGTCGGGAAAGAGCGTGCCGATCGCTCCGCCGGGATCGACAGATCGCAGCGGCGGCGTCCGCACAAACCAGAACGGCACGCCGTTTTGCAGGGTGACGATCGTTGCGTTACCGGATGCGAGCGAGCGGAGTTGCGGCACCAACTCGGGCCATTGATGCGCCTTGAAGGCGAGAAACACCGCATCGAAGCCGCCCAGCTCCCGAAGATCGGACGAGGCGCGTACGCGCGCGGTGAAGGCGCCGAGATCGCTGCGGAGGACGGTGATGCCGTGCGTACGGATGGCGTCGAGGTGGGCGCCGCGAGCGACGACGGCAACGTCTGCACCGGCGCGTGCGAGTGCCGCGGCGACGAAACCGCCGATTCCGCCTGCGCCCACGACCGCTATTCTCATGCTGAAATCTCTGAGGCGACGGGCAGATTCGAACTGCCGAATGGGGCTTTTGCAGAGCCCTGCCTTACCACTTGGCTACGTCGCCGCATGTCGAGTGCTTGTGCCTGATCGCACGACACACCTTGACCACTATTTGGCGGGATTGGTTTCCCTCGCGCCGATCTGAGCGGGTAGTGGGAATCGAACCCACGCGTCAACCTTGGGAAGGTCGCAGGCTACCATTACATCATACCCGCATCCATCAGCCGCCGCCCTTTCGTTGCAGGCACATACCCGTCCTGTGTTCGAACCGTTCAAGCGTGACGTGGGTTTATGCCCTTCCCCTCTGGGCAGCAGGTGTTGCATTTATCGGCGGAGTCTCGGTCCTTTCGGCCGCAGGCCTGCTGCTGGTGCGCAAGCTCTACCCCAAGGGGGACAAGATTACGCACAACGACGTCGCGGGCCCGATCATGACCACGATCGGCACGGTGCTTGCCGTACTGTTGACGTTCATGGTCGTCGCGATGTGGCAGGAGTACGACGCCGCAGCGCAAGTGGCCTCACACGAAGCGGGCGAGCTCGCCGACGTCTATCACGATTCGTTTGCGCTGCCGGACGGCACGGGGAAGCCGATCCGAGCCGACATCTTGCGATATCTTCATCTGACGGTTTACGACGAATGGCCGCTGATGCGCAGCGGGCACTTTAGCTCGACGGCCAACGACCTTGGGCACGACATCGTCAATCGCGTTCAGGAGATCGTCCCAAACTCGATGGCAACGCAGAACATCCAATCCGACGCCCTGCACCACGTTCACGGCTTTCTGGACGCGCGACGGTCGCGGCTCTTCAATAACGAGCAGTCGGTTCCGCCGCTGATTTGGACGATGATGCTGCTGGTCGCGGCCATTACGATCTCCTCTTCGTATTTCTTCCGCGTCACGAACGTGCGCGCGCACATGTTAATGTGCGTGGCGCTCGGTGCGGTGGTCGGCGCGACGTTTCTGATGATCGCCGAGCTGGATCTTCCCTTCCGCGGTCCGCTCCAAATTTCGCCCGCGGCGTTCGCCGATCAGAGCGTGAAGCTGCCGAAAGTCAACGGGCACGTCTAAGCCCTAGCCGTTGAGGATATTGATCGACCGCGCCAGCACGACGGCGACGGTTGCAAACGATATCAACGATTCGATCAGCATCAGCATCTTCGCCAAACGCGTCAGAGGCATCACGTCGGTCGGGCTGAACGCGAGCGCATTCGTGAACGAGACGTAGAGATAGTCGAGATAGAGCGGTTTCCACGACGGTGGTATGCTGCTCGGATTGGTATCCTTCAGCGCTAATTGCGGAAAGAGAAAATCCGGATAGCCCGATTCCCTATCGATCTCCCAGAACCACAAGCTAAAGACGATGACGTTGGTCAGCCAAATGAGGGAACCGGCACGTAAGAGATCGACGGCGCCGACACCATGCGCGAGCTTGCGAGCGCCGGTGAGATCTAAGATCAGCAGCACGACGGATGCAAGATTGAACACGTTCATGATCGCGATCAGCGTCACGGAGAACGCGCGATTCAACCGAAGGTTCATGCGCCGGCCAACGAAAAGCAACGGCAAGAGCAGCACCAGCACGAGCGCCGCCACGACCCAGTACGGCCCGAGCGTCAGCTTCTGCGGCAGCCGGGCCGATAGGAAGAGCGCCACGATGATGGCGACGGCCGCCTGGTAGCGGGAATCGAACTTCACGCCCGGCGATTTCGCCCAGCAACCTCGACGTACCGCTTCGCGTTCTAGGCGGTATGGCTACCGATTTTCGAGACGGAACGTCGTTTCCGCGCCGTGGGAGGGAACCGCTCGGCGATGCCCTCTGGCTTGCGCGCGTGTTCGACAAGGCGCGCGCCGCGGCGGCGGGGACGATCCACGACTACATCTATCCGTGTCCCATGGACAAAGGCGTGATGGAACGCTGGGGCATCACGCCCGCGGAGTTCGACGCCGCAATCAAGGATCACCAGACGGATCAGGCTATTCGCGCCTGGCTCGCCGAACGGTCCTCGCCGGATCGCGTGCGCGCGGCCAACGAATGGCTTCTCAAAGAGAAGCACGAGAATCTCGACCGACAAGACGCCGAAGAGGGAGCAGCGGTTTGAACCAAACGATCGAATTCACCCGGCCCGACGGGAAAAAAGCGCCGGGCTATTATGTCGCGCCGGAGCACGCCGACGGCGCGCCGGGCCTGGTGCTCATCGAAGAGTGGTGGGGTGTTACCGACCACATGAAACGCCTCGCCGAACGCTTTGCGAAAAACGGATTTCGCGTGATCGTACCCGATCTCTATCGCGGCCGCACGGCTGCGGTCGGCGACGAAGCGAACCACTTGATGGAGGGGCTGGATTTCGGCGACGCCGCGACGCAAGACGTACGCGGCGCGGCGCAATATCTGCTCTCGAGCGGCTCTGCAAAAGTCGGCGTGATGGGCTTTTGCATGGGAGGCGCGCTAACGCTGCTCGCAGCGATGTACGATCCGGAATTCTCCGCTGCCGTAACCTTCTACGGTTTTCCTCCGCCCGAAGCGGGCGATCTCGGAGCGATCAAGATTCCGGTGCAAGGCCATTGGGGCGAACGCGACTCGTTCTTCGGGATGGACCGCGTCAACGATATCGAGAAGCGCTTTAAAGAAATCGGCGTACCGTACGAATTCCATCGTTACGATGCGGAGCACGGCTTCAACAATCCAAACGAACAGGGAAACTCCGGATTAGGGCATTATCACGAAGAGCATTCGGAACGCTCCCTGCATCGCGCCAACGACTTCTTGAAGAAGCACTTGGCGTAACGCTCTTCCCGCTTAGTGCGAGAAGAGCGTACCGGCGTTGACGGGGGCGCTGCGAAGCGCTCCCTGTTCCAATCCCCATTTCTTCAAAAGGCGATCGTACGTTCCGTCGGCGATGACGCCCGCGAGCGCTGCGACGATACGCGAGCGTAACTGCGCGTTGCCTTTTTTCAGCGCGATGCCGTAGGGCACGAGATCGAACTGCCGCCCGGCGACGATGTACTTGTGATCGTTGGTCTTCGCGAGGTAGGCCACCACCGGAAAGTCGGTGACGTGGACGTCGGATTTGCCGGAAGCGAAGTTTTTGAACGCGGCGTCGTCGGTTGGAAACGACATGATGTCGATCGCGCCCAGACCGAGCTGTTTGCAGCGCTTCGACTGGTCGTCCAGGGCCGCTTCTTGGGACGTACCCTTCTGCACATCGACCTTCAGGCCGCACAACGCCCCCAAATTAAAGACGTGGTGCGGATTACCGGCCGGTACCAGCATGCCGCTGCCCGCGAGCAGATAGTCGACGAAATCGACCTTTGCCTCGCGCTGACGCGTATCCGACAGTGCCGAAATCGCAAAAGCGAACGTCCCCTTTTGCACCGACGGGATTAAATCGTCGAAGGTGTGGTTCTGAATGGCGATCGGTTCGCCGAGCTTCTGCGCGATCGCATTGGCGAGATCGATATCGAATCCGCGCATCTGATGCGACGCGCCATAGAATTCGAGCGGCGCATATGAAACGTCGGAACCCACCCTCAAATCGGTCGCAGCCGAGACGGAGAGTCCGAGAGAAAGTACACCAGCGAGCAGCAGCGCGCCCGTCTGAAAGAAACGACGGCTCATGGAAGCGTTATCGGCCGTAGGCAAGCGCTTCGCCACTTGAGGAAATGAGATGGTGCCAAGGGCCGGAATCGAACCGGCGACACCGCACTTTTCAGGCGCGTGCTCTACCAACTGAGCTACCTTGGCACGTGGCGACCGACCCTCGTTCGCGGGTGGCGCCGCGGCTCCTCTCACCTCACGGGCTAAAGGTAACGGTGAAGAGATAGCTTCCACCCGTCGGCACGCAGTTGACGATTGCTGCGCTGTACGTCGACGCGCGCGCCGCCTGAAGCGCCGCCCGATCCAGCAGCATGTTCCCTGCGGATTCGAAGATCTTCGTCGCTTCAACAGCTCCGTTCGCGGCGAGCGTCACTTCGACTTTTGCCGTACCGCTTGCACCGTCGGCACCGTCGGGCGTTTGCGCTTCCATCACGTTCATGGCCGATGCGGGGACGTTCGGGTTCGCACACGCAGGTTTCGGCGTTCCGGTCGGTGCCGCGCTTGGGGCCGACGTTGCATTCGCGATCGTGCCTGGGCCGAGGCCGGTGCCCGGGCCGCTCGTCGCGCGCGGCTCGGGCGGTACCGAGTGAGCATCGGGCCGATTGTGCGTGTGCGGAACGCGCGGACGCGGAATTGCGGCCACGGCCGTTTTCGGGGGCGCTTTCACGGGCGGCGCCGGCTTCGGTGTGGGCGTAGGCGGAGGCGGCGTAGGGACGATATCGACCGTCATGACGGGCGGCGTCGGGGCGGGTTTTGCTTCGATGGGCCGCACATTACGAGCTGCGAAGATCAACACCAAATGCAGCGCGAGCGAACCCGCGATAGCATAGGTCAGAATGCGATTGCCGTTGCGCTTCATGCACGTGCAATGCAAGAGCGCCCAAGCTTGTGACGACGCTTGCGCGTGTCACAATCGGTGTGATACTACGGCTTACGAACGATGTAGACGCTTTGTCCGGGCTGTTCGATGGTAAAGACCTCGTCCGGACGCGGATCTTTCACATGCGTCGGCGTCGGCGTCGTGCCGTGGTAGCACGCGTCCCCGCTCAGGAACAGACTATACGTTCCCTTGGGAAGCGCCGCGTACTTGAAGACATACTGTTTTTTGGACTCGATCCGCTCGCGTCCGATGGAGATCGGGCTCCCCTGGTTGCGATACGCCTTGACGTCGATCGTATAGCAAATCGACGTATTATTGTGAACGACGACCGTGCTGGCGGCGGCGGCCGCTATCGCCGAGAGGAAGGCAACGGCAAGGATCAGGGCCGAGAACGTGAGGCGCTTCATGATCGGACCTCCGTATGGTCGCTGAGAGCCTTCGCCTAGAAGGAGCGTCCCCCCGCTCGTAAACCGCGGTATACATGCCGCATACATAAAGAAGAGCCCCGAACGATCGGGGCTCTTCTATTCAAATGGCGACGCTGATGGGGCTCGAACCCACGACCTCCGCCGTGACAGGGCGGCGCTCTAACCAACTGAGCTACAGCGCCATCGCCGTTTTTCGGGACCTATGGTGGGCACGGTTGGGATTGAACCAACGACCCCCCGCGTGTGAAGCGGATGCTCTCCCACTGAGCTACGCGCCCGAAGCCCAACCTCGATTGGACAAGGTCGGAGTTTATCCTATCGGCGGCATGTTGTCCAGCGCCTAGAGTAGAATCCCGGCCTCCGCATGCTCGAAGGGTTTCCTCTCGTTTCGCGCTTCACCGTCCCGTTCGCCGACGTGGACATGATGCAACACGTGAACAACGTCGCGTACATCCGGTGGTGCGAGATGATGCGCGCCGAGTACTTCGCTCGCGTCATGCACGTGCCGATCAACAGCGAACGCGGCATGATCCAGGCCAATATCTTCTTCACCTACGAACGCGAGCTTCACTATCGGGACGCTGTGGTGATCGGCATCAAGATCTCGCGCATCGGCAACAAGTCCTGGGATTTCGCCTACGAGATCTGGAGCGAGACCGCAAACGCGCGGGCGGCGCACGGCACGACGACCGTCGTCGCATTCGATTTCATCAATAAGCGCACCATCGCCGTTCCGGACGAATGGCGGGATGCGATTGCCGCATTTGAAACGGGGCCGCAACAGGAGTTCATTTGATGCTCCACGCGGCGCTCGCCGTGGCGCTCAGCGGCCCTCCCGCGTTTACCTCGGGGCTCATGGATCTGTACGCGTATGCCGGCCGCGCCGCAGCCCGCGAGTTCGAGCGGGGTGAATCCGCCGATCCGTCATTCGTGCTGAATTATTGGGGCGAAGCGCTCGCGCTCGGGAGCAATCTCAACATCGGCCTTTCACCGGCACGTTTTGCCGACGCCCATGCGGCGATTGCAAAAGCGACGCCCTACCTCGCGTCGGCCTCACCACGCGATCGCGAACTGACCGAGGCCGTTGCCGCGCGCTACGCGGGAAATTACGGCGACTATGACCGCAATGACGCCAACTATCGCAGGCTGATGGAAGCCTACCTGAAGGCCTACCCCGACGACGACGATGCGACGATGATCCTCGTCGAAGATTTGATGGAATGGCACGGCATGCACTGGGACGCGGACGACGCTGCCGCCGATGACGTCTCGCGCGAGATCCTCTCCCTAACGCGCCGGGTGCTCGCCCGCGACCCGCAACACGTTTTCGCAAACCATCTCTGCATTCACGAATACGACAACGCGCCCGACCGTACTCCGGCGATCCCTTGCGCCGAACGTTTGGATGCGATGACCTTTACGGAGCCGCAAGAGCATTTGGCGCACGTGCCCGCGCACGTATGGATGGAGCTAGGTGACGGAAAACGCGCGCTGTATTCGAGCGGACGCGCCTGGGCGCTCCATCCGCAGCGCTATGCCGAACACGATGCGTACGTCGGTTTGAGCGCCGCAATGATGTGCGGAGATTCGGCGGCGGTGCAAACGTGGAGAGCGCGGCTCGCGACGGCCGAGGAAGACCCGGTGTCGCTCGCCCTCCCGTTCTATGCCGTTCAAGCGCAACAACTCGAACGGTCTGGGAAAATCGATGCTGCCCTTGCGGTGTTGCAAAATGCGGCGCGTGCGCAATCGCCGTTGAACGAACTCGTGCCGCTCTACCCGGCTGACGTGCGCGTCGGCGCGCTGCTCTTCCGGGCCGGCCGTTTCTCTCAAGCGCGCGATGCGTTTGCGGCGATCCTCGCTCACCATCCGCGCCTTCCACGCGCGCTCTTCGGGATGGCCGAATCGCTCGCGAAACTCGGCGACACCCAGGGCGCAGCCCAGTACCGCGCACGATTTGCGCGATACTGGGCCGGCGGTACGTTGTCCATGAACGATTTCTAGCGCTTACACGCGAGAAACGCCGCGCAACGCGGATGCGACGTGTCCGAGGGCGTCGCTAAGGGTCTGTACCGAGTCGGCCACAACGATCCGAAAGCTTCTACTTCGGCTGCTCTCGCACAGGCGCGCTTCACGGGCACGCCGGGCGCTGACGAGCAGTTCGTTGCGACGGACACGGACTTCGGACTCGATCCAAAGTTCCATAATGTCCTCAAAAATGAGACGGTGAGTGAAGAAATGGAAAGGCCTCCGAGCGTTTGCTGGAGGCCTTCGGGTCAGAACGTCTACGAGTCGCTATGTCAAACCGGTTAGGTTCGACCACGTAAACGAACGCGCGCCGAAGGCAACGACACCGGCATCCCGCCTCGTTGAGGCGCGAGCTGCCACGATGTGCCGAACGACATGGATCGATTCATAGAGTTTCGTGCCTCCTTTCTCTGCGGAGCAAGCGGGACTGGTGCCGACAACTGTAGCATGTAAAAAGTTTGCTTGTCAAAGCAGGGTGAGCGGCCGCAATGGGCCAATGTACCGCGGTCATCCTGACACGTCGCCAAGCCAAGGCGATCGAAATGCGTGCGTGTAGCTCAGTGGGAGAGCACCACCTTGACACGGTGGGGGTCGTAGGTTCAATCCCTACCACGCACACCATTTAAAACCCCGATATACTCGGGGTTTTTATTTTTCTCGTACTGTCTCGTGAAACGTGCGCGCATCGGCATAAGCTTGAGGGTATCTAGTTGTCAGAAGAGAGTTGTCGAAGGCAACGGTTTCAATGTCTCGGCTAATTAAGGCGCCCATGGCGCTGTGCCTGTTAAGTTTGATTTGCCTCAACGGTTGTGCGACGGCCAAATCAGACTTAGGCCCTGAACCTCGTTTGAAGGTGTCTCCCGGCCTATATCAAGCCGTTTTAAAGACGTTAAATAGCGGCTTTCATCGAGATGGCACTCGATGGTTCGGCGAATGTCCCGGCCAGTTCGCAGAGTATAAATTTATTGAGTTCTCGGACGTTAAAATGAGGCTGCGCGAAACAAGGTTTGATACGCCCAGCCCCTCGCCTCTCAACTTAAGGCCCGTATCAGAATCCGGCCTTGAAGTAATTGTCACCGGATTTCGGCCACACTACTATAGCGCAAATAAGCAGAAGTGGTATTCAAGCGATCACCCTATGGTGCTCAAGCTTGAGGTGCGTCGCAGTAACGGCCGATGGAGCGCGAACAATTTCGACTATTTGTGTGGAATTGGACAAAAACTGTCCCGCCCGGGCGACGTCCCCGTGATGAGGGGCGGAACATCGGATGACTCACTGCGCGATCCGCTTACGATCAAATAGCGCGACTCCGCTGAGGCATTTGTGCTGAGCGATGACCGTGGTCGACATGACTCTTATTGGCCTCCAGCCTTAACCCAGGATTTTCGCACCAGCCAGGCCCGAGGACTTTGCCCCGCAAACTCCTGGGCGCATGACGACGAACGTGAAGACGTCCGCCCCCTGGCGCGCGTCCGCCTGGGCGCTAACCGCCATACTCGCCGTGGGCCTTCTCCTGCGCATCGCCTTCATCGGCGGCAGCGGCTTCAACGTCGACATTCAAACGTTCGTAGCGTGGACGGGCACCCTGCTCGATCACGGGCTCGGCAACTTTTATGCGAGCGCGAAATTCGTCGACTATCCGCCCGGTTATTTCTATGTTCTGGCCATCCTCGGACACATGTGGGCCCCCTTCCGGCATGGCGACACGTCGTTCGCGATCATTCGCATTCTCGTAAAGACGCCGGCGATTCTCGCCGATCTCGGCATCGGAATCGTGCTTTACGCGATCGCCCGGCGTTTCGCGGACGAGCGAGTCGCGCTGCTCACCGCAGCGCTCTACGTCTTGAACCCCGCGGTGATTTTTATCTCCGCGTATTGGGGACAGGTCGACTCGGTCGCCGGGTTCTTCGCTTTGCTGGCCGCGTACTTTCTGTTGCGCGACGCGCCGAGCCGCACGCCATGGATTCCGCTTGCATGGATATCGCTCGCGTGTTCGCTGCTGATCAAACCGCAAGCCGCGCTCGTCATTCCCGCCTTTATTGCCTTCGCGTTCGCCGATCCGTCGATGCGGCCGCGGCGACTCGCACAGACGGGCATCGGTATCCTGGCGGCGCTCTTCGTTTCGTACCTTGCCGCGCTGCCGTTTTATCCGGCGCTCAACCCCTTTGCCGTCATGGTCTGGCTGATCGAACGCTACGCGCACGGATCGAACATTTATAAAGTCAATTCGGTCAATGCATTCAACCTATGGGCGATCAAGGGATCGTTCTGGCAGAGCGATGCGCTCCCGATTCTCGGCATCCCGCAATATCTGTGGGGCATGGCGCTGGTCGCTGCCGCGGCGGCACTTATCGTCTGGCGCTATGTGACCGATCGCACGGTGAACCTGCTCGAAGCATGCGCGCTCTCGCTGCTTGCATTCTTCATGCTCGCGACGCGCATGCACGAACGGTATAGCTTCAACGGTTTGGTTTTTATCATTGCCTGCGTACCGTTCGCAAAACGCTACCTATGGGCCGCGATCGTGCTCTCGGTCATGCTCTTTGCCAACCTCACCTATTCGCTGCAATACCTGGCGGCAACGAGCGGCCATTTGACCGGGGTAAATCAATTCAATCTGTGGGGCCCCATGACGACGTTCTGGGCGCTCGTCTCCGTGGCCACCTTCTTCTTCCTCGGATACCAATATCTGGGAACCAACGACGATAAAGAAGCGCAAGCCCCCGCGCCGCAACCCAAAGCCGAAGCGGAATCGCCGCTCGCGCAATGGTGGGCGAAGGGTCGTTCCGCCTTCGACCCCACCGAAGGCTTCAGCGTCCTAAGCGCGCTCGATTATGTCGTCATGAGCGCGTTCGGCCTCTTCAACATCGCGCTTTCCGCCATTCATTATTGGCTTCCCACGAACAAAGGCAGTTGTTGGACCGTCGCCGGGCAAACCCGCTGCGGCGTCTTCGATGAAATCTATTACGCGCGCGCGGCGTCGGAATATCTGCACAACATGCGCATCTACGAAAACACGCAGCCGCCGCTCTCGAAGTTGCTCATCACGTTCTCGACGATTCTCTTCGGCGGCCTCCAGCACGGTAACACCGCCGTTGGATGGCGCTTCTTCCAGGTGATCTTCGGCGGCCTGGTCGTCATGGCACTCTTCGCCTTAGCCAAGCGCGTCACGCGTTCGACGCTGTTCGCATCGCTCGCCGCGCTCTTCCTTACGGCAGACGGCATGCACTACGTGCAATCGCGCATCGCGACCCCCGAAGGTCTCTACGTGCTCTTCTCGGTCTTCGCCGTATACGCGCTCTACCGATTTGCGATCGCATCGCAAACGAGCCGTCGTCATAGGGACGCCGTATCGCTTCCCGCGCTCGCGGCTGCAGCCGCCGCTTCGCTCGTCGGCGGCGTACTCACCGTCGCCGTGTGGGACCTCATCTGGACGCACATGACGCCGCCCGGAAAGCTGACGCCGGCGGCCAGCATCGTGGTGACGCTCTATGTCGCCTGCGGCCTCTATCTCCTGGCACGGTATGTCGTGCTTCCGCGAATGTTCCCGGCCGACGGCGACGAGATCTCGTTCGCCGACGGAAGTTACGCCGTCATCCGCAGCGACGGTACCGCGTTGTACACCCCGGACGGCGGCGCGCTCGAAAGCGCCAAGGGCAAACCGAAGGTGCGCATCGGCGATTACTCGCGCAACAAAGGCGGCACGCTCGTCTATGAACGCGAGGGCCTCCGCATTGAGTACGGTTCGGAACCGCGGGTCGAAATCGAAGGCTCCGGTCGTGCGGCCGTCTTCGAAAACGCAGAAATCCGCGCCGGCGCGCACGTCGAGCGCGGCAACTCCGCGCGGTTCTGGCTGATCGCTTTTGCCGTCGCGCAAGGCCTGTTCATCAGCACGAAATGGAACGGCGTCACCGGCCTCGGCTTTAGCTTTATCGCCGTGGCCGCAATTTGGCTGCAGCAGCGCTTCGCGGCGCGTACACCCGCGCAGTGGGGAAACCCGCGCGGGTTTCGCTTGGACGGCGTATTGCTCGGCATTCTTTTTACCTGCGCGACGGTTTACGCGCTGGCGTGGACGCCCGATCTGATCCGGCAATCGCCCGACCCGTACGAAATTCACAACTTCAACGATGTCGTATACCGGCAATACGGCATGTACGAATATCACGCGACACTCCATGCCAAGCATCCGTACTCATCCAAGGCTTGGGAGTGGCCGTTCGATTACGTGCCGATCGCGTACTATTACCAAGATCACCGCGCGAACACGAACGATCCGAACGGCTGCTGCGTCGCGGAAATCACCTCGATGCCCAATCCGATCACCGCGTGGCTCGGTTTATTGGCGATTCCCATCGTCGCCGTACTCGCGTGGAAGCTTCGCCGAAAGAGCTACGCGCTGATCGTACTCGTGTATCTCTTGCAGTGGGCTCCGTGGCTGCTCTCGCCACGCATCGACTTCATGTACGAATACTATGTCGACATTCCAATGACGTGCCTCTGCATCGCGATTGTGCTCGCGCATATTTGGCGGTGGGGACGAAATGCGGGCGGCCAGTCTCGCACGTGGTCGATCGCCGCCGTCGCAGGCGTGAGCCTCGCGATCGTCGGCGCGTTTATCTTCTTCTTCCCAATTCTCTCCGCGATGCCGATCACGTGGAACGCCTGGCATGCGCGCATGTGGATTCCGACGTGGATCATCGGCCCCGGATGATCTAGCCCGCGCAGCGCGTCCAAACCGGATTACGTAGCGGCGCAAACTTGACCGGCGCGTAGGTATACGGCGTCCACGCTTTGCGTACGAGGCCTTCTTTTGCGATCGCGTTCGCTAACGACGCCATACGCTCTAGGCTGACGCTGCAATCCTTACCGCTGCAGCCCTTGAAGCGAACCGGCACTATGCCCACGCCCTGCGGCAGATACGCGTAGTTCCGATATTGCGCGAGGGTCTGGTAGGCGAATTTCAAGCGCACGCGATACGCGCCCGCGCGCGTTTTATATAATTCAAAAATCAGGCCGCCGCCGGGCGGCATATCGTCGGGCACCAGCCCGTTCGACAACTTCCAGTGCGCCCCCAAGATGCCGCCGAGCGCGCCGATCTGCGTGTCGTGACCAGAGAAGAACGCGAGCGAATACCGTTTCATATCGGGATTCCGAACGTTCGTATCGCTCGTGCCGGCTTTTTGTTCCAGCATGCCGACGATGTGCGCGAAAAGCGTTCCGCCCCGAACGCGCGCGCTGTATGGATTGCGCGAGTTCACGTCGTACGCAAGCACGTGCAGGCGCATCGCCGATTCGAGATCGTCTTGAATATTGACCGCTTGGCTACCGGCAAATTCCACGTCGGGACGGCACTGCGCGTACTCGAGAAAAAGATCTTCGGCGTACGTCGACGCGGTTTTTACCGGACCCGTCAGCTCGGGCAAACCACCGCGCATGGCGATCGCGGTCGGCTCCGACGTTACGGCCGCACACGTGCCCGCACAGCGCGCGTCCAAGAGCTGTTGCAATCCCGCGAAATCCGGCGCAGCCATATTGGCTGCAGCGCTGCGAACCGACGCAAGCGCCGCTTTTGCATTGATGCGGCCTAGTGATTTGGCCCATGCGGCTGCGTTAAAGAGCGGGTCGGCGACCTTGGGCTTGCGATTGGCTTCGTGATACATCGCGAGCGCGGAGTGCATCCCGCACATGCCTTCGATTAATGCATGGCCGGTTTCCAACGTGCGCTCGGCGATATCGGCATAGACGAAGGTCCCCTGCCGGCGGCATCGCGGCGCTAAGCCTTCGCGCGTGAAATACCAGCGATAGAACTGCCCCATATAACTCGCCAGGCGGTAGCCGTGCGCCGTGAGCGTGTCGGGGGCAAGCGGCGTCCAATCTGCCCACACGTACTGCGAGGGCGCCTTCGAGATGGCGCGCACGCCGTGGCGAGTAACCACCACGGCAAAGACCGGCTTCTCGGCCGGCGCTGCGGCTTGCGCGACGCCCGCGACCGAGGCAACGACGGCAGCGAAGATCAGCAAAAACCGGCTCATTTTCCACACTCTACGCACAACGGCATGACAGTGCTATGAACGGGGCGCCTTTACCTATCGTTAATCAGGAATCTTTTGCGAGGGCGAGAAAGCAACGGACCAACAGCATCCGGAGGTTTTCGATGAAGCGCAGTCTCGCTGCCGTTCTTTGTACGCTTTTGCTTCTCGGCGCGGCGCCCGTTAGCTCGACAAACGCGGCCGCGCCGCAGGCCGACGCGCAGCTGATCGCGCTCGTGCGCAAGCACGTCAAGCACCTCTTCGTCATCTATCAAGAAAACCGATCGTTCGACTCGTATTTCGGGTCGTTCCCGGGCGCCGAAAATCTCGCGAGCCCGCTTGCATTGACGCACGGCTTCCGCCAATACGATCCGCTCGGGGGACAGTGGGTCTCGCCCTTCCGCATCACGGCGGCCGACACTGCCGACGCCGACCATTCACGCCTTGCGCTCATCACCAAAGCCGACGAAGGGCGCATGGATCTCTTCGTCTCGACCGAGGAGTTCGGCTTGCTCGCTCGCGGCTACTCGCGCAGCGACGCCCAGCGCGTCGGATTGCTGACGATGGCATTCGAAGACTGCGACACGATTCCGTACTTGTGGCAGTACGCGCACAATTTTGCGCTCTACGATCACTTCTTTCAAGGGATGTACGGCCCTTCGACGCCGGGGAACATCGATTTGATCGCCGCGCAAACCGGTCAAACCCAATGGGCGAAACACGGTGACGAACAAGTGGCGGCGAGCGGCCGCGGTCCTGGCGTTCCGGTCGTTAACGACATGGAACCGGCGTTTGGACCCTATGGAAACGGCAACGTTCCGCCGCCGCAAGACCGGCAAGACGATCTCGGATTTGCGACCGTGTTCCTGACGATGGCAGGCAAGAATGCCGGCGAAGCACGCCGCGACGACGACGACATCAAGAATGACGTCCAACATCTCTCGATGCTCGGCAAACCGGCGGTGCCGTGGGGTTGGTATCAGGAAGGCTTTGCGCAGAAACCCGGCAGCTTGTTCGACGCATACGTGACGCACCACAACCCGCTGCAATACTTCGGTTACTTACGCAAGAACCCGTATTTCTGGCGCGGCGTCCACGATCTAAAGAGCCTGCTTCCCGCGATTAAGAAAGGCACGCTCGGCGATCGCGGCGTGGTCTTTATCAAAGGCGGTTATCGCGACCCCTTCGGTTTTAAACCGGCCGACAAGAGCCCTTACGCGCAAACCAACTTCCGCGGCGACGACGATCATCCGGGCTACTCCGACTCACAGGTTTCCGAAGCGATGGTTGCAACGTTCGTCAATGCGATCGCAAAGAGCAAATATTGGAAAGACTCCGCGATTCTCATCACGTGGGACGATTCCGAAGGCTTCTACGATCACGTGAGTCCGCCGGTCTTTGAACGCTGCCCCGACGGTCATCCCTGTGGCGACGGACCTCGCGTCCCCGCGATTTTGATTTCGCCGTTTGCAAAAGATCATGCGGTCATCCACGATCTTTCCGACCACGCGTCGTTTGCAAAGATGCTCGGCAAGATCTTCAATCTTCCCGCACTCGCCTCGCTGCCCGACGAAAAGCCGTATCTTCCGGAAGGACCGCGCGACACGGACCCGCGCTTGTCCGATCTCCTCGGCGGATTCGACATCGAACGCCTCGCCGGCACGAAGTTGCCGATTCCGGCGAGCGCCGCCATCGTCAGCGACGTCGGCGTGCCGCCGAAAGAGAACTGCAAGTCGCTCGGCATCACGCCCGACACGATCCCCGGCTCGAACGTCATCCCGAAAGGCTTCGCACCGCTAACCGAACAGCACTAGATCATTTTCGCCGTAGCATATCGTCCTTGGCGGCCGCAAGACCGCTCCTCGCGGCACATCGTGTGCCGCTCCTGCTACGCGAGTTTTGCGCCACGTCCAAAGGAAGTTCGCATCCTGCGAATGGCGCAAAACTTCGAGTTCTTGCTTACCGCCAAGGACGATGCGCTACGCGAGAACGTCTCGCGAGTGCGTTAGCGTCCGCGGTTGAGGCGATATTCTACGAAGCTGCGAGCGACCAGGTTCGTCAAAAAGATGAAGATCATCAGCAGCGCGGCGGCGGCGTACGCGAGTTGGTGCGATTGCTCGAACGGCTGGCTGATGTACGTCCACACGACGTAGGTCAGGTAGCCGACCGGTGAATGCGTCGGCGCGAGCGTCGGCATGTAGTTCGACCAACCGGCGGTGTAGATCAGCGGCGCCGTTTCGCCGAGCCCAATGCCCGTCGCAACGAGAATGCCGGTAAGAATGCCCGGAAGCGCGTAGGGCAGATCGATCGACGATACGACCATCGCCGGACGAGCGCCGAGCGCGACGGCGCCCTCTTTCAAAGCGCGCGGAACGTTCGTTAGCGACACGTCCGCGGCGCGCACAACGTAGGGCAGCATGAAAATCGCGAGCGCAAGCGCGCCGGCGATGAGCGAGAATCCCCAGCCCGCTTCTTCCACGAGCGCGACGTAGAGAAAATAGCCGACGACGATCGACGGAACGCCGGCGAGCACGTCGACCATGAAACGAATCACGCGCTTCATCCCCGGCGGGGCAAACTCGACGGTCCAGATGGCCGTTCCGATGCCGACGACGATCACGATCAGCAAGCCGATCACGACTAGCACGAGCGTACCGACGATGGCATTGGAAAGACCGCCGGCGATGCCTTGCGTCGGTGTGAAGAGCAGCGACGGCTTGAGCGCGGGCAGACCGCGCGCAAGCACGAATGCGAAGATGGCAAACAGCAAGCCGATTACGGCGACCAAACACGCAACGCTCAGGCTCCACCACGCCTGGCTGATGCGCGTCTTCAGTGCCGTCTTGCCGGCGGTTTCGGCAAACGTGTTCGTCATGCGTGGCCCCGCCCTTCACGTCGATCGGCGCCGCGCATCATAGCGCGCGCGATCACGTTGATCAGCAGCGTGATGATAAAGAGCGTGCAGGCAAGTTCCGCAAGCGACCGCTGCGCCATCCCGGTTGCATCGGTGAGTGCCGATTCGAGTTGCGAAACAATGACGGCCGCGATCGTATTGACCGGCGAGAAAATGTTCGACGGAAACGCGTTGATCGCCGAACCGCATACCATCAGGACGGCCATCGTTTCGCCGATCGCTCGCCCGAAGGCCAGCATGATCGACGCGACGATGCCCGAGCGCACGCTCGGCAACACCGCCCGCGTCATCGCCTGCCAGCTCGTGCTCCCCAAGGCCATGCTCGCTTCAAAAATCGCGTTCGATTGCGCGAGAATCACGTCGCGCGTCGTCGCGACCATGATTGGAATTACCATCAGCGACAAAATAAATACCGACGCGATCAAACCCGTTCCCGATCCCGTGGGGCCGCCAAGAAACGGGATGAACCCGAGATGCGAGGTCACCCACGGCGCAAGCGCGTTCGAAATCCACGGAACGAGCACGACGAGTCCCCACAGGCCGTAAACCACCGACGGTATGCCGGCCATCAACTCGACGAGCGCGTTTGCAATCGGCCGCAGTTGACGCGGAATGCGATAGACGAGCGCGAGCCCGACCATCAGCGCGAGCGGCACGGATACCAGCATCGTCAGTAACGCGCTCAGCACCGAACCGAAAATAAAGACGAGCGCGCCGAATTCCGCTCCGGGTGCGCCGCTAAATCCATTGCGGGTCGCGACGCCGCTTCCGTATTGGTTGCCGATGTTCCAAATCGGGCTCGTGAAGAATCCCCAGCCGTTGAATCTGATCGCCGGATACGCGTAGACGAGCAGAAAGAACAGCATAATAAAGATGATCGCAAAACTGAACAACGCCGCTACGCCGGTGAGGGCGCGTAGCAGCGTTTGTGAGATCTTGCGTTGGAGCGCAGACGGGGAAGTCGCTTTCGCGACCCCCCCGGCGCTCATTTCCAATGTCGCCATCGAGGCTACTGGATCTTGTTGACCTGAACTTCGCTCTTCGAGCGGATCGCTGCCGGAAGCGGCAGGAAGTGGACCGCGTTCAGGTACTTCGAATTCTGGCCGTCGCTCAGCGCCCATTTCAGGAACTTCTTGAGCTGGTCGGCCTTTTCTTTCGATTGCTGGTGCGGGTTCACGATGGCGTATTCGTAGTTGATAATCGGATACGAATTCGCACCGGGCGCGAAGACGAGCGAGATACGTTCGTCGGTCGGCGTCTGGCGATCGAGCGCGGCAGCGGCCGAGCCGATCGTGGAAGCCGTCGGCAGGACGAAGCGTCCGGCCTTATTCTTCAGCGCGGCATAGCCGAGGCCGGCCTTGTTCGTCTGATTCAGGAAGCTGACGCCGATGTAGGCGATGCAGCCGCGCGCGTTCTGGCATTCCTGCACCATGCCGGGGTTGCCGTTGGCGCCGGTCGCCGAGCTGACCGACGGCCAGCTGATCGTCGTACCGAATCCGGCGGGCCACTGGGAACCGGCCGACTTCGTGAGGTACTGCGAGAAGATGAACGTGTCGCCCGAGCCGTCGGAACGGTGGATCGGGACGATTGCCAGATGCGGAAGCTTCACGCCGCGGTTGATCGACTTGATCGCGTTGTCATCCCAGTACTGGATTTTGCCGGTGTAGATTCCCGCGAGAACCGGACCCGAGAGATTCAGGTGGCGGTTGTTGAGACCCGGGATGTTGTAGTTGATCTGTTGCGCCGAAATCGCGAGCGGAATGTTGAGCATGTGCGTGCTCTTCATCTGCGCGTCGGCCATATACGCATCCGAGGCGCCGATCTGAGCGACGCCGCTCATGGCCTGCGAAATGCCGGTGCCGGAGCCCGTGCCTTGCGTCGTGATCTGGACGTCTTTGTGGCTGCGTTGATAGTCGGCCACCCAGAGGTTCATCAGCGGATAGAGCAGCGTCGAGCCGGTTTCCAGCAAGTTCGTCGCTGCAAGGGCGCGTCCACCAACGGACGCGATCAGAAGCGCGGCGAGTGCCAGCGCAGCAGTCTTACGCATCAAAAAATGACTCCTAGAGAAAGGATTGCGAGGAGCACCACGCGCTCCCGCTCTATCGTGCGGGTTTCCGAACTAAAGTGGCTTTAAAGCTTGTTTATGGCCGCCTTAATCTTGGGGCTGGAGGGCGCTAAGGATACACCCCCTTGACGACGAATCGCCGTGCGATATGCCCGACCACGATCACGCGACGTCCCTCCCCGAGCTGCGCCACACGGCCGCACACGTGCTTGCCTACGCGGTTCAAGACCTCTTCCCCGAGGCCAAACCAACGATCGGCCCCGCGATTGAAAACGGTTTCTATTACGACTTCGATCGCAAGCAACCGTTTACCGCAGAGGATCTCGAGCGGCTCGAGCAGCGGATGAACGAGATCGTGAAGGCCAACTACGAAATGACCGGCCGGCGCGTGACGCGCGACGAAGCCGTCGAGCGCTTCAAGGACAACCCTTATAAGGTAGAGCTCGCGCGCGAGATTCCCGATGGCGAGCCGATCACGCTCTACACGATCGGCGAATTCACCGATCTCTGCCGCGGCGGCCACGCGCACACCACGGGCGAGATCGGCGCGGTCAAGCTGATGAACGTCGCGGGCGCGTATTGGCGCGGCGACGAGCACAACCCCATGCTGCAGCGCATCTACGGCACCGCGTGGTACGAAAAATCGCAGCTGGAACACTATTTGCATCAAATCGAAGAGGCGCAAAAACGCGACCATCGCAAGCTGGGCGTCGAGCTCGATCTCTTTTCGATCGAGGATGATGCCGGCGCGGGATTGGTCTTCTGGCATCCCAAGGGTGCGATCGTCCGCAACATCATCGAAAACTTCATTCGCGAAGGCTTGCATGACCGTGGTTATCAACCGGTCGTAACGCCGCACGTCGTCAGCGAAAAGCTCTACGAGATTTCGGGCCATTTGGACAACTACGCGCACGGCATTTTCGGTGCGTTGGAAGTCGAAGAGCAGCGGTTCCGCCTCAAACCGATGAACTGCCCCGGGCACATTCTGATCTACCGCAGCCGCCTGCACAGCTACCGCGATCTGCCGATCCGCTACAGCGAATTCGGCACGGTGTATCGTTACGAGCGCTCTGGCGTCATGCACGGGCTCACGCGCGTGCGCGGCTTCACGCAAGACGACGCGCATCTCTTCTGCACGCCCGACCAGTTGCAAGCCGAGTTCGAACAAACGCTCGACGAAGCGCTGCGCTTGATGAAGGCGTTCGGCTTCGCGGATTTCGAGTATTTCCTCTCGACCCGCGAACCGCATCTGCGCGGCGATACGGATCCGATTGCGGAAGCAGCGATCCGGCAAGCGCTCGAGCGCTACGAGTTACCGTACGAGATCGACGAAGGCGGCGGCGCGTTTTACGGACCGAAGCTCGACATCAACGTGCGCGACGCGATCGGCCGCAAATGGCAGCTCGGCACCGTGCAGGTCGACTTCGTGCTGCCGAAACGGTTCGATCTGAAATACCGCGGAAGCGACGGCGCCGATCACACGCCGGTGATGATCCACCGCGCGCTCGCCGGCTCGCTGGAACGCTTCTTCGCGATCCTCATCGAGCATTACGGGGGCGCGTTTCCCGCCTGGCTCGCGCCGGTGCAAGCAGTCGTCGCGCCCATCTCCGAACATCAGCTGGAGTACGCGCGTGAGATCGGGTCGCGCCTCGAGGGGATGGGATTTCGCATCTATGTGGATGAGAGCAACGAAAAGCTCGGCTACAAGATTCGCCACTGGAAGACGCAGAAGGTTCCCTATATCCTCGTCGTGGGCAAACAAGAGGCGGCAGACGGCACGGTGAACGTGAACGAACGCGGCGTCGAAGAAAAACGCACGATCTCCACCGCTGCATTCGCCGAAGAGCTGAAGGACAAGGTTGCATCCCGTGCCTGATCGCCGTAGTCACAATCGAAAGATCGCGTCACTTTTTCTCCTTGCAGCGCTCACCGCGTGTCAAGGCAGTTTCGGTTCGGGCGGAACGGCGGCGCCGGGCGGCGTTGCGCCGCCCGTGAATCCGCAGCAGCAAGTCAATCCTGGCGGCACGCCGACGCCGATTCCGAGCGCGCATCCGAGTCCGACGCCACCGACCGGCGCAGCGACGTACGCGTTCGCAAGCGCGTCGACCGAGGGTTTGCAGTGCCCGCAAGATCAAGGCTTTTCGTGCGTACTGCGGTTCAACGTGAAAGCGACTCCGGAACCTTCGCCCTCGGCAAGCGCCAACGCAAAGGGTAAAGCCGCGCAATCTCCCTCGCCGACGCCATCTCCAACGCCCACGCCGACACCGTCGCCCGAGCCCTCGGGGTCGGCGTCGCCAGGCGCATCGCCTAATGCCAAAGCATCGGCATCGCCGAAGCCGTCCGGCGCGACGATCACGCTGACATCGAAAGCGCTGCCGAAAGACGCGCCCAAGATGGAAAACCCCGATCCCAAAGCGGTTGCAACCGTTGCATTAATGACCGTTTCGCTGCACGCCGGTGGCGACATTATTCTGCAAGGAAAGGCCATCGCCGATTTCACGCTGCCGAAGGAACAAATCGGCGGACGCGGCTTTGCGCTGCAACTCTTCCGCCAAAGCGTCAAACATCGCAAAACGATCGACACGTTCGTGGGATCGTACAACAAGTCCGATTACCACGGCAAAAACACGCTGCGTTTCCAAATCGACATGCCGAAGTTCCAGGTAAAGAAAGACGAAACGTGGCTGCTCGTGCTCTATGGAGATGAAATGCCGAGTGCGAGCGCCTCGCCAAAACCCGGCAGCAGCGCTTCGCCCGGCGCGTCCCCCCCGGCGAGTGCCTCGCCTTCGGCGAACGCCTCTCCCCAAGCAAGCTCTAGCGCTAGCGCCGCGCCGTCTGCGTCCGCATCGCCCTAACGTGTGTCCGCGTAGCATCGCACCCCCATGTCATCCTGAGCGGAGCGCCGCAGGCGCGCAGACGAAGGACCGCATCGCACCCCCATGTCATCCTGAGCTTGTCGAAGGATGATCAATAAAACATTCGTCGCAAGCTTTCTCGGGTGGACGCTCGACGCGTACGACTTCTTTCTGGTCATCGTCGTCGTTCCGCATCTCGCGCACGACTTCGGGCGATCGATCACGGACATCGCGATCGCGACGACGCTGACGCTCGCGCTGCGCCCGGTGGGCGCGTTCATTTTCGGCTGGTTCGCCGATCGTTTCGGCCGTCGCACGCCGCTGATGATTGACATCGCGCTCTATTCAGTCATCGAACTCCTCACCGCGTTCTCGCCGAACTTCACCGTGTTCCTCATCTTTCGTGCCGTCTTCGGCATCGCAATGGGCGGCGAATGGGGCCTCGGTGCGGCGCTTGCGATGGAATCGATGCCTGCAAATCGCCGCGGACTCTTTTCCGGCATTCTGCAAGAAGGCTACGCGGTCGGCAATCTTCTCGCCGGCGTAACGTACTGGCTGCTCTACGATCACATCGGCTGGCGCGGCATGTTCGTCGTCGGCGCGCTTCCCGCGCTGCTCATTCTCTACATCCGCACGCAAGTTCCGGAATCCCCGGCATGGCTTGCGAAAAAGCCGGAACGCGAAGCGCTCGGTTCTGGCATCCTCTGGCACGCGTTCAAGACGAACTGGCCGCTCTTCATCTACGGCGGCTTCTTCATGGCCGCATTCAACTTCATGTCGCACGGCACGCAAGATCCCTACGCGACGTTCCTGATCAAGCAGCATAGCTTCAGTCCGCAACAAGTCGGCATCGTGAACACCATTGCATCGGTCGGCGCGATCATCGGCGGCATCGCCTTCGGCGCACTCTCGCAGCGGATCGGGCGCCGCATGGCCATCATGATCGCAGCGATCCTGGGAGCGTTCGCGATCCCGCTCTGGGCGTTCAGCCAAACACTTGCGATGCTCGCCTTCGGCGGCTTCATCATGCAGTTTATGGTGCAAGGCGCGTGGGGCATCATTCCCGCGCATCTGAACGAAATCGCGCCCGCGCTCGCGCGCGGAACGTTCCCCGGTTTCGTCTATCAGCTCGGCAATCTCATAGCATCGGGCACGCTGCCGCTCATCACGGCGCTCGCCGCGACGACGTTCCTCACGCCGGTTGGCCCCGACTACGGCAAAGCGATGGCCCTCTTCACCTTGCTCGCGCTGTGCGCCGTCATCGTCACGACGGTGATCGGCTTCGCCGTCGGCAAGGAACGCCGCACCGAATCGTTCATGTCATCCTGAGCGGAGCGCCGAAAGGCGACATTGTGTCATCCTGAGCGGAGCGCCGAAGGCGCGAAGACGAAGGACCGCAACCGACTCGCGCACACGAACCACCACCGCGAATACTTCATGCGGAAGTGAAGCATCGGCGTGCGATACTGCAGGGTATGGAACACATCTGGCTCGTCTCGAAAGATGCCGAAGTCGAAGTGGCGCTCAATCATCCCGATCTCCACGTACGGCCGCCCGATGAGCCGGTTCCGAAAGCCATGCGCGGCGCGTTGCTTGGCGACGTCTTTGCCCGTCTTGCCCGAATGAACGAAGGCCCACGACACGACGAGTTGCGCGAACGCATCGTGCGGATCATCGACGGATGGGACACGGCTCGCGTCTGCGCGCTCGCTCGCGATGCGTCCCGCACGATGCCGGCGCGGGAGGTCGGCGCCTACGTCGTCGCCGTCATGTCGGGCCTCACGCAACCCGAGAAAGCGATGCCGCTCATCCACGATTTCGCCGAAGCGATCGCAGGCGGCGCTTCCGATGAAGCAATCGCGCGCGGCGTCGACGCCACACCACGCCTCCTCGAGTTGTTGCCGAACCGCGCTGACGTCGATGAGCGCGCGAATCGGCTCGGTTTACTCTTCCAAGCGTACGCTGATCGAAGGTCGCGCGGCACCGCCGGTCATTATGACGCGCCGCTGGGCGGCGTGCGACGTAAACCTCTTCGGCTCGCAGTTGAGGCGCGGCGACGCCCTCGTCATCTTGCTGACGTCGCCGCAGTTTCACTTCGGTAGCGGCCCACATGCCTGCCCCGGAAAGCAGATTGCACATGCGATTGCCGACGCCGCAGGCTTATTCAGAGCCGCCTACGGCTCAAGGAAAAGCCAAAATTGTCGGTCCCCATTTTAGCGCTAGGACGAAAGCTCGATACGGTATTTCATACTGCCCCGGCGCGATCTTTATCGCGCCGTTGAGCAGATAGGGGTCAGGAACAATCGTGGGCGGCGCGCCGAACTGGAACCATAAGGGCACACCGTATGGAAACGGATCGTTCACAATGATGTTTTCTTGCGGGATGCCCTGTACGCTTGTGTCGTCGTAGCCGACAACTACGACGGCGTGCTCGGGGAACGGCGACGCAATCATGGCGCTCGGTGAAATACCGGCGATGAACGGATGACCTAACCGAACGCTCGTCTTGATCTCACCATAGCTCAAAGGGCGCAGAATGAACCCCGACCGAAGCTGCGGGACCCCAGTGCCAAGTGCGCGTCGAACGAGCATGGGGTATTCCGACATCTCATTTGCCAGCGTCATATCGGGATTCGGACCCAGCGCTCCCGCGCTCAGTTTAGGGTTGCACGCGATGTTCGCGGCCTGCAGAATACCACACTGATACGTGGAACTTTGCGGAAACTGTGGAATCTTGTAATAGCGGAAAATCATCTCCCCGGAAGCGAGCCAACAATACTCTGGCGTTTGTTGAAACACTGCAGGCACCGCTAGAATCTGCGAAGCTGCCGACGCGCTTGCAGCCGAAAGCAAGAATAATGCTCCGAGGCGCGCGAGGACGCGATAAAGAAATACCATAAAACGGCTCCTTTATTCAAAGACACCTTGCGTCCATTTCAATCTTGCGTCTGGGCTCTCGGTATGTCAAGAGCCATAACGCGTATTCCGCGGAGGACGCCATCGAGCCGACGCCGCTGGCTGAACATCACGGCCACGTGAAACCTCGCGCTCCTCGTTAGCCGAACGCAAACTCCAGCGCGTACTCGCGCGTCTCTCCGGGACGGAGCATCGGAAGCGTCCCGCGCTCGCGTGCTTCGATGCGGCCTTGAATCGTCGGGCAGTTCGCCGGCTCGATCGCCATCACGTACGTTCGCGTGCCCAGCATCCGCCAGCTAAAGCACGCCGGAAGTTGCTCGGGCCGAAAGCGAATCGCCCACGACATTGGAAGCGCATCGTTGCGAAATTCCGCGACGGCCCATCCGTCGGGCGCCGCTTGCGGCACGTGTACGAACACTTCTTCCGCGAAGCCCACCTGGGGCGCACCGCCGCGATCCCATAACGTAAGCCCCTTGCGGGCCTGCTCGTCGCGCGGCTTCATCGACGATTGGCTCAACGATACGCGCAGGTGCTGGTCCAGCAGCGGGTATCCCGCGTTGCAATGATACAAGAGCATGTGGGGCTGTACCTCACCGCCTTCGTTCGTCACGCGATCGCGTAAACGCAACAACGTTCCGCTACGATTCATCCGCCAAGTGCGCTCGAGGCGCAACGTTTCGCCGAACATGCGATTCTGGCGCACCACGCCCCGCAACTCGGCAAACGCATCCTCCGACTCGATGTCGACGCGTACCGATATATCCTCGGCGGCGATGTGATTCACGTGCCCGTGCATCGTCCACGAACCATCTTGGTCGTGTCCCGACGCCCCGAACGCCTCGAGCCCGCACGTCGTTACCAACCCTCCGAAAAAGTTGCGTGCAAAATCGTCGTCGTTCATCGTGCCGGGATGCGGTGGAAGAATGCCGCCGGGACCGTGCCATACGAAGGGCACGCCGCGAAACGATGCGGCGGCAATATCCATGGCGCGGTCCAGCACCACGAGCGCATCCAAGCCGCCCATGCTGCGTAACCGCGCGACGCGCACGCCGTTCTCCAGGCGCAGCATCTCCACGCCGCCGATCTGTTCGGGACGTCCGACCCGCTCAAGCATACTCACCTTCGGTACGTTCCCAGCAGGCGCACGGGCGACGCGAGCCAATCACCGCACGCATGCTACGTACGTTGACCGAGGTCCGCGGCGGCTTCCAGCGGCCGTTCTGGATCGCGAACACGACCGAAATCTTCGAACGCCTTTCGTATTACGCGGTCTTCTCCGCGCTCGCGCTCTATCTCAATCAGAGCCTCGGTTTCCCCACGTCGCTCGCCGCCAGCCTCAGCGGCCTCTTCGGCGGCGCGGTATGGGTGATGGCGATTTTCGGCGGAGCGCTTGCCGACCGCATCGGCTTCCGTCGCGCGCTCTCGACCGCGTACTTCATTCTCGCGTGCGCCTACGTGCTCGTCGGATCGATCGGCGCACCGTGGCTCGCACCGGTTCGTTCGCTGATGCCGCTGGGACTGCTCGCCGGCGTCATTCTCTTCTTGCCGGCACTCGGCGTCGCGCTTGTCAAACCATCGGTCGTCGGCACGACCGCCCGTGCATCGAACGACAACGTGCGTTCGATCGGCTACTCCGTCTATTACACGATGGTAAACATCGGCAGCACCGCCGGCCCGTTCCTCGCCGGCTACGCACACGCACATCTGCCACCGCAAGCCGTCTTCTTGCTGGCGGCACTTTCCGTCGCGCTCATGTTCTTCGTGGTGCTCTTCTTCTACAAAGAACCGCGCACCCAAGCCACGGAAAAGCAGCCGACCCTGAGTGAAGTCGTCGCTAACTTCGGCACGGTCCTCGCGAACTGGCGGTTCGTTCTCTTTTTGCTGATCTTCTCGGGATATTGGATCGTGTTTTGGCAGCAGTATTTGATTCTGCCGATCTTTCTCGCGAAATACGTCCCGAGCGCAAACAGCGGCTACGTGCTCATGACCGATCCCGCGATCGTGATCACCTGCACGGTGCTGATTAATACCGTCACCCGACGACTGCCGCCCTTCGCCGCGATCACGCTCGGCACGCTCATCACCTCGCTCGGATGGCTCGTCATCGCCACGCATGCAAACACGCTCACGGCAGTGCTCAGCCTCGCCGTCCTCGCCCTCGGCGAAATCATCCAATCGCCGCGCTACTACGAGTACATCTCGCGTCTCGCACCGGCGGGACAGCAAGGCACCTACATGGGCTTCGCGTTTCTTCCGATCGGCATCGGTTCGTTCGTCGGCGGCATTTTCTCCGGCTCGATCTATCACCGTTTTTGCGAACTCTCGAACCAGCCCGCGCAAATGTGGATCGTCATCACGGCCGTCGGCATCGCGACCGCCGCGCTCTTGTGGATCTACGACCGCTTCATTCGCAACGCCCCCGCGTCAAACTGAGCGGGAACCCCTCCGTTCGAAATTCGCGCCACGTCCGCGCCGCGACGACGGACGAAGTGAGAGGGCTCCGGCGCGTCGGTCATTTGCCATTCACGCGCCGGATGATTGCGAAAAGGTCAGCAGCGCGGGCGCCGCAGAGGAGAGGAACTCGACGTTTGTACTAGGTATTGTAAAAGTCGTGTTCTCGCTGGGTAATTTCTTGCTTTACACGGCGCCCGAACACCCTCGGCGGAGGCGGTGGAGGCCGCCGCCATCGAGCGAACTCCTTGCTTTGCTGCCCTACGAAGGAGCTTTCAATTGAAATCATCCCTAAGGATAGCCGCCGTCGCTTTGGCTGCTGCACTTGCGGCGTGCTCCGGCCAAGGCGCCGTCGGAAACAATTCCTCGTCTTCATTAACCCCGGAACTTTCGACACACGCATCTGGTAATGCACTGCCGCCGGGGCCGGCTGCCGCGGTGTGTGGGGCCGTTTCCCGCGGAATGGACCGCTGTTTCTCCTGGATTCGTACCGATATCAACCAGCCGGCTGCCACGACAAACCCGGCCGGCTACCATCCTAATGATCTGCGCGCCGCTTACGCGTTGCCGTCGACCACGGCGGGCGCGGGCCAAGTCGTCGCAATCGTCGACGCATACAACGATCCGAACGCGCTGAGCGATGTTAACACCTACCGCTCGACGTTCGGTATTCCGTCACTTCCAGCGTGCAACGGCAGTAAGCCGTCAGCAAGCAGCAACGCGCCGTGCTTTTTGCAGGTCAATCAAAGCGGCAGCACAAGCGGGCTTCCCAAGAATAACGCGAGTTGGTCCCAAGAGATCTCGCTCGACCTCGATATGGTCAGCGCCGTCTGTCCGAACTGCAGCATCATTCTCGCCGAAGCCAGTTCCGCAACCACTGCCAACCTGGGGAGCGCGGTGAACGCAGCCGCCAGCCTAGGGGCCAACGCCATCAGCAACAGCTACGGCGGCAGCGAGAGCTCGAGTGACACCAGCTATGACGCAAGCTATTACAATCATCCAGGAATTGCCGTTGTAGCGAGCTCCGGCGACGGCGGCTACGGCGTCGAATATCCGGCGGCTTCGCAATACGTCACCGCGGCGGGCGGAACATCGCTCTATCTCAATGGCGCCGGTACGTCATCCGTATCATACAACTACGAAACCGCATGGGAAACGTCGGTCTCCGAAGGCGCCGGGAGCGGCTGCAGCGCAGACGATCCTCAGCCCTCGTGGCAGAGCAGCGTAACCAATATTGTCGGCACGTCCTCGCCCGATGCAAACTGCGCGAAGCGAGCGGTAGCGGATGTTTCTGCCGACGCCGACCCAAACACCGGCGTATCGGTGTACGACAGTTACGCCTATCGCGGCCAGAGCGGCTGGCTCGTGTTTGGGGGCACCAGCGTGGCGTCGCCGATTCTTGCGTCGGTATACGCTCTTGCAGGCAACGAAACGAGCATCAGCTACGGCGGATACTCGTATAGCCATTTGAGTGGCCTTCGCGACGTTTCGCAGTACGGTGCCTATACCGAAACATGCGGCACAACCCTGTGTAACGCGTACACGGGCTGGGATGGGCCGACGGGCAACGGATCGCCCAACGGTACGACCGCTTTCTAGATCCACACCCAACCAGTGGGAAGACGAGCCGGAAGGTTGTTCCGGCTCGTCTTTTTACGAGGAGCCACAACGTTGAAAGGAGCTCGTGGAAACTCTCGCAAAAAGCTCCTGCGTTCGCTGCCAGGAACCCGGTTGAACTCCGGGACGGTCGCGCCACTGTAAGCGGGGAGTCGCGGATCACCACTGCGCAAGCGGGAAGGCGTTCCGAATCATGGCGAGGATCCGCAAGTCAGGATACTGCTGCGAACCAATCGCTTCCACACGCCTCGCATGAAGGTGTTTCGCTTGCCGCCTCGTCTCCTCGTCTCGGCCGCATCGAGCGGCTCGGGAAAGACTATCTTCTCACTCGGACTCATTGAGGCGCTAAAGCGTCGCGCACTTTGCGTCGTTGCAGCGAAAGTCGGACCCGACTTCATCGACTCGGCGCACCTAACGCGTGCGAGCGGGATCCCCGCGCGCAACTTGGACGCATGGATCGCTCCAGAAGCACACGTCGTATCCTCATTTGCTCGCGCAGCGGCCGCAGCAGATATTTGCATCATCGAAGGCGTGATGGGACTGTTCGATGGTCGTCATGGATCGGGAGAAGGTTCAAGCGCTCACATAGCGCGACTTCTACATGCGCCGGTCGTCGGCGTATTAGATTGCTCGCGATCGTCATCCACCATTGGGGCCATCGCCCTCGGTTTGCGCTCTTATGATCCGCGCGTCGACTTTGCTGGCGTGATTCTGAATCGGGTTGCGAGCGAACGGCATCGCACGACCGTCGCCGATGCTTGCAGAGCGGCCGGCATTGCCGTATTCGGCGCCATTCCGCGCGACGAACGGCTCACGCTGCCCAGCCGTCACTTGGGACTGACCGCGCCGGGCGAAGCCGGGTGGAAGCAGGCGGTTAACGCAGCTGCCGACCTCCTCGAAATGCACCTCGACCTAGACGGCCTGCTCGCGCTAGCGAGAAGTGCGCCGCCCTTGCCGGCTCCTGACATACGCCAACCGCGTGAAACTGTGGCGCGCGTCGCCCTCGCCCGCGACGAGGCTTTTTGGTTTTACGACGAGGATACCATCGATGCGCTACGCGACGCGGGTGCCGAGATCGTGTTCTATTCACCGCTACGCGACGCGTTCCCGAATGCCGATGCAGCCTTTATCGGCGGCGGCTATCCTGAATTGCACGCCGGCGCCCTCTCCGAGAACCGGGCGGCGAGAGTCGCCTTGCGGGACGCTATCGAGGCCGGCATGCCGGTCTACGCAGAATGCGGCGGGCTGATGTATCTTTCGCAATCGCTCGCGAACGGAGCCGATGTTGCCGAAATGGTCGGAGCCGTACCCGCGCACGCGGCGATGAACGAGACACGCACCGCGCTGCGCTATGTCGAGGCGGACGCGCTTACCGACGGGCCGCTCTTCACTCGAGGCGAACGAGTGCGCGGCCACGAGTTCCATTATTCTCAGATTAATTACACCCGCACGGCATACGCCTACCAATTCGACGGAGAACGCGAAGGCTACGCCGCCGGCAACCTTCACGCATCTTACGTGCACGCTCATTTAGGGGCTCGTCCCCTGGCACTTGCGCGGTTTTTGAACTTGGCGCGCACCTTTGGAGGCCGCAGAGGCGCATTATGATCGCCTTTATCTCCGCCGTCGATACCGATCTGATTGCTGCGCGAAACGCGCTCGCGCTGCTGCCGCCGGATTTTCCGCCGGTCGCGGTGTATGCCGCACACGAGTTGGAACATGAAGATCAGATGCGAGCTGCGCTCGCCGGGTCGCGTCTGGCAATCGTGCGTATCTTGGGCGGCCATGCCTATTTCGCGCGAGGATTCGAGACCCTCGCGGCCCTACAAAAGGAAGGCACGCTCGAGGTCTTAGCGATTCCGGGAGACGCGCATCCTGACGCCGATTTGGATGCGCGTTCGAACGCTCCGCCGCACATTCTGCGCGGCGCTCACGCGTATGCATTTGCCGGTGGCTCGCGTAATCTTGCAAGCTTGTTTGCCTACGTCGCACACGAGCGGCTCGGCTTGCCGTTCTCTTACGACCCTCCGCAACAATCGCCTGAATGGGGATTCTATCACCCCGATTCCGCCGATCGGGAAGGCTGCGCGCGTCTATCGTCGACTGAATTCCGCTCGCGTTTTTGGCACGAAGGCCAAAGTGGCATTGGCGTGATTTTTTATCGTGCCGATTGGTCGAGCGGGAATCTCGCGCACATCGATGCACTGATTCATCTATGTGAAGCTCGCGGCCTCAACGTTCTTCCCGTGTTCGTCTATAGCTTACGTGACTGCGAGCGAATCGGCGATTTGCCGGCTCCCTACGTCCACGCCTTCGGATCCAGCGATGGAACGAGCGTCGACGCAATCGTTAGTTTACTCTCCTACACCCTAGGTGATGCATCCGAGCAGGTACAGCGCTGGCTCGATGTGCCGGTCGTACAGGCCATCGCAACCGCTCAAAGTCGCGCAGCTTGGCAAGCGAATCCCGCAGGACTCGGCCCACTCGATGCGGCGACCAAAATCGTCATGCCGGAATTTGATGGAAAACTTTGCGGCCCCGTATTCGCGTTTCGCGACCCGAAAAGCGGATTGACGCAGGCGGATCCGCTACAGCTGAAAGCGCTGGTGGGGCTACTGGAAAGGCACGTCCGTTTGAGGCGCACGCCGAACGCCGACAAACGCGTGGCAATCGTGCTGACGAATTTCGCAAACCGCCAGGGGCGCATTGGCAGCGCGGTGGGTTTAGATACGCCTGCATCCGTCGTTGCGATTCTTCGCGCGTTAGAGGCAGACGGCTACGATGTGGGCTCCTTCCCGAGCGACGGCGATGCATTGATGGCCGACCTTCTTGCACGCGGTGGCTACGACATCGATTCACTAACCCCCGATCAACTCGCGAACGCCGAAGCGGGCTTCGACGTTGCAGAGTACCGTGCGTGGTTTGCCGACTTTGGCCAAGCCGTGCGAACGTCGATGGAGGACGCGTGGGGAGCCGCGCCGGGCAATGCCTATCGCGAAGGGGACCGCATCTATGTCGCAGGCGCCCGCTTCGGGAACGTCTTCGTGATGATCCAGCCGCCACGCGGCTTCGGCGATAATCCGTTGGCCGTCTATCATTCCGGCGATCTCGTACCAACGCATCATTACATCGGTGCCTATCGATGGCTACGGGATGTCTTTCGCGCGGACGCAATCGTGCAGTGCGGCAAGCACGGCACTTTGGAATGGCTTCCGGGCAAATCGCTTGGTCTCTCCGCGGACTGTTTTCCGGCGCTCGCCCAAAGCGACATTCCGCTCTTCTATCCGTTCATCGTCGACGACCCCGGCGAAGGTGCCCAAGCAAAGCGTCGCGCTCACGCATGTATTATCGATCATTTAATTCCCCCCATGACCAAAGCACAGGCCTACGACGAACTCGCCCAACTTGCGCGGCTTCTTGGCGAATATGCGGCGGCGGAACGGATCGATCCAGACAAAGCGCCGCTGATCGCGTCCGCTATCTGGCAGACGGTAGTTGCGGCAAACCTCCAGCGCGATCTCGCCGTTGACGTATTGCCTCAGGGAGAAGCTTTCGGCGAGTTTCTGCAGCATGTCGACGGTTATCTCTGCGAACTTGGAGACATGCAGATCCGCGACGGGTTGCACGTACTTGGCGAACCGCCGAGAGAAGGCCGCCTATTGGACCTGGCGCTTGCGCTCGTGCGTGTGGATGGGGCCGACGCGCTTGGCGCTCTGCACGCGCTTGCGTTGGACCTCGGCATTGACTATGCGGCAATTGCAGACGCCGCCGATGCCGGCCGGCCTTATCTCAACTCAGGTTCCAGCGTCCGCGACGTGCGCGAGCAGCTGGAATCGCAGATACGCGAGATCGCCTCCGCCATTCTCACAAACGACAGGGAACTCACGGTTGAAGAAATCCTCGCCCAGTTTGCCGTTCCCGTGAGTGGTGAATGCGCGCGTACGATGCGGCTGCTCGGGGAGCGTATCGTGCCGGCACTTTCGCGCGCCGGTGATGAAATCAGCAATCTCCTGCGCGGGCTGAACGGCCACCACGTTCCAGCCGGCCCGAGCGGAGCGCCGACGCGCGGAATGATCAACGTCCTCCCCACCGGTCGTAATTTTTACGGAATCGACGTACGTGCGGTCCCCTCCCGTTTCGCATGGCTCGTCGGAATGCGTCTGGGCGATGCATTATTGCGCACCGCGAAAGCGCGCGACGGTGAATACCCGCAGAATATCGCGATGACCGTGTGGGGCACCGCCAACATGCGGACCCAGGGCGACGACATCGCCGAGATCCTCTGGCTGCTCGGGGTTCGGCCGCTGTGGCATCCGGAAAACGGACGCGTAACCGGGCTCGAAGTCGTGCCGCTAGAAGAGCTCGGACGGCCGCGGATCGACGTAACCGTTCGCATTTCCGGCTTCTTTCGAGATTCGTTTCCCGATGCGATTGCGCTGATCGACCGGGCGGTTGCGGCGGTAGCCGAGTTACCCGAAGATGCGCAGCAGAATTACGTGCGCGCCGCCACGCTGCGCGACGAGCGCCTCAAACTAGCCGCGGGGATGGACGCCGGCGAGGCACGCCGGCGCGCGCGCTTTCGAATCTTCGGCAACAAGCCCGGGACCTACGGCACGGGAGTGCTGGAACTGATCTCATCGGGCGCGTGGCAGTCACGCGGCGATCTCGCGCAAGCGTACCTCGCATCGGGGGGCTTCGCCTATGGAACCCATACCTTTGGCGAGCCCGCACCGGCAGAATTTCGAGATCGGCTTAAGGCCTCGAGCATCGCAGTACAGAATCAGGACAATCGCGAGCACGACATCTTTGATAGCGACACCTATCTGCAGCATCATGGCGGCATGATTGCGGCGATCCGGGAACTGAGCGCCAAAGAGCCCTCAGCGCTCTTCGGCGATTCTTCCGATCCGCAGCAGCCGAAGACGCGTACGCTGCAAGACGAAGCCCGGCGCGTCTTTCGCGCCCGCGTGGCCAATCCAAGATGGCTTGCCGGCATGCGCCGCCACGGCTACAAAGGTGCGCTCGAGATGGCCGCAACGGTTGATTATCTCTTCGGCTACGATGCGGCAGCCGGTGTGGTGGAAGATTGGATGTACGAACGCGTCGCGCAAGCGTATGTGCTCGACGAAGAAAATCGCGAGTTCCTCCGCGCCTCGAATCCCTGGAGCGCGAGGGAGATGAGCGAACGACTCCTGGAAGCCGCTGCTCGCGGATTATGGGAGAAGCCATCGCACGAAACGCTCGAGCAGCTTCGCGATGAACTGACAGCCGTCGATGGCGTTCTCGAGGATCGAACCGAGGTGATCTATGCGCGTTAATTATCCGTTTGCCGCCATCGTTGGCCAGGAAACTCTTCAAGACGCGTTGCTCTGGCTCGCGGTCGATCCCTACATCGGTGGTTTGCTGATTTCTGGAACGCGTGGCACGGCGAAATCGACCGCCGCACGTGCCCTTGCCGATTTGCTCCCCGATGGGACGCCGTTCGTTGAATTGCCGGTGGGCGCCACAGAAGACCGCGTCGTTGGAAGTCTCGACGTTCACGCATTGCTCTCCGACGGTGGCCGGCGGTTTGAACCCGGACTTCTTGCGCGTGCGAACCACGGCGTACTCTACGTCGACGAAGTGAATCTTCTTCCAGACCATATCGTCGACGTGCTGCTCGATGCCGCGGCAATGGGCGTGAACGTTGTCGAACGCGATGGCGCGTCCCACTCGCATGAAGCGCTGATCATGCTCATCGGCAGTATGAACCCCGAGGAAGGAGAGTTACGCCCGCAGTTACTCGACCGTTTCGGACTGTGCGTGCACGTGGAAAACGATGCGGATGTCGAACGGCGGACCGAAATCACCGCCCGAAGAATCCGCTTCGATCTCAATCCGGAGGCATTCATCGCTGAATACGATGCGGCCTCGCGGTCTCTGCGCCGCCGCATTGCCTGCGCGCGAGAAATGCTACCCCACACGAGTGTCGATCGTAGCGCCCTTACCCATGCTTCACGCCTGGCCGTAGAGGCACGCGTGGAAGGCATGCGCGCGGACCTAACGATCATTCGTACCGCCCGGGCAATCGCGGCGCTCGACAGCCGCGAACACGTCGTCATCGATGATGTCGAACGCGCGGCCCATGCCGCACTCGCGCATCGGCGCCGTGAGCCGCCACCCCCTCCACAGCGCCCGCAACGCACCCAAAGACCGGATGGTGAGAGCGCGAACGGAAGCGCCGCAAAGGCGACCGAGCAATCCACGGCCGTCTTCGACGTTGGCTCGATGCTCGACGTCGGCTTGCCGGAGTCCAGACGACCCAAACGGAGTAACGCCGCGGCTCTCAATGCAGCGCGCGGTCGCAGCAGCACGGATGTGGCGCGCGGTATAGCGCGGGCCTCTGCAACGGCGCGTGGTCCCGTCGCCCCGCTAGCAACAATTCGTGCGGCGGCGCTTGAGAAACAACGTGAAGAAGAACTCTCCGTCGACTCGCGACATCTTCGCTACGTGCTCCGACGCGGGCGCGAGCGTCAACTTGTGATCTTTCTTATCGACGCTTCCGGCTCTATGGCGGCCGCCGCACGGATGAGGGCGGCAAAAGGCGCCGTCAGCGGCTTACTGGAGCAGGCGTATTACCGCCGCGACGCGGTCGCGTTGATTGCCTTTCGCGGATCCGATGCCGAAGTGGTCGTTCCGCCCACGCGCAGCGCCGTCTTTGCCTATCGCCGGCTACGCACCATGGCGACCGGCGGCCGAACGCCGCTCGCCCAGGGTCTACGCTTGGCCGAGCAAACGGCCAGGCAGTACGCGCAGCGCGATCCGGCCGCCCGATCGCACGTGGTGTTGGTGAGCGATGCTCGCGCGAACGTTCCCGAGCACCACGCCTTCGAGGAAGCGCTCGCGCGCGCGTCGGAACTTCGACTGCTAGGCGTTCGCGCACTTTGCGTAGATACGGAGAACGGGCGCGTGCGCCTGGGAAATGCGGTGCGGCTCGCCCATGCGCTCGGCGCAACGTATCGTCACCTCTCTGAATGCACCGATCGTAGCCTAGGAGCGGCGGTGCGAGAATGGATGGCAATCGCATGAGTTCGATATCGACGAAGCACGGTGACGGCGGGGTGACACGCCTTGGCGGGGGAGAGCCGATTTCGAAAGCCGACGCGCGTGTCGAAGCTTACGGCGCGATCGACGAACTCAATACGATGATCGGGCTTGCGCGAACGCTTTGCACCGATCAGGAGATCGCCGCGGAAATCCGCGCCATTCAGCGGGAACTCTTCCCGGTTGGTTCTGCAATTTCAACGAAACCGACGTCGAAGAAGCCGATTCCAGTGATCTCCAAGGAAATGGTTCACCGCCTAGATGCACTCGTCGAACGATTTGAAGCGGAACCGAATATCCTTCGGGATTGGTCGCTGCCGGGCGAGTTTCGCGAGTCCGCGGCATTCGACGCGGCGCGGGCCATTTGTCGACGCGCCGAGCGAGCCGCGGTGCGATACGTTTCGGGCGGCGGAAACGTGCAGCCGACGGTGCTTGAATACCTGAACCGTCTCAGCGACGTGCTGTGGTTGTGCGCACGAGTGCTGGAAGCGCGCAACGGCATCGATGCTCGCCTGCGGGACGAGCATCACCCTGGCCCTCCGTGGTCGCGTGCATGGTGAAGAGCGAGCTCGCTGACTCGCGTTGCCCCGGGGCGGTTCACGCGGTACCGGCGCGCGACGGCCTTCTGCTACGCGTGAGAGTTCCGGGCGGCAACCTTACGAACTCGCAACTTGGCACACTTGCCGATATTGCGGAGCGGTACGGCGATGCCCACCTGGATCTGACCTCTCGCGCTAACGTACAATTGCGCGGGCTGAAACGTCCCGCACTTCATCGCGTCGCGACAGCGCTTGAGGAGTCGGCTCTCTTACCGTCTCGAGAGCACGATCGCGTGCGGAACATTGCTGCCAGTCCGTTTGCCGGTGCTGATGCGGGGGAACTCTTCGACATACGGCCTCTGTTGCGGGAACTCGACGAGCGTCTCATTGCCGATGCTCGGCTCGCCGCACTTCCGGCGAAGTTTGCCTTTGCGCTCGACGGCGGCGCGCGCGCTTTCAATTCAAACGAAGCCGATCTCAGTCTACGCGCCGTCTCAAGCGATGCTGGCGTACGTTTTCATCTGATAATTGCGGGAACACCTTCGGGGTTCGGAGCTTCTCCCCGTCGCGCCATTGACGTGCTTCTTGAAGCGGCGCATTGCGCGTTCGATCTCGCGACTGACTACGCTGCCGGAAAGACGTGGCGAGTGGCGACGGTTCCAAACATGGCCGGGGCCATCGTGGAACGCCTTTCCGGCAAAGCGCAACCATGCGCCACGCCCGACCGCAGTCCTCGCGCATTGCGCCCACTCGGCGTTACCGACGGCGCCGAACCTGGGCTCGCGAACGTCCTGCCTTCGGTGCCTCTCGGACGCCTTTCCAGCGTCCAGGCGCGCACGATTCAAATATTGGCGGCCCGTTACGAAATGGACGTGCGTCTTGCATGGTGGCGGGGCGTCGTCCTTGCGGGTGCGATTCGCACGCAGCTTCCGCAGATCGAACGCGAACTCGTCTCAGCCGGCTTGCCGCCGGATGATTCGAATGGTTTTGCCGGGATTGCCGCCTGTTCCGGAATGCACGGCTGCACCGAGGCAAAGGCCGATGTGCGTTCCGATGCTGCACGGCTCGCGGCGCGCGTTGCGGGGTTGCGCGCTGGACAAGGTTGGAACGTGCATCTGGCCGGTTGTGAAAAGCGATGCGCGATGCGCGCAGGCGCGACTGTGGATATTATCGCGACGGCGAGCGGCTACGACGTCCGTGTCGGCGGCATCTGCGTTGCGCAAAACGTGAGTTCGGATGAAGCGATCGACGTTGCGGCTAGCGCGCGGGTTCAGACGTGATGCCCTTTCAGTACGAGAAAGATCCCGCCTCGATTTATCGGCGCTCGTTCGAGATCATTCGCTCGGAGGCCCACTTTAGCGACGTAACGCCGGCCCTGGAACGCGTGCTGGTTCGGATGATCCATGCCTGCGGTTTGATCGATCTTCCACAATTCGTGGAAGCATCAGAGCAAGCTGCGGAGATGGGAGAATGCGCGCTAAAAAACGGCGCACCAATCCTATGCGATTCAAACATGCTCGCGGCGGGGATCACCCGTTCGCGCCTTCCCTGCAACAACGAGGTGTTCTGCGCCCTCACGGATGAGCGCGTTCCAGAGCTGAGCAAGCGCTTAAATACGACACGCACCGCAGCGGCGATCGAATTGTGGCGCGACCGGCTCGAAGGGTCGGTTGTCGCGATCGCAAACGCGCCAACCGCGTTGTTCCATCTTCTGGAAATGATCGCAAGCGGAGCACCGAAGCCGGCCCTTGTCCTCGGGCTTCCGGTCGGGTTCGTCGGTGCTGCGGAGTCAAAAACCGCCCTTGCAGAAAACGCGCTTGGCCTATCGTTCATCACCGTACGCGGTCGGCGCGGCGGTAGCGCGATTGCGGCGGCCGCCGTAAACGCGCTCGCAAAGGAGCAAGCATGAACGCGCCGCGTCGCGGGCGCCTATGGGGCGTCGGGGTCGGGCCCGGAGATCCGGAACTCATGACCCTCAAAGCCGTATCTGCCTTGCGCCGCGCAGACGTAGTTGCCTACTTTTCAGCAAAACAACGCCTAAGCAACGCGCGAACGATTGCGGCCGGATATCTGAGCGATACTTGCCTCGAACTTCCGCTAACCTATCCAATGACAACAGAGCCGGTCGGCGAGCCTGGCGGCTATGATCGGGTCATGCACGAGTTTTACGACGACTGCAGCCGCCGCATTTCGGCCTTCCTAGACGAAGGGCGCGATGTCGCCATCGTTTGCGAAGGCGACCCGTTTTTTTACGGTTCGTATATGTACCTCCACGACCGGCTGGCGTCACGCTATGAAGTGGAGGTGATCCCCGGCGTACCTTCCGTAATGGCTGCGACCGCACGCCTGGGAGCGCCACTTGTGCGTCGCGACGACCCGTTAACGATTCTTCCGGGAACGCTTGACGAACGGGAACTCTTGGAACGTCTGCGTTACGGCGGCGCCTTCACGATCATGAAATTAGGGCGCAATTTCTCGAAGGTTCGCACCGCGCTGAAGCGGGCCGGACTTGCGGAACGCGCGCTCTATATCGAGCGCGCCAGCATGGCCAACGAGCGCACCGTGCCGTTCGATTCGGTCGATCCTGATAGCGTGCCGTACTTTTCGCTCGTGATCGTTCCGGGCGGCAACGAAGGCGCGTCGGCCGATCATGCCGTTGCGGGCGGTTCCCTCTGCGTCGTCGGATTGGGCCCTGGCGGCGCCCAATGGCTTTCACCCGAAGCCCGCGATGCGCTGGCTCAGGCGACCGATCTGGTCGGCTACAAGCCGTACGTAGACCGCATCCCCAACGTGCCTTCCCAACGACGCCACGTTTCAGACAATCGCGTCGAACTCGAGCGCGCGCGCCACGCGCTCGAACTTGCGCAAGCGGGAGCGAGAGTGTGCGTCGTTTCCTCCGGCGATCCCGGAATCTTTGCAATGGCGGCTGCGGTCATGGAAGCGATCGACGCAGGCCCTTCGTCATGGCGCGGCTTGGACGTGCGAATCGTTCCGGGGATTTCCGCGATGCAAGCGGCGGCAGCGCGCGCGGGCGCACCGCTCGGACACGATTTTTGCGTCATCTCACTTTCGGATCGGCTCAAACCGTGGGAAACGATCGCACGCAGGCTAGACGCTGCAGCAGCGGCCGATTTCGCGCTCGCGCTCTATAATCCAGCATCCGCGACGCGCAAAACGCAATTCGACGAAGCGCGCACTATCGTAGGCCGTCACCGCAGTGCCCACACCCCAGTATTTCTAGCACGTGATCTCGGCAGCGACGCAGAGCGTATGATCGTGACAGATCTTGGAAGTGTCAACGCCTCACAGATCGACATGCGGACGATCGTGCTGATAGGCTCCTCACAAACGCGGGTCATCGAACGGGACGGAACGCGGCCATTCGTGTACACGCCACGTTCGTACAGGGAGCAATGAACGACGCAAAAGACCTCCGTCGTGGATGGACGACTGGTGCGTGCGCGACGGGCGCTGCAAAAGCCGCCTATACGGCGTTGCTCAGCGGCACCTTTCCCGATCCGGTGGAAATCGTTCTACCGACGGCACGGCACGCAAGTTTTACGCTCGCGATGAAGCAAATCCACGACGACGCAGCGTCGGCAGGCATTGTGAAGGACGCCGGTGACGATCCCGACGTAACGCACGGTGCGCTCGTATGTGCGACCGTACGCCAAGGGTCGCCCGGATCGGGGGTAACGTTTCGTGCCGGGACGGGTGTCGGAACGGTGACGAAACCGGGGTTGCCATTGGCGGTCGGCGAGCCCGCCATAAACCCGGCGCCTCGACGAATGATCGCGGAGGCGATCGCTCAAGTCGCTCGGACGTACGGCGGAGGGCTGGATGCAATCGTCGAGATCTCCATTCCCGACGGAGAGCGCATCGCGCAACGGACCTTGAATCCACGCTTGGGAATCGTTGGCGGCCTTTCGATCCTCGGCACGACCGGCGTCGTCATTCCCTATTCGTGCTCGGCATGGATCGCGGGCATCTACGAAGGTATCGACGTTGCGCGTGCACTTGGCATTACGCACGTCGCCGGTGCAACCGGAAAGACGTCCGAAGCGGCGGTCGCCCGCCACTATGACTTGCCTGAACAGGCACTGATCGATATGGGAGATTTTGTTGGCGCCATGCTGCGACATCTGCGCACGAAGCCGATTCCGAAGGTCACGATTGCCGGCGGCTTCGCCAAGATGTGCAAGCTCGCGCAAGGCGCGAGCGACCTCCATTCGGCGCGCAGCCGCCTTAACATGGCGCAACTGTCGCAGTTTGCAAGCGAGGCGGGCGCCGCACCAGCTCTTCAAGTGCAGATCGCGGGCGCACATACTGGGCTGGAGGCGCTCCAACTCGCTCAAGCACAACACGTCCCGCTCGCCGATGTCGTCGCGCGAGAGGCGCGCCAAAAGGCGTTGGAACTCTTACTCTGCCACGATATTTCGCTGGACATCCTTATCGTCGATAGGGACGGGAATGCGATCGCATGGGCGACGTGACATGGCTTTCAATCGTCGGTATCGGCGAAGACGGCTGGAACGGTATCGGCGCCGCTGCGAAAATCGCGGTAGAACGCGCCGATGTGATCGTTGGGGGAAGGCGGCATCTTGATTTGATTCCGCAAGCCGGTGGACAACGCATTGCTTGGCCCTCACCTATGATGCCCCTCGTGCATGAACTGATCGCTTCGGGTGGCACGCGCAACGTCTGCGTCCTTGCTAGCGGCGACCCGATGCTGCATGGGGTCGGCGTCACCTTTGCGCGGCTGCTCTCGCCCTCGCAATATTGCGTCTACCCACACGTTTCCGCGTTCTCGCTCGCCTGCGCGCGAATGGGATGGGGTGCCGCCGATACCACGCTCGTATCCTGCGTCGCGCGACCGCTCGAACACACACTGCTTTACGCGCAACCGCATCGTCGCGTTGTCATATACTCTCAGGACGGCGCGACGCCCGCCGCGATTGCCGCACTGCTTGTGGAACACGGCTTTGGGGCGAGCGTGATGCACGTGCTGGAGCGTTTGGGAGGCCCTCGCGAGCGAATTCGAACGGGCAGAGCCGCCGTCTGGGATATTCCAATATGCGACGATCTCAACGTGATCGCACTGGAATGGGAAGCCGACGAGGGAACGCGCGCGCTCTCGCCGCTCGCCGGGTTACCCGATGACGCCTACGACAGCGACGGTCAACTCACGAAACGCGACATACGTGCGTCGACGCTTGCGCGCTTGGCACCGCTACCCGGGGAGTTGTTGTGGGATATCGGCGCTGGGAGCGGCTCGATCGGAATTGAGTGGATGCGCGCTCATCCGACGTGCAGATGCGTGGCGTTTGAAGCGAACCCGGCGCGAGCAGAACGCATCGCGCACAATGCGCGACGGTTAGGCGTGCCGGGCCTTGAAGTCGTAGCCGAGCGAGCACCCGAGGCCCTGGGGAGCGCGCCAAAACCCGATGCAATTTTTATCGGCGGCGGCATTTCCAGCGATGGCCTCTTAGAAACATGTTGGGACCGGCTGCCGGCAGGTGGCCGTCTCGTCGCAAACGCGGTTACGCTTGAAGGAGAAATGATGCTCGCTTCGCACCGCGCGCGCCTTGGCGGGGAGCTGCTCCGCTTTACAATTTCGCATCTCGATCGCATCGGTTCGTTGCACGCATGGCGTCCGCAACTCCCGATCACGCAGTGGGCGGCGCTTAAATCGTGATACGCGCGATCGGCATCGGATGCAGTACAGCTGCGACGCCCGAAGAGATCCTCGTATGTCTCCGCGGCGGATTGAAAGATCTTTCCGGTGAACTGATCGTTGCGACTCTCGATCGGCGAGCTGAGATCATCGAGCCTGTCGCTCGCGCACTCGGGGCGCGCATGATCACCTTTTCCGCGAAGGAACTTGCCGTCATCCGGGGCATTTCCCTTCCCTCCGCGCGTTGCTTCGCGACGCTCGAGACGCAGAGCGTTGCCGAAGCTGCCGCCCTGGCCGCCGCTGGAAAAGGATCGCGTCTGATCGTGCCACGACAAGCGGGCGCGCGCTGCACTTACGCCTTTGCGGAGGCCACTACGTGATTCATTTCATCGGTGCCGGCCCCGGGGCGCCCGATCTGCTCACACTGCGTGGTCGCGACTTGATCGCCGAGTGCGCAGTGTGCATGTACGCCGGCTCGCTCGTTCCGCCGGAGATACTCCGATTTGCTCCGTCCGGTGCGCGAATGATCGATACCGCGGAGATGACGCTCCCAGCGATCGTCGCGGAGATGGCGCGCGCACATGAGCGCGCAGAAGACGTAGCGCGGCTGCATTCCGGAGATCTTTCAATCTGGAGTGCGATGGCCGAGCAGATGCGTCGCTTACAAGACCTGGGAATTCCCTACGACGTCACGCCCGGGGTTCCGGCCTTCGGTGCAGCCGCGGCCGCGCTCGGCCAAGAGTTAACCGTGCCGGGCGTCTCGCAGACCGTCATTCTTACCCGTACCGCCACGCGTTCTACGCCCATGCCTCCGGGAGAGGAATTGACGAGCTTGGCGCGCACGGGCGCGCTACTTGCAATCCATCTTTCAATTGCGAACATCGCGCAAGTTGTCGCGGATCTATTGCCATTCTACGGCGAGGACTGCCCGGCCGCCGTCGTGTTTCGCGCGAGTTGGCCACAAGAAATCATCGTGCGTGCGAGCCTCGGAAATCTTGAAAGCGAAATCGCGCGGTCCGCGATCGACCGTACCGCCATAATATTCGTCGGACGGTCGCTCGTACCGGACGCCACCGGGATTCGCGAGAGTTATTTGTATTCGCGCGAACGGGAACGCACGACATGAACGCTACCCGAACAATTTTGCTTCTCGGTGGAACCAGTGAAGGTCTTGCGCTCGCCGACGCACTCGGGCACGTGCCGCACTTGCGCGTCGTCTCGTCGCTCGCCGGCCGCGTATCCAATCCTCGATTGCCCTCGGGCGAGGTGCGAATCGGCGGATTTGGCGGAGCCGATGGTCTCACGCAGGTTCTACGCGACGAGCAAATCGATGGGGTTATCGATGCCACCCACCCATTTGCGACTAAAATCAGCGCCAACGCCTACGAAGCGTGCCTGCGAACGAAAGTGCCGCTGCTTGCAATCTCCCGTCCGCCATGGACGGAGCGTGTCGGCGACATATGGCACGACGCAACGGATGTGGAGGACGCGGCGCGCATTGCCGCATCCTTCAGCGGACGCATTCTTCTAACAATCGGACGGCAAGGTGTCGAAGCGTTCGTTCCCTATGATCGTGAATTCGTCATCCGCGCGATCGAGGCTCCGCTACCGCCGCTTCCGTCCCGCTACGAACTCCGGCTCCAGCGGGGTCCGTTCACGCTAGAGGACGAACGGCGGCTTCTCCAGGATTGCCGGATCGGCGTGGTCGTGAGCAAGAATAGCGGCGGCGACAAAACCTATATGAAGATCGTTGCCGCCCGTGAACTGGGAATACCGGTCGTTATGGTGCGGCGCCCGGTGTTGCCTCAGGTTCCAAGCGTCAACTCCATTGAGGCGGCCGTGCGCTGGGCCCGGGGGCTCTAGCGATGCGTGCGCGCGCGCTCATGGTTCTCGGGACCGCATCGAACGTCGGAAAGTCGCTCGTCGTTACGGCCTTGTGCCGCCACTTTGCAAACCGCGGCGTTCGCGTCGCGCCCTTTAAAGCACAGAACATGTCGCTGAATTCCTGTGCTACGCCCGATGGCGGGGAAATCGGGCGCGCGCAGGCTCTCCAGGCGGAAGCAGCCGGCATCACACCAAGTGTCGATATGAATCCCGTATTGCTTAAGCCGACCTCCGACGTTGGTTCGCAGGTCGTCTTGCAAGGGCGAGTCTTCGGTACGTTTGGAGCGACCGAGTACCGCGCAAGGATGCGCGGGGAAATTTTCGACCGCGCGCTTGAATCGTACGAACGCCTAGCAACGTCATACGAACTAATCGTGATTGAAGGTGCCGGTTCGCCGGCCGAGATCAATTTGCGCGATACCGACATCGCGAATATGGAGATGGCACATGCGGCGGATGCCCGGTGCCTGCTGGTTGCAGATATCGATCGGGGCGGAGTATTTGCGTCGCTGCTCGGCACCATGGAGCTCCTTGACGATCGCGACCGGGCGCGCGTTGCCGCTTTCGCCATCAACAAGTTTCGAGGGGACGCCTCCCTCCTCGAACCGGGGATCGCGGCCATCGAGCCGCGTTTGCGTATCCCGTGTGCCGGTGTGATCCCTCATCTTCCGCAGATCGGACTCGAAGACGAGGATAGCGTGTCGCTCGAGCGCAGGCGCGAGCGGCGCTCGTGGGATGCTTCCTCGCAGCGCTTGCGAGTGGCGGTCGTAGATCTTCCCTACATCTCCAACTTCACAGATTTCGACGCCCTTGAACTCGAACCGTCGGTCGACTTGCGTTTCGTAAAGACCCCACAAGATGTTGCCGATGCACACGTCGTCGTTCTTCCGGGAACGAAGAGTACGATCGCCGATTTGCGGTGGTTGAAAGAGTCGGGAATTGCCACCAGCCTGCGCGAGAACCGGCGTACGGCGATTGTCGGCATTTGCGGCGGCATGCAAATGCTCGGAACGCTGGTGGACGATCCCTACTGCGTGGAAGGCGGCGGAACTATGAGCGGCCTTGGCCTCTTACCGCTAAGGACGGTCCTCGATGTTGAGAAAACCACGGTTCTGGCGCGTGGCGAGCTTGCCGCTCAGACGCTCTTGGGCATCGCCATTGGTACGATCGCGGTGAATGGCTACGAAATCCATGCGGGGGAAACGTCATTCGACGAGTGCATGCCGTTCGCGACCATTCGTAGATCGAATGAAAGCGTTACGCGCAGAGACGGTGCCGTTTCCCCCGATGGGCGCATAGTCGGAACGTATCTGCACGCCCTCTTCTCACACGATCCGTTCCGCCATGCGTTCCTTCGTGCAGCGAGATCGGCGGCCGGCCTGCAGCCGGCTACCGAGTTTGCCTACATTGAGCGCGACCGTCAGTGGCGCATCGACCGTTTGACATCCGCAATTTGCGGAGCGCTTCGCCTGGAGTACTTCTTTTGATCCGTACCGGCACGTTTGTTTTCGCAGTCGCACTGGATGCAACCGCCGGCGATCCAGCCTGGGCCCCCCACCCCGTGCGCGCCATTGGTGCGGCCGCGTCACTCTGCGACGACGCAGCGCGCCTGCTGCGCATACGGGAACTCCCAGTTGCCGGTCGCGTTGCCGGAACCATAACCGCAGCGGCGATCGTCGCTGCAACCTACGCCGTAAGCGTTCGCGCCCTCTCCGGCGTGCATCTGTCCGGGCGTATCCTCGAAGTGATGGCCGCCGGCAGCACATTGGCCATGCGAAGCCTTCTGTCCGAAGCCGCAGCCGTCGAGCAGGCACTCAGAAGCGGAGATCTTCAGCGAGCCCGCCTTCGAGTTGCTCGCATCGTGGGCCGCGATACCCAGGCGCTAAACGAAACGGAGATCTCCCGAGCGACGATCGAGACCCTTGCCGAAAGCTTTTGCGATGGCGTCGTCGCGCCCATGTGCTACTTACTCCTGGGAGGAGCGCCACTCGCGCTTGCATATAAGGCCGTAAATACCCTCGATTCGATTGTAGGCCATATCGAACCGCCGTACCGGGAATTCGGCTGGTTTGCAGCTCGTCTAGACGACTTCGCCAATTATGTTCCGGCGCGGTTGAGCGCATGTGCGATCGCCTTGGCCGCGCAGTTTCGTCACGGAGCCGGCATACGCAGTTTAAAAACGTCGTTACGAGATGCACCTTTGCATCGAAGCCCGAACGCCGGATGGCCTGAAGCTGCCATGGCCGGCAGCTTGGGAGTACGACTCGGTGGGACAAACGTTTATGACGGGCGAGCGGTCAACTGCGCGCATTTAGGCGCGGAGTTTCCCAACCCCGACGCGCGCGACGTTCGTACGGCGATGAATCTTGTAACGCTGGCTAGTTCATTGTTTGTCGCCGCTGCTCTGGCGGTACTGCTGGTTCGCGATGCGCAGGCTTGAACCCCCACGGCCGGTTCACGGCGGCGAAGGCGTTCGCGCAGGGGCGCGATTCGGCATCAGCGCAGAGGCAGTTTTAGATTTTAGCGTCAATGTGAACCCGCTGGGGACGCCGCAATGCGTTCTCGACCTCTTTGGCGACGGACACGTGACCGCCCGAGCGCTAGCTCAATATCCCGACCGCGAGGCGACCCGATTCGTGCGAGCCGTTCGAGAACGTCACGCGATTCCACTCGAACGCATCATCGTGGGCAACGGTAGCGCCGCTTTGATCGATGCCGCGCTTCGCGTCATCGGACCCTCTCGTTGCGTGGTCCCGGTACCCGCCTTCAGCGAGTATCGACGTGCGGTCGTGGCCGCGGGACACGAATGGGTCCCCATAGCGCTCTCGTCCGATCACAATTTCGGCATCGACGTCGCGGCAACGATCGGCACGGTTCGTGCAACGCGCCCCGGAGCCGTCCTCATCAATAACCCGCACAACCCGTCGGGCTCGTTGTTATCCAGAGAAGGCGTTCTCGAGATCGCGCAGGCTGCGGCGGCGATAGGCTCTCTCGTGGTGGTGGACGAGGCGTTTATCGATTACGCGCCGGCCGAGTCCGTCATCCACGACGTCGAAGCGATACCGAACACGATCGTACTTCGTTCCGTTACAAAATTCTACGCAATGCCTGCATTGCGGATCGGATACGCTGTGGCGATCCCGGAACTCGCGCGGCGCGTCGCTGCATACCTGCCATCGTGGCCAGTTACAACCATTGCAGCGGAAGCCGCCGCTCTCGCCATGCAAGACGCGGCCTTCGAGCGACATAGTCTCATCGAGAATACGTGGCTGCGTTCCGATCTCACGTCGCGGCTGAGGGCATTGGGCATACGCGTGCTCCCGTCTAGTGCAAATTTTCTGCTTCTCGAGCTTCCCGCGTCTTGGGGTACCCGAAAAGCCATATGCGAGGAACTTCTTCGCAACCACGGGATCGCCGTTCGCAACTGCGAGGACTACGAGGGACTCGAAGAGCGTCCCTTCGTGCGCGTTGCCGTGAAAGACGTTGCGAGCAACGCCCGTCTCGTCCACGCCTGCCGTGTTCTTTCCGAAAACAACGGCGGCTTGTCATGCTGACGTTTGTCACAGGAGCCGCGCGTTCGGGAAAGACGCGCTTGGCGATGCAACTCGCCGCCGAGGCCGGAAAGAATGTGGTCTATGTTGCCACGGCGCGCCGGGATCCCAATGACGATGAATGGCGTGCGCGAATCGAGCGCCACCGTGCTGAACGCCCATCGGAATGGACGACCGTGGAAACGGCGTGTGACCCCCGCGTCGATCTTGTCGAACTGAGCAAACGCTACAGCGAAAGCGACCTGTTATTGATCGATTCCCTCGGCACGTGGCTCGCAGATCAACTTTTTTATGTAGACGAAGATGCGCTTTTCGAACGCAGCTGCGAGGTCGTTCGCGCGTTTGCTAAAGCGATTCCTTCTGTAATAGTCGTTGGCGAAGAGATCGGTTGGGGGATCGTGCCCGAATACCCCGCCGCTAGGCTCTTTCGCGTTGTGTTAGGCACCTTAGGCCAAGAATTCGCTCGCGTTGCGGACCGGGCATACCTTACGATTGCAGGCTACGCCCTCGATTTAAAGCAAGGCCTGCGAATCGAGTAATTCTCGCCACGCGATTTCGCGTCTCAAACGTACCACATCGCCGATCACGACGACCGCTGGCGATACAGCTCGTTCGACTTCAGCACGGTCGGCAATTGTTTCGAGGGTCGCTTCAATCGTACGCTGCTCGGGCAGCGTTCCGTTTTCAATCAGCGCCACCGGATGATCGCGCGGCAACCCATGTTCGCAGAGACGTTGCGCTATCGCTCGTAGTTCGCCTAGCGCCATCAAGAGCACAATCGTGCTTCCGGTATTCGCAATTCCTCGCCAGTCCACGTGCGCTTTGGACTTCAACGGATCTTCGTGCCCCGTAACCACCGTAAAACCGCCGCTGTAGCCGCGGTGTGTCAAGGGAATACCTGCATACGCTGGCACTGCAAGAGCCGAAGAAATACCAGGGACGATTTCAAATGGGATGCCTACACGTGCAAGCGCTTGAGCTTCTTCACCTCCGCGCCCGAAAACAAACGGATCTCCCCCTTTTAAACGTATCACCGGCGTACCGGAACGGACGATTTCGATCATGCGGCCGATGATGAGGCCCTGATCGGTGGCAAAACGCCCTGCCCGCTTACCGACGAATATCTGCTCGCAGCCCTCAGGCAGAAGTTCAAGAATAGCGTCTGAAACGAGCGCGTCGTAGAGGACTACGCGCGCGGACCCGAGCAATTCAGCCGCCCGTACGGTGAGCAGTTTTGGATCGCCAGGGCCGGCTCCGACGATGTAAACCTTCATCCCCGATTGGTTTCGGGTGTGGCCGTCGAGGCGCCTTTTGAGGCGACTCCGTAAATGTGCTTTTCCCGGTTCCCTTCTCAGCCGTACGTCGATCCGCGTATTGGAACCTTAAAATGCTTTCAATCGATTCGGCAATCCGTCGGCTGCAAGGAGCCGCCCTAGGTCGTCGGTCGTGATAACGTCCGCTTGGCGCGGAAGCACTTTTTCCATCAGGCACGCATGCACGTCGGGTTGCGCGTCGGCGCACGCGTCGGACAACACGTAGAGCCGGTAATCACGATCGGCGCCGTCGCGCACTGTAGAAAGCACCACGCCGCTCGTGCTAATTCCCGCGAGGATCAGCGTATCGATGTCGCGCGCTTTGAGTTGCGCCGCGAGATCCGTCGTCGAAAACGCGCCGACGCGCGTCTTGCGGACCACGATGTCGCCCGGATGCAGAGCGAGCCGCTCGTCGATCTGCGTCGCATGCGCCTCCGTTCCGAAATCCATGCCCGAACTCTTGATCGCCGAGAAGCCCTTGTTGCGATCCAGCACCGCTTGCAGGTCGGCGTCAGTGAACGCAACGCGCACGTAACCTACGTGGCCGCCCGCGCGGCGAACGGTCTCGATCGCCCGCGCCGCATTCGCCACGACGGCATCCGCCTCGGGCAATCGCCCAAGAATCCCGTGCTGATAATCCATCACGAGCAGCGCCGTACGCGATGCATCGATCCGTTCTGCCGATTCGGCCATTCTAATACTCCCATAACGCGGCGCGCGTCCATGCGCCGCTACACGCGCGAAGTTTTACCGGCGCGGCAACGAACAGCCGCCGCGTACCATCCATCACTTCGTCGGGAAAGCACAATTCCTCCACGATAAACTTCCCGGCTCCTAGCATGGCGCGATGTCCGGGTCCCGCTTTGTTCGGATCGTCGTAGCCTCCAAAACTCACCGCGTCGATGCCCGCGCCCTTCGCGCCCGCCTTTACGATCGCTTCGGCCGCCTCGCCGCCGCACCACACGTACTGCGTCAGAAACTCTTTGGTGTTCGCGCGCTTCTGTCCCCAACCGGTATTAAAAAGCACGACGTCGTCCGGCTCGATCCGTTCGAGATACGGCTCAACATCCGCCAGCGTAATCTCCGAACCGGGCGCCTTTCCGCGCACATCAACGATCGTGGCCCAGCCGACGTAGCTTTCGAGCGGCACGGCATCGATTGTCGCACCGTCGTCAAAGAAATGAAACGGCGCATCGCAATGCGTTCCCGTATGCGTACTGATCTCCACGATCTCTTTGTTGACTTCGTCGACGCCCTTAATGTAAAACCACCGCACTTCCGCCGGCCGCGGATTCTTATCGGGATACTGCGGGCAATTGCTAAAGACCGGCTGACTCAAATCGATGATGCGCTTGGGAATCACGCGCGCACTCCTCTCTCACCGCGAGGGTCCTGCCGGGTGGCCTCCTCCCACGCACGTTCGAAGCCCACGGCGTTGCGATCGATCACTTGGTCTAAGTCCGCCGTCCACAATGAATCCGCCAACGACTCCGCCGAGAAAATCTCCACGACGTACGGCCCCTCGTAGCCTGCGTCACGCAGTGCCCGCACGATGCGCGCCGTCGGGATTGAGCCATCACCGACGCACCGCCGGTCGGCATCATTTCGCGGACGTCGCCAATCGCTGACCTGTACGAGATAGATCCGTTTTCCGCAGGCGCGTATTACGTCGAGCAGCTGCGGTGTCTCGAAGACGTTCCAGGTGTCGCACGTCAAACCGAGCGCAGGATGATCGATGCGTTGAATGAGTTCCAACGCGGCATCCAATCCCCAAAGCGCCGTGTCGGTGTGAAAGAGGATGGGATTGAGCGGCTCGAACGCCACGCGCATCCCATAGGCGGCGGCAGCGTCGGCCAGGCGCGGCAACGCCTCGAGCGCGTAGCGATAGACGTGCTCGCAATCACCGTTCGGCGCTGCGCCGGTAATAATGTTGAACGGCGTGCCCTTGGGCACGTGCGGCGCGATGCGCTCGATCGCACGATATATCGCGTCCACGCGCTCGTCGGGATCGCTCGGCTGCGGTACCAGCGAATCGGCGAAGAGCGAATGAATCGTCGTCTGGACGGAGCTTACGCTCAACCCTGCGTGCCCGATCCGTTCCAGCTCCCGGGCGTAATCTAAGCCCTCGAGTTTGAACTCGCACACCTCGATCGCGTCGACCCCGTGTGCGGCATAACGCTCGACGTCGCGCTCGAACTTCCAAGGCTTCGTCGTGAACTCGCTGATGCCGAAGCAATAGCGTTCGTTCATGCCTACAGCTTCTTCCGCATCTCGATCACCACGAAGCCGCGATGATCGATTTGCACCGCTAGCCCTTTGCGCAGGGCCTCGCCGGTAATCTCGCCTTCGACCCACTCACCGCGCAAGCTGCTGAACGCCCGGGTCGTGTAGATCCCACCGGGATCGCGCTTGAGCGTGCACGAGGTCGACACGGTTCGCTCCGACGTGTTGCCGATGAAGAGCACCATCTCGCCGTCACGCTGCAGCAAGATCGCCGTCACCTCGTCGTTGACACCGTCCAACAGCACCTCGGTCACGTCGGCGTCGTACGCGTGGTATTCCATGGAATGCTCGAAACGGAACGTCGCATACATCGTCAATTCCGGCGCGCGAACGACGAACCACGTGACGAACGCTCCGCGAAAGCGTAAGTTTCGCACGCCGAGCCACCGCCAGTTCGGCGCGAGCCGCGGATTGCACGAGGGCTCGTCCGAGGAAAGATCCAGGCCGGCGGCACCCTCGATCGCTGCCCACAGATAGCGCGGCGGAAACCACGGCGAGAGCATCATCCCGCGATTGACCAACGTCTCGCCGTGCAACCATTCGCTGAACTGACCCGGCACGGTGTTATTCTGGCGCGGACTGCGCGAGTAGTGCCGGAAACTATCGCCCAACGCTTGCGCCATGAAGTCCGGATTGAAGCTTGCCGCCGCAAACGCGTACCAAAACGTCACGCCGACCCACACCCCGCCGAGCAGCCCATAGCCATCGATCGGGCTGTAATTGATGTCGTCGCGCGGCACCGTTCGAATGCCGGCGGTGGTCCAAAACGGCTCGACGCTCAAACGGCTGATGATCTGGGCAGCGCGATCGTGATCCGCAACGCCGAACATCACGGGAAAGACCAGATCGCAGGTGACGTTCGTCCGCTTCGTGCCGTCGACGTCGATCGTCAGATAGTACAGCCCCGTTTCCGGGTCGACCAGATGGGCGTTGATCGCCTCGCGCAAGTCGTCGGCCTCGCGTTTGAACCGATCGGATTCGGCGTCGCGCCCCAACTCTTTAGCCATCTTCCCGACGGCCTGCAGCGCCGCAAAGCACTCCGAATTCAGTTCCGTCACGGCGCCGCTGATGCGGTAATTTTCAATGACGTTGCGCCAACCGGCTATGCCCCAATCGGCCGTACCGCGGGCCTTGCAAAAAACCAGCCCACGGTCGTCGCGCTGCGAAAGAATATACTCTGCCGCCTTCCTGCTCGGCTTGTATGCGCGCTTGAGAAACTCGCGGTCCCCCGTGGAGTTGTAATGATGCCAAGACGCCAGCACCAATAGCGGCGTATCGTCGTTGATGTTCAGTTTATAGTCGGCCGTCTTGCCGTTGCGAATGTCATAGTACTCGACGGTCATGCCGCGGCGTTCCATGTGATCGAGATACCACAGCAGCGACTCACGCGAAAAATCCGGCGTCACATAGTCGGAGCCGAAGGAAAACCACGCCGTGTCGCGCGCCACGCTATTATTCGAACGCGTCGGATCGTTGACGAAGCACCATCCCGTCGGCGCCAGCAGTTCGGTGCGCAGCATGTTGGCCTTGGCCCACAGCACGCCGCGATTGACGTCGGGATCGGGCGTCATCACGACCGCCCGATTGAGGATGTTGTGAAACCGCGCGCGCGTGCGTTCGGCTGCATCTTCCACGGCAGGCGCACGGTCCAAGATACGCCGCAATTCTGCCGTACCGTTCGACGCCGCCGCCAACGTAAACGTCAGTTCGCCCGTGTCGCCTGCATCGAGTCGCTGCCGGTGCTCGAAAAGCGCGAAGTACTGATCGCCGCCGCGCACGATCGTTTCGGAAAGCGGTCCGGGATATTGCACGCGGCTACACTTTCCGTGGTCGTTCGTAACCTCCCAATGGTCCGGCTCGCCGGTACACGAAAACGCTCGCGCGAACGCTTTAGCCGAGTCGTTGACCGCAATAAAGGCACGCCGGCGCGCATCGTAGCGGACGCGAAGATCGATGCCGGTCTGCCCGCGCAGATCGCACGCGGCGACCGAAGCTATCTCGATCGTGCTCGACGCGGTGTTCTCGAGCGAGATGTGATAGTACGCGATCGCCGGATCGGCACGCTCGCGTTCCGGCTGCCCGTTAAGCATAAAGACGCGCTCGCGTACCATAACGCCGTTGCTTAGCTCGTACACGTGCTCTTGCCGGTCCGGATGGATGATGTACTGTCCCGGCAGCTTACCCAACGGCACGCCGGTGACCGGATCCCAATAGTAGACCTGCATGCCGCTGGCCACGATTTGTCCGGCGTCGATCGAGTAGAATCGTTCGATCGCGCCGTTGGCCTTGAGAATGATCGCACCTTTCGGAGCACCGAGCGTGCTGCCCACGGCCATTTCGGTGTCGGGCACCTCGTAGGTCGAGATGCGTTCTCCCGAACCCGTGACCTTCGCAATCATAGGCTACCCGACTTCTTGGTCATGCCGCCATCGATCACGTACGACGCACCCGTAATATAGGCGGCTTCATCGGAAGCGAGATAACAGACGAGTGACGCGATCTCTTCGGGCTTGGCCATGCGACCCAGCGGGATCTCCTTCAGCAGCTTTTCGTATTGCGCTTTGTCTTGCTTGAGCTTTTCGTCCATCGGCGTGTCGACCGCACCCGGACAGACGTTGTTCACCGTGATGCCGTGCGGCGCGAGTTCTACCGCAATGGTGCGCATCAGCATCCGCAGGCCGCCCTTCGCCGCGCAGTAGGGAGCGTTTGTCGGCATCGTCAGTTCCTCGTGCACCGAACTAATGTTGATAATGCGTCCGGGTGTCTTCTGGCGAACCATTTGCTTCGCGGCCGACTGCGAACACAACCACGGCCCGGTCAAATCGATGTCGATGACCTTTTGATAGACCTCGAACGGCATCTCGAGAAACGGATACTTTTCTTCGACGCCTGCGTTGTTCACCAAAATGTCGAGCTTCCCGAAATGCTTCACCGTCTCGCTCACGAGTCGTGACACGTCGTCGGGCTTCGAAATATCGGCTTGCACCGCGCATGCACGTCCGCCGAAGTTTTCGATCTCGTCGACCAGCGCGTTCGCGGGCGCAGGATCGCCGACGTAATCGATCGCCACGCGCGCGCCCTCTTGCGCCATCACCGTCGCAATCGCTTTCCCTATGCCGGAATCACCTCCGGTGACAATCGCAACTTTATCGTGCAGCCGCATCTACTGTGTCATCCTGAGCTTCTGTGTCACCCTGAGTGGAGCGGTTCGCATAGCGAACCTGCGTAGATGAAGGATCGATGCGCGCCATGGACGGCCCGTACACCATGCCGAGCGTCCAATCGATGGCGACGCGCGTCTTGCGCGACGCGCTCGGCAGCCGCGAAAGATAGTAGCCACGCCACAGCAGCCACGCAGGCAAGCCCGTAAGCATTTTCCCGCCCGGCAACTCCGCAAGCGCCTGGCGGTCGCCGAGGGATGCCATCTGCCCCAGCTTCTCGTACGTAAAGGGCTTCGTGCGCTTCTTACGCAGGCGCGCCAGCACGTTGCGCGCAAGGAGCGGGCCTTCGCGCACCGCAAATTGCGCGAGCGGCGCGTACGTACCGCCGTTCTTGCGCGGCACGGCGGCGCAATCGCCGATCGCCCACAGATGCGGGTGCCCTTCGATGGAAAAGTCCGTTTGCGTTTCGATGGCACCATGATGCGAAAGTTTTAACCCCAACCGCTTCACGAACGGCGCGGGTTCGTTGCCGGCGGCCCATACGATCGTTCGGGTTTCGTGACGCTCGCCGCCTTTGAGCGTGATGCCGGCAGAATCCACGCGATCGACCTCCTTACCGATCCGAATCTCGACGCCGCGATCGGCCAGCACGCGCGCCGCATGTTTTCCGAAACGATCCGGCAAGTGCGGCAACAAGCGCTTTTCGGCCTGAATCAACACGACGCGCACGTGCCGTTCGTGCAGCGTTGGATAGTATCGAATCAACCGGCGCAAAAAGGCGCTCATCTCGCCGGCGGTTTCCACGCCCGTGAAGCCGCCGCCTACGATCGCAAAGCGCAGCAATCGGTCTCGCTCGCCAATATTGTTCGCTTGCGCCGCAATTTCGACGGCACCGATGACCGCATTGCGCAGATGCTGCGCGTCGGCAACCGTGCGCAACGGTATCGTAAATCGCTCGACTCCATCGACGCCCATCGTCGAAGGCTTCGATCCGAGCGCAAAGACCAGTTCGTCGTACCGGATCGTCTTCGATTCGTGTGTCAGCGGGTGGCGCAGCGTGACGTGCCGCTGCGTCTCGTCGACGCCCAGCACTTCGCCCAACTCACACGTGACGTGCTCGAGCTGCGGCCGAAACGGCTGCGTGATGTGCCGCACCTCAACCGATCCGCTGGCGGCCTCCGGCAGCAGCGGCGTGAAGAGCATGTAATTGTTCCGGTCGACAAGCACGATTTCCAGATCGCGCACCGACTTACGCCGCTTTTGCAGCGCTCGCGCCGCGGACAACCCCGCGAACCCGCCACCTAAAATAACGACTCGCATCCTTAAACCGGGCCCCCTTGAGCGTCTGTGTCATCCTGAGCGGAGCGGCCGCCGCCGCGGCCGCGCAGACGAAGGACCGCTACGACTGACGCGCTCGCCAGGAGCGTACCCACCACCAGCAGCGCGCCGATACGCCGATACCGCGCCGCTTCTGCACGCGGATCGGACATATAATGCCGCTCCGGATACGCTCCGCCGCCGCCGCGCAATCCCATCTGCAACAATTGCGCCGGATGCAACGCGAGCCGGTCTGTGGTTTGGGCGATCTGCTCGCGGCAACTAAAGCCGTCGGCGACGACGATCGTGGAAGGGGACGCTTTGCGAACCTCCGGCAATAATACGCGCTCGCCGCACGCGATCGACACGTCGTAATGCCCTTCCTCGAAGCCGAATGCGCCCGCCATTCCGCAACAACCGTCGTCCGGAACCGAATATTCAACGCCCGTCTTATCGAGCAGCGTGCGCTCGGCGTCGGCATCGAGCAGCGCCTTGTGATGGCAATGCTGATGAACGACGGCAACGCCTTCCAGTTTCGGCGGCGCATAATCCGGCGCGCACTTCGTGAGAAACTCCGAAAACATGTACGTCTGCTTTGCGAGGCGCGCCGCGTCCTGATCGTCGCCCAGCAAGTCGCACATTTCGTCGCGGAAGACCGACACGCAACTCGGCTCCAACCCCACGACCGGCGTTCCGGCGCGAATCTCGTCGCGCAGCTCATCGAGAATCTCACCCAGCATGCGCTTCGCAAGCTCCAACATGCCGTAGTCGTAGAGCGGCCGCCCGCAGCACAACGGCGTTTCCGGAATCATAACCTCGAAGCCCGCGTCTTCCAGCACCTCGACCGCAGCCATCGCCGTTGTCGGATGAAAATGGTTGTTCCACGTGTCGGGCCACAGAATGACGCGTCCCCTCGTCGCCGGGTGCGCGTGCGCGTGCCGGCCCTCGAACCACGCGCGGAACGTCTTGGGCGCAAACGCCGGAATGTGTCGCCGCGCATCCATGCGCACGACCCACTTCGCCAGCCGCTCGAGCAGCGGCGCTTGCGCGAGCGCGTTCGCAAGCCACGGCACCTTTGCCGCGATGCGCGCCCAATACATCATCAACCCGAACGCATACGCGTTGCGCGGCCGCACCGAGCCTTCGTAGTAATGCGAGAGAAACTCCGCCTTGTACGTCGCCATATCGACGTTGACGGGACACTCGTCTTTGCAGCCTTTGCACGCAAGGCACAGATCGAGCGCCTCTTTCACCGCTTCGTTCTTCCAGGTACGCTCCAACGGATTTCCCCGCAGCATCTCAAAGAGCAGCCGCGCGCGGCCGCGCGTTGCGTAACGCTCCTCTTTGGTCGCCATGTAGCTCGGACACATGGTGCCGCCGTCGTGCTTGCGGCACTTGCCCGTCCCGACGCAGCGGTTCGCCGCGTAAGCGAAGCTGCCGTTATCGGCTTTGAACGTGAAATGCGTGTCGGGATTCCACGGCTCGTATTCGGTCCCCCAACGTAAATCCGACGTCAGAGAATTCGGGTGCACCACTTTCCCCGGATTCATCTTGCCCTCGGGATCCCAAATCGTTTTGAATTCCCAAAATGCCTGAACCAGCTCGTCGCCAAACATAATCGGCAACAACTCGCCGCGCGATTGCCCGTCGCCATGCTCGCCCGAGAGCGAGCCATGATACTTCACGCAGAGATGCGCCGCGCGCGTCACGAAGTCACGATATTTGGCGATGCCTTCCGCGGTAAAGAGATCGAAGTTGATACTGCAATGAAGGCAGCCTTGGCCAAAGTGCCCGTACAGCGACGCCTTATAGTCGAATTCTTTCATCAGCGCTTGAAACTCGCGCAAATAGTCGCCAAGATCTTTGGGGTCGACGGCCGAGTCTTCCCAGCCGGGGTAAAAATCGGGCTCGTTCGGAATCTTCGACGTCGATCCAAGGCCCGCATCGCGCAGAGCCCACAGACGCGCCTCTTCTTTCGGGTCTTTCACCAATTTATAAGTTGGCGCGTGCTCTTTGTTTTCGAACTCTTTCGCGAGCTTATTCGCTTTGTCGTCTGCCTCTTCGGCGCTCTCGGCGCCGAACTCGACGATCAGCCATGCGCCGCCGTCGGGGAACATGGCACGGCTCGCGGTCGATTCGCCTTTGTCGTGCATGTACATGAACATGGACTCATCGAGCCCTTCGAGAGCGATCGGCCCGTGCTCGTTGCAGAACGGCACGTGATCGGCCGCGGTCGCGATGTCCTTGAACCCAAAGAGCGCGAGTGCCCGATGCGGCGGGCTGTGGACCAGACGCACCGTCGCCTCGGTGATCGTGACGCAGGTGCCTTCCGTTCCAACCAACGCCCGTGCGACGTTGAACCCGTTTTCCGGGAGAAGCTGATCGATCGCAAAGCCGGATACGCGACGCGGAATCTTCGGAAATCGCTCCCGAATCTGATCGGCATAACGATCGCGAAGCGCCTTGAGCTTGGCATAAATCTCACCCCGCCTACCGCCGGCCGCAATGATGCGTTCGAGCTCTTCTTCCGTCGTAGCACCGACGCGCATGCGTTCGCCGTCGTAGGTGACGATCTCGAGCTCAATCGTGTTCTCTTCGCTTTTGCCCGCCATCTGGGCGTGCATGCCGCATGAGTTGTTGCCGAGCATCCCGCCGAAGGTATTTCGATCGTGCGTCGCCGGATCGGGGCCCCAGGTCAAGTGCCGCTTTTCGGCGGCATTACGAAGATCGTCGTTGACCAATCCGGGCTGCACGCGAGCACGCTTGTTCTCCCAGTCGATCTCGATGATGCGATTCATGTATTTGCTGAAATCGATGACCACCGCGACGTTGCACGTTTCGCCCGCAAGACTGGTCCCGCCGCCGCGGTTGACGATCGGTGCGCCGTGCCGGCGGCAGACCCGAATCGCCGCCTCGACGTCGGCCGAGTCTATCGGAATCACCACGCCCAAGGGCAGTTGCCGATAGTTCGATGCATCCGTCGAATACATCGCACGCGAACCGTCGTCAAAACGCACTTCCCCACGCACGGCGGCCTGAAGATCGCGCTCGAGCGCGTCCACATTCAACTCGACATCCGGGGCAGTCGTCTCTCGCGTGCTGCCAAGAACCTTAATCACCATTCCCCCTTTTGATCATTGTCATCCTGAGCGGAGGCGCGCAGCGCCGAAGACGAAGGACCGCCACGTACACGTCGCGGTATGCCCATGTCACCCTGAGCCTGTCGAAGGGCGCTATGCAAGTTGATACCTCGCGGCGTCCGCGCGCTTGAGCGTCAATCCGATGCCCGGGCGCGAAAGATCGGGATAGAGCTTTCCGTCGATCGGATCGCTCGCGCCGTCGAAAAACATGCGCTCGATGCGCACGTGGTCGTAGAAATACTCCATATGCCGCAACATTTTGCATGCGATCGCCGCGTGCAGTTGCAGATGCGGCGCACAGTGCGTCGAGAGCGGCATCATTGCGGTCTGGCAGAGCCCGTCTACCGCAAGCAATCCCGAGAAGCCGCCGCACCTCGAGGCATCTGCCTGAAGACAATCGACGGTCCGTGCCCGCAGCATGCGCCAGAAGTGATACAGGCCGTAGCCGTACTCACCCGACGCGACGTCCATGCAGGCCGGAGCGCGTTCGCGCACCTGGCACAAGCCTTCGAAGTCTTGATGATAGACGGGCTCTTCGAACCATGCGACGCCGTACCGCGCGTACTCTTCGGCGAACTGCATCGCCTGTTTGCGCGAATACGCGCCGTTCGCATCGACGAAGAGCTGCGCGTCGGCGCCAATTGCCTCGCGTACTTGCGCCACGCGCTGCACGTCCGCCGACGGATCGCTCCCCACTTTCATCTTGACGCGCGGAATGCCACTCTCGACCCAGCGCGACATATGCGCGCGCAACTCGCCGATCGAAAACGATGTGAAGCCGCCGCTGCCGTAAAGCTCGGCTCCGTCGCGGGCCGCCCCAAGCAGCACGCAGACCGGCGCATTGACGAGCTTCCCTTTCAGATCCCATAGCGCGACGTCGACCGCCGAAATCGCCATCGACGTGATGCCATCCCGCCCGAGATTGCGAATCTTGCCTTGCATTTCCGCAAACCGTCGCCCCGTCTCCAGAGCGTCGCGGCCTTCCAGCAGCGCGCGGAACTCCGCGTGAATCACCTGCGCGGTGGCTTCGTCCGCGTACGTGTAACCGATGCCCGTCTCGCCGCCAGCGGTGATTTCGACCAGCACCATCGTCGTCGCGTCCCACACCGCGGTGCCGTCCGATTCCCGCGCATCCTCGGTCGGCACCCGGTACACCGCTACGCGCACATCGTCGATAGCCGCTCCCCTGTCATCCCTAACGGAGCGGTTCGCGTGGCGAACCTGCGTAGACGAAGAACCGTTACGCGTCACTTGCGCTCGGTGCTTCCCGACCCGACGACGCCCGCAATGACGCTCTTGATCGATTCCTTGATGATGCTGCCTTCGTTCGGATCGCCTTTGACGAGCGCCGAGAAATACTTGTGCGCTTCCTCGAAGCTGATGTGCGGTGGAAGCTGCGCGATGTCCGCCGACACGTGCGCGTCGATCACGACCGGGCGATCCGACGCAAACGCCTGACGCCACGCATCGTCGACATCTTCGGGCCGCTTCACTTCGATGCCCAAGAAGCCCAATTGCCGCGCATATTGGGCGTAATTGAAGTTGGGCAAGTCCTGCGACGCCTCGAACTTCGGGTCGCCGCTCATGACGCGCATTTCCCACGTTACTTGGTTCAAGTCGTTGTTGTGTAGAACCAAGAAGATAATGCGCTGGTCGGCCCATCGGTCGCAGTATTTCGCAACCGTCAACATCGCGGCGTTGCCGTTCATCTGCATGGCACCGTCACCCGTGCACGCAATCGGCACGCGATCCGGATACGCAAACTTGGCGGCGATCGCGTAGGGCACTGCGGATCCCATCGTCGCCAGGCCGCCGGAGAGCGAACCCTTCATGCCGCGGCGCATCATGATGTTGCGCGCATACCAGTTCGTCGCCGTGCCCGCGTCGCCGGTAAGGATGGCGTTCTCCGGTAAATGCTCGTTGAGCGATACGAAGAGCAGTTGCGGATTGATCGGATCGGCTTCCACCTTCGCGCGTGCGAGCTCTTGCTCGTGCCACTTTTCCTTCGTCTTCTCCAGCCGATCGCGCCACGAACGATCCGTCTTCGGTTGCAGCAGCGGGAGGAGTGCCGAAAGCGTCGCCGCGGCATCGCCGACCAGATTCAGTTCCGTCGGAAAGCGCAACCCGAGATTTTTCGGATCGATATCGATCTGAATGCCGCGCGCCTTGCCTTCTTTCGGCAAGAATTCCGCATAGGGGAACGATGTGCCCACCATCAGCAACGTGTCGCAGTGCTCCATCATCTCGGAGCTCGTGAGCGTTCCGAGCAAACCGATGGTACCGGTCACGAACGGCAGATCGTCGGGCACGACCGCTTTGCCCAGCAGCGCCTTCGCCACGCCCGCCCCCAAACGTTCGGCAACGGCGATCACCTCATCGGTCGCGTTCATGCAGCCCTGACCGACCAGCATCGCCACACGCTCGCCCGAATTCAGAATCTCGGCCGCGGCGCGCAAATCCGCCGGCGCCGGGACAACGATCGGCGCGCGATAGCCGACACTCGAGTGCAGCGTGTTGTGCTTGTGCGGCGGATCCGCATATTTCATCTCTTGGATATCTTTGGGGACCACGATTGCCGTCACGGCGCGATGCCCCATCGCGGTACGGAAGGCGCGATCGGTTACGTGGCGGATCGCCTCCACGCTATCGACTTGATAGACGTAGTCGCATACATCGGCATAGAGACGCGCCAAGTCGACTTCTTGCTGATAGGAACCGCCGATCGCGGTGGTAGCTGTCTGGCCCACGATCGCAACCACCGGCATGTGGTCCATGGCTGCGTCGTATAAGCCATTCAAGAGATGAATCGCACCCGGTCCGGACGTCGCCATGCACACGCCCACTTCGCCGGTGAATTTCGCGTGCGCGCACGCCATAAATGCGGCCATCTCTTCGTGCCGCACTTGAATGAATTCGATCTTCTCTTTATCATCCTGAGCTTGTCGATGGATACGCTCGAAAGCCCCCATGATGCCGTTGATTCCGTCGCCGGGATAGCCGTACACGCGCTTCACGCCCCACTCGATGAGACGGCGCATCAAGAAATCGCTCGCGTTCATTCTTTTCGTATACCCACGAACGCCATTGTCATCCTGAGCGGAGCGGTTCGCGTAGCGAATCCGCGCAGTCGAAGGACCACTACGAGGCTTATGCTACGTCGTGCTCGTCCCAATGGCACGAATGAATAACGTGAGTAACCCAATGCCGAACACCCAAGCGATGAATCCCTCGGCAACTGGGCCGATGTGACCAAGCGACAATCCGCCCGCATTAATGCTCTCCGGAGCGTCGGATTGCGTCTGAACGTAGTTGATGTAGTGTGCGATATCGCTCACGTCTTGATCCGACAGCACGTCGGGACCGAAGCGCGGCATCGGGCCCGGGCCCGCGCGAATCGCTTCGGCAACCTGGAAAACACTCGCATTCATGAGCGAAGGCGCAACATCCGCATAGCCAACGGAGCCGCCGTTGCCCGCCGCGCCGTGGCAGGCGGCGCAATTTTCCGCAAAGAGCGCGCGGCCGTGATTGATATCACCCGGCATTACGAGCGGCAGCGTCCTCGAGGCCTGACTTTCGGAGGGCGTGAACGACTCAACATAGCTTACGATCGCGGTCATCTGCTTGTACGTAAAGCTCGGCTGCTTGTGAATCTCGTTGACGTACGGCACAGCCGCCGGCATGCGTCCGGTATCGAGCATCAGGTGAATGTCGGCTGCCGAGCGCCCGATCAAACTCGGCGCAATACTGGAACCTTGACCGTTGTCACCGTGACAAGACGAACAGTGCATCATGTACAAGCTGCTCCCGCTTTCGTCTCGCGTCGCCCGCAGCGCCACCGTGTCATCCTGAGCGGAGGCGCGAAGCGCCGTAGACGAAGGACCGCTTCCCATCGAAAGCCCGAGAACCAATGCGGGTACAAGGAACACAGCCATGTATAGAGGGTTCCCACTTTACGCGACGATGGCGCTGGCTGCGCTCCTCATCTCGGGCTGCACGCCCGCCGTTGTTGCAAAAACCGACACGACGTCGGGCACATCCACGACCCTCGGCGGTGACAAAGAAGCCGGTAAATTGGTTTTCACCAACAACTGCTCGACCTGCCACGGCCCGACCGGTGCAGAGGGCGGCGCCGTTGGCCCCGCGCTCAAAAACGAAAATCAACGCATGGATTTCGCCGCGGTCGATTCATGGATTAAAGATCCGGCACCGCCGATGCCGAAGCTCTATCCGCAGTTCTTGAGCGGGAAGCAAGTCCGCGACGTCGCCGCCTACGTCGAATCGCTCTAGCGCACTACCGCGTCACCCCGAGCTCGTCGAAGGGCGCCACTCACGTGTCATCCTGATATGTTGGCAGCGGTCCTCTGGCGAAGGGGACCTGCGGCCGGGACATCGCGTCATCCTGTGACCTCGAGTCCGTGCTCAGATAGATGCTCGGCCGCATTGTGCTCTTCCCAAAGATCGGACAGTATGGG